>CAZHTF010000076.1:0-15397 GCA_964535305.1 uncultured Planctomycetales bacterium | reverse complement strand
GCTCAAAGGCGTGATCCATCGCAAGCTGGTCGAGCAGCTCGACATGAGCAAGCTCTCGCGCGACGCCTCGGAGGAGCTGCGCGATCAGGTGCGGCAGGTGGTGGTCGCGCTGTGCGAAGAGGAAAACACGCTGCTGAACGTCAGCGAAAGGCAGCGGCTGGCGCAGGAGATCCTCGACGAGACCTTCGGCCTGGGGCCGCTCGAGACGCTCCTGAAAGACCCGAAAATCTCCGACATTCTGATCAACGGCCCGCACCAGGTGTACATCGAGCGCGGCGGCCGGCTGGAACTGACCGACGTGCGCTTCAAGGACAACGCGCACCTGCTGCACATCATCGACAAGATCGTCTCGCCGCTCGGGCGGCGCTGCGACGAAGTTTGCCCGATGGTCGACGCGCGCCTCAAGGACGGCAGCCGCGTCAACGCCATCATCCCGCCGCTGGCGATCGACGGACCGTCGCTCTCGATTCGGCGCTTCGGCAAGGACACGCTGACCTGGGACGACTACGTGCGCTACAAGTCGTGCTCGAACGAGATGGTCGAGTTCTTCAAGGCCTGCGTGCACTCTGGCTTGAACATCCTGATCGCCGGCGGCACCGGCTCAGGTAAGACCACGCTCTTGAACAACCTCTCGGGCTTTATTCCGCACGATGAGCGGATCGTGACCATCGAAGACGCGGCCGAATTGCAGCTGCGCCAGCCGCACGTCGTGCGGCTCGAGACGCGCCCGCCCAACCTCGAAGGCAAGGGCCGCATCGCCATCCGCGACCTGCTGGTGAACGCGCTGCGCATGCGGCCGGACCGCATCGTCGTCGGCGAGTGCCGCGGCGGCGAGACGCTCGACATGTTGCAGGCGATGAACACCGGCCACGAAGGCTCGATGACCACGATTCACGCCAACACCACGCGCGACGCGGTGCAGCGCGTAGAAACCATGGTGATGATGGCCGGCTTCGAGCTGCCGCAGAAAGCCATCCGTCAGCAATTCGCCTCCGCAGTGCAGTTGATCGTGCAAGCCGCGCGACTAACCGGCGGCCGCCGCAAGATCATCGCCGTCACGGAGGTACAGGGCATGGAAGGTGATGTGGTGGTGATGCAGGATCTGTTCAAGTTCGAGCAGGACGGTGTGGATTCAGACGGTCGCGCGTATGGACGACTGGTCTCGACCGGCGTTCGGCCGCTGTTCATGGAGCGCTTGCTGACGGCCGGCAATCGCATCAGCCCCGAGCTGTTTTCGCCGCGTACGTTGATTTCGGACATGGAGTAACGCCGGCCAGATTGGCCGCACGAGGGTGTCGTTATGAGTACCATCGCTTTCAACCCCGTGCTCGCATTGAGCCCGGCCGACGCGCTGCTGTGGATCCTGCTGGGTGCAGGCCCGCTGCTGGTGGCGTACGGCGCGTTCCAGTTGGTGGCGGACCTGCGCGGTGCGTCGCGAAAACGGCTGATCGAGCGGCTGCGCGGCCGCTCGGCCAACAACGCGGCTCGCGGCCAGATGCCCGCCGACGATCTGCGCAAAGTGCAGAAGGTCGCCGAAGGCGCGCTGGCCAAATCCTTCGCCAAGCTGAACGTGACGCCCAAGCTGCAATCAATGCTTGAGCAGGCCAACGTGCCGTGGGTAGCCACCACGCTGCTGGTCAACCTCACCGCGGCCGCCAGCATCACGCTCGCCGTACTGATGGTGCTCAAGGTTGGCTTCCTGACCGCGGCGGGCGTGGCGGCGGCGGTCTTCGTCTTACCGATCCTGTACCTCATGCGCAAACGCAAGAAACGCATCAACAAGCTCGTCCAGCAATTACCGGACGTGTTCGACCTGCTGGGGCAGGCGCTGCGCGCCGGTCACTCGCTCGCCAGCGGAATGCAACTGATTGCCAGCGAGCTGCCCGAGCCCGCCGGCACCGAGTTCGGCCGGGTCTTCCACGAGCAGAACCTGGGCTTGCGGATTGAGGACGCGCTGCAGAACCTGGCCAATCGCATGGATGTGCTCGACGTGCGCTTCTTCGTCACCGCCGTGCTGATTCAGCGTCAGACCGGCGGCGATCTGGCCGAAGTGCTCGACCGCATCAGCGGCGTGATCCGCGAGCGCATCAAGCTGTTCGGAACGGTGCAGGCGCTCACCGCCGAAGGCCGCCTCTCGGGCTACGTGCTGCTGGCACTGCCGGTGGTGTGCTTCGGCGCGATGCTCAAGATCAACTTTGAGTACGCCATGACGCTCTTCAACCACCCGACCGGGCAGATGATGGCCACGTTCGCGCTGGTGATGCAGCTCATGGGCTGGATCATGATCAAGAAGATCATCAACATCAAAGTGTAGAACAACGCCAGAGCGGAGCAGATCATGGAAATCGCGACGATTGCAATCCTGGTCGGCGGCGCCGCGGCGCTGTTGATCTACAGCCTGCTTCCCAAGAGCGGCGACACGCGCGACGCCGTCAAGCGGCGGCTCTCGGGTCAGCGCTCCAGCGACGACATTGGCAACGTCAAGCAGGAAGCCCGGGCCCGCGCCACCGAAGCGCTGGTCAAGAAGGCCACGCCGATGCTGACGCGCATCATCATGCCGGTCTCGCAGGAGGAGCAGACGCAGCTGCGGATGAAACTGGCCGCTGCCGGCTTCCGCCATCGCTCGGCGCAGACCATCCTGCTGGCCAGCAAGACCGCCTGCATGGCCTGCGGCCTGATCGGCGGCGCCGTTACCGCCATCTCGATGGGCCACCCGCCGGTCTGGATGGTCGGCTTCGCTGTGCTGGGGGCTGGCTTCGGCTTTCTGGCGCCCGGACTGTGGCTGAGCATGGCGGTCAAGAGCCGGCAGGAGAAGCTCCGCCGTGGATTGCCGGACGTGCTCGACCTACTGGTCGTGTCCGTTGAATCGGGCTTGGCGCTGGATTCAGCCATCAAGCGCGTCGGCGAAGAAATGGCCATGGTGCACCCCGACCTCTCGGAGGAGTTCCGCATCGCCACCATGGAAAGCCAGATGGGCCTGCCGCGCAGCGAAGCGCTGGAGAACATGGCGCTGCGCTCGCAGATCGACGAGCTGCGCTCGCTGGTGAGCACCATCGCCCAGGCCGAGCGCTTTGGAACCAGCGTCGCCAAAGCCCTGCGAAATCAGGGCGAAGCCATGCGCACCAAGCGCCGTCAGCAAGCTGAGGAACGTGCCCAGAAGACCGCCGTCAAGCTGATGATCCCGCTCGTGCTCTTCATCTTCCCCGCCATGGGCGTGGTGCTGGCCGGTCCGGCGGCGATCCGCCTGATGGAGGCGTTCAGCAAGTAGCCTTTCTGCGAACAGCGCGGAAATCCGCGAGCCGGGTCGCCGCGCCGTCGCGCGTCGCGTGCTTGGCCGCGTATCGCGGCGGGCAGCGCCTAAGCGCCGCTGCCTGGGCGCGGCGCCGGGTCGCCGCCTTCATTGATGAGCAACTGCGTTTGGCTCTGCTTCACCGTCAGCACCGGGCACGGCGCGTGCTGCACGACGCGCTCGGCGGTGCTGCCGATCAGCACGTGCCGCAGCCCGGTGTGCCCGTGCGTGGTCACGATGATCAGGTCAATGTGATGCGTGCGGGCATATTCGCAGATCATGGTCCACGGGTTGCCGAATACGACCCGCTGCACGATCGCCGGGTCGCTCTTGAACTGGCTTGCGACCAGGTTCGCAAGCGCCTTCTTGCCCGCCTCGGTCAGCTCCGATTGCGAGACCGAAAGCGGCACATCCATCGGCAGCATGACGGTCAGGTCGGTGTTCACCGGCGGCGCGATCACGTGCACGACGTGCAGCTCGGCGCTGAAGGCCTCCTGGAACGCGCGTGCGTAGCGCGCCCCTTGCAGCGAGAGCTCCGAAAAATCGGTCGGCCACAGAATCCTCTTGGGGCGGATCTGCATGTTGCGCTCCTTGAGCGGCTCGACGCCGCGGCGCGCTCAACGCTCCGGCACGATTCGCGTACCGGCTCGGCCCGCCAGCGCGTCGGCGAGCTGCTCGATGCTGCAGATGATCGCGGCGGGCGCGGGGGCCGTGCTGCGCTCGAGGAACATCAGGGCCGCCTCGATCTTGGGCCCCATCGACCCGGCCGGGAATTGCCCGAACTCGAGCCATTGTCGCGCTTCGCGCGTCGTCAGTCTATCCAAAGACCTAGCATGCGCCGTGCCAAAGTCCAGGCAGACCTGCGGAACGTCCGTCGCGAAAACCACGCGCGCAGCGCACAGCTCGGCGGCGATCAGCGCGCTGGTCCAATCCTTGTCGACCACGCCCTCGACGCCACGCAGCGCGCCGCCCGCATCACGCACAACCGGAACTCCGCCCCCGCCGCCGACCACGCACCCGCTGCCGGCATCCACCAGTCTCCGAATGAACTCGATCTCGTTCACGCACAGCGGCCGCGGGGACGGCACGCCACGGCGGAAGCGGCCCGGGCTGATTTCGAGCGTGGTCCAGCCCAGCCGCGCGGCTTCGGCCCGCCGCGCAGCGTCGAAGTGCGGGCCGATCGGCTTGGTAGGGTTTGCGAAGGCCGGATCGCTCGGATCGACCTGAACGCTGGTGACGATCGCCGCGAAGCGCGTCTGCAGTCCGCGCTGCGCAAGCGCCTCGTTCATGCAGAGCGCGATCATGTAGCCCATGCCGCCCTGCGTGTCGGCGACGCAGACATCCAGCGGCAGGCGATACTCCAGCTCCGCGGCCAGCTCGACGCGCCGCAGCGCCGCGCCCACCTGCGGCCCGTTGCCGTGCGTGAGTACAATGCGAACGCCCTGCGCGACGATGCCAGCCAGCAGCGCCGCGGTCTGCCGCGTGCGCGCGAACTGTGCGGCGATGCTGGCAGCTTCATTCGCGGGTGAGATGGCGTTACCGCCGAGTGCGATCACAGTCGCGGCTTGGTTCGCTGCCATGCGCGCGAGTATAGAATAAGTTGCCGCGGGTTGCATAGAACTCGCGACGGGGACGCTGCCGTGGCCAAGCCCAAGAGCCGCGAGGAACGCGAAACGCTCGCGGCGCTGCAATCCCTGAACGACGCGGCGACGCAGGCCGAGTCCCAGCCGACCGATCCGTTTGCAAGCGCCGTCCCGCCGCCACGGATGCCGTCCGCGCGCGAAGCGGCCCAGCCGACGCGCCCGCTGAGCCCGGCGGAGGCGGCCGCGATCGCGATTGCGGCGAGCGAAGCCGACGCCCACACGAGCGGCGCTAGCGCGAGCGCGGCGAGCGGCACACGTCCGCATGCGGCCGTCAGCAAGCCCAATCTGGCCAACGCAGGCGCGGAGACCAGCGGGCCGACGCAATATCGCTGCCCGCACTGCGGCTATCGCCTGATTTGGCAATCGGGCCTGCGCTGCTCGGAGTGCGGACGAGCGTGGTCGCGGCTGCGATTGGACTACTGGTTTGATTGCGCAACGCGGACGCGCTTCGAACGCGTGCTGCGGATGGTGCGGCTGGTGGTGGTTGTCCAGGTGCTGGCGGGGCTGACAATTCTCAACGACGCCAGCGCGCCGGCCCTGATCGGCTGCGCGGTTGCGGGATACTTGCTCTGGATCATGCACCGCGCGCATGCCGGCTCAAGCAAAGGCGACTGGGCGATGATCGGAGTGATTTGCTGCGCCGCGGGCTGCGCATCCCTGTTCCTGAACACGCGCGGCGACGCTGGAATGTGGTGGATGATGCTTGGCGCCGCTGGCGTCTGCCTGCTGCTTTCGGTCGGCGGACAGGAAGACCTGCGCGGTGCGCGCTGGGTGCGCTGGATCGGATTCGCCGCGCTGGGCGCGCTGCCGATCGCGCCGACCGTCGTGGCGCTAGCGGGGACCGCTCGTATCGACATTTGGATGCTGATCCTGCCGTTTCAAGTCCCCATGACATGCCTGTTCATCTGGGGCCTGGCCTGGTTCTGGCTGGCGCAGATCTACCGGCGACTGTATCGCGAGCGGGCGGGCGAGCGTCCTGCCACTGGCGTGAAGTAGTACTCTCAAAATCGGGCAGGTTCCGGACGCGCGCGGACACACCCTCCTTCCCGCAAGATCATCGTTATGGTGTGCTGCAGCTGCGCGGCGCGTTCGCTCCACAGCGTCGACGGCGCATAGCCACGGGCGGTTCGCACGGCAGCAGGCCCGCCGTCAGCAGGTCTAGGGCCGGCGTGTAGTTGCCGATGCCGGCGGAGACTACGAACGTCCCTCAATTCGGGGCGTAGCAGTGACGATCGCCGCAGCAGCATCATGCAGCCCGGATTCGTTCAGCGAGAGCCGCGGGTCCGGTCAGCGACGAAGAAAAAACGAAACCCCGCCTAACGCATTGCGCCGGCGGGGCTTCCGAACACTCCTGCTTCCCAGGATCTTGCGCTAGGCTCTTTTCGGATTAACGCTCAGGCCAGTCAGCCCAGCCCGCGTCGCCGCGGCTAGTTCGTGCAGCCCCAGTTGCCCAGCAGAATGCCCAAATCAGCCTCATTCGTCTGGCCGTCGTTATCCAGATCGCCGCCCGGGCCGTTCAGCCAGGCCGCAAGCAGAATTCCGAGGTCGGCTTCGCCGGTATCGCCGTCGCCGCTCAGGTCGCCGACGCACGCGGGAACCGATGGAATCAGCATTCCGCCAACGCTGACCGAGTCCGGATCGCCGGCGCTGCCGGGGCGGAAAAGGCCGATGCTGACGCTGCCGCTGATCGGCGGTACATCGGCATCGAACCAGAAGTTGTAGATCGTTCCCCAACGCAGCGCGTTGCTGAGCGCATCGGTGGTAAACGTGTTCGGGCTTGTCCAGCGAACCTCGCCCACCGATTGCGGCTTGAGCCAGTCGGTATTGTCGTACGGCTCACCGCTGTGATAATTGATATCCTTGAACCCCTGATTGCTCACGCCCACGCCACTACCAAGCGGAACGCTGAACGAGCCGCCGCTGCGGTGCGAGTTGAAGTTCTGCACGGCGTATTCATAGTGCCAGGTGCCGCCCGGCGTATTCGGCGTCACTTTGCAGGCGACCAGGAAGCGTCCGTCATTCGGAACATCGACGTAGTTCACGAAAACGTCTGGATCCGGCACGTTCGCGCCCAGACCGTGGTCCTTCCAAGCATAAATGGCCGGCCGCTGCTGGGCCGTCGTGCCCTGCATCGTAAACGCGAAACTGGCGGATACCGTCGCGCGGCGATACGACGCGTTGTTGTGCACATTGCCGGTGGTGTCGTCGGACGTGATGTACTGACCTTCCGCGAAATACAGCGCGCCGACATTCAGGGCCGGGTCGATGTCCGCCTGTTGAATCTGAATGCGCTTGAAAATCGCGTCACCGGTCGTTCCGCCCGACGAGCTGGTACCAGACCAGCCGATCGTGGGCGGCCACGGATAAAAGCCCGTCGACGCGTTAATGTCCGAGCGGGGCCCAAGGCGGAACTGGCTGCCGTTCAGTCCGTTGGTGTAGGGATCTGAGCAGCCCGGCGCCAGGATCGTGCTCGACGAGTTCGTGCAACCGCCCGGACCACTGCAGTATGTGCCCGCCGCGACGGTGAACCCGTGCTTCAGCCAGCCCATGCCAATCTGCTCGAGCCGGCCGTTCTTCAGGCGGTAGATGTTTTGCGCGATGACCGGGTGCAGGTTGTTGCCCGTCTGCCAGCGGAGGTTGGCGTCTCCGATGTTGCACGAAGTCGTACCGACCGAATATGCCCGGACCGTTCCGACGTTTCCGTGACTGGTGACATCCGCCACGTTTCCGACGATGACGTCCGCACCGGATGTTTGGGCCAGGGTCGGTGACGCCGTCGCGACCACCAGAGCCGCAAGCGCAGCCGCGCGCAAAACACTCTGCGACATTCAGACTCCCTTCGTACGAATTTCGAGTTCCTGAGAGTTACAAACGCGTTGCACCAACGCACAGATCAAGACAATGCCGATCGATCGGCATGGGACCATGCATTCTGTCCGTCGAAACTGAGCGTAACGAACGACATTGAAAACGCAAAGCGAAAAACAGGGCTAACGCGCCAGAATGTTATCGGGCGACGCACTGCCAATTTGCGAGGACGACGCCGAGATCCGATTCGTCGGTGACGCCGTCACCGGTGAAGTCGCCGTTGGCGTTCTGTAGCCACGATGCCAGCAAGATGCCCAGATCGGATTCATTCGTGCGTCGATCTCCGTCCAGATCGCCTGGGCAGATCGCAGTGATGAAATGCGCATTGACGCCGGTGATCTGGATGGTGGAGAGTCCGCTGGCGATGTTGAACGTGTACACGTTCAGGCCGTCGCCAAAGAGCAGGTCTCCGTTGGCGAGTTCGTAGACGCCGCGTGGTGCGGTGCTGTTCGGCGCCCAGTAGTTCAGCAAAGCGCCGCTCGGGCTGTACTCGTAGATGCCCGGTCCGGGGATCGAGAAACCCGCGATCAGCAGGTTTCCGTTGGCGCGTACCGTGACCTGCTGTGGGAAATTCAGGCCGGCTGAGCCGCCACCATCGATGAAAGTGCCGAGGTGAGCACCGGCGAAGTCGTGCCGCTCGATGTCGTCGTCCTGAATCTCGGAAACGAGCAGCTCGCCGTTATAGAGCTGCACGTCGAACGGGTCGCCGTTGTTGGTCAACGGGAACGAGCCGAGCGATGCCCCGTTTGTGTCGAATATCAAGATGGCGCGGCCCGGCGCGCCGTTATTGGTCCCGTTGTTTGCGACATACACGCGCCCATTCGCAAACGCGGCGCCACGGATGTTGTCCACGCCGGTCGTAATCGCGCCGAGCGAGAGATTGCCGGCGATGTTGAAGCGCTCGATGCGGTCGGCGAGCTGATCGGTGACCCATAGTTCGCGGCCGACCTGCACAACTTCTTTTGGCGACGAGAAGGTAACCGCGCCGCCCTCGACGATGTAATTCGCGTTGACGAGCGTCCCATCCAGCGCGCTGAAAGCCATGACGCGATCGCCAGTCCAATCCGGCACCAGCAGCAACTGTGCCGAGGCAGGCGCGCTCAACGCGGCGAGGGACAAGGACGCCAGCAAGGTCTTTGAAAGCCCGTTCATTCTTTCTCCTCCATTCCGTACGGCGTGGCCAGACACGGCACAGAATCCGGTTTAACGGGATCGGCGCTGCGGTTCAACTGGAATCTGCGGCTCGCGCCGCGATCCTCAGCGAATTTCAAGATCGCCGCGTGCTCTCGCACCGCGCGCATTTCGAAGCCGCGGCGGATTTCGAGTTCAGAGCCGCGAGCGTGGGCGAGCGGTCAGGCCGCGATGTGCGGCGCGTCGAAATCTACTCAGGTTCGCATCAAACCGCTCGAGTTTCGCGCACTTCGAGCAGGTTTCCGGACGGATCGGCAACGCGGATGTGATGGTCGCCGACGAAAAAGCCGCGGACGCGCGTAAAGGGCCACTCTCGCTGCATCAGCCGCTCAGCAAGCTGTTCGAGGCAAGCGACGCGCAGCGCGAGCCGCGTGCGCATCGGGTCGATTACCGGATCATGCCGATAGCGGAGCCGCACGCCGCGCGTCAGATCGCCGGCGCCACAGCCGCCGCAGAATTGTCGGTTCGCGGGCCAGAGTTTGAGTCCGAGCAGCTCGCAATAAAACTCGAGATGCAGCTGGCGGCGCTCGTAATGGATGTCGATTTGCATTTCGCGGATGGCCTGTACGGCAGGTGCGCGCAGGCCGGCGCGGCTCAGCAGCAGCATACGGGAGTTATAGCGGAGGCGGGCACGGCCGGGCCACTGGGCGCGGCTTCGCGCTGCGCGGTTCGAAGGCTACACTGGCCGTTTCGTGCAGAAAGGGCCTGCGCCGGCGATGCGAATCAACATTCCCAACCAGATCACGTTGGCGCGGCTGGCGATCTCGATCCTGTTTTTCGCCTTGATTTCGCGGGTTTCGTACCGCGTGGCTGCGCCGCCGACCTGGCTGCTGGCGGCCTGCTTCTGGATTTTCCTGGTTGCGGCGCTAAGCGACGTGCTGGACGGGCTGCTGGCCCGCGCGTGGCAGCAGGTGACCGCCTTCGGGCGCGTGCTGGACCCGGTGGTTGACAAGGTACTGGTCTGCGGGGCGTACGTGTTCTTCTGCAGTCCGCATTTCTGGGACGCCGCCGCCGGCCGCAATGTCACCGGCGTCGAGCCGTGGATGGTGGTGCTGATCCTGCTGCGTGAGCTGCTGGTCTCGGCAATCCGCGCTCAGCGCGAATCGCAGGGTCACGATTTCAGCGCCGTCTGGATCGGCAAGGTGAAGATGTTTGCACAGTGTGCCACTGCATGCGTGATCCTGGGCCATTTGGCGTGGTATCCGGGCCTGGCAGATCTGGCGCGCGGCTGCGTGCTGGCGACTGTCGCGATCACGACGATTTCGATCATCGCTTACGTCGGACGCGCATATGACGTGCTGCGCAGCAGCAGCTTGCCCGATCCGCCCCGCAGCAACCCCGCTGCAGCCAGCATCGGCGGCCGCTTGGCGGCCCAAACGGACGCCGCGAATTCCATCTCGCCGGCCGAGCGTGCGACGGCCGAAAGGGCCCCGGCTTGAGCGCGGCGCGCGGCTCAGGCTGGAAGCTGCTGTGCGTGACCGGACTATACAGCGGCCTGGTCCCGATCACGCCCGCGACCTGGGGCTCGCTGCTGGCCAGTGCGATCTACGTTGTAGCGGCGCTCGCAGCGCCTGCGCTGGGCATTCCGCGGGCGCGGGTCGAGCTCTTCGCGCTGCTGGGCGCAGTCGTCGCGACGGTGCTCTCGGTGCGGCTGGGCGACTGGGCCGTCGCACACTTCGGCCGCAAGGATCCCAAGCCGTTTGTGCTGGACGAATTCGCTGGCCAGTGGATTGCGTTATTGGGGGCCGCCGGCACGCACGCGCACCCCGCGGCGCTGCTAGCGCACGTCGGCATCCAGTTTCTGCTGTTTCGAATCATCGACGTGATCAAGCCGCCGCCGGCGCGGCAACTGGAGCGGTTGCGGGCCGGCTGGGGCATCGTGGCGGACGACGTTGTTTCCGGCATCTACACGAACGCGCTGGGCTGGGCGCTGTTGACCTTCACGCCGACGCACACCTGGGCGCTCAGCGCGCTGGCCTGGATCGGGATCAGGAGCTGAGATGGAATTGTTCGCAGCCCTGCTGCTGGGCGTGATTGAAGGTTTGACCGAGTTCCTCCCGGTTTCCAGCACGGGGCACCTGGTGTTGGCGATGCCGCTGCTGGGCGTCGATGGTGCGCACCCCACCTGGAAGTCCGTGCTGTGGGTCAGCCAGATGGGCGGCATCCTGGCGGTCATCGTCTACTTCTGGCGCGACCTGTGGCAGCGCGTGCTGCGCCCGCGGCGGCTGGGCATCTTCAACCACATCCTCACCAAACTGGCGGCGGCGATGCTGCCGACGGTCGTGCTTGGCCTGCTGTTAAATGAGTGGTTCGAGGCCCATCTGGAGAACCCGCCCAGCGTCGCGGTCGCGCTGCTGATCGGCGCGGGAATCATGGAATGGATCGATCGCAGCTTCCGCCGCACGGCGCCACAGACGCTCGATGACATTTCGCTGCGGCAGGCGTTCTTGATCGGGCTGATCCAGTGCGTCAGCATGTGGCCGGGCATCTCACGAGCCGGGGCGACGATCATGGCGGGCATGGCGCTGGGGCTGACGCCGCGCGTCGCGACCGAATTCTCTTTTTACCTGGCGATTCCGACCTTGCTGGCGGCGGGCGTGAAAACGCTGCTGGATCAGCACCAGTACCTGACGCCGGAGCGGGCGGCGGTCGTGCTGATCGCGAGTGCGACGGCGTTCGTGACGGCGCTGCTGGTCGTTGGTCCGTTCCTCGAATTCGTGCAGCGGCGGCGCTTCCGCCCCTTCGTGATTTACCGCGTGGCGTTGGGCACGGCTGTGCTCGCCTACTGGACGCTGGCCCGCTGACGCCGCCAAGCTGCGGAATTCTCGCGCAATCGCCCGACGATTCCGGAGGCGCACGCTACTGGGGCGGCGGCGCCAGGATCTGCAAGATCGCGTAGCACGCTGCCACCTGCGTACGCATATCGGATTGATCCGCGGCGAGCTGCTGCAGCGGCGGCAGGCCACGCGCGTCGCGAATCGCGCCCAGCGCTAGCGCCGCTAGCGAGCGCACGCGCATCCCGCGGTCGAGATCCTCGGCGTCGCTGCTGCTGAACGTGATCGAATCGAGCGCCAGCTTGAGCCCCTCGCGATTGCTGATGCGGCCCAGGGCGCGGGCCGCGATCAGGCGATGCTCGAGATACTCGCGCGTGTCACCCAGTCGCAGCCGCAGCGCATCGCGCGTGCGTTCGCTGGCGACTTCGACCAGGCCCTGCAACGCCAGCACGCGCGCTACCGCCTCGCCCTGCGCGAATTGCGCAAGCTGATCCGTCGCCTGCCGATCGCCGAGCAGCGCCAGGGCCGTGCAGACCTGGACGGCGACCTTGTTGGACTTGTCGCGCATCCGCAGGCGAAGCCGGCGCGCTGAGCGCGGCTCGCGCAGCCGCCCGATCAGGAAGGCCGCATCGGCCCGCAGGTTTTCATCCGGGCTGTTGTCGAGCGCGTTGAACAACCGGGCGGCGTGCTGCTCGTCGCCGCAGCGCACCGCGGCGAAGGCACCGGCCAGCGCTATGCGCGCATCCGCATCTTCCAGGGCCCGACGATACTCGCCGAACGAACCGCGGTCACGCACCTCGCCCAGCGCCACCAGGGCCGCGAAGCGCACCAGCGGCGACGGTGAGCGGGCCTGCTGCCGGAACTCGGGCAAGCCCGCCTGTGGCGCGACGCTGACCAGCGCCTCCATCGCGTTGCACGCCACCACGTCAACCTCGCTGGCGGCGGCGCGGCGAAGCAATTCGCGCGAGCGCTGCTCGAGCTGGGCGCGCTCCAGCGGATCCATGCGTATCGCGCCGTCATTGCAGCCGGCACCAAGCAAAACCAGCAGCGGCAGCAACCATACGGACCTGGCCCAGGCGCGCTTGCGCGGCGCCGCGCGGCGACTATCCAGCGTCAATTGGGCGCCTCCTCTTCAAAAGTATGGATGCGAGATGCTGAATGATGGACGCGACCCAGCGCGTCCCGACCGCGCCGGCCCACAGCAACCCGCTTAGGAGCAGGCAGAGCGCCGCGAACCAATCGCCCCAGCGCCCATAAAGCGATGAGCGCGCGTCGATCGGCACCTGTGCGACGCTCACGCCGCGGATGCCAGGGCCGCGGGCGCGGCCGTCCTGCTTGACCACGCCGCTGATGCGGCCGTTGCCATCGATGAACGCGCTGATGCCGGTGTTCACCGCCCGCGCGATCGCCACGCGGTTCTCCACCGCGCGAAATACGCAAATGGCCAGGTGCTGCGGCAGCTCGGCACTGTGCTGAAACCAGCCGTCATTGCTGATATTCACGAGGAAGTGCACGCGGCGGCCCTGCGGGCCCCAGACAAAGCGCCGCACGACGTCGGGCATCACGTCCTCGTAGCAGATCGGAACGCCGAAGCGATACGTCTGCCCGGCGGCGTTGAGCTCAAAGACCGTCAGCTCCTGCCCCGGCCAGAGCGAATATTCCACGTTGCCGCCTTCGCTGAACGGGCTCAGTCCGTTCAGGGCCGTGTAGAGCGGGTGCAGGTCGATCCCCATGAATTTCTGCTGGCGGAACGGCACAATCTCGCCGAAGGGCACCAGGTGCGTCTTGTCGTAGCGCTCGCGTCGCTGCGTGCCGTCCACGTCGTAGACCAGCGCAGAATTGAAGCGCTTGGCGCGCGGGTAGCTCGAACCCGTCAGCGTCTCCACCGCGATCGAGCCGAGCAGCAAGGTCGTCGGCGGAGCGGCAGCCGGATCAAGCCGCGGGAGCGACTGGTTCTTGAGCCAGCGCTCGAGCTGGTCGAGCATTTGATTGACGCGCGCGAAGTCGCCCATCGCGAACGCAGCCGTCGCCTCGTGACACAGCTTGCCGTACGGCCAGGCCGACGCGCTGACGCCTTCGACCGCCTGCTGCGGCACCTCGAGAAACGAGCGGTTCTGGATTGCGGCCCAGGTCGTCTCCGGAAAAGCCACCAGGTCCGGGCGCTGCCGCACGGCGCGCTCCGCCATTGCCAGGTAACTGGCGAAAATCAGCGGCGGCGGCGCGCCATAGGGCGGCTTGCTCACGAGCGGGAAATCTTCCTGCACCACCGCGACGCGCGGCCCCGGCTGAAACTCGGCCGCAGCGATGCGGATAGAACCGTATACCAGCGCGCCGACCAGCAGCACGCCGCAACTGATGCCCGCCGAGCGCGGGATGAGGCCGAGCGTCGGTTGAAGCTTGCGCTGGATCCAGCGGCCGGCGATCTCGGCCAGCAGACCGTTCAGCATCGCGGCCAGGAACGTGACGGTGTAGGCGCCGCCCAGGTCGGCCACCTGTATGAACCGCAACTGCGCGAACAAGCCGTGCGACAGGAACAGCCAGGGGAAGCCGCTCATGACCTTGGCCCGCAGATACTCGCAAGCGACCCACGCAACCGGAAGCGACCACGTCGGCGAGACGCCGGCGCGCTGCGCCGTGCGCACCGCCCACGCGGCAAGCGGCCAGTACAGCGCCAAGTAGAACGCCAGCGCGACGTAACCCAGACCCGTGACCGGCATCAGCCAGTACAGGTTGATCAGAAAGAACAGCCAGCCGCCGATAAAGCTGGTCCAATACAGCAGGCTGGTGCGCTCGGCCCGCACGACGCGCAGCGTCCAGGGCGTCAGGCAGCAGAACGCCAGCGGCCAGAGCGAGAGCGGCGGAAATATCAACGAAAGCAGCAGCACCGAAAGCAGCGTTGCGCCGAGTGTCAGTGCGGTCTCGTGCCCGACGCTCAGGCGCAGGCCGTGCGGCGCGTACGGTCGCGGCGGCGCGGGCTGCGCGGCTGGTGTGGCGCTGGTGGCTTGCTTCATCGTGGGCGATCCAGCGGAACGATATCCGCGTGATCGCCGCGCGTCACGCGCTCGGCGCGGGCCATGCGATGCAGCAGCGCGTTTGCGTGCGCCAAGCCAAACGGATCGCCTGAGCCGCGCCACGTCAGCGGTGTGACGTTGGCGACGCCGTCGCTGGTAACGTACCACTGCGCCGGGTGGAACATTGGCCGTTCGCCATTTGCGGGCAGATCGGAATCGAGCCGGGCTCGCAGAAAGCTTGGCGCCACGGGGGTCTTGCCACACAGGCCCTCGACGATCATCCGACCGAACAGCAAGAAGCACACGGCACAACTGACCGGGTTGCCGGGCAGGCCGATGACCCACGCGCCGCTGGGCGCACGACCGATGCGCGTCGGCTTCCCGGGCTTGAGGTCCAGGCTCTCAACCAGCCAGCGCACGCCGAGCTCGCCCAGCGCGCGCGGCACCAAATCATGCGTGCCCTTTGACATGCCGCCGGCGACGCACAGCAGGTCCGCCGCGCTCAGCCCGCGGGTCAACAGCGCTGTCAGCGCGATCGGCTCGTCCGCGGCGCGGCCCAGCAGTTGCGGCGTGCCGCCGGCCTGCTCGACCAGCTCGCGCAGCAGCACGCCGTTGCTGTCG
>CAZHTF010000075.1:0-15616 GCA_964535305.1 uncultured Planctomycetales bacterium | reverse complement strand
CGACAGGCGGCGCTCGGCGGCCACGATCGCGAGCAGGGCCGCGCGCACCTGGCCTGGTCGCTGGTCGATGGCATCGGGCCAATCCTGTTCGATCGGATCCTGACGCACTTCGGCGACGCGGAATCCGCGCTGCGCGCCGCGGCCCGCGAATTCAATGAGCTGCCGGGCTTCGGGCCCAAGCGGTGCGACGCGCTCGAGCGCGGCCGCGAGGCGGCCCAGTTCGCAGCCGAGCGCGAGTTGAGTGCCGCTGCCGCGCTGGGCGTGCGAATCCTGACGCGCGCTGACGACGAGTATCCGCCGGGGCTGCGGCAGATCGCCGACCCGCCGATTGCACTGTACGTGCGCGGCGAGCTGCGCGGCACCGACGCGCTGGCGCTGGCGGTCGTCGGCAGTCGCCGCTGCTCGATTTATGGCAGCGAGCAGGCGCGGCGTTTCGGCGAACTGCTGGCGGCGGCGGGCCTGACCGTGATCAGCGGGTTGGCCCGCGGCATCGACGCATTCGCGCATCACGGCGCACTTGATGCCGGCGGCCGCTCGATCGCCGTGATGGGCTGCGGCCTGTCCGAGATCTATCCGCCGGAGAACAAGGCCCTGGCCGAGCGATTGCTGAGCTGCGGTGCGTGGGTCAGCGAGCTGCCGCTGCGGACGGAGGTGCGGGCGGACAACTTTCCAAGCCGCAACCGCGTGATCGCTGGCATGACGCTCGGAACGCTGGTGATCGAGGCGGCCGGCCGCAGCGGCGCGTTGATCACGGCTCGGCTGGCAAGTGAATACAATCGCGAAGTTTTCGCCCTGCCTGGGCGCGTTGGTGACGCGGTTTCGCAGGGAACCAATCAGCTCATCCGCGACGGGGCGGCCAAGCTGGTCACCTGCCTGGATGACATCCTGGACGAGTTGGGCGACCTCGGACAGCGGATGAAACAGGCCGGGCATTCCACCGACCCGCACGGAGCCGCCGGCGGCGAACCGACCGACGCCGCCACCAGCGAGCGCCAGCCGCAGCCGCCCTTGTCCGCCGCGGAAGCCCAGGTATTTCGCGTCATCGGCGATGAGCCGATTGCGCAGGAACTGGTGATTCAGCAGGCGCCGCTTCCGGCCGGCGAAGTGCTGGCCGCGTTTACGTCGCTGCAGCTCAAAGGGCTGGTGCGGCGGCTGCCGGGGCAGATGATCGCCCGCGCCCGGCCGAGCTGACAAACGAGCGCTGCGTGCGTGGCAGGCGCGTTGACCCGGACGTCTGCGACGCGCCAGAATGCGCGTACAGATGGCTTGGATGTCGAACGTGGACATTCGAGCGAGCATCTGAGTCGCGCAGACTCTGACGGCTGAGGGACTCTTTGAGCAGCGTGCGGTCTGTCAGCGCGATCGATCCGCCCAGCGGCGCGCCGCGCTGGCTGCGCCGGGCGCGCTTCGTGCTCTCGCTGGCTCTGATTGTCGGCGCGCTACACTGGATCGCGAATGCCGGCGGCGCCATCGCATCGACGTATCGGCCGGCGGTACTGCTGGGCGGGCCGGGCAGCCCGCTTGCAACCCTGAGCGTCTGCCTGATCGTGCTGCTCGGCACGTTCGTGGCCGCACGCGTTCTCGGCCTGGGCGGCGCGCATGACGCACTGCTTGTCGGCGCTATCGCACTCGCCGCGTTGGCCCTGCCCGGTGGCACGATGGACCACTGGCTCGCGTATGTTCAACCGTTGCCGACCCCGCCCAGCGGCGGGCCGTACGCCCGCCTGCTCCCGGATTACCTGCTGCTGTGGCTGCTGATCGCCGCGACCGCCGCGATCGGCGATTCAATCTGGTTGACGCGCGCACGCGGCACGCGGGCGGCGGCCGAGTCCGTGCAGAGCAGCCTGGCGCTCAACCTGACGCCGGCGGCATGGCGCCGCGGGCTGCACGCCTTGCTGATTACCGCGTTGGTCGCGGCCCTGCTCATCTTCATTCTGATGGGGCCGCGGGCCGCCGAAACATACCGCGGACAAGTCTACTTCGCCGTCGCAGTCGGAATGATTGGCGGCGTCTTCGCCGGATATCGTGTTTCCGGAGCTGCGGAGTCCGTGTGGTATTGGAGCGCACCTTTCGTGGTGGGATTGGTCGGCATCGGGCTGGCGATGCTCTACCCGGCACTGCCGCGCCCCTACGACCGGCTGAATATCATTCCCGCCTCTGCCCTGGTGCGCCCGCTGCCGATCGAGATGGTTGGCGTGGGCGTGACCGCGGCGCTGATCGCGCTGCGCTCGGCCATGCGAGTGTCGCCGCAGCGCTCCGGCGCATGAGCACAGGACGCGCGCTGATGATCCCGCTGCTGCGTCGCCGACATCGCCGCGAGACCTGGGAGCAAACGCGCGCCCGCCTGATCGCCGAGACGTCCGCGTTCATTGAGGAGTGTTTGAGGCATCCGGAGCGGGCGGTTCGAATTCCGACCATCCCGGCCGGGTCAGGTCGCTTTCCGCCCTCGCTGACGCCGGCATTCTGGGATCCGATCCTGGCCGAATAAATCCGGCCCGGCCGCAGGATCGCGGCCGACCACTGCGGCGCTCGACGCATGCGCATTCTGGTGCTCCAATTCGTTCCCGCCGTGCATGGCCGGCCCGCGCCGCGCTTCGATCCGCAGCTCGGCACACTGCTGAGCCTGCTGCGCGAGCGCGGCCACACGCTGGGGCTGGTCGGGCTGGATGGCTTTGAGCTCTCAGCCTTGAAGCGCGGGCTGGCGCAGACGCTGCCGCAGATCATCTACGCCGATATCTCGCCCGTGTGTCACGCGGTCGCGCGGCGCGTGCTGCAATACCTGAAAGAGAAGGAGTTCATTCCGGTCATCGCGGGCGGCGGGCTGACCAGTCTGGACCCGCACGCGGCCCTGAGCCTCCCGGGCGTGCGCGCCGCCGCGCTGGGCGAGCCGGATGCTTCGCTGATCGCGTATCTGGAGCGGATGCGCGACCCGGCCCTGGACCCTTCGGTCTGGGGCGTTTGGTCGCGCGATGAAACCGGCCTGACGCAGCCGCCGATGCCACCGCTGGTCGAGGATCTGGATTCGCTGCCGCTGCCGGAGCGCGAGTTGTTCAACTACTCCGCACAGGTGCAGCGCAGCGGCGAGTTGGAGATTGCCGTCGGCCGCGGCTGTCCCCAGCGCTGCGCGTATTGCCTGCTTCCGCCGACGCAGCGGCTGTACGAGGGTCGCGGCTTGTGGGTTCGGCGGCGCTCGGCGGCCAGCGTGTTTGACGAAATTCGCGGGCTGCGCGAGCGCTATGCGAATGTCCGCTCGCTGCGCTTTCTCGACCACAGCTTCGCGCTCGATCCGGATTGGATTCGCGGTTTCTGCGAGGCGTATCGCGAGCGCTGCGGGCTGCCCTTTCGCTGCCATCTGCGGGCCAACGCTAGCAGCGACGCGGTGATCCACCAGCTCGCGTTCGCCGGCTGTCGCGACGCGGACGTGGAAGTCATCAGCGGCAGCAACTTCATCCGCAACGAAATCCTGGCGATGGATCTGAGCGACGAGCAGATCCGCCGCACGGTCGCCTGCCTGCGCGACGCGGGCATTCGCGCACGCGCGGTGGTCTACCTGGGCGCGCCGTATGAGAGCGAAGTCTCGCTGGAGGAGACGCTGCGGCTGCTGACGGCCCTGGCGCCGGCACAGATCGATGCCCGTCCGTATTTCCCTTTCCCCGGGACGGCCGCGGCCAAGGTGTGCACCCAGAACGGCTGGGTGCACGCGCGCGGCGAACAGCAATATCATCAGGAGAAGGCCGGGCTAGACATGCCCGCATGTCGACCGGCACTGATCGAGCGCGCTCTGCGGAAGCTGCGGCGGCAATTTCGCGTCGAGACGGGCGAGCCCTGGTGGCGGCGCTGGGCGGCGCGGCCGCGCTGAGGCCTGCGTCAGAATCGACTGGAGATCGATCGATGAACGCCAGCCCCGCGATCCGTGTGATGATGATGCCGCGCGACACCAATGCGCACGGGACGATTTTCGGCGGCGTGCTGTTGAGCTACATCGACCAGGCCGGGGCGGTCGCGGCCCGCAAGTATTGCCCGAGCAAGTTTGTTACGGTCGCGATTGACAGTGTTGTGTTTAAACAGCCGGTGTACGTCGGCGACACGCTCAGTTTCTATGCGCGCGTGGTGAAGGTCGGTCGTACTTCAGTGACGATTCAGGTTAGCGTCGAAGCCGAGCGATTCAGTGATCCAACCTCCATTCTGAGCGTCACCGAGGCTCAACTGGTGTACGTCGCGGTGGACGACGCGGGAACGCCGCAGCAAGTTTCGCGTCGCGAAAACGCCGACGGAAGTGTCTAGCGTCCACCGCTAGCACGCGCAGTCTTTTCCTGATTTCTACTTCGAGGGAACAGGCAAGCCCGAACTCGGGCTATGGCCGACCTGTTCCTTTCGTCGGGAATACCGGCTGCGCGACTTGACATCAGGTATTCACCCTGTAGCATCTGTATGCACACACGAATTGCCGCCCTGACAATTGCCAGATTTCGGCACGGGTCGGCCAGCAATGCTCATTGCGTGGAGTTCTTTCCACCTGACGGAGAAATCGATGCCCAGACGCAAGGGAGTGAAGGCCAATGGAAGTGCGGTAGATCATGGCATGCGCGGCGCAATCGCCAGCTTACGCGGATACCACGGACGACTATTGGCCGAGCGGCAGAAGCTCGACGCCCGAATCGCCGCGCTCGAAGGCGCGCTCTTGGCAATCGGCGGCGGCGGCGGGCCGACGGCCCTTGGGCGCCCGGCGGCGGTCGCCGCTCCGGCCGCGGCTGCCCGGCCTGCGGGCGTACGCGCGGGCTCGCTGAAAGATTTCGTGCTGCGCGTGATTCGCGGCAAGGGCGAAATGGCCGTCAAGGACATTACTGCCGCCGTCATCGGCGCGGGCTTCAAGTCCACGAACAAGACGCTGGCCAAGAGTGTCGGCGTGGCGCTGAGCGAGCTACCGGGCGTCGAGCGCACCGGCCGCGGCTTGTTCCGCTTGGGCAAGTAGCCTAACCGCGGAATCTCCTTCTTCAGACGAAGTCGGGGGGGCGTGTTGCTGCGCGCTGCCGCACCACGACACGGGAGTTCTTTCCGCACGCGCGAATTAAGGGTGCCGCGCGGCGGTTACACGCGCCGGGCAATGATCTCGTACACCGGCGGCGTGGAGAAGAACTGCTGCGGGTCGCACATCAGCTCCTCCCAGACGCGGAAGAATGCATCTGCCTGCGCGCCCGTCAAATAGCCGGTTTTCACCAGCGAAGGAACAAAACTTCGGAAAAACGAGGTTGGCCACTGCAGAATGGGATCGCCTGCGCGCGCCACGCGCAGCACCGGACGAATCTCGAGCACCTCGAATCCTGATTCCACCAGCATCTGCGGCAACCGCCCGGCCAGGTCATCGTCGCCATTGCGATCGCGCCAGGCCTTCAGGATTGCCGCCAGCAGCATGTCAAACTCCGGCTTACGCGGCGCGACCGACATGGCGCGGTAGTTAAAGTAGTCCTGGATTGCAAAGATGCCGCCGCGCTTCAAAGCGCGGGCCACACCGCGGACAACCGCCAGCGGGTCGCGCACCCAGCAGAGCACCCAGCGCGCGTAGGCGCCATCCATGCTTGCGGGCGCGACCTCCAGGTTCTGCACGTCGCCCAGGCGGGCTTCAACATGCGCGTACGCCCCGGCGCGACTCTGCGCTTCGAGCTGAGATAGGAATCGCTGCGATTCGTCGATCGCCAACACACGCCCCTGCGGGCCGACCAGCCGCGCCAGGTCCAGCGCGGCATACCCCGGTCCGCAGCCCACGTCGAGCACCTTCCAGCCCGCTTGAAAGCCCGCACGCTCCCAGAGGTGCGTGGTGTAGCCAGCCCAGAGCTGATGCTGAAGGCTCAGCCGCGCCACCTCTTCATCATGTGTGCCCAGAATGTACTCTTGCGCGTCTGCCATCCGCGGCCTCGTCGATGGGATCGGCTCGAACTCGAAATTCTATAGCGGCGCTCCGCCGCCCCGGGCCTGCGAATTCGGCCGGCGCTCTCGGTCCGCGGAAGTCCGCCTAGCGAACCTTGCGGCGGGCGACCAGGCCGATCAGGCGATAGGCCAGCTTGGCCGCGAGAAACTCAGTGACGCTGTTGGGCGGGATCGGCCGCACTTCGACAATATCCGCCCCGACAATGCGGCGTTGCTGCGCCAGCGCTTCGAGCAGCGAGGTCACTTCGTACCAATCCAGCCCGCCTGGCTCGGGCGTGCCGGTTCCGGGCGCATAGGCCGGATCGAAGCCGTCGATGTCGATCGTGACGTAGACCTCGTCGCTCAGGCCCGCGATGACATTTTGCGTCCAGGTCGTGCCGTCACCATGCCAGGTGTGCGAATGCCGCGTGGCGCGCGGCGGAAAGATGGGCTTGCCATGCTGCTTGATGAAGCGCGCTTCCTCGGCGGAGTAGTTGCGAATTCCGACCGCGACCGCCGGCACACCCAGGTCGTGAATGCGGCGCATCACGCAGGCATGGCTGAAGGGCGAGCCCTGATAGCTGTCGCGCAGGTCGGCGTGCGCATCGATCTGCAGCACGGACAGCTTCTTGAAACGCTGCGCGACCGACTTCACCAGCGGAAAGCTGATGCTGTGCTCACCGCCGAGGCCCAACAGGAATTTACCATCGCGCACGACTTTTCGGGCGGCGGTGTAGACGGCGTCGAGCGTGGCTTTCGGGCCGCTGGCATCGGGCACGACCGCCTCGAGCGTCGCCACGCCGACGTTGCTGCAATCGCGCCCGAGCGCCTCGTCGTAGAGCTCGACCTGCTGCGAGGCGGTGATGATCGCGCGCGGGCCGTCGCGCGTTCCGACGCCAAAGCTGGTGGTGGCGTCATACGGGATCGGCAGAACGGCGAAGCGGGCCGTGGCGTACGCCGCCTGCTTGGCCGGAAGACCCAGGAAATTGTCGGGTGCGCCTGCGGCCATGCGACTATTCGAACAGGAAAACCGCGGCGGCGACAACCGTGGTCCAAAGACCGTCCTTATCGCCCTCGGCGGTCTGCACCATGGCGCGGGTGGTGACGATCTGCCCGCTCATGCGATAAATTTCGCGCCGCGAGTCGTAGGCCGTGTTAGGGTCGAACTCGATGCCCAGCGTTGAGGCCAGCATGCTGGCCGCCATGTCTTCGCAGAACTCCTCGGTCTTCTTCTCGGTCATGCCGTAGCCGTGATGCTCGGAGATGTACCCGAACTTCTCACCGCGCGGCAGCGCCAGCCCGATGCCCGCTGAAACCAGGCGATTGGGCTCGCTGGTGCGCGCCTCGGCCAACACGACGAACAGAATCTGCCCGGCGTGGATCTTGCTCAGGCCATACTGCTTGGTGACGATCTTGCATCCGGCCGGAAAAATGCTGGAGACTTTCACCAGGTTGCAGTGCGCGATGCCGGCGTTGCGCAGTGCAACCTCGAAAGACTGCAGGTTGTTGCGGTGCTTACCGACGCCGCGCGTGAAGAAACAGCGCTTGGGAACCATGGGGAACATGTAACGCACTCCTGTGCAGAATGTTCCGGTAACCGCAGGTTGATTCGCCGCTCGACCGCGCTGCGTTCCGTGCGAAACAAGGCCGGGATTATAGCAACCGCGCCGCGCGCCACAACTTTCGGCAGCCCGGGCCGGCAGAATTTCCAGCAGCCCACGCCGCACGTTGCCTTCACGCGGCGTCAATCGCAGACTCTCTTCGGGAGCTTGAAGGCGAGACGCCGAGTTTCGCCGGACCGGGGAGCATTCCGAGCGCTCTCCGGAGGGAAGAAGCGTTTCGCGGCGGGCCGGCTCCGGGGGGTGTCGGCCCGCTTGCATTTCTTTCGCGGCTTGAATCGTCGCAGCACGCACCCAACACGCGCTTGCTAGCCGGTTCGCCACTGGCCTATCTTCCAGGAGTGTGCTCCGACACGGACATCGGCGGGCCGGCCAGTCGCTTCCCCAATACGCAACACTCGGCGGTGCTCGCAGCCCGCAGTACGGACGCCCAGCAACGCAGCCGCGCGCTGCAGACGCTGATCTCGACCTACTGGAAACCAGCCTACAAATACCTGCGCTTTCGCTGGCGGATGGACAACGAGCAGGCCAAGGACGCTACGCAGGCCTTCTTCGCCGAGGCGCTCGAGCGCGGGCTGTTCGAGCGCTTCGATCCGGCGCGAGCGTCCTTTAGAACCTACCTGCGCACCTGCCTCGACGGACACGCCTCCAACGCCGCCCGCGCCAGCGCCCGGCTGAAGCGCGGCGGAAGCGCCAACCTGCTGAGCCTGGATTTCGACGCCGCCGAACGCGAGTTCCTGCGACTGCCCAGCGGGCTGGCGGAGGATTTTGACGCCTGCTTCGAGCGCGAGTGGCTGCGGCGCGTCTTCGAACTGGCGGTGGAGCGCGTCCGCGAGATCTGCACGGCGCAGAAAAAAGAGACGCATTTCGCGGTCTTCGCCCACTATGACCTGTCGCGGCTGGGGGCCGCGGCCAACCCGACCTACGAGGAGCTGGCCGCCGAATTCAGCCTGCCCAAAACGCAGATCACCAACTATCTGGCCTGGGCGCGGCGCGCCTTTCGCGAAGCCGTGCTGGACGTCTTGCGCGAGATCACCGCCAGCGACGACGAGTTCCGCCAGGAGGCGCAACGCGTGCTCGGTACGCCGCCGTGAACGACTGGCTCTCCGACGAGACGCTTCAGCATCTGCGCGAGCTGGCCGGCGGGCCGGCGGCGCAGCAGGGCCGCTACGAAATTCTCGAGCGCATCGGCCAGGGCGGAATGGGCGTCGTCTATCGCGCCCGCGATCAGAACCTGGGCCGCGACGTCGCCCTGAAAATTCTGCGAGAACACGCCGCCGACCCGCTCGCCGAGCAGCGCCTGCGGCGCGAGGCCGAGGTCATCGCCCGGCTTGAGCACCCGGGCATCGCCCCGGTCTACGACGTCGGCCGGCTCGACAACGGGGCGCTGTTCTACGTCATGAAGCTCGTCCGCGGCCGCAGCCTCGACCAGGCCGTCAGGGCCGTTTCGCCGTTGCCGCAACGCCTGCGGTTCTTCCAGCAAATCTGCGAGACGGTCGCATTCGCGCACGCGCATGGCGTGATTCACCGCGATCTGAAGCCGCAAAACGTGATGCTCGGCGAATTTGGCGAAGTGCTGGTGCTGGATTGGGGCACCGCCAAGCTGCTGCGCGCCGCGGACGCGGACCCGGCGCTGCCCGCCGCTACCAGCGTCGGCGCCGTCGCCGGCCGGGCTCCGGATTCGGATACGACCACGCGCGCCACCGCGCACGGCACGATCATCGGCACACCCGCGTACATGTCGCCCGAGCAAGCCCGTGGGGAAATCGCGACGCTCGACGAACGTGCCGACGTCTACGCCCTCGGCGCGATTCTGTACTTCCTGCTGACCGACGCGCCGCCACGACCGGCCGGCGCATCAAACTCGGACGCCTCGCTGCCGCTCGAATCTCCGCGGAAGCTGCAACCCGCCACGCCACGCCCGCTGGCTGCGGTCTGCATGAAGGCCCTGGCGCGCGTGGCGGCGGAGCGCTACCCCTCGGCGGTCGCGCTGCGCGACGAGATCGCGCGTTATCTGGCGGGCCAGGCGGTGCAGGCCTATTCTGAGCCCTGGCACGAGCGGCTGGCGCGCGTGGCCCGGCCGCATCGCACCGCGATTATCCTGGTCGTCACCTATCTGCTGGCCCGCGCGGCGCTGCTTTTCTGGCCGGGTCGCTAAACGATCCGCGCGGCGCAGTGAATCACGGATTACCGAACGCCGCGGCGCAGGTTCGCCGCGCTCAACCGCTGACGTGGCAGGAAACGCAGATGAACAAGCCGCTCTTGGGATTGCTGCTCGGGGCAGTGCTCGGACTGATCGACGGCGCATCCTCCTGGATCGATGCCCAATCCGACGAAGCGGTTCGCGCCGGCTACCTCGGAATCGTGCTGGGCTCGACCTTCAAGGGACTGCTCGGCGGCGTCGTCACCGGCTGGTTCGCCAACCACTACCGCTCGCTCACGCTTGGAATCGTCTTCGGCATGATCGTGGCCGCCGCGCTGGCGTATCTGGTGGCAGCCCTGCAGGACAAGTACTACTGGCGAATCACGCTGCCGGGCGCGATCCTCGGCGCGATCGTCGGCTACGCTACGCAACAGTTCGGGACGGTTCGTCGCGCGCCGGCTGCCTGATCCGGTCCAAATTCGGCGCAGATGCCGCGTCGAAGCCGGTACACTGCCTCGCGCGAGCCGTTCACTCATCAGGGAGAGTCCGCATGAGCAAGCCAGTTGTCTGGTTCGAAATTGGCTGCCGCGACATCAAGAAAACGACCGACTTCTATGGAAAACTGCTGGACTGGAAATTCTCCGAGTTCGGCGGATCGCAGATGATCGAGACCGGTTCGAAAGAGGGCATCTGCGGGCACATCAGCTCGATGCCGCACCCGCCGCAGAACTACCTCACGGTCTACGCGCAGGTCGAAGACCTGGCCGCATCCTTGAAAAAGGCCGAATCGCTGGGCGGCAAGACGCTGGTCCCGGCGACCGAAGTCCCCGGCATGGGCCATTTCGCCTGGATCGCCGATCCGGAAGGCACGGCGTTCGGCCTGTGGAAGCCGGCGCCGAAGTAAGGTTCACCAACGATCATGTTCGGCTGACCGAGTCTCGTGGGGCGGGCCGCTGGCCCGCCTCGCGTGGACCCCCCTCGCGTGGACCCGCCGCTCGCGTTTCGAAGGTCCCAAACTCGAAGATGCGCGCAGCACCGCGGCGATCAGCGCGACGGACTGGGTCGCTGCGGCGCCGCCGGCGGCGGTACCGCGGACTGCTCCGCGCCAAGCTGCACGCGCTCGTCGGCGCGATAGCCGCGCTGCTGCGCGTATTCATCCGCGCGCGCCAGCACACCCTGAAATTCGCCACCGCTGATCAGCCCCCACTCGCCGCCAGGCCCGGCAATCTGGCGATACTGCAGTTCGCGCCAGGCGTAGCGGCCCAGTCCGGTGAGCTGCCAGTTAACGCCGGTCTGCACGCCAATTGCCCGCGCAACCATGAACCCGACCGCGGCGCGATCCACGTAGGTATTCGGTGAAAGGTTCCACGCGGACGAGATGATCCGTCCCTCGGCAAGCGCGGTGGCAAGCGCGTCGAAATCGCCGCTGAACGACTGGCCCTTCCACAACGCGTACGCCGCGCGATAGGCCGCGTCTGCCGTCACGAACGGTTGCTCGCCCAGATATTCCATCAGGCCGGCGTTGCTGGCCGGCGCAGGATCGACGCGCGTCGCCACCGTCTGACAACCCAGCATCGTCCCCAGCAGCAGGCCGGCGGCGCTCATCACTGCCGCGCGAAACCGACAACGCATCAGAAGCTCCAGGTCAAACCGGTCAGCAGGAAGCTGCGGCTATCGCGATCCTCAAACGCCGAGCCGGGAAAGAACACGCCCCAGCGCAGCGTCCACGATAGGTCCGAATCCAGGCGCCAGTTGACGAAATAGTCCATTTCCCAGCCCGCGTAGCCGGCGAATTCGCCCGCCAGCGAATCGCTGATCGCCCCGCGCGTCTTATTCTTGTAGAAAAGGAACCAATTGCTCCCCAGCTCAAGATCGCGCAGCAACTCGACCTGCGGGATCGGCGTGAACGAGCCGCTGAACTTGAAAATGTGCACGTTGCTCAGCGCCAGCGCGGCCGAGATACCCGTATCGCGGAAGCCAAACGCGACGAAGCTGGTGTCTTTGCGATCACCGCGATTGCCGCCCGCGGCGTTGGTCGGGCTCAGCAAGCGATCTGCATCGCCGCTGGCGAACATGTACTCGCTCGCAACGCGCGGCCGATATACGCCGCCGAAGAGGTACTCCAGCCCGGCGTTCCAGCCGTAGGCCTGGATGTAGTCCTGCGTGACAAAGTTCCCGTCGCCGTAGCTGCGGCCGGTTTCGAAGACGCCTTCGGCCCAGTAGTTCAGATTGCGGACGATCTGCCCGCGCGAGCCGACGCCGAAATACTGCGATTCGTAGTCATACGCCTGGAAGTAGTCCTGTGGGCGCTCGTCGGTATGGTCCTGCTGCCAGAGCGCGTACACGAACGGCACGTGGTCCTTCAATCCCTCGTACTGAAGCTGCACGCCGTAGAAACGGCGATCGCTGTGCGAATCGACCGGCTCGCTGCGGTCGACGTTTGGCGTGCTGCCGGGTGTGCGGCCGAAGAGGCCGATGGCGCGCAGGTCAGCCAGCTCCAGATCGAGCAGGACTGCATCCAGCGGCAGGTCGAGCGCGTAGCCGGTTCCGAACTGCACGTCTTGCCGGCCGATGCGTGCCCGGAACGCGAACGGGTCGGGGCTGAGCTTCAGCGCCTTGTTCAAATCGAGCTGGTACCAGGCGCGGTCGAAATTCGGGCCGACCCAATCCTGCTGCCGGTCGTACTCATCACCCGGGTTGAAATAATCGAACCGCAGCCGCATGCGGGCGAAGAGCTCGTGCGCGCCGTCGTCGACCGTCAACCGCGACCAGACCGCCAAACCTGGGCGCTGCAGCACGCGCTGCGACTGCACGCCGTCGTCAAAGTGAAAAACGTAATAGTCGATCCAGCCGCCCCACTGCCAATCCAGCAGCGAATTGGCCGGGGCGATCGCGCGGCGTTCCTCGCGCAGCTTGTCATCTACGACGCGCTGCTGCTGCAGCAGGCTGTCGGAGGGGCTGTTGCCCGTCTGTGCCAGGCTGGACGCCGCCGCGAGCAGCGCGATCGCCGCCGCGCCGCAGGACGCAAATCGTCGCCGGAGAGTCGCCGGCACCATCGCAAGACTCCGAGCGGGTCGGCCGCGAATCGGCCGTACGGAACAGATCTGAACCTCGCAGCAAACGGGCTGGATGTCGCTCTTTGCTTGCCGCGCCGGCGGCTAGAATGCACCTGCAACGTCGCACTGTCAATCGGACGGCCCAACATGCCGCGCGAAATTGAAGTGAAACTCAAGCCGGTCCACCCGCAGAAGCTGCGCGAAAAGCTCGCGGCGCTGGCGCGCGGTCCGCACGCGTGCGAACTGGAAATCAATCGAATCTTCGACACGTCCGATCGGCGGCTCTTCCAGGCCGATTGCGGCCTGCGCATCCGCGAGCGCTGCCACTGGAATCCGCCGAACAAGCCCGCCGCGGCGCTCGCGAGCGCCGCGCAGCCGGCGGCAGCGCAACACGTTGCGCCGCACGCGCCGATACCGCCGCTCGAGGCGCTACTGACGTACAAGGGGCCGCGCAGCGCCGGACCGATCAAATCCAGGGTCGAGCTCAATACCGCCGTGCCGGACGCCGCGGCCCTGGCTGAGATTCTGGGTCATCTCGGGTATTCCGAACGGATCGTCTACGAGAAGCGCCGCGAGACCTGGATTTTCGAAGCGTGCGAAATCGCGCTGGATGAGCTGCCACGGCTGGGCTGGTTTGTCGAGATCGAAGGCCCGGACGAAGCCGCCATCGCCGCCGTCCGCGGCGAGCTCGGCCTGAAAGACACGCCCGAAGTGCCCGACACGTACGTCGCGCTGGCCGTGCAGCATGGCGTCTGTGACGCGCGCGGCACGCATCGGCTGGAATTCTGACTCCGCCGCGGGGTGCGTGCGCGACTGTCGCGCGGCGGCTTAGGTCGCCTCGGCAACGCCGCTGGCGGATTTCTCAAACAGGCGAATCGCGCGCCACTTCTGGCTGTGAAAACGACGCATCAGCAACGCCCCCAGCAGCAGAATGTATGCGGTGCACATCATCCACGGCCCGTGGAAGCCAAGCTGCGGCGCGAGTTTCACAACCAACAGCCCGCCGAGCACGAACACGCCCCAGCAGCACCAGGCAAAGAGGATCGCCGGCACGCGCGTGTCGCCCGCGCCGCGTGCGGCGAAACTGTAGACGATGCACAGCGCGTCACCCACCTGGAACGCGGCCACCCAGATCAGGATGGCGGCAGCGGCGGCGATCACGCTGGCACGAACGGCTGCATCCTGCTCAAAGCACAGCAGGTCCGCGAGCGGTCCGCCGGCCAACACGAACAACACCGCCGCGGCCGACATATATCCGACGATCAGCAGCCGCGCGATCATCACACGCCGCATGGCGCGATCCGGGTCGCCGGCGCCGATCGCGAAGCCGACCTGCGATGTCATCGCCTGGCCGATGCCCAGAGCTGGCATGAACGACAGGTGCATAAACTGGATCGCGATGTTGCTGGCGGCCAGCGGAATGACGCCCAGTGGCGGCATCATCACCTGCAAGAAGACGACCCAGGCGCCGATATCCACCAGCCATTGCACGGCCGTCGGCCCGCCGACGCGGACGATCTGCCGCAGCCGATCGGAGTCGAAGGCATACGAGCGGCGCGTGTTGTAGCGCGCATCGATTTCGCGCGAGAGCAGCGCCGCGCTCAGAATCAGCACGCGCAGCATCCAGGCCAGCACCGTCGCCAGCGCCGCCCCGGCGATGCCCATCTCCGGGAAATCAATTTCGATCCAGGTTATCCCACCCGCGACCCAGTGCAGGTGCGGACCATAAATCAGCAGGTAATTGCCGACCGCGTTGGCCACCATTGAGCTGATCACGGCCAGCAGCGTCACGCTAGGACGGCGAATCCCATTGAAGAAATTCTCCAGCCCCATGCAGAGCGTCATCGGGCCAATCGACCACAGCCCAATCTCCAGGTACGCAATCTCCTGCGCCAGCGCCTCCGGCGGATGGCCCGCGAGCTGCCCCAGCCACAGGAACCAGACGTCAATCGTCAGGATCAGCGGCGCCGTGATCGCGGTCGAGGCCAGCGCGATGTACAGCGTCGCCCAGGCATACCCGCCGCAATTCTGCTGCTCGCCGCGCCCGTCGCTCTGCGAGACGAATGTCTGCACCGCCTGCGAGACGCCCATGCCCAGGCAGCCCAGCGCGAAGACGAACAGCGTCGCGGGCGAGATCGCGGCCTGCGCCGTGGTCCCCAGCACCGAGACCATGACGAAATCGATGAAGCCCATCGCCATGCGCGAGATCGCCACGCCGATCATCGGCAGCGCCAGCCAAAGCAGCTCGCGCGTGTCGGCCAGCGCTGTCGGCTGCGGCGCGCCAGCCGGTGCTTCGAGCGCCTGGATTTGGGAGTGCGACACGCGGCACCTCGGCTCGGTCGGTTCGAGTCAGTTCTGGTCGCGTTCTGTTCGGGGCAACTTGCTTTGAACCGGCGCAGCGCTCGAAATTCACGTCAAAGGTAGACTGTGGGCAACAAAAAACCCTGACGGGCTTTTCCGCCAGGGCGACCACTCGTCAACAAGTGCGAACGCGGCCCTACGGAATCGGGTGAGCCCCCGACACAGTTTGCTGATTGAATTCGCCGCGTTTCATCTGGATATTCCTCGCTCGGGAAGTATTGCCGAAATAGTCAACAAAGTCAAATACTTCGCTCGGGCAACTGTGCGACGAAGGCGCTGGCGCTCGAAATGACGCGCGCGCAGACGTCGCTCAGCGCCCCGTCCAGAATCGCGCCGGCGCTGCTGGTGTGACCGCCGCCGCCGAACTGCTGCGCCAGCGGCAGGACGCTAATGCCGTTCTCAGCGCGGAAGTTCATGCGGACCTTCCCGCGATTACCCTCGCTGAAAAGAATCGCCACGATCGCGCCTTCGATCGAGCGCGGCACTTCGACCTGGTCATCGATGTCGTTCTCGTTGCAGCCACTGCGCAGCAC
>CAZHTF010000074.1:0-15755 GCA_964535305.1 uncultured Planctomycetales bacterium | reverse complement strand
CTACCAAGGCCACAATTCCGAGCACCTGGTTCCCGTCCAACCCAAGCCCGATCGCATTGCGAACCGACGAGTGGGCCCGAGTAGATTCGAACTACTGACCTCGTCCTTATCAGGGACGCGCTCTAACCAACTGAGCTACGAGCCCGCGATCGCTTGCCCTGCCGGCGTCACCGCTCAGTTGCCGGCGCTGACCCAAACCGCCTCGCGACGGTTTGAATCTCCATCGCTTGACCCTCTCGGGCCAAACGACGCGCAGAGGTGTAATGTACCACACGTTAGCGGGCCGTCAAGGGAGCCAACGCCGGCGAGCAGAAAAAATCGCGGCACACCCGCGACCGATCGGACCCAACTCTTTGCTCAGCATGCTGTTACGACTCGTGCCTGCCATCTCGGCCGAGTGCCCACTCGCCTGCCCTAGAACGATGCGCCGAACGAGAAATTGAAGACGCGCTCGTCGTCCTCATCATCGCTGGCGATCGGGAAGCCAAAATCGAACGTCAGCGGGACCGGCCCAAAGAACTGCACGTTCACGCGCAGCCCGAAGCCGACCGCCACGCGCCAGCTCGTGAGCTCAAACCCGCGTTCCACCGTGCCCATATCGACGAAGGTCACGCCGCGTACGATGTCGGAATACAGCGGGAACGAGTATTCGCCGCCGGCCAGCAGAATGAAATCTCCGCCGACGCGATCGTCCTGAATCCCGCGCCGCGGCGAGACGCCGCGAAAATCAAAGCCGCGGATCGAGCCGAATCCGCCCGCGTAATAGCGTTCGAAGACCGGCGCATCGCCGAAGATGTACGCCGCGTCGCCGCGCAGCGCGAGCACGCTCTTGCGATCGAAAATGTCCGTGCGAACCGTCTTGTACCATGTGATGCCGGCGGAAGGCTTGCTGAATGTGTAATCGCCGCCCAGGGCGCCGGCCTGCTCCCAGCCGACGTTGAAGCGATAGCCCTCGGTCGGGTTCAGCCGGCTATCGGTCGTGTCGCGCACCAGCGTCAGCTTCGCACTCGTCAGCGTGCTCGAGCCGCGCACCTCGCGAATTGGCCGCGCGGCGAAGGGATCGACATCGTCGATATCCACACCCTCCAGCCGCAGCGCACCTTCGAGCGCCCACTGGTCCAGAATCCCACCCTCAAAGCGCCGGCTCAGGCTGGGCACGATGCCGATCCGCTGCTCCTGATACGGCCCACGATCGCGCTGAAACAGATAGGCCGACAGGTCGAATCGCAGCGGCAAATCCAGGAAATACGGCTCGGTGAAGTCGATGCGGAAGCGCGTCAGCTCTGTGCCCGGCTCGAATTGCAGCCGCAGCCGCTGCCCATCGCCGCGAAAGGCCTGCCCGCGGAAGAATTCGCCCGTGGTTCTCGGCAGGTCGAAGAGGTCGAAATTTCGATTCTCCAGCGTGAACGTGCCAAGCACGCCGCTGTCCGTGCTGACACCGACGCCCACCAGGAACTGAATCGCATCCGCCTCCTCAATCTCGATCAACGCCTCGCGCTCGCCCTCCAGGTCCTCCAGCGGCGTCACCGTCGCCTTGCTGAACAGGCCCGTCTCGCGCAGCCGCTGCTCGGCCTGCCGCGCGCGGACGGTGTCGTAATCTTCGCCAGGGTAAAAGCGCAGCTCGCGGCGGACGACTTCGTCCTTGGTATTGGTGTTGCCGCGCACGGTCAGCCGGCCGAACTTGGACCGCGGTCCTTCGTTGATCTGGATGGTGATATTGACCACGCCGGGCTCGTCGACAAAGCGCTCGCGCGGGTCGATTCGCGCTTCGACGAAGCCGATCTGCCCGTATTGATCCTGAACTCGCCGCACGTCTTCTCGCAGCGCTTCTTCGCGCAGGAAATCTCCCGGGCGCAGCCGCAGCGGCCCGCGCAGCTGCTCGGCATCGAAGGCCTGTGCGCCTTCGAACGTAATTTCGCCGACTCGGTAGCGTGTGCCTTCCTGCACGACAAATACGACGATCAACCGCGTGCGATCGACCGAGTCGAAATCGAGCCGGTATCCGACGCGAGCATCCAGGTAGCCTTCGCCGCGATAGAAGCTCTGCAGCTCGGTGGCGTCGCGCTCGGCCTGCTCGTCGTCGAAAGCGCCGGCGCGCAGGATCCAGAGGTAGGTCTGCGTGCGCACCTTGGTTTTCAGTTGCAGCTCGGAGAAAGCGCTCGCGCCTTCGAAGCGGATCTGGCGGACGCGCACCAGCGGCCCCTCGGTGATGCGGTAGAGCACGCGCGATTCGGCCTGCAGCGCGATTTCATCGAGCGCGACCTCGGCGTAGTAATAGCCCTTTTCTTTGTATTTCCGCTGGATGTTCTCGCGCCCGCGATCGACCTCGTAGCGATCCAGCACACTACCCGCGGCGAAGGCCAGCTCCTTGAACAGCTCCTCGTCCGTGAACGCTTTGTTGCCGTCGATTTCGAGCGTGAGCACCGCCGGCTTCTCGCGCACGCGAAAGACCACCACCGCTTGACCGTCGTCGCGAAATGTGTCGGCGGTAACGTTCACGAACTTTCGTGAGCGTAGCAGCTCGCGCACGTCTTCCTGCACGCGGGCCGTCTCCAGGTTCTGCCCCGGCCGCGTTTTCAGCAGCCTGCGCACGAAGCCCTCGCTGATGCTCTGCAGGCCCTCGACGTCGACGCGGCGGATCAGCGTTCCCTCGGCGGGCCGCTCGGGCGCGGGCTGCTGCGCCAGCGCGGGCGGCCCGCTGGCGCAGGCCAGCAGCGCGATGCCCGCCGCGACCAGACCCGTCAACGCATGCGCATGCCGCCAACCGGGGCGCCCGGTTTTTCGATCGTTGTGCACTTGCCACCAAGCTCAGCGGAAGAAGCGGTGTATCGCCCGCTCGGACGCGCCAACCCAAAACCGCGCGTACTATACTGCCCGCCGCGCCAGGCCACGAGTACGACGCTTGCGGGTTGCACTTTCGCCGGGCGTGCCGCGCGCGGCACCGGATCTTGCGCTCGCGAATTGCGCCGGGGTGGATTCGCGCGGATCTCCGTTCTCAAATCCCGCTGCGCATCCGCCGCCAACGGGTGCTGGCCGCTCGATCCAGGCCGCGACCGGCTTTTCGGCTCGCACGCGATATCATCGAAATCACGATTCAGAGGAACTGCGCATGCGGCCATTCATTGGCATTACCAGCAGCTTCGAGAACACGGGCGGGCCTGCGCCGCGCGAGCGGGCCTACCTGAATGCCGCCTACGCCGACGCCGTCTATGCCGCCGGCGGAATCCCGCTTCCGCTCGTCCCGCCGCGGCAGCGCGACGAAGCCATCCTGATGCAGATCCTGGCCCGCTGCGACGGGCTGGTCTTCTCCGGCGGCCCAGACCTCGACCCGCGCTTGTATGGGCAGGCGCGGCACGAAAAAACGCAAATCATGCACGAACGCCGCGGCACCTTCGATCTGCCGCTTTTTCGCGTCGCGGGGCAGCGCGATCTCCCGACGCTCTCGATCTGCCTGGGGTGCCAGATCGCCAACGTCGCCTGCGGCGGCAAGCTGCTGCAACACGTGGACGACGCGCCGCGCAGCGTGGCGCTGGCGCACTATTTGGAAGACGGCGGCAGCGCGTTTCATGATGTGCGCGTCGAGCCGGATTCGCTGCTGGCCCGCGTGGTCGGCCGCGAGCGATTCGAGGTGAACAGCCGCCATCATCAGCTGCTCGACCCGCAGCACATCGGAGCGCCGCTGCGGGTCGTTGCCCGCGCGCCGGACGGAGTGGTCGAGGCGGCCGAAGATCCGACGCGCCGGTTTTTCCTGGCGGTGCAGTGGCACCCGGAAGACCTCGCGGACCGCGCCGAGCACCTGGCGCTCTTCCGCGCCCTGATCGATGCGGCCAAGCGCAGTTGAATGCTACGCTTCGCCCGGTAGGCTGTGCGGAAGCACGCTGCTGGATGACGCCGCTCCGCGCGGGCCCATAGCTCAGGGGTTAGAGCTGGCGACTCATAATCGCCTGGTCGCAGGTTCGAATCCTGCTGGGCCCATCTTTTGATTTGGTCGCGCGCTCACGTAAGCGCACTGTCCGACCGGCTCAAGGCACGCTGTTGCGAGGCCTGGAAGCCCACCTTCGCTCTCTTCCAGTCGCTAGCACGCGAACAACACTCGGCATGCTGCGGCGGAACTACTTCGTGCTAGACGTGACCGGCAACGGACGCGTCTGGGTCTTTGGGCCACGCAGATCGCTCCGCGATGGCGGCAACGACGGCGTCGGGCGCGCGGAGAACTGATCCGCGTGCTGCGTGTGTTGACTCCGCAGCTCGACCGGCTTACCCGCAATGAATAGCCGCACCACCACCGCGCTCGCCTGACACGGGTGATCCGTCGCCACCGCGACGTCCGCCACCTTGCCGCGCTCCAGCGAGCCCAGCCGATCGGCCAGGCCCAGAATCTCGGCATTGCTGAGCGTCATGGCGCGCAGGCCAGCCTCGGGCGTCAGCCCGTGCGCGATCGCCATGCCGGCGTTCGCTGGCAGAAGCTTGGCGAGCGAGGCGTCGCCGTGCTTAAGGCCGAATTTCACGCCCGCCTTATCCAGCACGGCCAGGGCGCGATAGTTGCTGTCCCATGCGTCGTTCTCACCGGGCACGCTGAAGACGCCCTCGTAAATGACGGGGATCTTGCGGGCCGCGAGTACGTCCGCGAGCTTCCAGGCGTCCTGCCCGCCGACGATCACCGCCCGCAGGCCAACCTGCTCGGCAAACGCCAGCGTCTCCAGAATCGCCTTGTAGCCGTTCGCATTGAACAGCACCGGCTTCTCGCCCAGTGCATACGGGACGAGCGCATCAAACCGCGGATCGATCGGCAACGGCGTCGGTTGCTGCGCCGCCTGCGCGGCGCGCAGCGAAGCGGCGTAGACCTTCGCGTCGCGGAAGAAGCGCACCAGCCGCTTCTGGTCCTTCAGCCAGCGCTCGTCGCGCTTCATCTCTTCAGACGGCTCATCGCCAAACGGATCGCGGCGACGCTCGTCGATCAGCGGGCGCGGCGGGCGCGAGGGCAGATTCACAACCAGGCCGACGCGCGGCTCAATCAGCATCTCCGGCATGGTCCAGCCGTCCAGCCGCACCAGGCCGGCCTGGCCGGCGATTGTCGGCGCACTGGGCGTCAGCAGCGCCGTCGTAATGCCCTCCGCGCGCGTCACCGCGACCATCGCGCTATGCGGATTGAACGCGGAGACCGCCAGCAGGTCCGGCTGATACGCGCCGGTCTCGGAGGTGTCGACCGTCACATCCGCCGCGCCGATCTCGCGCATACCGACCTGCGTCGAGGCGTTGATCAGGCCGGGGTACACATGCATGCCGCTGGCGTCAATCTGCTCGAAGCCGGCGGGAATCGCCACGTCCGCGCCGACATCGACAATCTTTCCGTCAGCAATGATCACGCGGCCGCGCTCGATCCGCGGACCGCTGACCGTGTGCACCGTGCCATTCACGATCGCGTAGCCGGTGGGCGCGTGGCCATTGGTGCCGGCGGGCGCGTGGCCATTCGTTCCAGTGAGCAGCGGCCCCCCATCGCGCCGCGCGACTGCGGGGCCGGACGGCGGCGGAAACGTGCGGACTTTCAAACGCGGCGCCGGAGGCGAATTCGGGTCAAAGTCGCGATGGTGGAAATAAATCTCGCCTTCCACCAGCGTCATGACGCAGCGCGAATACGTATCCAACGGGTGCCCGTCGAAAATCGCTACGTCGCCATCCTTGCCGCTGGTGATGCTTCCGATGCGATCGTCGAGCTGGAAGAAGCGGGCCGCGTTCAGCGTAATCAAGCGCAGCGCCTCGTTCGGCGTCAGGCCGCTGAAGCGCATGCACTTGGCGGCTTCGAGATTCATGTGCCGCATTAGGTCCGCAGAATCAGATTTCAGCGTCGAGTTTACACCAGCCCGCAGCAGCATGCCCGCGTTGTGCGGAACCGCGTCGTACGCCTCGATCTTGTACGCCCACCAATCGGCGAATGTCGCCGTGCCGCTGCCATGCCGCGCGATCTCCGGCATCGTGCGGTAGCCTTCGAGCACATGATGCAGACCCGCGACGCGGATGCCGAACTCCTCGGCCGTCTCGAGCAGCCGCAGCACTTCGTCGGCGCGGTAGCAGTGGCTGTGCACGAAGATTTTACCGCCGAGAATGTCGGCCAGCGCTTCGAGCCGCAGGTCCTTGCGATGCGGCTTTCCGGCCTTCTGGGCCTGCTCGCGCTCGCGCACGTATTCCTGGGCTTGGCTGAACGCGCGGCGAACGGTGGCTTCGACGCCCATGCGTGTGCCGGGGAAACGCCGCGGGTTGTCGCCGTCGACAAATGCGGGGATGCCGGGGCGCTTCACATTCTCGCCCAGCGCGAACTTCACAGTGCGGTTGGCTTCACGGACAACCAGTTCCGCGGCGGGCCGCCCATACTTGAGTTTCAGAATGACGTTCTGACCGCCGATGGTGTTGGCCGAGCCGTGCATGGCGTGGATGGTGGTGACGCCGCCGGCGAGGGCGCGGTGGATGTTCACGTCTTCGCTGTCGACCACGTCGGCACAGCGCACTTCGGGCGTCACGCTGAGCGTCCACTCGTTCACTGCGTCGAGCGCGATGTGTGCATGCGGGTCGATGATCCCGGGCATCACGCAGTAGCCTGACAGATCGATGGTCTTCACGCCCGCGGGCGCGGCGACATCGCGGCCGATCGCGCGAATCTTGCCCTCCTGAATCAGGATCGACGCGCTGGGAAGGTCGTCGCCCGCGACCGGAATGACATACGCGTTCTTCAGCAATAACGAGCCGCCAGTGCGAACGGCCGGCTGGCGCTGCGCGTCGGTTTCAATCGGCCAGTCCGGCGTGTGCAGCACGACATCGTCGAGCGGCTGAGGCGCGCCTCCGGCCTCGGCGGCGACGGCCGGCTTACTCGCGGGTGCGGCGTCCTTTTCGACGACCGCCGGCTTGCTCGCCGCTGCGGGCTGCTTCTCGGCATTTTCAGCCGCCAAGGGCTGGGTCGCGGCCTCGTCACGTTTGCGGCGTCCGCCGGTGGGCGCTACGCCCTCGTCCTCTTCGCGATCGCGCTTGCGGCGCTCGCGGGCGCGTTCCACCGAGGGCGGCAGCTTCACTTCATAATCTCGCCCGTCCACGAACACCCAGCGCACGGCGCTGTCCTTTTCACCCAGCGGGCTGGTCAGGATGGTCAGGTTGCCGCGCTTGCCGACTTCGACCGTTCCGAGCTCGCGTTCCACGCCCAGAATTTTGGCGGCATTGGTGGTCAGGCCGCGCAGCGCCGATTCCGGTGGCAGCCCGGCCTTGATGAACTCCTCGATCCCCTGAAGCGCTTCGTCCAAATCACGCAGCTCCAGCGTCGAGAAGCACCACGGCACGCCGGCGGCGTCCAGAAGCTTCGGATTCGCCAGACGCTCGTCGCGCTGCCGCTTGACCTCTTCGTATTGCGACTTCGGCAGGAACGCGCGCTTCTCCCACTCGCGCCCGAAGACCGTGTCATCGTCCGGCTTCTTGCGCAGCTCCTCCGGCTTGATCTCAAACTCGCGCGGCTTGCGGAAAACCTTCATCGTCACGATCACCGGCACGCCGGCCGACTTGATCGCATCCACGCGGCGAAACGCAAATCGCCCGCCACACAGAATCGGCCGTAGCCCGAATTCGCCCGAGAGCGCCAGGGCCCGATCGATTTCGTCGGCGTCATGCACTTCGAACACGGCCGGGACCTTGCCTGCGATCAGCGGCTGAAGCGCTTCCAGGTCGCGGTCAAACGGCGCCTGGGATGCGGCGTCGCCGCCGGCGGCTGCCAGAAGCTCGCGATACCAGCGCGCATCCGACAGCGTCTGCCGCAGATGCGCCGTCGTGCCCAGCAGCGTGCGCGGATAATTCCCGCGGATGCGCAGCGTGCGCTGCTCGGGCGGCTCAAACGACAGCGTCTGCATCGCCGCGGAGTTCAGCACGCTGTGCCGCAGCGGGCGATCGCCCAGCAATACGCACGACGCGCTGCCGCCGACGATACCCTGCGGCGGGGCGATCAGCGCCGCGGTAAAGCCCGCGCGCCGCAGGTCGCCGAAGGTCTCTTCCTGGATATCCAGCAGATCCTCGACGCCGCGGCGCGCGAAAATTCCGTGTCGATTCGCCTCGAGCGTACGGACATGCGGCGTATCGGAAACCGGCGTGGCCTCGCCCTCAACGCGGCGCTCCTCCTCCGCCGTCAGTTTCGCAGCCGAGAGGCCAGTGCGGTTGAAACCATCGATGAAGCCGGCGTAGGCGAACAGGCCCGTGCCGTCGAATTCGCGCGCGCCCGACGGAATTGGCACGCCCGCCCCGGCCGCCACAATGCGACCCTTTTCGATCACGATCGTAGCGCCCTCGAGCTTCTCGCCGGGCCGCGCGATCAGTGTGATCGACTTGATGGCAATCGGCGCGTCAAGCTCCAAAGTCTGACAGAGCGCCTGTGGCGAAGCAGCAAGCAGAGTTGCGACAAGAGAGGCGAGCAAAATTCGCATGGGTGTGCTTCTCGACGATCAACTGGGTGTAGACCCGACACTCCGGAGGCCGCAGTCTATATTCTGACACTGACGGCGGATAGGCTGTTTATCGCGATTCTCCGCGTGACGCGCGGCATTCCGACCGCGCGCGGAGCCTGCAGGCAATCTGCCGCGAACCAGCGAGCTGACCATGCATGACAGCTTACGTACGCTGCTGAACGAGATCGTGGACTATGCCGGTCTCTTTCCGCCCGCGGAACTGCCGCTGGATGCGGCGGTGCGGAACTTCTGCGCATTCCGCGAGGGCGCCGCGCGTTGGATGCTCGGCCGATTTGTCTGCCCCGCGGCGCGGCTGAACGATTTGAAGCCGCTCGCCGACGAGTTTGCCGGCGCGCCGCTACGGGTCAGCGCATTGGGGCGCGCCGCGGCGCAGGCCGCGAGTTTTACGAGTGCGATCGAGCGGGACGTGCGCGCCGTTCAGCAAGCGGCCGAGGCGCTGCCGGGCCTGCTGCGGGTCGATGCGTTCGAAGTGCGTATGCCGCCCGACGCGCTCGCCGCCGGTGCGGATGCCGTGGAGCGCTGCGTGTCAGACGCGGTCGCGGTGCTGCGAAGCTGGCCGGCATTCGCAGCCGCCTGGTTCGAGCCAGCGTCGGTCGGTCCGCTCGCGGGCAGCTTGATGGAAGCCGTGCGCGGCGTCAGTGCCGCAATGGCCCGCGCGCCACGCGGCTTTCAGATCGGGCTCAAGCTGCGCTGCGGCGGCACGTCGGCTTCGGCGTTCCCTAGCGAGGAGACGATCGCCGGCTTCTTGCGAGAGTGCGGCGCTCGGCGTGTGCCGCAGAAATTCACCGCCGGCCTGCACCACCCGCTCCCGCGTGACGATGCTGGCCTGGGCGTCCGCATGCACGGCTTCCTGAATGTGTTCGTCGCGGGCGCGCTGGCCCGCGTTTACGAGGTCGATCGCCCGCGCCTGGTCGAGATGCTCTGCTGCCGCGACGTTTCGGCGTTTGCGTTCACAGACGAGTTCATCGGCTACCAGGAGCTGGCGGTGCCGACGGAAGAGCTTGCGTACCTCCGCCGCGACGCGGTCGCGTCGTTCGGCAGTTGCTCGTTCGATGAGCCGCGAGACGACCTGCACCGCCTGGGCCTGATCGACGAGACCTAGGGTGGGAAACGGACCGACCTGCTCTGCTCCGCTCCAGCCGCGCGGTGCCCGCCGGTAACCTTTCGCGGTGCCTTGCGCTCGATCGCGCGGCGGCGTCGCGCCCGCAATGGCCGCGGTTTCGGGAATTTCCTTGACACTATATTCTATATTTGTTAGGGTAGCTTCGCCGCCTAGGTGGCGGTTTGGCGTCAGTTGCAACAACCTGTTGTGTGACATGTCAAATATTGCGCAAGATACGGTGGAATTCGGAGTTATGGGAAATCGCAAGTTTTGCGAATGTCGGTTTGACCACCACAATATCTTGAGTTACCCTTGTGTTTGCCCTCTATAGGTCGTTAGTCGTAGATGAGCAAAGTCGCAAGCCGTGTAATCAGGCGTCACCTCGGGTCTCAAGGACGGTTCGGCACCTCAATCCACGCGAATCGGAGTTCAAGGATGACCTCGTTCGCTTCAGGCAAGACCATGAACGCACGCACTGCCACCGTAAACCTGTCAGAGAATGCGCAGAAAGTGCTCGAAGCCCGTTACCTGAAAAAGAACGAGGCCGGCGAGTGCATCGAAACCCCGGAGCAGCTTTTCCGTCGCGTCGCCGCCACCATCGCCGATGTCGAACTGGCGTACGGCGCGACCGACATCGAACGCAAGCAATGGGAGGATCGCTTCTACCGCCTGATGACCAGCGGGGCTTTCATGCCCAATTCGCCCACGCTGATGAACGCCGGCCGCGAGATGGGCATGCTCTCCGCCTGTTTCGTTCTGCCGGTGCGCGATTCGGTCAACGACATCTTCAACAGCATCAAGCACACGGCCCTGATCCAGAAGGCCGGCGGCGGCACCGGCTTCGCATTCGATGAGCTCCGGCCAACCGGGGACTTCATCTCCTCCAGCGGCGGCACCACCAGCGGCCCGATCACCTTCTGGCGCGCCTTCAGCGAAGCGACGAACGCCATTCAGCAGGGCGCGTTCCGCCGCGGCGCCAACATGGGCATGATGTACATCCACCATCCCGACATTTTGAAGTTCCTGCACGCCAAGCAGGATCTGACGCAGTTCACCAATTACAACATCTCGGTCAAGATCACCGACGCGTGGATGGAGGATTTCCTCGAAGATCCGCAGTCGCCGCATGTCGTCCGCAATCCGCGCAACGGCAAGGCCTTCCTGATTCCCAAGGATGTGGAGGTCTGGAAGTACGACATCCGCAGCCTGATCGAGATCGAGAATGTCGAAGCCGTCCCGGCCAACGGCATGGAGAAGTACTACACCTCGCCGCGGTTGGTCTCGCCCATTCCGCGCGAGCTCGAAGGTCAGGTTTTCACCCGCGCCGACATCTGGAACATCATCATTCAGAACGCCTGGCAGACCGGCGAGCCAGGTGTGGTCTTCATCGATCGCATCAACGAGCATAACCCGACGCCGCACGTCGGCCGCATCGAGGCCACCAACCCTTGTGGCGAGCAGCCGCTGCTGCCCTACGAGGCCTGCAACCTGGGCAGCATCAACCTGGGGCAATTCATCACGAACGCCTGCACGCCGCAGGCGGATGTCGACTGGGAATCGCTGAAGGCCGCGGTGCACTTGTCGACGCGCTACCTGGACAACGTGATCGACGCGAACAACTACCCGCTGCCGGAAATCGACCGCGTCTGCAAGGACAATCGCAAGATCGGCCTGGGCATCATGGGCTTTGCCGATGCGCTCTACCGCCTAAGCGTGGCGTACAACTCGCCCGAGGGCGTTGCCTGGGGCGAGCGCTTCATGAAGTTCGTCAACGACGAGGCCCACAACTACAGCGAGCATCTGGCCCGCGTCCGCGGCTGCTTCCCGAATTGGAAGGGCAGCATCTGGCAGACGCGGCACAACCGGCTGATGCGCAACGCCGCTGTCACCACGGTCGCCCCCACCGGCACGATCAGTATCATCGCGAATTGCTCAGGCGGCATCGAGCCGATGTTCTCGCTGGCGTTCATCCGCAACGTGCTGCGCGGCCAGAAGCAGGGCGAGAAGCCGCTGGTCGAGGTGAACGAGACGTTCCGCGAGGTCGCGGCGCAGCGCGGCTTCCTCTCCGATGCGCTGCTCGAGCGCATCGCACGTGAGGGCACACTGCACCACATCGATGAGATTCCGCAGGACGTCAAACACGTGTTCGTCTGCGCGCACGACATCACCCCAGATTGGCACATGCGCATGCAGGCCGCCTTCCAGCGGCACTGCGACTCCTCGATCAGCAAGACCATCAACTTCCCGCAAGCCGCCTCCTTGGAGGACGTCGAGCAAATCTATCGCCTGGCCTTCGAGCTGCGCTGCAAAGGCGTCACCGTCTATCGCGACGGCTGCCGCAGCTTTCAGCCCATGGCGCTCAAGAACGACAAGGACGAGGACACCGCCAAAGCGGCGGCGGCCAGCGGCAGCACCGAGCAGACTGCCACGATTTCGGCTGAGGGGCCGGAAGCGTCGAGCGGCGACGTGGAGCGCGTCGCCCCCGCGCCCGCCGCGAACTCAAGCGGCGCGGCTTCGATTCGCACCGCTTCGACTGCGACCTTCAACGAACCGCAAGTCGAGGCCGAATATGACGCACCGGCGGCGCCCCTGACGCGCGGGCTCGAGCCGCAGGATTTGCCTGAGATCGTCAGCGGTCTGCGGATTCGGCAGATCACGCCCTTCGGCAACATGCACGTGAAGATCACGGTCGACCCGCGCGCCAAGCGCGAGCTGGAGATCTTCGCGCAGCTCGGCAAAGGTGGCGACGTCGCCAACAGCGATCTCGAAGGAATCTGCCGCGTCAGCTCGCTCTGGCTGCGTGCGGGCGGCGCCCTGACTGCCCTGATCAAGCAGCTCGAGGGCATCGGCTCTTCGCTACAGATTCCGACCAAGGCCGGCCGCATCATGTCGCTGCCGGACGGGCTGGCCTGCGCTTTGAAGAAATATCAGCAGGCCAAGCAGCGCTTCGGCCTGCGAGCGCTGCTGCTGGGCGAGATCGATGTGAATCAGTTGAATAATCCCAATCCGCCGCCCCACAAACCCGAGACCATGCCGGTTGACCGCGCGATTCGCACTGCGGTGACGCCGACCGGCCCGCGTCCGAGCGGCGGAGACGATTTTGGCGGTGGTCGCATCGGATCGGCTGTTCAGGCCGGTGGCCGCTTAGCCGACATCGGGGCCAGCGAGCGCAGCGCCCTCGACCAGACCGAAGAACGCCGCGGCAACGCCGGAACGCAGCGCCCGCGAGCGCAAGCGTACCTGGCGGTCGCCGACGCCGCCGACAGCGACACGTCCGACGACTCCGGCGTCATGACGGCGCTGATCGAATCCGAAGAGCCGATCGCACTGACGTTGCCGCTGCCGACCGGCGAACAGGTTGAATCGCACAGCCACACGACGAATGGCGACGTCTCTGCCGCCGCGTCGCAAGCGACCGGTTCGCTTAAGCCGAGCGCTGCGCTGCGCAGCAACGGTCACGCGAGCCATGTCTCACACGTGCACGATGCGGCCCAGCACTACAAGGTGCACTGCCCGCAATGCGACACTACGCTGGCGATGGAGGAGGGCTGCCGCAAGTGCTACTCCTGCGGCTGGAGCGCGTGCTGAACACAGCGCCCGGCGGCCACGCGCGATTGCCAGTCACAAGTGAGAAGGCAGCGGGCCACGTTCGGCCTTCTGCCTTCTTGCTTTTTCATCTCTCAGCTTGCGGTTCGCGCGGCGGCGGCCCGCCGACGGTGTTTTCATGCTGCGCCTGCCAACGTCTCTTCGCGCGCGGCCCTTCAGTGCCGGGCCGCGGACCTCTAGAATCCCGCCTTCGCCCCAATGCGCAACCTGCTCGACTTCCTCCGTCTGGACGACTTGCCGCGGCGTTCGCGCCCGAGCTATCGCGTCGAGCTGCGACACATGTTGCTCTGGGGCATCTTCGCCGGATTGGTCGACGGAAATACCTCCAGCATCGTCGCGGCGAAGACCTTCGGCGGATCGGAGCTGCTGGTCGCATTCGTCTGGGCCTCGCCGCTGCTGGCACATCTGCTGAGCCTGGGCTGGAGCATCCTGGCACGCGGCCGGCCGCGCGTGCGGATGTATCGCTGGCTGGCGATTGGCGCAGCCGCTAGCGTCGCGTCGATCGTGCTGACGCCTGCGAATGGTGGCGTCTGGGCCGGCTGGCTTTTCGCGGCACAGGTGGCGCTTGCGCGCATCTTTGTCTCGGGCATCGTCAACGTCCGAACCGCCATCTGGCAAGCGAACTACCCACAGACGCACCGCGCTCACGCCGCCGGCAAGCTGCAGACGCTCAGCTTCACGTCGCTGCTGATTACCTCGGCGACGATCGGCGCACTCTTCGATCATGATCCAAACTGGTATCGCTGGGTCTATCCCAGCATCGCGCTGGTCGGCCTGGCCTCGCTCTGGCCGCTGCGGCGGCTGCGAATCCGCGGCGAGCGCCGTGCGTTGGCGCAAGCCGCGCTGCCCGCCCGCGCAGGCGCCGCGCCGCAGGGCGGCCTGCTGGCAGGACTCTCGGAATCCTGGAGCATCCTGCGCAGCGACCGGCGCTACGCGCGTTATTGCTCCGCGCAGTACCTGCTCGGCTCGGCCAGTTTCATGGTCGACCCGGTGCTGACCGCGATCGTCACCACGCAACTGCAATTCGGATACCTGGCCTCCAGCGTGCTGCTAGATCACCTGCCGATCGCGCTGCAGCTCGCCACCATCCGCATCTGGGCCCGCTACTTCGATCGCGTCGGCGTGCTGAAATTCCGCGTGCTCAACAGCGCGGTCTGGATCGGCGCGGCCGGCTTCGTATTCTTCGGAATGCTGCTACACGGCTGGGGCGCAGCGACGCTCCTCGTCGTCGCAATGCTGGCAATCTCGCGCGTATGTAAAGGCATTGCCATCGGCGGCGGCGCCATCGCCTGGAACCTCGGACACCTGCAATTCGCGCCGGCACACCAGGCCGAGCTCTACATGGGCATCCACGTCGCGCTGACCGGCCTGCGCGGAATGATCATGCCCTTCGTCGGCACGGCGGCGTACGCGCTGCTGGGCGCTCCAGCGTTCGGCCTGGCCGCCTGCATGTCCGCGGGCGCGATGCTGCTCTTCCGTCGCCTGGCTGCCGACGTCCACGAACAACCGCCGATCAGCGAGGCGATCGGCGAGACCGAGGCGGTAGATTAACGTCGCGTGAAGCTCGCCCTCGGACCGCTTCCGCACTGACCCTCGATCACGCTTTGTGTTCCGCCGAATATCGCGTACGATCTTCTCGTCGAGTCACAACGCCGCGCAGCGCTGCATCGCACGCTGTGATTGGCAACTTTCGATTGACGATTCGCGCTGCCGGTGCCGCTCCCGGTGGGGCTCCCGTTCAACGAGCGGCTACAGGTTGGAGGAGAAAAAATGCAGAAATTCGTTTCGAGCCCGGTGGGCCTGCGCGCCCGCCTGGCTGCGGCTGCGCTCGCGGCCGCGTTTGGCGTTGGTGTGGCCAACGCCTCGGTGATCGCCAACTGGACATTCGAGGCCAGCCTCCCAGTCGCTGCCGGTCCGCACCTGGCGGAAGTCGGCGCCGGCTCGGCCCTGGGCGTGCACGCCAGCGGCTCGACCGCGTACAGCAACCCAGTCGGCAACGGCTCGAACGAGTCGTTCAGCTCGAACTTCTGGGCCGTCGGCGACTATTACCAGTTCCAGGTCAGCACCAGCGGCCTGCAGAACATCACCGTCGGTTGGGACCAGGCCCGCAGCAGCACCGGTCCGTCGGTTTTTGATCTCGAGTTCAGCATCGACGGCGTCAACTTCACCACCGCCCTGAATGACTACGCCGTTTTGCAGAGCGGCGGAACCGGCGCTCCGGGAACGTGGAGCTCCACCACGTATCTGCCGGCGTACACGTTCGCGCCGGTTAGCCTGGCCGCCAGCGCTAACAACCAGGCGAGTCTGTGGGTGCGGATGACCGCCGTCACGATCGGCTCGAGCACCAACGGCACGAACCGCATCGACAACGTCATCATCAGCGGTGATGTAATTCCCGAGCCGTCGACGCTGGCGTTGCTGCTGATCGGCGGCGTGCTGAGCTGCATTCGTCGGCGCTAGGTCAACGACGATTGCCAGCAATAGGCTCCGTCAGCAACGCCGTTTCGAAAAAGAACCTCAAACGCCCGCGAGCGCGAACGAGTTTCGACTCGTCT
>CAZHTF010000073.1:0-16167 GCA_964535305.1 uncultured Planctomycetales bacterium | reverse complement strand
AGACATGTTGATCCGCATCCCCGCCGCCAATCGCGGCCCCGAAGCGGCCGCGATTCACGTGCTGCCGCAGATGTGCTTTCGCAACACCTGGTCCTGGCGCAACGGCGCCGCGCGACCCACCGCCGCGCTTGGCACGGTGAATCCAGGAGCCGCCCCCGGCCCGCAGAACCCGCGCTGCGTCATCGCGCGCCACGCCGAGCTCGGCGAATACACGCTGACCTTCGACGGCGATGCGCAAGTCATCTTCTGCGAGAACGAGACCAACGCCCGGCGGCACTACGGCGACACCGCCGCTCAGGGCTACTTCAAGGACGCGTTTCACGAGTACGTCATCCACGGCAATCGCGATGCCGTGAATCCCGCGCCGACCGGCACAAAGGTGGGCATCGTCTATCGCGCCAGCGTCCCGGCTGGCGGCAGCGCGCACTTCCGGCTGCGGCTGCGCTGCATGAGCACGGATTCGAAGTTCGCGCTCGCCGATCACAGCTTCGGTAACTTCGATTCAATCTTCGACGCCCGCAGACAGGAGGCCGACGCCTTCTACGCCGCGCTGCAGCAGGACGTCGCCGGCGACGATGCCCGGCTGGTGCAGCGGCAGGCGCTGGCCGGCATGATCTGGAACAAGCAGTTCTACTACTTCGATGTGCCCGAGTGGCTGCAAGGCGATCCGCAGCAGCCGCCCCCGCCGCTCGAGCGGCATTTCGGGCGCAATCGCGAGTGGCGGCACCTGAACAACGCCGACATCATCAGCATGCCCGACAAGTGGGAGTACCCCTGGTACGCCGCCTGGGACCTCGCGTTTCACATGGCGCCGTTCGCGCTGATCGATGCCGACTTCGCCAAAGATCAGCTCGTGCTGCTGACGCGCGAGTGGTATATGCACCCAAACGGGCAATTGCCCGCCTACGAGTGGGCCTTCGGCGATGTGAACCCGCCCGTGCATGCCTGGGCAACCTGGCGCGTCTTCGAAATCGACCGACAGCAGCGCCGCGCCGCCGGAGACCTGGGCTACCCCGGCGATCTCGAGTTCCTCGAACGCGTCTTCCACAAGCTCATGCTGAATTTCACCTGGTGGGTCAATCGCAAGGACGCGCAGGGCCGCAACATCTTCCAGGGCGGCTTCCTCGGGCTCGACAACATCGGCGTCTTCGACCGCAGCGCCCCGCTTCCGACCGGCGGCTTCATCAACCAGGCCGACGGCACCAGTTGGATGGCGATGTACGCCCTCAACCTGATGCGCATCGCGCTCGAGCTCGCGCAGCACAACCGCGTTTACGAGGACATCGCCACCAAATTCTTCGAGCACTTTCTGCACATCGCCGAAGCCATGAACAACATCGGCTCGCACGATCTGTGCGCTGCCGGCGGCGTCGGACTGTGGTGCGAGCAAGATCAGTTCTACTACGACGTGCTCAATCTCCCCGACGGAAGCAGCACCCCGCTCAAAGTTCGCTCGATGGTCGGCCTGATCCCGCTCTTCGCCGTCGAAACGCTCGAACCCGAGCTGCTCGAACGCTTGCCGGATTTCAAGCGGCGGCTCGAGTGGTTCCTCAACTACCGCCCCGAGCTCGCCGCGCTCGTCTCGCATTGGAACGTGCCCGGAAAGGGCCAGCGCCGCTTGCTCTCGCTGCTCCGCGGCCACCGCATGAAAGCGCTGCTCCGCCGTATGCTCGACCAGTCCGAATTCCTATCTGATTTCGGCGTGCGCTCGATCTCGCGCGTGCACCGCGATCAGCCCTACGTCTATCACCTGAACGGCTACGACATGAGCGTCCGCTACCAGCCCGCGGAATCCGACTCGGGCGCATTCGGCGGAAACTCGAATTGGCGCGGACCCATCTGGTTCCCGGTGAACTACCTGTTGCTCGAATCGCTGCGAAAATTCCACAATTACTACGGCGACGATTTCCAGGTGGAATGCCCAACGGGCTCGGGCGTGTTCAAGAGCATCCGCGAAGTGGCCGACGAGCTCGCCGCGCGCTTGATCCGCATTTTTCTGAGGGATGCCGACGGCCGCCGCGCCGTGCACGGCGACAATCCGCGGCTGCAGGCCGACCCGCACTTCCGCGATTACCCGCTGTTTCACGAATACTTCGACGGCGACAACGGCCGCGGCGTGGGTGCATCGCATCAGTGCGGCTGGACCGGGCTGGTCGCGGCACTGCTCGCGCAGCAACCTGAAGCGGACGGCATGCCGGCGACGAAAACCGCCGCGGTTCAACATGCCGCGGCCGGGCCCGACAACACGCAGCGCGCATCTGCCGCGACCAGCAGCGCCGCCGGAAAACGCAAGCAACCGCTCGCGACTGGCGCAGGCCCATGAGCGCGCCCGACCCGCGCTCGCAGCGCGACGCGTCTGGATCGAGCCGCCGTTCCTGGCGAATGTTCTAGCGGCGGGCAACCCATGCCGTGTCGTCCGCACGCTGGGAGCAGCCGACGCGCCACCGACGAACTGACCGCGTCATCGCCTCTAAAAAACAGGACCGCGGGCGGCGTGGCGACCGCCCGCGGGTCATGCATCCCCCTCCAAACGTCCGTGTCAGGAAAGGCGCGTCTAGCTCATCCTCCGACGAGCCGACCAGAACGGGAGCAACAGGAGCGCCAGCGCCGTCGTGGGCTCGGGAATCGTGACGGTCAGATCGTCGATGCCCACGTCAAACGAGCCGTGATTGCTGATCACCAGCAGCGACACCGGCCGCGAGAACTGCGGCGCGCCCACCAGCACCTGCGTGCCGTTGGCCGTCACATCGAACTGCTGGTTGAACACCAGCGCCGCCGGATTCGGATTCTCGCGATTTCCGTAACTCGCGTCGTACGCGAAGATCTGGAAATCGGTCGGGCCGCGGGCTTCGTCAAAAATGTACCCCAGCATCTGCACGCCGATGATCGGAACCGCATCGAACGAGATTTCAAAATCCTTGTCGGTGAACGGCGGCGTCGGCGGAAGGCCCGCGCCGACGCGCAGATAGTCACTGGCGTTGCCGGTCCAGAGCACACCAGGCGCCGGGGCCGTCAGCGTGTTGTTGGTCGAGTACGCCCCGGTCATGGTGACCTGCGAGCCATAAACGCCGCTCATGTACGTCGAGACGCTGCCGGCGGTTGAATACGCCGTACCGTTGTAGTCGAAGACGACGCCGGCCTGGGCGGCGCTCGCCATGCAGGTCGCCGCCGTCAGGCTGGCTGTGATCAATCCCCACCGTCGCCGCATTCCGCACCTCCCGCCCCTGTTTGGCGCCCCCCGTAGCGTTGCACGACGACTTCAGGCCGTCCGCGCGCATGCACCGCCGTTGTTTGGTCGATTCGAGCGGACCGCAGCCCTGCGGCTGTGGCCCAAAGGTCGGAAACTTCCGAGCTTCAACGATGCTAGGCCGCGCGCACTTGGCGGGTCAAAGTTCTGGGCGGTTTGAACGGTGGTTTTATCCGTACCGAGCGATTACCAGACCTTCGCGACCGCAACGTGGCATTACCTGGCGGTCGGGGGGATTCGGCGCGGGCGAAACATGGCTACGTCCCAGCCGCGAGGGCGACCGGGCGCAAGACCAGTGCGGAGCGGTTTCATCCGTAAGAACGCGACGAGCCGGACCCGATCTCTCGAGTCCGGCTCGTCGGAAGGTCAGAACCCGGCTGCGGGCGATATCGCCGCAGTCAGGACACCCCAGCTTAGTTGCTGCGACGCGTCCAGCGGCCGATCAGGCCCAGCCCCAGCACGCCCAACACGGCGGCGGCCGGCACCGGAACCGCCTGCACGACGAGATCGTCGATGCCAACGTCAAACGCGCCCATGTCCGAGAAGACCAGCAGCGAGACCGGGCGGCTGAAGTTCACCAGCGGAATCAGCACTTCCGTGCCGTTCGCCGCAACGTTGAACGTGATCGAGAAGACTTGCGCACCGGCGTTCGGCGTCTCGACGTTGCCGAACGTGCTGTCATACGCGGTCATGCGAAAATCGCGCGGGCCGCGGGCCTCGTCAAACACAAAGCCGCGCAGCGAAACGCTGCGGATCGCGACCTGCTGGAAGTGGAACTCCATGTCGCGGCCGACGCCAGCCGGTCCGACGCGCGCGTAATCCGTGTTGTTGAAATCCCACGTTTCGCCGGGCGTCGGTGCGAACGTATTGTTCGTGCCGATCGCATCGCTGACCGCAATGCTCGAGCCGTAGATGCCCGACATGTACGTGCTCAGACCGGCAGAATTCGAGAACGCCGTACCGTTAAAGTTGAAGTTGAAGCTCGCCTGAGCCGCGGCGCTCAGGGCGACGACCGTCAGGAAAGCGGCAAATCGATTGAACTTCACTGAAAAACCCCCTCGCCAAAAGGCGAAGCGAATGATGCAACCCCCTTCGCTCCAGCCCGACTCCGGGCTGAAACAAACGCGAAGAAAGTCAGGAATCACTCAGTGGCGTGGGGGGCCGCGCAGGTCGACTTGCGTCAACAGCCGCGCAGAAACGCGAAACGTACGCGTTTGATCATGATGTGCCGCGAACACGCGCAGCCGCGCGTCCTGCGGCGCGAAGTCGATCTCGACATCGCTACCACGGAAGAGCTTCAGCCATTCCGCGACGCACAGCACCTGCTCGCCGCCACGGTCGGCCGCATTTCGAACCGAAACGCTGGCCCGCTTCACCCCGCGCGATGCACACCACACGCCGACGGTGCCGGCGGCCCAGAGAAACATCTCGACCGAGCCGGGCGCGGGGGGCAGGTGAATCGTGTTTTCAGCGGATTTTGCGGAAGCAGGCCGCGAACCGGAGAAGACGTCCTCGACGGATGGCCAGGGCAGCGTCTCGTGCAGAACGGGCGACGTAAGCGCCGCGCGCGTCGCCCCCACACGCGAATTCGACGAAGCGTCGAACTCCGCGCGCAGTGGACCTGCCGCCACGACAGCTAATACAGCAGTTAACAGAACGCCCTTCACGAATCCCCCGCGCAGCGTCGCCCGCTACACCCGGCCCGAAGGAGTGTTATCATGCACCCCGACCTGTGTACCCTAGCCCGCCGCGAACGGGCGGTCAAGATGAGAGTTGATAAAGTCTGCGAAAGTCCGGAGTCTTGAAGTGATCCAGCGCGTCCGAGTCGTCTGCGGGCTGAGCCTGCTACTCGCCACCGCGGCGAGCAACGCACAACCTCTTCGCCCGATTCCATTTACGGACGTCAGCCTCACCGACAGCTTCTGGACCGGCCGGCAAAGGGTCCTTCGTGAAGTCACGCTCCCGCTTGTCCTGCAACGCTGCGAAGAAACCGGCCGAATCGAGAACTTCTCCCGCGCCGCGGGCAAGACCAGCGGCCCGCACCAGGGCCGGCCCTACAACGACTCGGACGTCTACAAGTGGCTCGAAGCGGCGAGCTACGCGCTCGCCACCAACGCCGACGGCAAACTCGCCCAGCGCGTCGACGAGGTAATTTCGCAGGTCGCCGCCGCCCAACAGCCCGACGGATACCTCAATACGTATGTCACACTGACCGACGCGAAGCTGCGTTTCACAAACCTCGAGCAACTGCACGAGCTGTATTGCGCGGGTCACCTGATCGAGGCCGGCATCGCCCACGCCCAGGCCACACGCAATACCACGCTGCTGAGCGTCGCGCGCAAATTCGCCGACCTGCTCGAACAGACATTCGGGCCCGACAAACGCCGCGATGTCTGCGGCCATCCCGAAATCGAGCTGGCATTGCTCAAACTTGCCGACGCCACCAACGAGCCACGCTACCGCGCCCTGGCCGAATTCTTCCTCGCGCAGCGCGGCGTGCACGAACAGCGCAGCTCGTACGGCGAGTATTGTCAGGATCACGCCCCGCTCGCCTCGCAGCGAGCCCTCGCCGGACACGCCGTGCGGGCGATGTATCTGCTGGCTGGCGCGGCCGAGCGTGATCGGCAGCTCGCGGAGCCGCTGTATCGCGATGCCTCCCTGGCGCTGTGGAACGACCTGACCACGCAGCGGCTCTACATCACCGGCGGGCTGGGCGCCTCGAAAGACAACGAAGGCTTCACGCAGCCTTTTGACCTGCCCAACGACGAAGCCTATTCCGAGACGTGCGCTTCGATCGGGCTGATCTACTGGGCTCAGCGCATGCACCGCCTTCACATGGAAGGCCAGTACGTCGAGGTGATCGAACGGGCGTTGTACAACGCCGTGCTCGCCGGCGTGTCACTCGATGGAAGGACCTTTCACTACACAAACCCGCTCGCCAGCCGCGGCAAGCACCTGCGCCGCGATTGGTTCGACACCGCCTGCTGCCCGCCGAACCTGCTGCGCTGCCTGCTGACGCTGGGTGAGCATGCGTTCTCCGTCACGGACGACGCAGTCTTCATCAACCTGTACATCGCGGGTGAAGCCCGGACGCGGCTGCGCGACACGCCCGTCACGATTCGCGTGCAGGGCAACCTGCCCTGGGATACGGGCGTGCGAATCTACGTGCAGCCCCAGCAACCGATCGGCAAGTTCGACGTCTACTTGCGGCTGCCGAGCTGGTGCGTTGCCCCGGAAGTCCGCGTCAACGGCAGCGAGCCGCGCCCGGCGGAAATTGCCGGCGGCTATATGCGGATTCGCCGCGAGTGGCGCATCGGCGAAGAGATCGCGCTGCACTTGCCAATGCGCGCACAGCGCGTTGAAGCCAACCCGCGGGCCACGGCGCTGCTGGGGCGCGTGGCGCTGCAGCGCGGGCCGCTGGTCTTCGCGCTCGAGGGCGTCGACAACAACAATCGCGTCCGCTCGCTCAGCCTGCCGCCGGACGCCGAGCTCAAGACCGAATTCAAACCCGATCTGCTGGGTGGGATCGCGGTGATCAGCGGTGTGGCGCGCGAGCCGCTGAGCGACGCGTGGGGTCCGCAGCTCTATCGCAACGCGGCCCTGACGCGGACGCGGCCATTCAAGGCCATTCCGTACTACGCCTGGAACAACCGCGACGCCGGCGAGATGATCATCTGGATTCCGGAGAGCCCGACGCTATGCGAACCGGCGACGACCAAGTAACTGGGCCGCGCGCCAGCCGCGCCGCTCGCGCGGACGCCGCGCTAGCGCCGCCCAACGCGGACGCCCCGCCGATTCAGATCCGGCCGGCAGCGCCCGCGGACACGCCCGCCATTCACGCCTTGATCGGCGGCATTTTCGCCGAGTATGGCTACACGCTGGACCTGGAGCGTGAGGACCCGCATCTGCAGGCGCCCGGTCCGTACTTTCGCGCGGCACAGGGCGAGTTCTGGGTCGCCTGCCGCGAGTCGCGGCTGGCTGGCACAGTCGCCGCGGCGCGGCATGCCGACGTTCTGGAGCTGAAATCGCTGTATGTCGACCCAGGGCAGCGCCGCGCCGGGCTGGGCCGCCGCCTGTGCGAGCAGGTGCTGGCGTTTGCGCGGGCCGCAGGATGCGGGCGCGTCGAGCTCTGGAGCGATACGTTGTTCATCGACGCACACCGGCTATACGAGCGGCTCGGGTTCATGCGTGATGGCCAGCGCGAGCAGCACCTGACCAATCGATTCAGCGAGTATCACTACACACTCGTGCTGTAGCGACCGCGCCTGCGAGGAATCTATTCGTGTTCGAAGCGAGCGTTAGCGGTTGGTGTGCCGCCTCTCACCAGCTCCGGCTGCACGACGGTCGGCTCGAGCCGCTTCACGGCCACAACTGGCATGTCCGCGTCACGTTCGCCGCCGCCGAGCTGGATTCGATCGGCGTCGTGGTGGACTTCGTCGCGCTGCAGCGGCGGCTGAATGCCCTGCTCGCGACGTTGCATGACACGCACCTGAACAACCTGCCCGCGTTCCAGCGGCGAAACCCGTCCGCGGAGAACCTGGCGCTGCACGTGGCCGAGTCGCTGCGCGACTTTCCCAGCGGCGCCGCGCGGCTGACCTGCGTCAGCGTCGAAGAGGCGCCCGGCTGCGTGGCCAGCTACCGGCCACCCGCCTGAATCGCGGACCGAGTGCAATGCCGGATTTTCTGCTGGGTATCGAGACCTCCTGCGACGAAACCGCCGCCGCCGTCATCAGCGACGGAACGCGCGTGTGCTCGAACGTGGTCGCGTCGCAGAACGAATTGCACGCCCCCTACGGCGGCGTCGTGCCGGAGATCGCTTCGCGCGCGCACATCGAGCGTGTCTGGCCGACCGTCGAAGCCGCGCTTCACGAAGCTCGCGTCAGGCTCGCAGACCTGAGCGGCATCGCCGTCACAGATGGACCGGGCCTAATCGGCTCGCTGCTGGTCGGCGTCGCGGCCGCCAAAACGCTCGCCTGGACCCACAACCTCCCGCTCGTCGCGGTCGACCACATCGAAGCACACGCGACCAGTGCGGCCCTGGCCGCCGACGGTCGCGACCCCTGGCCGGCGCTGGCGCTGGTGGTCAGCGGCGGGCACAGCTCGCTCTATTTCGTGCGGGATTTCCTGACAATCGAGCTGCTCGGGCAAACGATGGACGATGCCGCCGGCGAAGCGTTCGACAAAGTCGCCGCGATTCTCGAGCTGGGCTACCCCGGCGGCCCGCTGATCGACCAGCTGGCGCGCGCTGGCGACCCGCGCGCCGTGCGCTTCCCACGCGCCTGGCTGCACGAGCCGCGACTGGACTTCTCGTTCAGCGGCCTCAAGACCGCCGTCATGTACCACGTCTTCGGCCGCGGGCAGAAATACGGCAGCATCGCGCACCTCTCCACACAGCAGCGCGCGGACATCGCCGCCAGCTTTCAGGCCGCGGTGGTCGAGACGCTGGTCAGCAAGACGATGCAAGCGGCGCAACGCTGCAACGTGCGGCACGTGGTGGTCGGCGGCGGGGTGGCGGCCAACGCCGCCCTGCGCAGCGCGCTGCGACAGGCCTGCGAGGCGGCGGCGCTGCGACTGACGTTGACGCCCGCGGAGTATTGCACCGACAACGCCGCCATGATCGCCGCGCTCGGCTGGCAGCGGCTGCGCCGCGGGCTGCTGGCAGACCTGACGCTCGAGCCGCGCTCCGGACTGCTGCGCGCCGCAACGCGCTGACCCCGCTCGCGCCCCCGGCCCAGCGCTGGGATTCCACGCCCATCATGCGCGGCACGCACTCCACTCATCATCGTCGCAGAATCAGCTCGTTCGGCATGCATCAGGCGGCATGGCATTCAAGGTGTCGTGTGCTGCCTGTGTTGGCATCGCCCTCGCCCGCCGCAGCTCGCGCGAGACGCGTTCGAAATCCAGCTTGCGCGCCTGCAGGATTCGCAGCACATCGTCCAGCAGCGAGAGCGGCACCCCGCGCACGGAGCCGGATGAATCGAACGCGCCCGCGGCGGCTGAGGCGGCGGACGCCGGCACTTCGATGCACCGCCGGTAATAGCGCACCGTCTGTTCCAGCAAGTCGGCCGGCTGATACGCGGACAGCACGGCCTCGCGAAGCTGCGCGCCCCACGCGTTCAATTCGCCCTCCGGCAGCGCCAGCGTGCTCTGCAGCCGCTCGACGAAAGCCTTCATGTTGCGGACATTCACCACCGATCGCGCTGCCAGGTCCGCCGGCAGCGTGTACGTCGCACCGATTTGCGTTGACGCGATCACCGGCCGGCCCGCGGCGCAGGCCTCCAGGAAGACGAAACTCAGCGACTCAAACCAGCTCGGCACGATCACGACGCGACTGCGCGCCAGCAGCCCGGCCAGCTCGCTGCGCGGAACCGCCGACCCGAGCGTCAGCCGCTCGCCACAGAGCGGCGAAAGCTCGCGCCGCACGTATTCGGCCATCGAGCCGCCGCCGTCCGCGGTACTCGTGTCGCCGCCGATCAGGCAGACGCGTGGCGTCTGCCCGCGCTGCGCGAGCAGTTGCAGCGCCTGCACCAGCGAGGTCGTGCCCTTGCAGCGCTGCAGGCGACCGAAATACAGAATGTCGTATGCGAAATCCGACGCGCGCCGCGCCGAGCCGCCCACGGACACGGCCGACTTGCCCAGCGCCGCGATTGCAGACGAAGTGGACATCGCCGATTGGCCAGCCGCGCCCGCCGCCGCGTCCGTCAGCGGCTCGAATGGCGCGGGCACCAGCGCGCATGCGGCGCCCGGGATCATCCGCTCGAGTGTCTCGCACATCAGCGGTGAATACGACTTGCGATGTGTCGCACTGCGCAGCCACGCGTCCTCCAGCTTCGCCAGCAAGGGCGCGTGACCGTACACATCCAGCGCCGTGACCACCGCCCGCGGCCCATGCACGTGCGTCACGACCGGCACGCGGCTGCCGTCGCGTCGCAGCCAGCGTTGCGCGTCCAGAAACAAACCTTCCAGGTAGTAGTCGCTGACTTCGATGACATCGATCGGCTTGCGCGCGTGAATGCCGTCCAGCTTGCGTCCGGCCCACGCGCAGAACTGCTTCAGCTCGGCGATCCAATCGGTCGACCACGAGCCGGTCGGCGCGAGCGCCCGTTTTGAATACGCGTGCACCTCGGCGTTCGCAAACGCTGGGTGCGGCCCGGCTGTCGCGGTAATCACCGTGACGTGATGGCCCGCCGCCCCCAGCATCCGCACCAGGCCCGCTGCGTACGTCGCGATGCCGCCCGTCGCCGGCGAAAACTCGTACGACACCAGCGCCAGGTGCAACCGCGGCGCTTCCGCAGCGCCCACGCCGCGCGATGCATCACCTGCCGCAACGCGCGCCGCAGGTGACGCCACCGGCGCGAGCGGCGCGTTCGGACTGGCGACGAAGCGCGTGGCGCCGTGCATTCGCGGCAAATCGGTCGCGGGCGTTACCTGCGTCTCATTCGGTGCGAGCGTTCGTGGCGCCGCATCCGCCGCCGCCAGCGGCGCCGACGTCAGGCAACGCGCCTGCACCGGCTCAAGCGTTCCGCGCAGCGACTTCGGGTCGCTCTGGCTCAGCAGCGCCGCCAGGAATGGCCGCCCCACGTAATCGCGATATTCGCACGCGATCAGCGGCTGCAGTGCCAGCACCTCCGCCGCTTCCCAACTCGCCAGGTGCCGCTCGAAGGCATTGCCGTACGCATCGCCTTGTGGCCACTCTCCGCCTAGTGGCAGCACGAGCAGCACGTACCCGCTGCGCGCCAGGGCCTGTTCGAGCAGGTGTTGTCCGACGGGCTTTGGAAAGTGCTCGAGCACGTCGCCGAGAATGCACAGGTCAAAGCGCTCCGTGCGCTGCGCGAAGAATTCTTCGGCTCGGCCGATGTACAGCTCGTCGTAGAGCAGTCGCTGATGCTCGCGAATGTTCGCTTCAAAAGCTTCGACGCCCACCAGCCGCACGGCCCACGCGGCGCGGTTGTTGCGCCCGTTCCACACTTCTAGAAAATCTCGAACGAGAAAGCCCCAGCGGCCAAAGCCCACGCCCACATCCAGCACGCTGCGCGGGTCTGCGGCCCGCATCCAGGTGACCACATCCGCCAGGTTCTGGTAGTTGCCGGTGCCGCCGTGCGATTCTGCCGAATTCATGGGAACTCCGTTTCCCGGGGACGTGTCTGGGTCGCGCGTCTCAGACGACGGTGAGTGCGCCATGGGCGTAGCGCTGCTGCAGATACTGCCGCAGTTGCTCGGCTTCGACCTGGATCTGCTTCATCTGCTCCAGCGTCACGCCGTCCGGCAGGTAGACGATCTGCTGATTGCCATACCTTGACAGGTCGCGCTCCAGGATCGTGCCCTCGCGCTCGGCTTCGAGCAGAAACTCCGTGCCCGGTAGCGGCTGTGCATACGAGAACCACGCCGTCGTTTCCAGGCTCTCGGCCATCTCCAGCGTGCGGCGCATGGTGTCGAGCGTCTCGCCGGCGTAGCCCAGGATGTACAGGCAGTGCGGTTCCATGCCGCACGACTTGATCAGCGAAACCGCCGCCCGCGTCTGCTCGTCGGTGAAGTTCTTGTGCATCCGCCTACGGATGCGCTCATCGCCGGATTCGATGCCCAGTTGGATCTGCGTGAACCCGGCTTGCGCCATGGCCTGGTAGACCTCGGGTCCGCCGGCGCGCACGTGCGAGAAGCAGCCATATTTCAGATGATCCAGCCCGCGATTGCGGATCTCGTCGCAGACCTCGAGCACCCATTTGCGGTTCAGCGTGAAGATGTCGTCGAGAAAGAACACGTCGTCGACGCCCATCTCCTCCCACGCCAGCGAGATCAGCTCGCCCACCGCGGGCGGATCGTAGCGCCGCGCCTCGCGCGAGCGCTCCTCAAAGTGGCAGAAGGTGCAGTCAAACGGACAACCGCGGGCGACGATGATCCCCAGCCGCTCAAAGCGCTCCAGCTCGGCATAGCGCGCCAGCACAGCCCGATCCGGCAGCGGCACCTCGTTGATGTTCTTGATCACCTCGCCGTGAATCAGCCGCGCATCGCTGACCACGCGAAGTTGCGGCGTGCTCGGCCGGGCCGGCTCGCGCTCGCGCTGCAGGATCTCGAGCAGGGCCAGCTCGCCCTCGCCCGTCACCAGCAGCTCGGCCTCGGGAAAGGTGTGCGCCGAGCTGGCGGCAATGTGCTGACCGCCGGCGACGATGCGCGTCTGCGGCGACGCAGTGCGGATCAGCCGCGCCAGCCGCCGCGCTTCGGGCAATTGCGTGCTCAGCAGCGAGATTCCGGCCCAGCGCACGCGGCGGCTGCGCAGCAGCTCGAGCAGTGCTTCATCGCTGGCGCGCGCGTCGATGTTGTAATCCCAGACCGCGGCGCTGTAGCCGTGCTTGTCGAGATACTGGGCCAGTGCCAGGCAGCCGTGCGGCATGATCCGCCAGAAAGGCATGGGGTAGCGCGGATGAATGACCAGCATGTCGAGCACATCGAACGCGGCCGCGTCAGGTCCGATTCGAATCGCCATTCAGCACCGCGCCAGCCTTTGCCGCCCCGCACGCCTGCTCCAGCCGCTGCTGCAGCCAGCACAAGACGTTCGCGATGACGGCGTCGTAGGTGAACAACTTCAGCACGGGCTCGCGCAACGATTGCGCGACGCGCGCCCGCTCGGCGTCGTCGCCCAGGAACTTTTCCAGGCGCTCGACCATCTCTATCTCGGTTGAAAATGTCACCCGCACGAAATCGGGCCAGATTCCCGAAGCGACGTGCTCGGTTTTCTCATCGTGCAGCGCAACAAAGCGCTCCAGGTCGGCCGGCCCCAGGACGAACGGCGCGCGCGGGTCCGCGCCCGTCAACGCACACAACGCATCCCGCTGGGCGCGCAGCGCTGGCGGCAGATCGCGCGGGGCGGCCCGCCCCTCAACCGGCAATCTCAGGCGCCGCGGCGCCCCCGCGTGGCGCTGCCGAATCCAGTCGTACACGCCCTGCGAGACGTCGTAGGACACGTCGTGCGCATGCAGCCGCGCCAGGAAGAACCCGCCCGCGGCCAGCCCATCCAGCACGCGCGGATGCAGCGCCGGGTTCACGCCAGCGTGCAAGTTGATCCGTGCTGCGCGAAACGCGCGGCCCAGCCGCGGACCGTGCGCGATGAAGCCGCGCGCGAACGGCGCGAAACGCGGGTGCTTCTCCCAGCCGTTGCCGTAGAGGAAGAAGCGCCGCCCGCTCGATTCGGCCCAGCGCGCCGCCCACTCCAGCGTCTGGTGGCGGATCAGGCAGTCCAGCAGCGGACGCAGATAGTTGGCGCTGAGTTCCCCGCCCACAGCCCGCGGCAACGACACGCCGCTGCTGGCTGCAACGCACTCCAGAAAGTGCTCCAAAAACAAACCGCCGTTCAGCCGGTCGGATTCCAGCCGCGCCCGCAGCTCGGAATAACACGCATCGAGCAGCGGGTGCCACGTGTCTGCGACCTTGCACCGCAATTGCTCGTGCAGCACCTGCGGCGAAGTGCTCCAATTGCTGGCGAACGCCAGATCACAGGTCAGATCATCGCCGTGCTCGCGAGCATCGCGCGCGTCGCTCTCGGCGTCGCCCAGCGAGCGCGGGCGCGTCGCCATCTCGGTGGCGAAATAGCGGCTGGCCGGGTAGCCATGTTGGCGCGTCAGCTCGCGGCGGCCGACGCCCATGCAGAAATCCAACGGTCCCAGCGCCGCCCCGGTCTCCCGCCGAAACAGCCACGGCAGCCGATCCTGCACCCACGTCAGAACTGGAAGCCCCGCCACCAGCGAGGCGGACATGCCAGCCCGCGTGTGATCGATCAGGAAGACCAGGTCCGGATCGAACTCACGCAGGGCCACGAGTGTGCGCTGCGGCGTCGCCAGGTGATGATCGGCCTGCTCGATCAGCATACGCGTGACGCAGCCGGCCTCCTCAAACGCCGCCAGTGCGTCGCGCATCGAGTATTGCAGCACGGTCGTAAAGCGGCTGGTGATGCCCAAGACACGCAGCGGCGGACCCGCGCCGCTGCGGGCCGCTTCGAAACGCCGCGCCCACCAGGCCGCGTCGCGCTGCGCCGACAGTCGCTCCAGCGGCTCGAACAGCGCAACCCGCGCCGCCTCGTACTCCTCGCACAGCCGCCGCAGGACCGCCTCAATCCCGGGCGCGCCACTCGGCGGCGTCTCCCAGCTCGGAACGCGCAGCAGCGTCTGCGGCGGCGGCGCGTCGGCCTCTGACTGGATGGCACGCTCGAGCTGCTCATACGCCGTCGGCCCGCAGCAGATCTGCACGCGCGGCGCCGCGATCAGGCCGGTCCAGTCGTGCAGGTGCAGCGCCGCGGCCAGCGCCACGTACGACGACTCCACCTGGTACAGCAGCGCGGACGCGCCGAGAAAAGTCGCCTGCGTCGCCGCGAACACCGCCGGCAGGTGGGCCCCGATGCCGACACCCTCGATCACGATTGGGTAAACGATGCGGCCTTCGTGAACAGTGCGCTGCGCCTCGCGCGTCTGGCCGGCCGGCTGCAGCCCGAACACCGGGCACCAGCCGCCGCCCGCCCCCCCGCGCAGAATCTGCCACTGCCCATCTGCGCCCTGATGAAAAGAGAACCGCTCAGCCACCGCGCGCCACGCCGCATCCAGTGGCGCGGCCCAGGTGTAGCGTTCCCGCAAGGCGGCAAGATTCGCCTGGTAGCGAAAGGTCAGCGAAGCAATCGGCACGTAACCATCGCGCGGCTGACTCGTCAGCGTGCGCAGCATGCGCCCGTATTCGGCTGATCGCAGCAGCGCCGCGCCCGCCCCGCGGGCGATCTCGGCCGCGGCCCGCAGCAAGCCGCGCTCCGCCAGCCGCCGCGTCAGCAGCAGCCGGAGCGGATCATGATCGACACCATGCAGCAAGACTTTGGTGGCGATGGAAATGAACTGATTGACGTCACCGCGTTGGCCCAGGTCGAGCAGCGCGTCGATGCTCAAGCTGCCGCTCATCCGCGCTCCGAAGCCGGTTCGTGCGCGGCAAGCTCCGCGCCGGCCGCGAATCGTCCGTCGCGTTGGTGCAGGTAGGTATCGGCGAATCCGGCTGGCGCGACTGAGCGTCCTGCCGCCGCCTGGTCGATAGGCAGATTGGGCGATGCGCCGCCCAAGGAGCGCCGTAGCGTGCCACCGAGAATCTCTGTCATCGTGCCCTGCTTCAACGCGCAGAAAACGCTCGCCGAAACGCTGGTCAGCCTGCGGCAGCAGAGCCTGGTGGATTGGGAGGCCGTCTGCGTCGACGACGCGTCAACGGACGACACCGCGCGTGTTTTGACGCAATTCGCTCGGCAGGACGCGCGCATCCGCGTCATGCTGGCCCCGCATCACGGGCTGGCCGGCACGCGAAACCTGGGCGTGCTCGCGGCCCGCGCCGCGCACCTGTTCTTTCTCGACGCCGACGACCTGCTCGCGCCCGACGCGCTGGCGGAATTGTGGACCCGCGCCGCGCAGTCGCCGGCGAACACCGTCGTCACCGCCGGCCGCTGCCTGCTCACGCACGACGGTCAGAGTCTGGGCGTGCGGCAGTTTCCCGATCCGCGACGGTTTGAATTTGACGAGCTGCTGCGGGGTAACCCAATCACGCCTATGACGCTTGTGCCCGCGCGGCTGGTAGGACCGACGCCCTTTGATCGAAACCTGCCCGCCTGCGAAGACTGGGATCTTTGGCTGCGGTTGGCGAAGGCCGGGGCACGCTGCAGCGTCGTGCCGCGCACGCTGCTGCACCTGCGCCTGCGGGCTGACAGCATGACACGCGATCATCAGTGCATGTTTGCGGCCGGTCGCACAGTGCTGGAGCGTTGGTTGCCACAGGCGCGCAGTCCGGATCGCGCAGCGCTGGCGCTGCGCCGCTGGGCGTTGGCCTGCGGTGCGAACGCGCTGGCCGCCGGTGACGCGACCGCGTTTGCACGCTTCTGGCAGGCGATCGACGGGCCCAACCCTCCGGAC
>CAZHTF010000072.1:0-17057 GCA_964535305.1 uncultured Planctomycetales bacterium | reverse complement strand
AATCTTCGGGTAAATTCGCTCCCGCCCCGGCTGGGGCGGCGGAATCGCACGCTGAGCATGCGGGAGTGCACGCGGCGCGGCGCGCGCGCTGTGCGTTGAGCGCTCCGCGCGACCGATGCGCCGTGCAAACTCACGCGCGCTGCGCGGCGTGCTTCCTCCGCTCCTTCCGGGGCGGTTGTTCAATGTCGTATTGTTTCCACGGCCTCGCAGGGGCCGAGTTTCACGCTGCACGCCTCCGGGGCCAAATCTCATCTAGCTTCGCCGTCCGCGGGCAGCGCGGTTCTTATCGGCACCGATTCACGTTGCTCAATGCTAGCACCCGATTGTCGCGCGCCGCGGCGAGCGAATCGTAAGCTTCTACGGGGTCGCTGCGCCGCTTCCAACGCAGCTGACCTCTGGCGCAGCGAGGCTGCGCCGGAGACTCGTGAAGGTGGGGTGGCACGATGGATCTCGCAAGCCTGATCGGTTCCCTTCTCGGCGTGATCGCCTGCGTCTGGGTCGGCTACATGGCCTCACACGGCGACTGGAGCATGTTCTACTCCGAGAAGGGCATCATCATGGTCGGCGGCGGCACGGTCAGCGTCATTTTCATGGCGATGCCGATGGAGAAGCTTCGCTATGCCGCCGGCTACGTCAAGCGCTTCTTCTTCCACAAGGGCATGCCCGCGGCAGAGTGCATCAAGCTCATGTCGCAGCTCAGCGAGAAGGCCCGCCGCGACGGCGTGCTCGGGCTCGAAAGCGAAGTGTCCAAAATCAAGGACTCGTTTCTCTCGAGCGGCCTGCGGATGGTCATCGATGGTCAGACGCCGGAGGTGATCGAGACCACGCTGCGGCTGGAGCTGATGGCGATGCAGGACCGGCACAAGGCCGGCAAGAAGTTTTTCGACCTGATCAAGCTTTACGCCCCGGGCTACGGCCTGGTCGCGACGCTGATCGGCCAGATCGGTATGTTCGGTCACCTGGGCGGCGACATCAAAACCATGGGTCACATGCTTGCGGTGGCCGTGGTGGCCACCATGTACGGCACGGTGCTGGCCAACGCCATCGCCGGCCCGATGGGCGACAAGCTCGCGCTGCGCTCGTCGGAGGAAATTGTGAATCGCGAGATGATGCTGCAAGGCGTGCTCAGCATTCAGGCCGGCGACAACCCGCGCCTGACGATCGAGCGGATGATGGCCTTCTTGCCCGTGCCGACGCGGCAAAAGCTCCGCGCCGCCGCGTAAACGCCAGTACAGGTGAGCCATGGCTGAAGATCATAAACACGACGAAGCTCACTCCAGTCACGCCAAGGGCGGGCACGGCGGCGGACACGGGCACGGCGGCGGTGGGCACGACGGCGAACACGAAGGCGCCCCCGAGTGGCTCATCTCATTCGCCGATAACGTCATGCTGCAAATGGGCTTCTTCGTCATCCTGCTCGCCCTGAACCTCAAACCCGCGCCAACCGACGCCAAGGCCGGCGAAGGCGGCGGCGGACAGGGCGCCTCGACCCCGTCGATCGTCATGCTCGATTTCGCCATCGCCGTGCGCGAGGCGTTCAACAATCCCGTTGATCTGAACTCCAGCGATCCGAACGACCTGCCGCTGGTGCAACGCATTAAGCAACTGCGCGGCACAAGCGAAGCCCGCGACGACGGCATGAAAGGCCGCGACAGCGACGTGCAGACCATCCGCCCGACCGAGTACTTCGGCCAGGGTGGACGCGTACACTTTGCCGAGCGCTCGGCCGAGCTCGACGCCGCCGGCCTGGAAGACATCGAGACCATCAGCCAGAGCCTTCGCGGGCTGCGCTACGTGATCGAGGTTCGTGGGCACGTCTCGGCCGCGGAGGCGTATCAGCAGCCCGACCGTGGCGCCAAGCTCTCGTACGAGCGGGCCAAAAACGTCGCCGAAGCGCTCGTCAAGCGCGGCCTGGGCTGGGAAGTGCTGAACATCACCGTCTGCGGCGACAACGACCGGCTGGTGCCGATCGCGTATGAACGCGCCGAGCATCGCGCCAACCAGCGCGTCGAAGTGATCGTCGGCGATCGCGTATTGCCGGATTACATCAAACCAACGGACAAGAATTAGATCTGTTCGATTTTTCTCCGATTGCCAGCGCAACGTGACATTCGGCCCGGTTGGGGCGGCGGGTTGTCGCCGATGGCGTTTCTAGCTCCTCTAGCCGGAAATGCGGCCCCGCAGGGGCCGCGGAATGTAGCCACGGGTGGAGCGCAGGGCCGCAGGCCCGCAGCGCAACCCGTGGAAACGATACGACATCGAACAGCCGCCCCGAACGGGGCGGAACAGATTTTCTCGCCGATTCCACGGGTTCCGCTCCGCCCTGCGGGCCTCGCTCCACTCGTGGCTACACTCCGTCGCCCCGTTGGGGCGAAGCGCGAAGTTGATCGAGGGTAGCGCGCTCAGCGCCGATTGGCCGCGCGGAGTTGATTGAGCGTTGCACGCAGGTCCTTGGGCAGCGGCGCTTCGATCCGCAGCAGCGCTTGTGTCGTCGGATGCGAAAATTGCAGGCTGCTGGCGTGCAAGGTCAGCCGCCGGCAGAGCGGTCGCTCTTCGTGGCGGCTGCTCGGGCGATAGCCGGATTTGAAACGCGACAGAAACAGCGCCTCGGCCCCGCCGTAGAGCACGTCGACCGCCAGCGGGTGCCCGATTGCGGCCAGGTGCGCACGGATCTGGTGCAGCCGCCCGGTCAACGGGCGGCACTCGAGCAGCGTGTGACCCGCGACGCGTTCGACCACGCGAAAGGCGGTGTGCGCGACCTTTCCGCGCTTTGAGACCAGCACGCGCCCGGCGCTGCGATCCGCCAGCAATCGCAGGTCAACGCTGCCATCCTGCTCGACGTAGCCCGATACCAGCGCCCAGTAGCATTTCTCAACCTGTCGCTTTGCGAACTGCTCGATCAGGCTGCGCTGCGCCGCGAGCGTGCGGGCGTACACAATCACGCCGCTGGCCGGCTGATCGAGGCGGTGCACGATGCGCGGCGTTCCGCCGGCGAGTTCGGGCACGTGCTCGCATAGCCACTGCGGCAGGTTCGGCGCGGCGCCGCGGCCGGGGACGGATTTCATCCCCGACGGCTTGTCGACGCCGATCAGGTCGGCATCCAGCGCGAGCACGACCGGTGCGGGGCTGCGACGGCCGCGGCGTTTTTTCACGGGCTGGCCCCGCCGCGCGGCAAGACGCGGAATTGCACCTGTCGCCCGGGTCCGACCACACGTACCCCCTGCGGCGTGATGATCTGCACCTCGGCGGCGCGGAATTCGCCGTTGACGCTGCTGTCGGAAGTGACGGTGACGAAGGCGCGAACGTCGGAGGGTCGCAGCGGCTCGACCAAGCTGCGTTCGCCGTCGACCATCAGGTCGATCAGCCACTCATTCGGATCGCGCAGCTCGACATCGAAGCGCTGCCAGAATTGCGGACTGACCGCGAATTGCACCACCACGCCCGAGATGCGCTTCTCGACGCTCTGCCCGACCACGCGCAGCGTCACGTCGATCTCGGCCGGCTCGATGCGGGCGGCGCTGATCGGTCCGAGCTGCCGATCGAGCGGCACGCGCTCAAAACTGCGCACCTGGCCGGTCGGCACGCCGCCGAGCCGCTCGGCCATTCGCGCGGCGACGTTTCGATGCTCGTCGCCGAGCCGCTCGAGGTCCTTCTGTCGCAGCCAGACGCGCGCTTCGGGCTGCGCAAGCTGCACGTCCTCGACCCGCGCGGCCCCGCTGTTTACGCGGATCGGAAGTGTCAGGCTCACCAGCCGGTCGACGTTGACCGAGAGCACCTCTGGTGCGACGCGCTGGATCTCGACGCCCCAGCCACGCACCGTCGGGATCTGCTCCAGCAGCGACTGAGCTGGGATGTCGTAACGCCCCGGCCGCCGGCTGGCGGAAGGCAGCGTCCAATCCAGCCGCAGCGGGCCGGCGGCCGCTTCGCGCCGCAGCCGCTCGATCGACCGCGTCGGCCCACGCAGCGAGACGTTAAGCGTCGCCGGCCCGGACGGTTCCAGCTCAATCGCCAGCTCAGGATCGGGCGCCACCGCGACGGCCAGTTTCACATCGTCGATCGCGATCAGGCTGGCCTGATCGGTCACATACCAGATCGCCGCGGTCACCGGCAACACGATCGCCGCTCGACGCAGCACGCGCAGCCAGCGCGTGCTGCTCGACGGGTCGGCGTTGCCAGCCAGCTTGCGGCGTGCGCCCAGCCGCGTCTGCAGCTGCTGATTCAGCTCGGTCAGCGCGAGCTTTCGCAGCAGGTTTCCGTGATCCGCCAGCGAGATCGCGCCGCTCTCTTCGGAGACGACCAGCACCAGAGCGTCGGATTCGTTGCTGAGCGCCACCGCGGCGCGGTGCCGGCTGCCGAGCGTCGGGTCGGCTTCGCCGGCTTCGGCTTGCGGGAATTGGCAGTTGGCCGCCAGCACACGCGTGTCCTGGATGATTACGCCCATGTCGTGCAGCGGCGAGTTTGGAAAAAAGATCGATGTCAGCAGGTCGGCAGACACTTCGGCATCGAGCCGCACGCCGTGCTCGGCCCAATTCCGCAGGCCGACATCGCGCTGCACGGCGATCAGCGCCCCGTGCTTATGCCGCGCGAGGCGTCCGGCGGCTTCGACCAGCGTCGCGATGAGCTGCGCCTGCGGCGTTCCGCGTCGCACCCAGCGGACGTCGCCGGCGCGCAGGAACGCCCGCCGCAGCTCGGGCTGGAATGCGACCAGCGCGATGAAGGCGAGCGCGATGACGAAATAGCGATACAGGAGTTCGAGGCGGGTCCAGCCCATCTGCACGCTGAGGAGCCGCACGATGAGCGTGGCGACGACCAGCACGATCAGCAGGCCGCGGAGCATGCGTGTGCCGCGTGTGCCGCGCAACACGCCGGCGCACCAGTTCACCGCCAGTCCGATCAGCAGTAGCTCGAAGAGGATCGCGGCTGGATCATAGGCTTCACTGGTCCAGCGTTCGAGCAGTCGCGACAGCGTGTCTAGCATGCGCGTGCCAGTATAGAATCCGGGCTGCGTCGGTGCACTGCACCGAATTCAAACGGACACACGTTGCCCGGAATGGAACCGCAGACGAATTGGCGCGCAACGCTGGCTGACAACCTCGCCCAGGTCCGGGCCGAAATGGCCCAGGCCGCCGCGCGGGCCGGCCGCAGCGCCGCGGACGTGCGGCTGGTGGCGGTCACGAAGTACGTGGAATTGCCCGTGCTGCGGGCGCTGCTCGATCTGGGCGTGCAAGATCTGGGCGAAAACCGCGTGCAACAACTGACGCAGCGCGCTGCGGCGCTCGCGAGCGACCCGGCCGCTCGCCCGCGTTGGCACATGATCGGACATCTGCAACGCAACAAGGTTCGCGCATTGCTGGGCGCGTGCCGCATGATCCATTCGCTCGACTCGCGGCGCCTGGCCGACGAGCTCGAGGTCGAGGCGCAACGTAGCGGCAGGGATGTGGACGTGCTGATTGAGGTGAACGTCTCGGGTGAGCAATCCAAGCAGGGGCTGACGGAATCCGCCGTCGGCGACCTGTGCGAACACCTGGGGCGTTTGTCGCGACTTCGTCTGCGCGGATTGATGACGATGGCCCCGCTGGTGGACGATCCGCAGCGCGTCCGCCCGTGCTTTGCCAAGCTGCGCGAGCTGCTGTGGGAGCTGCGGCGGCGCGGCGTGGTTGAAGCGGATTGCCGCGAACTGTCGATGGGGATGACGCAGGACTACGTACAGGCGATCGAAGAAGGCGCGACGCTGGTGCGCGTCGGGTCCGCACTCTTCAGAAACGTCGCGGCGACGGAGTAGCAGCCGGTGTGGGCGCTCGATGTCTTTGAGATCTACCGCACGGCGCTGTTTCTCGCGCTGACGCTCTATTACGCCGTCATCATGGCCGCCAGCGGCTGGCACATCGCCGGCCTGCTGCGCGGCGATGACCCGACGCGCCGGCTGCTGCGTGTTTACCTGGGATACCAGGTGGTTTCGATTCGGCTGCGGACATTCACGCCGGAGCTGCTGCAGATGGCGGCTTGGCTGGCGGGCTTGGGTCTGGTTTATTGGGCACACGCTCGGCTGGGGTAGACGTGTCTGAGACGCTGCACACTTCGAATCCACCGCCGCCCGCGGCGCCGCCGACCGAGGCCCCGGAGCCGCCTCAGGCACCGCCGGCGGAGGAGCCCAAGCGGGCCGGATTCTTCTCCGGATTGGTGGCCCAGGCCCGCAAGCTCGGATGGGACGCGGCCTCGGTCGCGATCGGGCGCATGCTCGGCGACGTCGCGCCGGATGCGCCCAGCGAGCTGCCGCCCAGCGCCGGAATGGTCGAGCGCCCGCGCGAAACGCCGCAACTGGCCGTGCTGCAACGCGTCGCCGAAAAGCTGCGTGGCGTGGCGGACGAGTACATCGCCGCCAAGCTGGATGAGATTGAAGCGCGCGTCGATCAGAAGCTCGATCACATCGAGCAGCGCGTCGATCAAAAGCTGCAGGCCCTGCATGAGCAGTTCCGCGTCTTGCGCGACCAGGAAGTCCGCCATCGCCTGCGATTGCTGAACCTGACGCTCGCGTTCGCGATGCTTGTCGCGCTGCTCTCGCTCGGCTATAAGTTGGTCGTTCGCATGTTTCTTTCGAACTGACGCGGCTGCCACGGAATCGCCCAGGCGTGAGCTCCGAAATACTGACGCTGGCGGCCGCGGCGGCGACGATCGGCGTGATGCACACGCTCGCCGGTCCGGATCATTACATCCCCTTCATCGCCATGGCACGCGTCGGTCGCTGGTCGCTGGCCCGCGCGCTGAGCGTCACCGCGCTGTGCGGCGTCGGGCACGTGCTGGGGTCGATCGCACTGGGCGCACTGGGCGCGGCGCTGGGCGTCATGCTCGAGCGGCTCGAGTGGCTCGAAGGGCTGCGCGGCGACCTGGCCGCGTGGATGCTGCTGGGCTTCGGCCTGGCATACATGACCTGGGGCGTGCGGCAGGCGCTGCGAAACCGGCCACACGCGCACCTGCATGTGCACGAAGACGGCACGATCCACACGCATTCACACGGGCACCACGGGGCGCATGCGCATGTGCATGTTCATTTGCCTGAGAATGCGCTCGTGCATTCGCATTCGAACCCGCAATCGGCAGTGGCGACATTAGAGCCTACGCCATCGCTGACGCCTTGGGTGCTGTTCACCATCTTCGTCTTCGGCCCGTGCGAGCCGCTGATTCCGCTGCTGATGTATCCCGCGGCGCAGCTCAGCGTCGGCGGCGTGGCCCTGGTGGCCGGGATCTTCGCGGTCTGCACGATCGCGACCATGCTGATGCTGGTGATGGCCGGCTACGTCGGCCTGGGCATGCTCCGAGTCAACCTGCTCGCGCGCTTCTCGCACGCACTCGCCGGTGCGGCACTTTCGCTCTGCGGCGGGGCAATGCTGGCGGGACTGTAACAACGCGCACTTCGGCGAGAGCGAAACGCGCTGGCGCGTTGGAAAAAAAGCGAATCGCCAGCGAGGGCGCGACGACCTACGGCCCGCGCGGCCGCCACGATCCCGCGCGACGAACTAGGGCTTCGCACGCGGTTCACGCGTGATACGCCGCTCGAGCGTCGCACGCGGCAGGCGCGAGCCGCTGCTGCTCGCCTTCGGCGCCGTCAGCACAAGATTGGTCGGACGCGGTGGCACCACGACACGCGGCTGCGGCGTTTCTTCCCGATTCGAAGTCTGCAAACGCGAAAGCGGCGTCGACCGCTGTGGAAGCTGAATCCGCGGCGAAATCTCCGAGCGCGGCGCAGGCGCCGCTCGTGGCGTCAGGCTCTGCGACCGCGGAGCTGCTCCACGCGGCGCAACGCTCGAACCCTTGGGCTGATCCGCACTGCGGCGAATGATCCGCGGCGGCGCCGGCGAACCCGGACGAATCAACCCACTGCGGGTGCTGCTGCCGCGCCCACCGTCTGAGCCGCCAATTCCGCCGCCGCTGCGAATGCCGCCTTCGCTGCTGCCGCTGCGCGGCACGCGCGTAATCGAGCGCGTCGGCGACGATGGCGAGTCTGACGAGCGCGGCGCGAGCGCCTCGTTGGCATTGCGACGGATCACCGTGCCCCCGGGCGTCAGCGTACCGCCGGGCGTCAGCACGCGCGTGCCGGGCGTCTCGCGCTGCGTGCGCGGCACGCCACTGATGCGGCCGCCGTAATACGGGTACGCACGCGTTCGCGTGCCGACGCGCTCGCCGGCGGTGGGGACGCTGCGGTACACGCTGGAGCCGCCGGACAGCACGCGTACGCCACCGGGCGTGTCGAACCGCCGGTTGATCACGCTGACGTTGTTGCGGCTGCCAAACAGCAGCACATTTCGATCACAGTCGCGGTCTATGATGATCCTGCGCCGCGGGATCGGCGGGCAGTAGGGGATCACGCGCGAATACGCGTAGTAGTGTGAGTAACACGGCAGCGCGCTGGTGTAGTAGTACAGGAAGCCGCCGTAGCGGCGGTAGCGGAAGTCCAATTCGAAGCGGACCGAGTCGTCGATTTCGTAGTCATCATCGATGATGTGATCGACGTACACCGGCTGCTCGACGATCGTCTGCGCCGGCTCGACCAGCACCGGCTCGGGCTCGACGATCACCTGCGGGCGGCCGGTCTCGGGGTCGATCGGTATCAACCGGCCAAACGAACCCTCCGCAGGCGGCGCAAGCCGCGGAGCCGCCCGCTCATCGCTGATTGCGACTTCGATCTCGTCGTCATCCAGATCGGCGGCGTCAGCCGCGCCATCGCGGTCCGGCTCGGAGCGTACGATCGGCTCCTCCGCGGGCGTCCGGCGCTCGGCATCCGCGCGCGGGCCCTGCGCCGCCGAGCCAGACTGCAACTCCACCTCGGTGGACCAGAGCCGCGCATGCTCCGCGACGGCGAAGGCGATCCGGGCATCTTCGGGCTGGTCGACGATCGGCTGAAGAATGACTGGGACCAGCATGGCGCCGATTGGGGCCGAGCCTGGCTCGATTGGTCGCCAGGCGGCCTGCCGTGCTCGCGCCGGGGCCGCCGCCAGGGCATCGCGCTGCGCGCCGGCAGTTCGCGCCGCGCGGCCGCTGAGCACGTCCTGATCCAGCAGGTCCCAGGCAAAGCGGTCGCGCCAATCTTCCATGCGCGTCCGCAACGCGTTGCTGACGCTCTTCCACGGTCCGTAGTTGAACAGGGCCTCATCCGGCGGGCAGGCCAGGAAATACTGCGAATCGAGAACCTCGACGCATGGGAACTGATCATCCTGCGCGAGCTGCGCCCGGCAATAGTCCGTTACGAGCGAGGCGTATTCGCGCAGGACCGCCGCGTCGTCCTGCAGCGCCTGCTGCCACTGCCCCGCGGCAAGAATGCGGGCCTCGGCGTATTCGTCGCGCAGGCCCTCCGCGTCGGCCCGCAGCCGCGTGCTCGATTCCGAAAGCAGACGCACAAGTTGCGTCAACTCGTCCAAGTAGAGCGCCGCGACAGCGGCGGCGTCGGGAATCTCATGCAGCGTACGGAGCGAGGCGTTGATTTCGGGCGAGCGCGAGGCGTCCAACTCCGGCTGAACAAAGCGTTCGGGATCCTGCGAGACTTCGCGAAGCAACTCCGGCCGCGATGCCAGCCGGCCCAATGCTAGCAGCACTTCGTGCGGATACTCGCGTACACCGGCGATGATTCGGATGGTGTTCGGGTCGCGTTCACGCCAATCGCCGGCGGCGGCGGTGTTCAACCCGCTCGCCGACAGGACGATCGCCACCGCCAGCGTCACAGACTTCCAGGTAGACATCCGCGCACTCCGTAACTGCCGAGCCTCGCTAACCGATATTCTACGGTGAATGTAAAGACACGCCCAGCAGCGAGAGGTTTGGGCCGTTTCGGCAGATCGGGTGTCGGGAACTTTCGCAGTGTCAGGCAGTTGTGCTTTGGTTGGCGACGACGGGAGCGATTCATGAGCGCGCGCACGGATTCGGGTAACAAAATCGTTCTGGCAGGATTGGCGTGCGTCGCCCTGATCGGCCTATTCGGTTGCGCCAGCCCGGCGCGGCCTTGGGGCGAGCTGACGCGGTCCGAGAACCGCACGTACCTGGTCGACAACCGCAAGGATCGCGAGCTGATTTTCCGCGACTCCCAGGCTACGCACCCCGCACCCACGCTCGTCATGGTGCACGGCCTGGGGGCCTCCAAGGCCGCTTGGCGCTACGTCGCGCCCGAGCTGCAATCCTCGCACCGCACGATCACGCTCGACCTGCTCGGCCACGGCGACTCCAGCGGACCGGCGACGTTCGACTACGCGATGTCCAGCCAAGCCCGCGCGCTGACCGAATTCATCCGCGCCCACGCGCCCGCGCCGCAACGCATCGTGCTGGTGGGCTCGTCGTACGGCGGCGGCGTGGTGCTGGAGACGGCCCGGCTGCTGCAGGCGCACGCGAACGCGCCGCGCGTGGCGGGGCTGATCCTGATGGCGCCGACCGCGATCGATTTTCCGCCGCCGCCTTCTGTGGAGCTGGCGAACTCGCCGCTGACGCGCTGGTGGCTGATCAACTTCGGCAATCCGCGGACGGTGGCGGAGCTGATGCTGCGCGGCGCCTTCGCGGAAGACAAACTCGTCCGCAGCGAGATGATCGACGAGTACGCGCGCTGCTTTGATTCGCAGCAATCGCGCGCGAACATCGCCAACGCGGCATTGGAGATCTTCACCGAACTCAAGGCCCGCAAAGACGCCGAATCGCGCTATGCGCAGCTCGCGTGCCCGATCTTGCTGCTTTGGGGCGATGGCGACCAGGTCGTGCCGCTCAGCGTCTCGCGCGCGTTGCTCAGCAAGCTCCCGACCGCGCGTCTGCGCGTCATCCCCGGCTGCGGCCACACCCCGGCCGAAGAGTGCCCGGACGCGACGCTGACGGAGTTCCGCGCGTTCCTGGCGTCGCTGCCGGCAGACGAAAGCCCCTGAGGCCGGTCCAGCACGTCATCTCCGCCGCTTGCCGCGCTTTCGCGAAGCGCAGCGCCTCGCTACGCTGCTGATTCGAGAGCCAAAACTGGCTTCGAGGAGGCTTGTCGTGGATTGGGGAATGCAGAACCGCCTGGCCGGCGTGTTGAACCCGCAAACCAAGCGCTGCGTGATGCTCGCGGTCGATCACGGATACTTTCAGGGGCCCACCAGCGGGCTCGAACGCCCCGGGCAGGTCGTCGCCCCGCTGCTGCCGCATGCCGACTCGCTGATGCTGACGCGCGGCGTGCTGCGGCAGTGCATCGATGGCAACACGCGCATCCCGATCGTGCTGCGCATGTCCGGCGGCACCAGCGTGCTCAAAGACGACCTTTCGGACGAGGAGTTGACGGTCGCGGTCGAAGATGCCATCCGGCTGAACGCGTCGATGATCACGCTTTCCGTATTTGTCGGCTCCGCCCGCGAGAAGCAAACGCTGACCAACCTGGGCCGGCTGTGCGACGAAGGGCAGCGCTACGGCATCCCGGTGCTGGCGGTCACGGCGGTCGGCAAGGAAATGGTGCGCGACGCGCGCTACCTGGGCTTGGCCTGCCGCATCTGCGCCGAGCTCGGGGCGCACATGGTCAAGACGTACTACTGCGAGGGATTTGAGAAGGTCGTCAATGGCTGCCCAGCGCCCGTGGTGATCGCCGGCGGAAAGAAGATCGACGAGCGCGACGCGCTCAAGCTCGCCTACCAGGCAGTTTCCAGCGGCGCCTGCGGCGTCGACATGGGCCGCAACATCTTTCAATCGCAGTGGCCGGTGGCGATGATCCGCGCGGTGCGCAGCATCGTGCACGAAAACCGCAGCGATGCTCAGGCGTGGGACTTTGTCCGTTCGCAGCAGAGCTAGCCGGAGCGCCGCATGCCGCTGTTCGTCCTCATCGGTCACGACGCACCTGGCAGCGCCGCACGCCGCGCCGCAAATCGCGATGCGCACGTGGCGCACATCACAGAAATGGACCGGCAGGGCCGGATCGTGCTGGCCGGTCCGGTCCGCAACGATGCGGATGAGCAATCGACCGGCGCTGTGATCGTGTTCGAGGCAGCCTCGCTTGAAGCAGCGCGGGCCTGGGCCGCGCAGGATCCTTACGCACGCGCCGGGGTATTTGAAACCTGCATGGTCGCGCCGTTCCGCCGTGCGTTTCCGGCCGCACCATGAAAAGCCGCTGGGACACGCAGGAAGCCCGCCGGGCCGTGGAGCGCTGGGGACCGGCGCACGGCGAGTCGCTGGCGCTGCGGCTCTACTCCGCGCGGCTGATCGGCGCTGAGCCCACGCTGGTGCTTCACGGCGGCGGAAACGTCTCGCTAAAGACCACGCGCACCAATCTGTACGGCGACACGGTCGAAACGCTGTGGATCAAGGGCTCTGGTGTCGACCTGGCCAGCATTGAACCGCACGCGCTGACGCCCATGGACCTGCAGTATCTGCGGCGTATGCGCGGGTTGGCGCAGCTACCCGATGACGCGATGCGCAGCGAGCTGCTGGCGCGGCGACTGGACGCGAGCGGCCCCGCGCCCTCAATCGAAACGCTGCTGCACGCGTTCCTGCCGCATGCGTACGTGGATCACTCGCATGCCGACGCGCTGCTGGCGCTGACCAACCAGCCCGATGGCGAATCGCACGTGCGCGCGGCGCTGGGCGAGCGCGTCGCACTTTTGCCGTACGTGCTACCTGGGTTTGATCTGGCCAAGCAGGCCGCCGACCTGTTCGAGCGCAATCCGAGTGTGCACGGACTGGTGCTGATGCTGCACGGGTTGGTGACGTTTGGCGGCAGCGCGCAGGAGTCCTACGAGCGGCACATCGCGATCGTGCACGCCTGCGAGCAATACCTGGCCAACAATGCGCTGCGGCGGCTGACCGTCACGTACACCACCAGCAAGAGCCCGGCTGAACTCGCGGCCCTGGCCGGCCCGCTGCTGCGCGGCGCGACGGCGCTGCCCAGTGGCGACGAAGATCGGCCGTTCCTGCGGCCAGTGTGCGAATGGCGCTGCGCGGCGGCGGTGCTGGAGTTCGCCAACAGCCGCGAAGCGCCGGAGCTGGCGGAATCGCCGCCGCTCACCAGCGATCACCTGATTCGCACCAAGACACATCCGCTGCTGATCGCCGACCCGATCTGGTCAGACGTGCAGGCTCTCGATCAGCAGATTCGCTCCGGCGTGGAGGCGTTCCGCGGCGCGTATCGCGCCTACATGCAGCAGCACGGGGCCGACCCGCAGCGCTTCGACCCGTCGCCCAGCGTGGTGCTGCTGCCGGGCGCGGGCCTGTTCGCGCTGGGTCGCACGCGCGGCGAGGCGCGCGTCGCCGCAGACGTCATGGAGCACACGCTGGCGGCCAAAGCGGCGGCGTTCTCGATCGGACGCTATTGCGGGCTATCCGCCGAGCACCTGGCCGCGATGGAGTTCCGCGAATGGCAGCGGGCCAAGCTCGCCGCCGAAGTTCAGCGCCCGCTCGAACGCACCATCGTCATGATCAGCGGCGCCGCGGGCGCAATCGGCGCCGCCATCGCCGAGCGCTGCGCCGCGGCCGGAGCGCACCTGGTGCTTTGCGATCTCGAGCAGCAGCGCCTGGCGCTGGTGACGCAGCGGCTGGCGGAGCGCTTCGGCGGCAGCGTGGTCGAGGCCGTGCCCATGGATGTGACCGACGAGGCCAGCGTGCGGGCCGGGTTCGAGCAGGCCTGCCGCGCGTTCGGCGGCGTGGACGTGCTGGTGCCGAATGCCGGCGTCGCGCATGTCAGCCCGCTGGACCAGCTCGAGCTGGCCGCGTTTCAGCGCGTGATGCGCGTGAATGTGGATGGCTACCTGCTCTTCATGCGCGAGGGCGCGCGGCTGCTGAAGCGGCAGCGCCTGGGCGGAAACATCGTCATCATCTCGAGCAAGAATGTGATGGGCCCCGGCAAGGACTTCGGGGCGTACAGCGCCTCGAAGGCCGCCGGGCACCAGCTCGGCCGCGTAGCCGCGCTCGAGCTGGCGGCCGACAACATCCGCGTCAACATGATCGCGCCCGACGCGGTCTTCGGGCACGAGGACCTGAGCTCGGGACTGTGGGACCAGATCGGCCCGCAGCGGGCCGCGTCGCGCGGCCTGGCGCCGGAGCAACTGCCGGACTTTTATCGCCAGCGAAACCTGTTGCGAGCGCGCGTGCTCGGCCGACACGTGGGCGAAGCGGTGGTCTTCTTTGCCAGCAACGCCACGCCGACGACCGGCGCATCATTACCGGTGGATGGCGGCGTGGCCGACGCATTTCCGCGCTGAAGACGAAGTGCAAGCACGCCAAATATTCGAGACCGTGCTTTACGCCAGCGACCTGCCGGCCTGTGAGCGCTTCTACTGCGACGTGTTCGGCTTGCCGCTGATCGAGCGCTTTGAGGGCGCCCTGGCCTTCCGCTGCGGCGCGGGCGTGCTGCTGATCTTCAATCCGCAGGTGTCGCGGCAGACGAATCGCGGCGTGCCGGCGCATGGCACGAACGGGGCCGGGCACATCGCCTTCGCGCTGCCCGCCGGCGAGCTGGACGCGTGGCGCGCGCACCTGAGCGCCCTGCAAGTGCCGATCGAGATGGAGGTCGACTGGCCGGCGGGCGGCCGCTCGCTGTACGTCCGCGACCCGGCTGGCAACAGCGTCGAACTCGCCCCTGCCACACTCTGGGGCGGCGGCTGGGGCTTCTGAATTTCGCGCTCGAACGCCGCAAATCCGGCGCGCTACGGATCCGACGTGTCCTTCTGCCGTAGCGACTCGGGCGTCTGCCGCTCGTAGCAATCCGCCAGCTCCGGCTGGCCGAGCGCGCGATACAGGCGCCCGATCCGCATGGCCGTCTTCACGGTTCGCGCGTCGCGCGGGCCGCGCTCGCTCATCAATTGCTCGAAGGCCTCGATCAGCAGCGCTTCGGCCTCGACCAACTGGCCGAGCTGAAACAGTGCGCTGCCGAGCTCGCCGCGCAGTTGCGCCGTGCGCCAGTGTTCGGGGCCGATGGCGCGGATGTGAATCGCGAGTGCCTCGCGCAGCAGCGGCTCTGCCAGCTCATAGCGCCCGCCGCGCGCGTGCACGCGCGCCAGGCTGTAGAGCGTGGCGCCCAGGCTGGGGTGATCTTCGCCCAGGACGCGCCGCGCCCGCTCGATGATCTCGACGTACAGCGCCGCGGCGCCCTCGTGATCCTGCTGAAAGGACAGCGTTACCGCCAGGTTGTTCAGGCTGGTGATCGTCTCGGGATGATCCTCGCCCACTTGCTGCTTGCGAACGTTCAGCACGTGGCGATGGAGCTGCTCGGCTTCAGCATGTCGCCCGATCTCACCCAGCAGCGCCGCCAGGTTGTTCTGAAACCGCAGCGTTGTCATGTGCGTCGCATCGCGGAGCGCGGCGCTCAAATCCACCGCGTCGCGCAGCAACTGCTCGGCCTCGGCGTGGTTTCGCCGCGCCTGCAGCAGCAGGGCCAGGTTGTTCATGCAGATGGCGGTCTCGGGATGTGGACCGCGGGCGTGGGCCCGCTGGATGTCGAGCGCTTCGCGCAGCAGCGCTTCCGCTTCGTCGAGCCGGTTCATTTCGCGCAGCAGGTCACCCAGGCTCGTCAGCGAGCTGACCAGCTCGGCGGGCGGGGTCTGCGGATTTCGGCGGCGCAGTTCGGTGGCGTCCCGATAGAGCACCTCGGCTTCGCGCGGGTTGCCGAAATTCCGCCGATGCAGGCCCATGTTCTGCATGGCGCTGGCGACTTGCCAGTGCTCAGGCCCGAAGACGCGCCGCGCCAGGCGCAGCGCCTCCTGCAGATTCGCTTCGGATTCCGCCGCCCGCCCAGAGTCGAGCTGCGCCAGCCCGAGCGCACTGAGCGTCTCGGCGACCAGCGGATCGTCGCCCAGCTTCTCGCGGCGTAGTTTCAGTGCGGCCTGCAGGTGCGGAATCGCCGCGTCGTATGCCGTCAGGCTATAGTACGTCTTGCCGATGACGTGCCGCACGGCGGCGATCACCAGCGGATCTTCGAGCGTCTCACGCTCGATGTTTCGCGAAGTCTGATCGAGCACCTGCCGCACGGTGAGCCGCTCGCCGCCCACGCCCGCCGGATCCGCGGACGACAGGATGCGCTCGAGCAGCTCGGCGATGCGGCGGGCCTTGGCGGTCTCGAGTTCGGCGTGCAGCTCGGCGGCACGGGCCAAATCGCGCTGCTGCGTGGCACGGTAGGCTTGCCACAACGCGCCGGCTGCGCCGCCCACCAGCCCGAGCAGCGCCACACTGGCGGCGATCACACCCACCCGATTCCGCCGCACGAACTTCCCGATGCGATAGCCGACGTTCGTCGGCCGCGCCAGCAGCGGCTCGTTCTGCAAGTAGCGTTGAATGTCCGCGGCGAATTCGGAGGCGGATTGGTAGCGCCGCGCCGGGTCTTTCTCCAGCGCGGTCGCAATGATGACCTCGACATCCCCGCGCAGCCCGCGCTGCAGCGCTCCCAGCGGCAGCGGGTCGACATCGCGAATGATGCGGGCGGCCTCGGCGATCGAGCAGTTCCGCAGGTCGTACGGCAATTGGCCGGCGAGCAGCTCGAATCCGAGCACGCCGAGCGAATACACGTCCGAGCGCGCATCGAGCTGATGCGCGGCGCCGCCGACCTGCTCGGGGCTCATGTAGGCGATCGTGCCGACCAGTTGGCCGGCGGCGGTCTGCATGGTGAGCGCGCCGGGGTCGATGGCGCGGGCCACGCCGAAGTCGATCAGCTTGGGCTGGCCGCTGGGGTCGACCAGCACGTTGTCCGGCTTCAGATCCCGATGGATCACGCCGTTGACGTGCCCGTGATGCACCGCATCGGCGATTCGTCGCAGCAGCACCAGCCGCGCCCGCGGGCTGAGCTGCTGCTTGCGGGCGAATTCGCGCACCGTGCACTCGCCGGCGATGTACTCCATCGCCAGGAATGGCAGCAGCGCGCCGGCCTGCTCATGCAGCCCGGCCTCGTAGATCTGCGCCACGCCGGGGTGCCGCAGGCGGCCGAGCAGCTCGCCTTCGTAGCGGAAGCGCCGCAGCGCCTCCTCGCCGCAAAAACCGGGCCGCAGCAGCTTGAGCGCCACGGTTCGCCGCGGGTTTTGCTGCAGCGCTTCGTACACCGCGCCCATTCCGCCGGCGGCGATCAGCCGAACAACTTCATATGACCC
>CAZHTF010000071.1:14677-17156 GCA_964535305.1 uncultured Planctomycetales bacterium | reverse complement strand
AGTCGACGGTGAGCATCAGCGCGACCGCCCGAGTCTGAGCGAGCCGCGGCGGCCCGCAGGGCGGAAGCGGAACTCCCCGCCTCGCAGCGCCGAGCGCAGGCCGAGCTCGATCCGCTGACGCGACAGGCGGCGGCCGATCGTGCCGCGGCCCTTCGGCGGGCGGAGGCCGAGCGCGTCGCAATCCTGCGCGAGGACGAAGAGCGCCGCGCCAACGCAGCGTTCGCAGTCGAGTCGGTCGATGCACCGGTGTACACGGCCCACCGCGCCGCTGCCACCGAACGCGATCGCGACAACGCGCGCGGCATCGACGCCGAGTCGCTGATCCACCGCCGAGATCGCGGCAGCGCGATTCCCGGGCTCGATCGCTTCCTCAATTGCCGCAGCGGAGCACGCACGGCCTTTATTCTTGCGGAGATCTTCGGCCCGCCACTGGCGCTGCGCGAGCCGGCGGCGATACTGCCCGGCGGCCCGCCGCCGCCGCGGGATTAGCACCGGAATCGCGCGCTTCGGTAGCAAGCGAGCGGTCTGCAGTGCCCACGGCATTCGTCCTGGAAAAACGGCGCGTCGATCGCGCTTTCACAGCCGCGAAGGGAGCGGTCACGCCGGAATTGCGAAGCGCGGGATCGCGGCGCTCTGAGCGCGGTCTCGCGCATCAAACGCTCAGCCTGACCGCTCGCTTACGCTCGCGTCGCCGAATTCGACAACCGGCGTGGTTTGAATGTGCGATCGCAGCGGTTTCGCGCGTCGCCACGTTTTGGGGGTTGATCAGCGAGCGCGAACCGAACAGTGATGAGCGGTGACGATTTACGGTACGACGAAATTCGCCGGCACGCTGGTCATGCCCTCGTTCGGCTTGAGGATGACGGTGCCCTTGGGGTACCAGTAGGTCACCTCGCGCGACTCGCGATCGGAGTAGCGCGCCACGTGCCCATCGAAGTGCAGTGCGTTGATCTGACCCTTGTTCTGCCGCACGTTGAACGTCGGTCCGCGCTCCCAGCAGCCGTGCCGGTACGAGAGCGCCATCGCCTGGCCCTTCGCATCAGGGAACGAGCTGCTGTGGCCCAGCGGTGAGTTGCTCCAATTCAGCGTGCCGGCCTGGGCGCCGAACGCCTGCGACCCGCCCCACCAGCCGCCCGGATCGGCGAACGAGCCGAACAGATTCGCCAGCGGGTCGACATCGAAATCCAGGTCTAGCGTGTCGGTCAGGTAGCGCGTGCCGTCCGTAGCAGCGAACTTGCGAGCCGCGTCGCCGACTTCCTGGACGCGTGAACGGTAGGTCGGGAGCTTGTACTCCCAAGTCGTCGCGGGAACCTGATAGGCGACGCTGGTGAACGTCTGCGGATTGGTCCAGATGTTCTTGCCGCGCCACGGCTCGCCCCAATACTGGAACTGAGCGGGCATCAGATAGCTCAGTGGTCTCCAATCCGAGCCTTCGGCGGTGAAATCGGCCCCATCCGGGCTGGCGGCGACTCCCGGACCCCAAAGGAAATCTATTGTGGCACCCGCTTGCGACGGGCAGTAATACTCGTTGACCAGCGTGCGAAACCGCTTGGCGCGGTTGCCACCCAGCTCGGTCTCCAACCCGATTGACGGGCTCATCCAGTCCCAGCGCTGCACCGCCAGACGCGTAGAGCGCAGGAAATTGGCCCCGTTCGCACCAGCGCTTCGCAGCCCGATGGCATACGTCGCGCCGGATGTATTCACGCCCGGCAGCCAGTCTTTCGACTCTGTCGAATAGGTCGTGATGCCGGTTCCGAGGCTGCGCAGCATTACGCCACAGCGCGCCGCGCGTGCCGATTCGCGGGCGCAGCGCAGGCTGGGCAGCAGGATGGAAATGAGCAGCGCGATGATGGCAACCACCACCAGCAACTCGATCAACGTGAAGGCGTTCTTGCTTCGCTTCATTCGCGTCACGTGTTCATCTCCAGCCCGGCTCGCAGCCCTTGGCACCGGTCGCTCAGTTCTTCACGGCCAGCGTCTGCGTATCGACAAACCGGTTGCGTGCACCGAACTCGCTCAGGTGCTCCGCCGCGCGGCGGGATACGTAGAGCTTTCCGTCCTGCTCATAGCACGGCAGCAGCGTGCGTTCCTTGGTCTCGGGGTTTTCGAGCGGCAGGATCTTGGTCGTGCCGCGCGGGATCGAAAAAGTCTTACCGGTCGCGACGCAGACGAAGTTCCCGCTGCTGGGCCGCACCTGCCCGCCGCTGAGCTGGTAATACGTCATTCCGCCCGCGAGCAGCAGCAGCCCGACCGCCAGCGCGATTTTTCGCTGATTCGCCTTCAAGCAAACGCCTCGCCGTAACACACTCAACGGCAGAGAAATCGCTCAGCCGACGTGTCGCCCCGCTGCCGAGAACCGCAGCCCGCGAGCGCCGCGCCAGGCCAACGTTCCAGGCTGGGAAGGGCGGCGTCGGCATCTCTTCGACGACCACGAGCGCGCTCTCGGCCGCCAGGGCCGCCAGGGGACTCGGCCGCCCGT
>CAZHTF010000071.1:0-14667 GCA_964535305.1 uncultured Planctomycetales bacterium | reverse complement strand
CCGCGCCGGGCGAGCGCGGCAGACCGCGCCACGCGTCCGCCACTTCAGAAAAATTTTAGCGACCCGAGCGCACTTTGGCCAGTCTATTTTTGGCAGCGACCGGCCATAACCTCTTTATTCAGAAACTGTTATGAATTCGGAGCCGCGCTACAGTCCGTAGTCCTTCAGCTTGCGGTAAAGCGTTCTTGTTCCGATGTTTAGCATCTTGGCGGCCTGCTCACGGTTCCCGCCGGTGGCCTGCAGCGTGCGCTCGATCATCAGCCGCTCGACCTGCTCCATCGTCAACCCGACCAGTCCCGTGCTCGATACCGGAACCAGTTCGCGGCTGCCGCGGATTTCCTGAGGCAGATCGTCGGCCTCGATCCGGCGATTGCCGACTTCGACGCAGACCGACTCAATCACGTTTCGCAGTTCGCGGATGTTCCCGCGCCAGTAGTACTTCACGAGGTGCTGGAGCGCTTCGCTTGAAAAGCCAGCGACGCTCTGGCCGTGCTCGCGATTGGCTTGGTCCAGCAGATGCTGCGCCAGGGCTGGGATATCCTGACGCCGCTCGCGCAGCGGCGGCACATCGATCTCGAAATTCTTCAGGCGATAGAGCAGGTCGTCGCGGAACTTCTTTTCGTCGACCAGCTTGGCCAGGTCAGCGTTGGTCGCGGCCACCAGCCGCACATCCACGCGGCGCAGCTCGGTCGAGCCGACCGGCGTGACCTCGCGACGGTCCAGCACGCGCAGCAGCTTGGCCTGCATCGACAGCGGCATGTCGCCGATCTCGTCCAGGAACAGCGTGCCGCCGTCCGCTGCAACGAAGAAGCCCCTGCGATCGGCGACGGCCCCGGTGAACGCGCCGCGCACATGCCCGAACAGCTCGCTCTCGAGCAGACTCTCATTGACGGCGCTGCAGTTCACCGGAATGAACGGGCGGCGCGCACGCGGCGAGCGGCGGTGAATCGCCTCGGCGATCAACTCCTTGCCGGTGCCCGTCTCCCCGACGATCAGCACGGTCACTTTGGTTGGCGCCGCTTTCAGCACGCGGGCGATGATGCGCTTGATCTGCGGCGAGCTGCCGACGATCCCCTCGAATTTTTCAACCGGCTGCTCGTTCAGCGTCGCCTGAAAGATGCGGTCTTCGCGCCGCTGCACCGCCTTGCGGACGGCGAGATCGACCTGGGCCGCCAGCGCTGCGGGTTCGAGCTCGGGCGCCAGCCATGCGATGCTGCGGTCGCGCGCGGCTGCCTCGGACGGCGCAGCGCCGATGACCACCAGGGCGGCGTCCTTGGCGACGCGCGGCAGCAGGTCAAGCAGCGGGGCGACGGCGTCGATCTCGTTGATGCGCGCGTCTGTGACCAGTGCGTCGGGTTGGCGGGCGCGGACGGAATCCGCCGCGTCGTCGAGCGTCGTAACGACCAGGCACGAGTGTCCGTGCTCTGTTCGCAGCGCTTCGCGCAGTTGCTCGCCCCGTTGTTCTTGGGCGGTCAGGATCAGGACGAAGCCGGCGCTGCCCATCTGACTCCGCGAGACACCTCCACCAGAGCAGTTTACCCGCGATTAGCCGCGCCGGCGTGGCGGCCGGCCTGGTCAGAGCCGCGCGATCCATGCGCCGCCCAGCACCAGCAGCACGATGACCAGCAGCAGACCGATCAGTGAAATCAGCGTCCCGCACACCAGGAAATCGCGCGTGCTCACCTGCCGCGTGGCGAACGCCAGGGCATTGGGCGGCGTGCTGATCGGCAGGCTCATCGCCAAAGACGCCGACAGCGCCACCGCCAGTGCCGCGGTCTTTGGAGAAGCCGCCGCGATGCTGGTCACGATCGGCATCAGCAGATTCGTGCCGGAGGTGTGGCTCATGAAATTCGAAATCAAGACGGTCGTCGCCGCGATTGACGCCAGCAGCAGCGGTGGCGGCATGCGCTCGAACGGCACTTGCCGCACAACCACGTCCGAAAGACCGCTGGCTTTCATCGCGACGCCCAGCGTCATCCCGCCGGCCACCAGGATCAGCACATCCCAGTCGATCTGCTTCAGATCGTCGCGCGTCACAATTCCGAATGCCGTGAAAACCGCGACCGGCACCAGCGCCGCCACCGCCGACGGCAAGCCCGTCAGCGGCTGCGTCAGCCACAATCCGATCGTGAGCACAAACGTGACCACGACCACCAGCAGGCCCGGCGTGAGCTCCAGCTCCTCCGGAAACGCCAGCCGTAGCGGCTCGGCGTCGGGCCGGTAGCTCAGCAGCAGCACGACCCACACCACCAGCGATAGCAGCAGCACCAGCGGTACGCCCAGCAGCATCCACCCCAGGAACGAGATCTCCGCTGCCGAGCCCATCTGCTGCAACGCGATCGCGGCGACCGCGTTCGGCGGTGTGCCGATGATCGTGCCCATTCCGCCCACGTTGGCCGCGAAGGGAACCGCAAGCACGATCGCCTTCTTGAAGCCCTCGCGGCCCTCAACCTGGCTGATCAGCGGCGTCACGATCGCCAGAATCATCGCTGTGCAGGCCGTGTTCGACATGAACATGCTGAACAGCGCCGTCGTCAGAATCACGCCCAGCAGCACCATGCTGGGCCGCTTGCCAAACGGCGTGATGAACGCCCGCGCCAGCCGCAGATCAAAGCCGTGCTTGCTCGCGGCCAGCGCCAGCATCAGACCGCCGAAGAACAGCACCAGCACCGGGCTGGCGACCGGGTTGATGAAGATCTGCCAGCTGTCTGGGCCGTCGTCCCGCATCCCCAGCCAGCCGCCAGGCCGGCCCAGCAGATACACGCACGCCACCATCACGATGATCGACGTCGCGTACGGCGGAATTAACTCGGTGATCCAGAGCGACGCCGCCAGCGCGAAGATGACGAAGCAGACGCGCGGGCCCGGGTCGTCCAGTCCTGAGATTGGCAGCAATCCGGCGGTCAGCGCGAGCACGACGCACAGCAGCGTCTTGAAGGCGCCGGACCAACTGACGTCGATCCGCATGTGCTCGCGCGTGAAGCGGACGTGCACGTGCCGGTTCATGGTCTCACCCTTTGCGTCGTAATCGGCGCGAAACCGTCAGCGTACGGGCCGCCGGCTCGGACCGCAAAGTCGCCTGCGGCGCGCCGGACTGTTCAGGCCCGCCGCCGCGGATAAGATGCCGATCTCGCGCGCGGGCGCGGAAATAGGGAGATGGCTGCAATGAAGCGCTTGGCGACGGCGACTTGCACATGGATCTGGCTGTGGTCGGCGGCACTGGCACCCCTCGCGGCTCAGACTCCGCCCGCGCCGCCGCAGCCGCCAGCTTCACCGCAGGCCGAGGTGCTGGCGGCGCTGCAGGCCAAAGAGACCTTCTCGGACGAAGACCGCGCGACCATTCGTGGCTGGGTGCAGAAGCGCGTCGAGGAAATCGTCGGGAATGACGCGGCCGCGGCCGGGCCGGCGGTCGAAAAAATCCGGGCCGAGTTGAAAGGCTCGCAGGGCTTCCGCGACGCGCTGCACGCCGCCCTGCTCGAGTCTGCCCGTCCGGCGATTCGCGCGGCGCCGCCCGCGGCCGCGGCCCGGCTGCTGGCGACGGTCAACGCGCTGAGCGACCCCGCCGCCCAGCCGCTGCTGATCGAATCGTTGCGCGACGAGCGCACCGCGGTGCGGATGGCGGCCGCGGTCGGGTTGCGCGATCAGCGGCAGAAGCTGGTGACTGCCGGGAACACGCTGAACGACGCGATCGCCGCGCTGCGCGACGCGGCCAAGAAGGAATCCTCCGCCACCGTGCTGCGCACGCTGTATCACGCGCTCAATTATCCGGAGGTGACGCAGGCGCTGCCCGACGTCCGCGCCCTGGCGGTCGCGGCGCTCGATGTGTTCGAGACGCGTGCCGCCCTGCACGATGGCAAGGAGCTGCGCGGCGAGGGCGCCGAGCTGGTCGGAATGCGGCTGATGGCGGCTCTGCGGCCGGCACTGAGCGACAGCGAACGCGAGAAGTACATCCAGGCCCTGGCGCGCGTCCTGCGACACGCCGTGATGCGCTGGTCCTCCGAATTGCACACGGTCCGCGACCGCTCGGGCAACCAGCTGCAGATCCAATTGCGAAACACGATCGAGCAGATCATCGAAGACGGCGAGACGCAACTCACGGCACTGCTGGGTGGCGCGGCGGCGGGCACGGTCGCGGCGGAAATGCGCAAGGCCAACCCGATCACGACCAAGATCGAATTCAACAAGTGGGCCGAGCAGATTCAGAAGACCTACAGCGTCGACCTGAAGATCCCGATCGGGGAAAAGCAGTAGCGAACGTGAGTCGTGCCGCCGGCAGCGCTATTCAGCGTAGTCTCATTTCTCCCCGCTCGCGCAGTCCGCGTACGTGAACTAGCCTTTTGCGTCGATGGCAAACGGTTGCCGGTTTGCGTCGCTGGCCGGAGGCGGCGCGCTTCTCGCCCAGCGGGGCTACACTCCGCGGCCCCTGCGGGGCCTAGGCTCAGACTAGAGAGTCTAGAGAAGCGCAGCCTCCGTGCGCCAGATCTAGAGACGCCATCGCGACTTCACGAAGGCTGCGCGACTGGGAAAAAATGAAACCGCTCTGCCGGCATTTGTTTCGGACCACACCTCAGCGCCAGACGGCGCCTTCAGCGCGCTCGATCGCGCGCAGCTCGCCGGCATCCAGCCAGACCAGGTGGCACGCCGCGCAGCTATCGATCACCACGCCGCCCGGGCCGTAGTACGGGTGTGTTTCCATCCGCCGCTTGCACGCGGGGCAGTGCAGCTCGCGGCTTAGCTCCGATTCACACACCGGCCGGCGCGTCTCGCGCGGTCCGTCGAAGCGCGCCCGCACGCGTTTGACGATCAGGGCGAAATCCTCGTTCGTTGCAAGCACGCCGCGGCAGCGCACACAAGTCCAGACCGGCTGTGCCGCGAGCGTGCCGTGCGCCAGCGGCTGCTGACACTCGGGACAGGCGTGCTGGCTGACCTGCTGCGAAACCACCACCTCCGACGCGTCCGGAAACGCGCGCGAGGAGCAGTAGTCGCAGATGAAATGATCGCGGCCATCGACCAGACGCATGGCCGCACCGCAGCCAGTGCAGTTCATAGCGGACGTTCCCTCGCGCGGCGGCGCAGCCGCGGTGTCTGCGGGTGTCATCGAACGATTCCGCCCGCGGCTCAAGCGGCGCTGGCGGATTCGGCAACGTACGCCGCGCGCAGCGATCCAGTGCTAGACCCGCGGCATCGCGGTCGCGGCTGGATGCGTTTCGCGGCGGATCGCGACCAGCAGCGTGTCGTCTTCGGGCGATCCGGCGCGGAATCGCTGCACGGCATCGCCCAGGCGCTCGAGGATGCGCTCGAGCGATTCGCCCTTGGCGCTGCGCAGCGCGTCTGCCAGCCCCTCGATGCCCAGTTGCGCCCCGCCGGCGTTGCGGCATTCGAGCGCGCCATCGGTGTACGCGAGCAGCACTTCCCCAGGCTCGAGCAGCGCCTGCTGTGTGTCGGCCGTGAACGCCGGCGGACCCATCACGCCCAGCAGCGGCGCGGTGGAGTCCAACTGTTCCACCCGACCATCGCGGCGGCGGATCAGCGCCGGCGGATGACCCGCGTTGCACACCTCGACTCGCCCGCTGGCCGGCTCGGCCCGCAGCGCCAGCGCCGTCGCGAACACGCGCTCGTTTGAAAGCGTCAGCAGCACATACTGATTGAGGTTGTCGATCACGCGCTGCGGCGGAGCCTCGCGCTCCTGGGCGAAGACGCGTTTGATCTCGCCGTGCAGTCGATTCACCGCCAGCGCCGCGGCGATGCCGTGCCCGGTGACGTCGATCAGCACCAGCGAGAGCGCCCCGCTCGGCGTGACGTGCGCATCCAGATAGTCCCCGCCGATTTGCCGCATCGGTTCGTAGGAGAAGCTCATGTGCAGCGGACCAACGGAGATCGGCAGTGGGAAGAGCCGCTCGTGCACGCGGCGGGCGTACGCCAGCTCGCGCTGCATTTCGCGATAGCGGCCGCTGAGGATCGACATCTCGAGCGTCGCCCGCAGGCCGGCGTAGCGCAGCCAACTGATCACCAGCCCCGGGAGCACAGCCGACGCAATCGCCGCCAGCCCGATCAGTTTGGCGTGCGGCGGGTCGCCGGAGATCAACTCGATCGCGGCCAGGCTGGCGAGCAGGATCAGTGCGGGTCGCGCGGATTCGGCTAGCGTCCAGGGCACCACCAGCGAGGCCGAGACGTGCACCAGCGCGGTGAGCGCCACGAGCGGGATCAGCGGCCCGACCTGCATGTCGATTTCGAAGCGCGCCAAAATCTGCGTCAGCCAGGCCGCCAGCAGCACTGCCCCGGTGAATTGCGAGAAGACTGCCATCACCACGACCACGTTGGTCCGGCGGATCATGCTGGGCAGGGCCAAGTCGGCGAAGCGCTGGGCGCGCAATTGCGGCATGATCGCCACCAGCACGCCCACCAGCAGATTCGCCAGCAGCGAGATGCGCTGCGCGCGCGAGGGGTTCACGGCCGGCGAGGTCCAGGCGACGCTGGCGGAAAGCAGCGTCAGCAGGATCACGATCGCCCCAACAATCAGGCAGAACAGGCGAAAGCGGACACGCAGCATCTGCAAGCGGGCTTCATCGAGCTCGCGGTGCGAGGGGCGCGCGTGAGTTTCAACGGGGCGCGATGCGGCTTGCATGTGGGCGGGATTCTACTGCATCAGCCGCGAGCGCTAATCCGCAGCGGGCGTGCGCCGCTACGGGCCGGACTTTCCGCCGCTCTTCTCTTCGAGCTGGATCTGGCCGATGACGATGTCCTTGCTAACGGATTTGCACATGTCATAGACCGTGATCGCTGCAATCGAGGCGGCCAGCAGCGCATCGATCTCAACGCCGGTCTTGGATTCGACGCGCGCCTCAGCGCGGATGTAGACGCGTTGCGGCGGCTGCAATTGCAACTGCAAGTCGACGTACTCGGGCGAAAGCCCGTGGCAGAGCGGGATCAGCTCGGGCGTGCGCTTCGCGGCAAGGATGCCGGCGATCTTGGCGATTGTCAGCACATCCCCCTTGGGCACGCCCGGGCCGCTCAGCAGCTCGAAAACGCGCGGGCCGACATCGACGACGGCGCTGGCCAGCGCGCGGCGCTGCGTTGCCGCTTTCTGCGAGACATCCACCATGCGCACTTGCCCGGTCGAATCCAGGTGCGAGAAGCCGGCGTTGGGCGGAGGTTGGCTCATGCTGGCGCCGCGCTACTGGCCGCGTCCGTGACACTGTTTGTACTTCTTGCCCGAACCGCACGGGCACGGCTCGTTGCGACCGACCTTGGGCATCGCGCGGCGGATCGGCTCGATCGGCTGACCGCTGCCGGCAGCTTGCGGCGGCTGCTCGCCATTCCCCTGCGGCTGCGCCGCGCGGCTGAAGCCGGCGTTGGTGGCGTCGGCCTTCTGCGCTTGGATGTTGCTCAGGCCACGCGTCGGCAAATCGCCGAGCTCTTCGGGCGCCGCGCTCACCTGTACCTTGAAAATCAGGTCCGTGACGCGATCGCGTATGGCGCGGTTCGCTTCGGCGAAGAGCCGCGTGCCCTCGCGCTTGTACTCGATCTTGGGATCGCGCTCGGCGTAGCCGCGGAAGCCGATCGCGTTGCGCAGGATGCCCATCGAGTACATGTGGTCTTTCCAGACCGCATCGAACGTATTGGTCAGCACGCTGCGCTCTAGCTGCGTCAGTTCGTAGCGCAGCATCTGGTAGGCGCACTGCTTGAGCTGCTCGCGCAGCCCGTCGCCGACCCGCAGCTGCGCGCCTTCAAGCGCGGCGCCGAAGCGTTCCTTCGCCCAACTCAGAATCGACTCCCCCGGATGGGCCAGCAGGGCCGCTTCGATCTCCTTCTCGATCCGGCCGTTCAGAAGGTAGTCCTGGTTGATGGCCTTGAGCTCCTGGAAAATCTGGTGCGGAGCCTTGCCCACCAAGTGCTCATAGGTCCAATCCAGCCGGTACTTGCGGTTCACCCAGTTCGCGATGCGCGAGTAGATCTCGTTTACGTTCGAGCCGCCGCGCTGCACGGCGAACTCGATGATTGCCGCGACAGGGTACTCGATCTCGCGCTGCCGATACGCGGCCCGCATCTTCTCGCCCAGCAGCGCCTGCACCTCTTCGACCTGCAGCGACTTGATCTCGTCAAGCTGGATCGTCAGGCCGAATTTGGTCTGGGCCCAGGCGGCCAGGCGGCTGCGGCCGTAGGCGGGGTCGACGAACTGCTGCAACGCTGAAAGATCGGCGTTTTCGATCTTGTTGATCGCGGCGGTGATAATCTGTTCCTGAAGCTCATGCGGCTCGGTCTCCTTCACCTGCCGCTGCGTCAGGTTCAGGCCGTAGTGCGCGGCCCACTGCACCAGCCCGCGTACGTCCCACTCTTCGCTGGGCACATCCGGGTCGATGTATTCGCCGAAGGTGCGCTGGATGCTGGTGCGCACTTCGCTTCCGGCCAGCTCGCGCACCTGGTCGATCAGGATGTTGACTTCGCGCGGATCGAGCCGGCCGTGCTCGATCGTGACGCCCAGATTCTGCCCAACCCACTCGGCGACGCAGATGGCGGCGTACTTGGGATCCAGGCAGCGTGAGACGGCGTCCTCGACCGACTGGTCAATCATCTCCCAAATCAGCTCAGAAAGGCCCTGACCCTCGACCACCCTCTGGCGCATCGAGTAGAAGCTCTTGCGCTGGAAATCCATCACCTCGTCGTATTCGAGCAGGTTCTTGCGGATGCCGAAATTCCGCTCCTCGACCTTCTTCTGCGCCCGCTCGATCCCGCGGCTGAGCCGCTTGTCCTCGATCGCCATGCCCTCTTCGAAGCCCAGGAGCTGCAGCATCCGCAGCACCCACTCGCCCATGAACAGCTTGAGAAGGTCGTCTTCCAGCGATAGGAAAAAGCGCGAGCTGCCCGGGTCGCCTTGCCGCCCGCAACGGCCGCGGAGCTGGTTGTCAATCCGGCGTGCCTCATGCCGTTCGGTGCCGACCACGTGCAGACCGCCGATCGCGGCCAGACCCGGGCCGAGCACGATGTCCGTGCCGCGGCCGGCCATGTTGGTGGCGATGGTGACGTTGCCCCAGCGCTGCTTCTCGCGGCCGCGCGTGGTCTCGTGCTGCTGACCGGCCTTGCTGACGATTTCGGCTTCGCGGGCGTGATTTTTGGCGTTCAGCACTTCGTGCTCGATGCCAAAGCGCCGCGAAAGCGCCTGACTCAGCTTCTCGGAGCTCTCGACGCTGACTGTGCCGACCAGCACCGGCCGGCCCGACAGCTCCGCGCCGATCAGCGTCTTGTAGGCATCAATCAGCGGCTGCTCGGGCCCCTTGCCCTCGTTGAATTGGCGCAGGGCGGCATTGATCGTGGCCGTGTTCTGAGCAATCAGCGCGTCGTCCTGCCCAGCGGCGCCGGCGTGCTGCAGCGTGCGGCGGGCGGCACGCAGCATGTCGTAAAGGCTCCACGGATCGGCCGGGTAGCCGTGCTGGCTGTATGAACGGATCTCCTCGACGATCGCGTCGAACTTGTTCGTCACCGTCTTGTAGATCTTGTCGTTGTAATCGACGCGGCGGATCGGCTTGTTCGTCGGAATCGCGATGACTTCAAGCTTATAGATCTTCATGAACTCGTCGGACTCGGTCATCGCCGTGCCGGTCATGCCGGCCAGTTGCTTGTAGAGCTTGAATAGGTTCTGCAGCGTGATGGTCGCGAGCGTTTGTGTCTCCTGCTTGATCTGCACGTTCTCCTTGGCCTCGACCGCCTGGTGCAGACCATCCGACCACTGGCGGCCCTGCATCAGCCGACCGGTGAATTCATCGACAATCACGATCACCCCGTCCTGCACGACGTATTCCTTGTCGCGCTGGTAGACCAGGTGGGCCTTGAGCGCGTTGTCGATGTAGTGCGGCCAGTTCATGTTCTTGTTGTCGTAGAACGAGCCCAGCCCCAGCTCGCTCTGGGCCGCCTTGGCGCCGTGCTCGGTCATCGCCGCGCTCTTGCGGTCGAGCTCCACCACAAAATACTGCAGCAGCCCGATCGCCTCGGCTTCATCAGACGAAAGCCACAACGGATCGGCCTTGAATTTCTTCAGCCCACTTTTGAACTTGGGCTCGCCCTTCATCTGCGGCGGCGGGTTGGCCTCCAGCTCGGCGATACGGCCCTGCATCTGCCGTACGGCCTGTTCCTGCTTGCGTATCAGCTTGCGTGCCACGTCATCGGCCACGCGGTAGTTGCCCACGTCGTCATGCGCCATGCCGGAAATGATCAGCGGCGTGCGGGCCTCGTCGATCAGAACCGAGTCGACCTCGTCGACCACCACGAAATCCTGGCGGCCCTGCACCTGGTCACGACGCGAGTGCTTCATGTTGTCGCGCAGATAGTCGAAGCCGAACTCGCTGTTCGTGCCGTAGGTGATGTCGCAGCCGTACGCCGCGCGGCGGACTTCGGCGCCCGCGCCGAAGGTTTCCATCTCCGCGTTGATAAAGCCGACGCTGACGCCCAGAAGCTCGAAGATCGGCCGGCAGAATTCGGCGTCGCGCCGCACCAGGTAGTCGTTCACCGTGACCATGTGCACGCGCAGGCCCTGCAACACCTTCATGTAGTTGGCCGCGTAGCAGACGATCGTCTTGCCCTCGCCGGTGCGCATCTCGGCCACATTGCATTCTTCTAGGACGCGGGCCCCGATGAGCTGACACTCGAAATGCCGGTGATTGCGGGCCCGCCGCGCGGCCTCGCGCACACAGGCGTAGGCCAGCGGGCGGATGGCCTCGAGTGGCTCGCCCGCGGCCAGCCGCTGGCGCAGCTCGCCGGTCTTGGCCCGCAGGCCGTCGTCGCTGAGCGCTTTGACCTCTTCTTCGAGCGGCGCGACCAGTTGGCGCACGAAGCGGCGGTGGCCGATCACGACGCGGTCGTTGCGCGACGGGACGAACTTGAAGCCCAGCCAGCCGACAAAAACGGCCCAGGCCACAAACGTGCCCGCCGCGATCCAGGCCAGCTTCTCGCGTGTCGCCCACCAGATGCCGCTGCCCTGCGGACCGAGGATCAGCAGCGTGGAAGAGACCACCAGCACGAGCGTGAGCACTGCCGCCAGCGCCACCCAGCGCCAACCCTGCTTGGCGCGGTACCAGAAGACGTCGGCGGCGCGGTTCGCGTCGCGAAGGATGTCAAAATCGCCGACCGCCAGAAGCCAGTTCATCGTTCGGACGTCCTGCCCTGCCACGCGCGGAACCCAAGACCTCGTAGACCGATTCCGCCGTCGATTTATTCCTTGGCGCGCTCCAGATACTCGCCGCTGCGTGTGTCGATCCGCACCAGTTCGCCGATCTCGATGAAGGGCGGCACCTTGACCGTCAGGCCAGTCTCGAGCGTCGCGTCCTTGGTCTGGTTCGTAGCTGTGGCGCCTTTGACGACCGGCGGCGTGTCGACCACACGCAGCTCGACCGTGTTGGGTAACTCCACCGCGACGATCTTGCCGTCGATGAACTGACAGAGCACCTGCTCATTGCCCTTCAGATACTCGTGTGCGTCGCTCATCACCGTGGCCGAGACGTGAATCTGGTCGAACGTGGTCTGATCCATCAGGATGAAATCTTCGCCCTCGCGATAGAGATACTCGTACGGCTTGGTCTCGACGAACGGCGTCTCGATCTTGTCATCGGTCGAGAAGCGCACTTCCGTGCCGCGCCCATGCTTGAGCGAGCGCAGCTTCACCTGCATGAAGCTGCGCCAGTTGCCCTTGGACATGATCTGCACGCCTTCGACTGTCCAGAGGTCGTTCTCGTACGAAATGACCTTGCCCTTTTTCAAGTCAAATGCCTTAATCATTAGTTCGCTCCAGGTCGAACACAGGGAGTCTTCAACGCCATGCCGACCGACGAGCGGCGGGCTTTGCACCATGGCTCTCGCGAACCACGGAGTATAACGATGAGATCGCTCGCGGGCGAACCGCGCCGCGGTGCTGAAATCGCCACGGCGGGGCGGTGGGCGCACGGTCGGTCCGCCGCTAGACTCCCGCGAGCGCGGCGCTTGCATCCGCCGCGGTGACGGGAAGTCATCGGCGATGGATACCACAGCGCTGAATCGTGTCTATGCATTCCGCTTTCCCGAGGCCGACCGAGCCGGAAAGGCGCGCATCTGGCGCGTGTTATGCGCGAATTTCTTCCAGCGCTTCGTCGCGCCCGACGAAACCGTGCTCGACATCGGCTGCGGCTTCGGGGAGTTTCTGAACAACATCCGCGCCCAGCGCCGCATCGGGATTGACCTCAACCCCGAGAGCCGCAGGGCGCTCGACCCCGCCGCTGAGTTCTACTGCCGCGACCTGAATGACCTTTCCGTGGTCGCCGACGCGTCCGTGCACGTCGCCTTCTGCAGCAACCTGCTGGAGCACATGCCCGACAAGGCCGCGGTGGACGGACTGCTCGCCAGCGTGCGCAGCAAGCTGCGGCCTGGCGGGCGCTTCATCATCATGGGGCCCAATGTGCGGCTCGTGCCGGGTGCGTACTGGGACTTCTGGGATCATCACGTGGCGCTCTCCGAGCGCTCGCTGAGCGAGGCGCTTTTCGCCGCCGAATACGAGATCGAGCTTTGCCTGGCGCGCTTCTTGCCCTACACCACGCGCAGCGCCCTGCCGCAGCACCCGCTGCTGGTGCGGGCATACCTGGCGTGCCCGTGGATCTGGCCGCTGCTGGGCAAGCAATTCCTCGTGGTCGCCCGCCGACCGGCGAGCCCAGGCTGATTACGCCGACGTCTGAACGCGGCGCCTTCCGCGCGGGATCAGCACCGGAATGCAACCGGACTTGTCTGCGCGGCGAAAGTCTAGCGCGTATGCGCGATGAGCGCTTCGTGCAGCACGCGACCATCGGACTCAAACGGCGCCTGAATGCCCAGCAGCGCGCTGAGAGTAACTGCAATGTCCACCGGATCCGCTGGCGAGAAGAACCGCCCACTGCGCACGCCGCGCCCGAAAAACCCGATTGGAACGAAGCGATCCTGGCTGGAGCCGGCGGCATGCCCGGCCAGCTCGAACGCCTGCGGATACCAGTACGGCTCGACCTCAATGTAAAGCGCCCCGGAGCGCTGCGGGTGGTAGCAGCGCCAGGCGCGCCACAGCGGACCATCGGCGCTGGACGGCGGCGCTCCGCCCAGTTCGTCCGCGGTGAACACGCGCGCCACGCCCTCCTGCCTGCGCAGAAAATCCGCCGCGTGCGAAAGCAGCGTGCTGCGGTCGGCGGGGGGCAGATCCAGCACCCAGCGATCGACATACACCCACGGCAGCGGCATGCCCACGATCGCCGCGTCCGCCGGGTGATTCGGGACGATGCTGCGCAGGTGCTCGTTGAGCCCCTTGGAGATCGCTTCGATCGCCACGCGCCCGCCGCCCAGCCTCAGTTGCCGCGCGACGTTGCCGATGCTGGTCACGCCGTGATCGGCGGAGAGCGCCACCAGGCAGTTGCCCAGTCCGACCGACTGGTCGAGCCAGTCGAAGAACTTCGCCAGTTGCCGATCGGTGCGGACGGTGAAATCCAGCACCTCCGCGCTCTCGGGCCCGAAGAGGTGGCCAAGTATGTCATTCGACGACAGCGCGATCAGCAGCAGGTCGCAGCTTGGTCCCTGCCCGAGCTTCTCGGCCGTCGCCAGGCGCTGAGCCATCTCGAAGACCAGGTCATTGCCGAATGGCGAGGCTGCCACCGCTTCGTAAAAGCGCTCGTCGGCTTTTCCGGATGGCGCGTGCAACGCGTGCGGAAATGTCGCGCCAATCGGCAGGTACTGCGGCAGCCACGCCGTCCGCAGCGCGTAGCAGCCGTCGTAGGCCGACTCCGGCAGCAGCTTCTCCCAGGTCTGCCCGAGATAGCGGTCCGCGAAAGGCGGCTGGTTCAGCGCACTGACGTAATCCGGCAGGCTGTCGCGATAGTACGTGCTGGTGATCCAGCGGCCGCTCTTGCTGTCCCACCAGTACGCGCCGTCCGGATGCTTGCCGCCCATGAAGATCGCGCTGCGCTCCTTCAATCCGACTGAAAAGACCCGCGAGCGCCGATCCGCCAGCTTCAGCTCATCCCCCAGCGCCGCGCCGATCAGCACCTCTGGCGAGAGCCCGACGCGCTTCTCCGCGTCGTCCACGCCCACCAGCTTCACGTTCGGATCCGTCGCCGATTTCTGAATTGCCTTCGAGCCTTGCCAGTGCCATTCGTTCGCCACGACGCCGTGCTTGCGCGGCAGGCGGCCGCTGACGATGGTGGCGTGTCCGGCGGCGGTGGCGGTGGCGCCGTAGCTGAAGTGCGCGTTCGCGAAATACGCGCCCTCGTCAAGGAAGAGCCGGAAGCCGCGGCCTTCAAAGTGCTCGCTCCAGCGCGTCAGGTAATCGCCGCGGAGCTGGTCCACGACCAGCACCACCACCAGCTTGGTGCGATCGCCGACGCGCGGCGGATCAGACGCGCACGCGGACGGACTCGGCCAGAGAATTGCGGTGAAAAACAGGCACAGGCGGGCCAGCAGGTGTCGCACGAGTGCGCCTCCAGAAAATCCAAGGAGCGGGGATCCAGTCGCTCGGCAGGCTATCAGAATCGCTGCGCGTGAGCTACGCGCTAAGGAGCGCGAACGGCGTAAGCTTGTTTCGCGCGCCAATCGGCGTGCCAAGCCAGCATGTCTGCCGCGCGCCGCGCCGCCGTCGAGCCGCCCACGCGCGCCCCGCGGCCGCCGCGCACGCTTGGACCCCCGCCGATGACGAAC
>CAZHTF010000070.1:0-17597 GCA_964535305.1 uncultured Planctomycetales bacterium | reverse complement strand
GGGCGGCGAGGCGACCGCGATCTCGATCGCCACCGACGGTGGAAGCAGTTCCGCGACCGCGAACGCCACCGGAAACGCGCTGTCAACCGCGATCGCCGGTGCGTCGCGCGGCGGCCGGGCCGTCGCCAACAGTGATGCGATCGGGCGCGGCCGCGGATTTGCCGACAGCCGCGCGGTCGCAACCGCCGACCGCGGCCTGGCGCTGAGCAAATCCGCCGCGCAGGCCGACGGACTCTTCGGCGGAAACGCACTGGCCGACAGTGAGAGCATCGCCGCAACGGTGGGCGGCATCGCCACCAGCAACAGCGACGCACTCGCCGATGGCGTGATCCACGGCAGCGCCACCAGCCGCTCGTACTCCACCGCGCTGAGCGAGTTTGGCGTGGCCCACAGCGACAGCGCGGCTGAGAGCCGCGGCGTCTTCGGCGGCGAAGCCGTCAGCGTCAGCGACTCGATCGCCAACACGCACCGCGGCGTGGCTGACAGCCAGGTGCGCGTCATCAGCGATGCCCGCTTTCGCGCTCGCGCCGAAGCCAATGGCGCAGGCGTCAGCGTCAGCGGTCGCGGACAATTCGCCCCGGCCCGCGTCTACGCCGAGAGCCGCGCGATCCGCGGCGGACGCAGCGACGCGCGCTCGGTGGTGGTCAAAGTGCGGCCGTAGTGCGGGCAGGCGCGGCGCGTGGCTGCGGGGCGTGTGAATCCGCGGTAGCCGCTTGAGACGGATACGGTTGGTGGAACCGTCTTAGAACGCGGGTGTCAAACTCTGCGTCAATGAGCGCGACGTGCGTCTGGCCGACCGAAAGCCAGCGGACGCGAAAGGACGCGGGTCGGATCGAAAGGTCCGGCCCGCGTGCGTCAGCGCAACCGACGCGAACGCGACGGACGGAATTTGCTGCCGAGCGTTCGCGGCGGGGCGCGACGCGCAGCGCCGTCAGCGCCAAACAGAGGCGTCTCGAAACGTGCCGCGACCGCCGGAACGGAGTGCGCCGCCGACTTCTCCTCCATCACCGGTGGCGTCGGCGGCGCGATGCTCGCCTTGAAGCCTTCGACCTTGCGCGGCAGGATTTCCTTGTTGATCAGCGACTCGATCGCCGTGATCTGCTTGCCCTCTTCAAATGTCACCAGCGTGATCGCCGTGCCGGTCTTTCCCATGCGCGCGGTGCGCCCGATGCGATGCACGTACACTTCTGAATCTTCGGGCACGTCGTAGTTGATGATGTGCGTGATGCTGCTGACATCCAGCCCGCGGGCCGCCAGGTCGGTCGCAACCAAAACCTGGAAGCGGCCATTGCGGAAGCGCTCCAGCACGCGCTCGCGCTTGCGCTGAAACAGGTCCCCGTGAATCTCCGCCACGGCCAGCCCGTCGTGCGCCAGCTTTTTCGCCAGGCGCCGCGCGGCAGCCTTGGTATTCGTAAACACGATGGTCGAGCCACGCTCGTATTCGCGCAGGATGTGTTCGAGCATCCGCGTCTTGTCCTCGCGCGCCACGCTGACGTAATACTGGTCAACCTGGTCGACCGTCAGCACGTCGCGCGATACGTCGATCCGCACCGCGTCCGTCGTGTATTTGTCGATCAGCCGGCGAATCTGGTTGTCGATCGTCGCCGAGACCACGATCGTCTGGTGCGGCGATTCGATCTTGGAAAGAATGCGGCGGATGTCGTCGCGGAAGCCGATGTCCAACATGCGATCGACTTCGTCCAGCACCGCGATCTGCAGCGCCGCCAGCGGCAACTGCCCGCGCTGCATGAAATCCATCACGCGGCCCGGCGTGCCCACGACAATATCCGGCAGGGCATGCCCCGGCGTCGGCCGCATCTGCGAAAGCTGCTTGCGAACCAGCGTGCCGCCATAGACGGCTACGGCCCGCAGATTTGCTTCGCCCGAGACGCGTTTGATCTCGGTCAGCACTTGCATGGCCAGCTCGCGCGTCGGGACGAGCACGAGCGCTTGCAGCCCGGCGCCGGGGCGGATGCGCTGCACGATCGGGATGGTGAACGCGAGCGTCTTACCCGTGCCGGTGCGGGCCTGTCCGACGACGTCGCGCCCGGTGAGCGCGACAGGAATCAGCTCGCGCTGAATCTCGGAAGGCGTGTGAATGCTCTGCGAAGCGAGCGCCGCGACCAACTTCTCATGCACACCCAGCGCGGCAAATCCGTCCGCCGCGGGGACTGTCTGCGTTTCTGATTCGGTTGTTTGTACGTTCAATGCTTGGATTCTCCGACTGCGGCGCGACGACAGGCATCCCAGCCGGCCGCAGCGCGTAAATAAGCAGTGTAAGGATAACGGCTTGCGATTGCCAGCCGAATCGAGTCCGTGGATCGCCCGCGAGTCCGCGGCGTCTGTGGGCGTTGCCGGGGTGCGGCCTCTAGCTATGGATCGCGCGGCCATCGACCGCCAGCGCGGCCTCTTTGAGCGCTTCGGCCAGCGTCGGATGGGCGTGGCAAGCGCGGGCCAGGTCTTCGGAGCTTGCGCCAAACGCGATTGCGACCGCAGCCTCGGCGATCAGATCGCCGGCCTGGTGCCCAAGAATGTGCACGCCCAAAACGCGATCGGTTTTCGCGTCGGCCAGCACCTTGATGCGGCCCTCAATCTGTTCGACGCAGCGGGCGCGTGCGTTCGCACGGAATTGGAACACACCCTTGCGATACGCCGTCCCGGCCTGCTTGAGCTCGTCTTCCGTGCGACCCACGCTCGCAATTTCGGGATGCGTATAGACCACGCCGGGAATCGCGTCGTAGTTCACGTGCCCATAGCCGCGGACCATGAACTCGGCGACGGCGACGCCCTCTTCCTCGGCCTTGTGCGCCAACATCGGGCCGGCGATGACATCGCCGATCGCGAACACGCCTGCGACGCTTGTCTGCAGATGCCCATCGACGGCGACGCGGCCCTTGGCGTCAAGCTGAATTCCGAGCGTCTCAAGGCCTAGATTCTGCGTATTCGGCACGCGGCCGACCGCCAGCAGCACGCGATCACACTCGATTGAGCTGGCAGTGCCGGCTGACTCAAAGTGCACCACGCAGCCCTCGGGACCGGCCTTGCGGCCCTTCGTGGGCACGACGCGCTTCGCGGCGGTCACGCGGCAGCCGAGTTGAAACTCCAGCCCCTGTTTCTTGAACACGCGCAGCGCATGCTCGGCGATCTCCGAATCCATGCCGGGCAAGATCCGCGGCAGGTATTCGAGCACGGTGACCTTCGCGCCAAGCCGGCGCCAGACCGAGCCGAGCTCCAGCCCGATGTAGCCTGCGCCGATCACGACCAGGTGCGCCGGCACCGTTGGATAACTGAGGGCCTCGCTGCTGGTCCCGATGCGGTCGCCGTCCAGATCGACACCCGGCAGGGGGGCGACCAAGCTGCCCGTTGCGATGACCAAGCGCGCGCCGCGCACAGAAACCGGCTCAGACCCGGGCGCGCCGTCCACACGGACTTCGATCGGACCAGCGGGCTGCTCGCGTCCGACAATTCGCCCGTGCCCTTGATAGCGCGTGATCTTGTTTTTCTTGAGCAACTGCGCCACGCCGTCGGTCAGGCCAGAGACGACTTCGTCCTTTCGGCGGAGCATGGTCGGCAGGTCAAGCGCCAGCGAAGCGAGCTTGACGCCATGATGGGCCAGCTCATCGCGGGCCTCGCAGAACTTGTGACTGGATTCGAGCAGGGCCTTGCTGGGGATGCAGCCGACGCGCAGGCACGTGCCGCCGAGCCGATCCTCTTTCTCAATGACGGCGACATTCAGGCCTAGCTGCGCGGCGCGGATGGCGGCGACGTATCCGCCGGGGCCGGCGCCGATGACGATCAGGTCGTGTTCGGGCATTCAGGGCTCCGATGCGAACCGGCGATTAGACCGGAAAGGTGCTGTGCTGTCAGATTTCCAGCAGCAGCCGCGACGGATCCTCGATGCTCTCCTTGATGCGCTTCAGGAACGTCACCGCCTCGCGGCCGTCGATGATGCGATGATCGTAGGTCAGTGCGACGTACATCATCGGCCGGATGACCACCGCGCCCTCGCGCGCCACCGGACGATCCTGAATCGCGTGCAACCCGAGAATCGCAACCTGCGGCGGATTGACGATCGGCGTGGACATGAGTGAGCCGAAGATGCCGCCGTTGCTGATGGTGAATGTCCCGCCGGTGAGTTCCTCCAGGCGGATCTTGTTGTCGCGGGCGCGCGTGCCGAAGTCGGCGATCGCCAGCTCAATCTGCGCAAAGCTGAGGCTCTCGGCGCTGCGCAGCACGGGCACCACCAGCCCCTTGCCGCCGGAGACGGCGATGCCAATGTCGCAAAAATCGTGGTAGACGATGCTGGGGAGGAGCGTGCCGCTGGCGTCGGCGACGTCGCGAATCTGCGCGTTGACCTCCGGGATGCGGCTGAGCGAATCCACCGCGGCCCGGACGAAGAACGACATGAAACCGAGCTTGACGCCATGCCGCTGCTGGAAGGCCTCGGCATATTGCTTGCGAAGCGCCATCACCGCGGACATGTCGATTTCGTTGAAGGTGGTGAGCAGAGCGGCAGTCTGCTGCGCGCTGACCAGACGCTCGGCGACTTTCTGACGCAGCGGCGTCATCGGAACGATCCGCTCGCTCCGCGCGCCGCCGACGCGCGGCGCCTGCGCCGCATGCGGCGGCGGACTCGCTGCGGACGCTGCTGCGCCCGCCGCCGGCGCAGCCGGATGAGCCGCGGCGACCTTGTCTGCGTGACGCTGGACATCTTCCTTCAACATTCGCCCGCCCGGCCCGCTGGGCGTCACCTCCGCGGCGCGGAAGCCACTTTCCGCCAGTGCCCGCTGCGCCGCGGGCATGACGTACGTGCCGCCCGGCGCGACGGACGCGGTCGCTTGAGGCGCGGCGGCGGTCGCTGGCTTGCCGTCGGCAGCGACGGTCTTCGCTTCCATGTATCCAATGATGTCGCCAACCTGGGCGCTCTCGCCCGCGGCTTTCAGGATCTTTGTGATCACGCCGCTGACCGGCGCGGGCAGCTCCATCGTGGCTTTGTCGGTCTCGATTTCCACGAGCGTCTCGTCCTGGCGCACGGACTCGCCCTCGCGTTTCAGCCAGGCGCCAAGCTGCACGCGCGTGATGGATTCGCCAGCCTGCGGGATCTTCAGCTCAACCGACAATGGACGTTCCTCTCTGAAACAGAGCGGGCCTGCCCGCAAACGACACCTAGAGTTTCGCCTCGAACGCTGCGGAGATCACCTGCTCCTGCTCGAGCTTGTGGCTGCGACCCGAGCCGGTCGCCGGGCTGGCCCCCGGCGGGCGTGAAATCACCCGCAGTGGAAAGCGCCCCAGCAGCCGATCGTTGAAATGAATTCGCATGAAACGCCAGGCACCCTGGTTTTCCGGCTCTTCCTGCACCCACCAAACCGGCGTGTCCGCCTGCACGCCCGCCAGAGCAGCCTCCAACTGCGCGACCGGCAGCGGATAGAACTGCTCGACGCGGACGATCATCACGTCGTCGCGCTTCAGCTCGCCGCGGCGCTTCTCCAGTTCAAAGTAAATCTTGCCCGAGCAGAGCAGCACACGCTCCACCTTCGAGTTCGCCTTGCGCGCTAGCACGTCCGCGATCACCCGCTGGAAGCGACCCTTCGTGAAGTCCTCCAGTGGCGAAGACTCGGATCGCAGCAGGCTCTTGGGCGTCATCACCACCAGCGGCTTGCGCCACGGGCGGATTGCCTGCCGCCGAAGCGCGTGAAAGTACTGCGCCGCGGTGGAAGGGTAGATCACCTGCATGTTGTCATCGGCGCACAGGTGCAGGAAGCGCTCGAGCCGGGCGCTGGAATGCTCCGGGCCCTGGCCTTCGAAGCCGTGCGGCAGGAGCATGACCAGGCCGCTGAGCCGCTGCCATTTGGCCTCGGCGCTGCTGATGAACTGATCGATGATCACCTGGGCCACGTTGACGAAGTCGCCAAACTGGGCCTCCCAGAGCACCAGCGCGTCCGGGTAGTCCAGCGAGTAGCCGTATTCGAAGCCCAGCACGCCGATCTCGGAGAGCGGGCTGTCGAAAATCTCGACCGGGGCCTGGTTCGGCGCGATGTTCTGCAGCGGCACATAGACCGAACCGTTCTGATAGTCGTGCAGCACCGCGTGCCGATGCGTGAACGTGCCGCGGCCGCTGTCCTGCCCGGTGAGCCGCACGCGCGTGCCCTCCGTCGCAAGCGAGGCGAAGGCCAGCGCCTCGGCCGCCGCGAAATCCAGGGAGCGCTTGCCGGCGGCCATTTCGCGGCGGCGCTCAAAGAAATCCCTCAGCTTTGGATGTGGGTGGAACTCCGTCGGGAGCTGCGTCTGCCGCTCGAGCAGGGCCGCCAGCCGCTCGCGCGGCAGGCCGGTATCGGGATCAGGTACGGTGCGGTCGTGCCCGCCGACGTAATGGCTCCAGACGCCGCCCAGCATTTGCGGCCGCAGGGCGTAGTCTTCGGAGCGCGCCGTCTTCAGCTCGTTCTCAAGCCGCTCGCGAAACTTGCTGGTGATCCATTCGGCATCATCACTGGCGACGCCGCCCAGCTTGAGCAGGTGCTCGAAATAGCCCTCCTGCACCGAACGCCGCTTGGCGATCGCTTGGTAAAGCAGCGGCTGCGTGTACGACGGCTCGTCGCTCTCGTTGTGGCCGCGGCGGCGATAGCAGTACATATCGATGACGACATCGCGATGGAACTGATGCCGGAAGTCCATCGCCAGGTGCACGGCCTGCACCACGGCTTCGGGGTCTTCGCCGTTGACGTGCAGGATCGGGATCTGCAGCAGCTTGGCCACGTCCGTGCAATAGGCGCCGGAGCGGGCGTCGCTGGGGCTGGTGGTGAAGCCGATCTGGTTGTTGACGATCACGTGCAGCGTGCCGCCGGTGCAGTAGCCGCGGAGCTGGCTGAGGTTCAGCGATTCCTGCACCACGCCTTCGCCGGCGAAGGCGGCATCGCCGTGGATCAGCAGGCATAGTCCGCGCGAGCGCTCGATGTCGCCGGCGCGGTCCTGCTTGGCGCGCGTGCGGCCCAGCGCGACGGGGTTCACATACTCCAGGTGGCTCGGGTTGAAGCACAGCGACAGATGCAGCTTGCGGCCGGACGCGGCTTCCCAGCGATTGTGATATCCGAGGTGATATTTGACGTCGCCGCGGCCGCGATGCAGTTGTGGATCGATGTCCTCAAATTCACGGAAAATCTGGGCCGGGTCTTTGCCCATGATGTTGGCCAGCACGTTCAGCCGCCCGCGATGGGCCATGCCGATCACGATTTCCTGGATGCCCTGCGTGTCGGCGTATTCGATCGCTACGTCCAGCAGCGGGATGAGCGTCTCGGCGCCTTCGAGCGAGAAGGTCTTGGCCCCGACGAACTTCTTTAGCACGAAGCTCTCGAAATTGATCGCCTCGATCAGCCGCGTCAGGATGCGGATCTGCTCCTTGCGACCCAGCGTGATGCGGTTCTGCGAGCCCTCCATCCGCTCCTGAAGCCACTGCCGCACGTCCAGGTCGTCGATGTGCATGAACTGCACCGCGATCGAGCGACAATACGTGTTCTGCAGGCGCTGAATGATCTCCCGCAGCGTGTGCGACTCGTACCCTTCGAGCGAATCGCGCGCGATCGGGCGATCGAGGTCGGCCTCGCTCAGGCCGTGAAAGGCCGGGTCCAGCTCGATCGGCGTAGGCCGCGACTGGCCGAGCGGGTCGATCTGGGCCGCGATGTGACCGCGGACGCGGTAGTTGCGGACCAGCATGTCGACGCGATGCTGCAACTCAGCCGCGGCGCCCTCGCGGCGAAGCACGGCGGCGCCATTTCCGCCGACGGTGCTGCGCTCGGGCGCTCGGGCGGCGACGTGCACGCCGTTGCCATGGGCGAGGCTTTCGAAATACTGGCGCCAGTCGCCCGGCACGGACGCCGGGTCGCGCTTGAAGCTGTCGTACAAGGACTCGGCAAAGCCGAGGCTGAGCAGGTTGGAGTCGATGTCGGCCATGGGTCCTTCACATACGGTCTGCGCCACCGGCCCGGCGGCGTTGCCGGCCAGCGATTCTATCGGTCCGATGCGTCGCGCAGACCCTGCGCGAATCGGCGCAGGCTGCCAACAGGCTAGTCCCGCGGCCGGTCCGCGTCGAGTGGTGAGATTCGATTCACAGCGGCGCTGCCGCGTCTGGAGACGGGTCGGAATCTACGCCGCGCCAGATTGCGAGAGAGAAACCTGCCGGACGGCGCATTCAACGCCGCGACCGTCAGGCCGCGGCTGTGCCAAACGTCCAATGCGCCGGATCGGACGTCCGGCGCGGCCGAGTTGCCGTTCACCGGTATGATGACAACAGGTGCTTGGCAATTGGAAGCTTATCAGCCGGCGACGAGCAATGGGAACCCGCTGGCAGATTCCGCGTCCAACACAGAGGCTGCGGCGATCGTGAACAGCGCCCAGCGCGAGTCCGGCCTTGACGAGGCAACGCTGGTGACCCAGGCGCGGCGCGGCGACGCAGCGGCCGTCGCGATGCTGATCGAGCGCTACCAGGATCGTGTATACAACGCGTGCTGGCGCATGTCGCGTGACCAGGCCGAAGCCAGCGACCTGACGCAGTCGGTTTTTGAAAAGGTGTTGCAGAATCTGCCGCGCTTCGAGGCACGCTCGAGCTTCTACACCTGGCTCTTTCGCATCACGGTAAACGTGGTGCTCTCTGAGCGAAGAAAGCGGCGTGTCCGCGAAGCCGAATCGCTGGAGGCGCTGCGCGACTCCGCGGCCGAGCGCTTCAGCCGCAGCGCGGAGCGCGAGCGCGACCCGGCGCAGGTGCTCGAGCGCGCCGAGCTGCATGAGCGGCTGGAGCACGCCCTGGCGCGGCTCGACGATGAATTTCGCGTCGCGCTGTTGCTGCGCGATGTGGAAGGCATGGACTATGCCGCGATCGCGGAAGTGCTGGAAGTGCCCGTCGGTACGGTGAAGAGCCGCATTCACCGCGGACGACAGGCGTTGCGCGAAGCCCTGTCGAAAGAGGAAGAGAACCGTGACTCCGCCGCTGTGTGACAGCATCCGCGCCGATCTCTCGGCGCTGCTCGACGGCGAACTGCCCGACCCGCGGCGCAGCGAGCTCGCGCAGCACCTGGCGTCGTGCGACGCTTGTCGCGCTGAGCTTGAGCAGCTCCGCACCGTCGCGGCCGAGCTGAACGCGCTGCCGCGCCTGGCCGCGCCGCGTGCGCTGCGGGCGAAGCTGGCAGAGCGCGTGCACACGTCGCAGTGGGCTGCCCCGCCGAAGCGCCCCGTCATGCTGCGGCTCTACGTGCGGGCCTCGGCGATCGCGGCGGTGGTGGCGCTGTTGGCTTTTGCGTCCTGGACGCTATTTGGCCCGGTTGAAGAGTTGCCGCATCTCGCACCGCTCAAGCCCAAGCTCGAACGCCTGAAAGCCCCCGATGATTTTCTCGCAGCCTCCCCGGAGGCCGACCGGCAAACGCTGGCGGACGAAGAGCCGGCGATCGTCTCGAACCTGCCCACGCCGGCGCCGGCAGCGGCGCCGTTAGAAACCGCGGGGAGACCGCTGGCGAGTGCCGCGCCTTCCAGTGCCGCTCCGCTGCCGACTGACGTGCCACTACCCGGCTCTGCTGGACGGCCCGGTCGGTCAGTCGGCGACAAGGCGCCGCTTTCGCTGACTGTGGGGCGCGGGGCGCTCGCGACGCGTACGCCGCCACTTGCAGCGCCTATCGGTGGTGAGGCGCCGGCGGCGGACCTGGAGCTGGTGGTTCAGACGCGCTCGGCCGAGGAATATCGACTCGCGCTTTTGGCGCTGCGCGAGGCGCAGCGTCCCTTCACCGATCTCGATGCCGCGAATGGCGACCGGCCACCCGCCGAGCGCGATGAGGCGGCAGCGCTGCCGGTTTTCGCCCCAAGCGGCGACCTCGGCAACCCGTCGGCGACGACGATGTCGTTCGCAATGCCGCGCGATCGCGTCGAGCCGCTGGTCGAGCGGCTGGTGGGGCTGGCGGCGCGAGTCGACGTAGCGAGTGCGAAAGATGAGCCGGCCGTCGCTGCCGCAGCGCCCGACTTGATGAAATCCACCGAAACTGCGGCGACGGTGTTCTCGTCGGAGGCACACGCGCGCCGCTGGCCGGACGACGTACGCGCCAAGCTGCGCGAACTGGGGCTGACGCCGGAAGCCGCCCAACAGGTGGTGGCAGGCGCGGCACCGTCTGTGCAGAAGCCGGATGCGGACGCCACGGTGACACCGAGCGCGCAGTCGCTTGCCGACCGCGAACCAGCAAACGCCAGCACGGATTTGCCGCAGTATGGCGGCGGGGCAGCACACAGCGATGCGCGGCGCGAGGTTTCAAGCAGACGGGCACGGCCGACGCGCAGCGCCGCGCCCGCGACGGATCAGGCGGATGAGCCGCAGACGGCAATCCACCTGGGCGCGCGATACGACGCGAAAGAAGAAGGGCCTTCGCAACCCAGCGCGCTGGCCTCCTGGTTCCGTCGCGCGCTTGCACATGTCGAGCACGCCGCGGCGGCATTTCTGGTACCCACTCCCAGCGAGCCGGCGCTGCGTTTGATCGTTACGGTCCACCCGCCTGGCGATTCAGTTGCCACGCCGGCCAACCCAGCGCCTGGCGCGGCCAGCGCGCCCGCCGAAGGCGCGGCGAGCCAGCCGCCTCGCTGACCGATGCTGCGCCGCGCGGCAGGCTGCCGAGCCGCCCGCAGCGTTGCTGACGCGTCACATTCCGTTCTGGGCCCTTTTCTTGCGGCGTACAATGTGGACATGAACAGCCGATGGTTCGCGTGTGGATTGGCGCCGCAACGCACGACGCTTGTGTTCCTGAGTTTGGGTCTGGGCCTGAGCGGGCTGACCGGTTGTCCGCTGCCGCCGGGGGACGACACAAACGCACCGCTGAAGGCCGAGATCACCATATCGACGACGCGCGGCGCCGCGCCGCTGGCGGTGGTGGTTTCGGCGGAGGCGTCGCGGTCACGAAATGGCCAGATAACCGGCTATTCGTGGGATTTTGGCGGCCAAGCCAGCGCCAGCAGCATGAGCGCTTCCCACACGTTCAATCGGCCGGGTCGTTACGCCGTCAAGCTGACCGTCACCGACAGCGCGGGGCAGACGGCTTCGACGCGCGTCGACGTGCGCGTCGCCGGCGAGTCGGCGTCGGCAATCATCATACGCGACACGGGCTCAGGCGTTGCGCCGCTCACGGTGCGATTTGACGGGACGCGCAGCTCAGCCCGCGACGACGTGATCCAGGATTACTTCTGGGACTTTGACGACGGCGAGGAATCGCGCAGCCCCACGCCGCAGCACCGCTTCCGCTTCGCGGGCACGTACACGGTCACGCTGCGCGTGATTTCGGCGGGCGGCGTGGAAGCGTCGGCGACGTCGACGATCGTGGTCAGTCCGCCACCCGCATCGCAGCCAACGACTCAGCCGACGACGCAGCCTGCCAATCCCTAACTTCTCCGCATGAGCGGCGCTTCGGCCCGCCGGCTATACTGTTTGATGGCTGATCGCCAATCGCGAGCGCCCGTAGCTCAACTGGATAGAGTGGCAGGCTTCGAACCTGAAGGTTGGGGGTTCAAATCCCTCCGGGCGCGATCTTCCTCCACGCCGCGCATGACATACGACCTCAGCGCGGCACTTCGAACAGTTCGCCGTCCGGTATGGCCTCATGCCGCACGGGCCGCAGGCCGGCTTCGACCAGCCGCGCCACCCACGCGGGCGTAACGAGTTCCGGAAATCCGTACGTGCCTCGCAGCCGCTCGATCTCGCGCCACGAGAAGTGCACGTGCGTCGCGCCGCTGCGCTGAAGCCAGGCCGTTGCCGCCGCCGCGTCGGATTCGGCTTTCGCAAACTCCAGCCAGGGGTCACGGTTGAAGACCACGCAGTAACGCATTTGCCGGGCCACGTAAAACACCGCCGCATCACCGACCAGCCAGATTCGCGCGTCCGGCGGCGTGGCCAGGTTCAGCGGGTGTGTGTCGCGCAGTGCGTCGCTGCGGCCGACGATCAGCGAAAGCTGCGCCGCGGAGCGCGCCAGGCGGGCTTCCTCGCGGGCAACCAGCGTGCACACCTGCCACGCGTGTTGCCCGACGCCCAGCAGCGCGATCCCGCAGCACAGCCGCGTCGCAATCGCGGATCGCAGTTGCCCGCACGCGAGCAGCGCCAGCGGTGCGATCAGCGGCACGACGAACCGCGCCGGCATGTGCGTTAGCGCGACCCAGGCCACCAGCAGCGCGGCGCACCACAGCCCGCACAGCAGCGCCGCGCGGCGATTGGCCGACAGCGCGGCGACCAGCGCGCAGAGCGGCAGCGCCAGTCCGAAGTGCGCTGAACCTGGCGGCCAGCCGACAAGTTCGCGCAGGGCCAGCGCGGCGCGGCCGGCCGGGCCCGACTGCTCGGGTTTGAGCTGGTGGCCACGCTCCCACTGCGCGTTCTGCTCGGCGCTCCAGGCGGCGCCCCCCAGCCGCTCGTACGCGAACGGATAGATCGGATTGCCGGTGAATGCGTAGTTGCGGATTAGCCACGGTCCGAATGCGACGGCGCCGCCCAGCCCAAGCAGAAATGCGCCGCGCAGCCGGGCGCGCCAATCCACATGCATGCCGGCGAGCAGCCACGCGCCAGCGAGCGCCGCGCCGACCAGCACCAGCCCGGTGTATTTGCACGCGCCCGCCCAGCCGCCCAGCAGGCCGAGCAGGAGCGCGTCGCGCATCGTGGCGGGGCGCGCGCTGGCGCGCAGCGCGACGCCGCCCGCGAGCACCGCCATCAACAGCAGCCCGCACTCGACATACGCCAGGCAACCCAGATAGACCAGCCAAGGCGACGTGCCGACCAGCAGCAGCGCCAGCGGCCGCGCCGCGCCGCACGGCACCACCGCGAGCAACGCCGCCACCACCAGCGTTGCCATCGCCGCGTGCAGGAGCTGCGCGGGGATCGCGGCGGCGTGCGGATCGGCGGCCAGGTGCATCAGGAGCAGATAATGCATCTCGACCAGTTGCGGAAATGACGTGTAGACGTTGTGCGACAGAAACGTGATCCGCCCCTGGCTCCAGTATTCACGCGGACCCTGCAGGTGATATTCAAGCACGTCATAGCCGCCGCCTTCGGCGATCCACAGCACACCCGGCGGAATGCACGCGAGAAAAAGCGCCAGGCCCAGCGCCGCACCCGCGGCGACGCCGCAAACTCCCCACCAGCGGGCGTCTGCATGTGTGGGTTCGATCGCCGGCGTTGACGAGTCCGCCGCAGCGGGCGCGCGGGCCCCCCAGAGTCCCAGGACGATGCCACACGCGCTCAATGCGGCGGCGCTGGGTTGATTCAGCACGCCAGCCAGGCCCAGCGCCAGCACCAGCGTGCTGAGCACACCGGCGCCAATTCCGGCCGCGAGCGGCAGACGCGTGAGCAGGCCGGCTTCTTCGCTGAGCCAGCGCGCCGGCCAACTGCCCCAGCCGATCATTGCCGCGAGCGCGAGCGCGGCATACGTGCCGTCGATCAGCAGCGTCGGCCAGCCTTGTGGGGCCAGAATTGTGAATGTGACTGCGGCGGCCGCGGCGATTGAGCACGCCGCCGCGCGCCACGCCCGGGTCTGCGGCGGCGTACGCGAGGTCGCGACCGGCGGGGCAGCGCTGCTCACGCGGGTGACTCAATGACGTTCAGCGGGATTGGGGCGTGCAACGCCTGCTGCGCTTCGCGCACATCGCGCGGACCGGCGTAGCACTCACGTGGCCCGACGAATTGCTCCCAGCCGCCGCGCTCCACCAGAAACTGCCGAACATGCGTGCACAAGTGGCATTTGTCGGCATAGCCCGCGGCGCGCGGCGTGTAGCCCAGCGGCAGCGCCCGGCGCATCAGCTCGTAGCTGCCGCCGTGCACGAGCGCGTCGACCACCGGGTTTTTTCGCCAGTCGCGGGCGAGGTCGTGCCACGCCTGGTCGACGCCGCGCTGCAGCGCGTTGCCCAGGATGATCCCACTGCACACGCCGGGGAAGATGTTGCCGTAGCCGTCGATGTGGACATGCTGGCTGGCGAGCATCTCGCTCGCGCACTGCTCCTCGCGGAAATGCTCAGGCGCGTAACAGGTCAAGAGCGGCGCCAGCCGATCGGCGGCACGGCCGGTCAGCCGATCCCTGTGCTGCGCCTGGGCAGAAATCGCGGCGGCGCTTGTCAGGCGGCGCGTACGGTGCGGCGTGGCGGACGGCTTGTTGAACCGATCCCACCAGCGCACCACAACGCGCCCGCGGCCCAGCACGCGCCGCGCCAGCTCGACGCAGCGCCGAACATTCTGCGGCGGGATGAATTCCTGGTGATACAGGTCGGCGCTGACCAGCAGCTTCTGCATGCCGAGCGCGTCGAGCAGCTCGAGCCGCGCCTGGGTCAAGCTGTCCGACGTCGCCCAAAACGCGTTGGTCTCGATCTTCTCGAGCGGCGAGCAGCCGGCATCGCGCGCGGCACGCACGATCGAGACCAGCCGCGGCCAATCACCCAATGGCTCGCCGCCGGCCAGGTGTATGCGCATCGCGCCGCCGTGCTCGGCTGCGTGCCGGTCGAGCGTGCTCCACAGGTGCAGCGCCGTCTGGCGTGACATTTCGCCGCGTCGGTCTGGCCCGCTGTAAACGTAGCAGAACGCGCAGCGCGCGTTGCACCAGTACGTGAGCAGCAGGCCGGCGAAGCGCCATGCGCTCAGCGTCAGCGCCGGCGGCGCAGCGTGCTTCGCCAGCGACGTAGCAGGAGCAAATGCCGGCGGCGGAAGACTGGGCGCGCGCGGCGCCGCCGCCGCGGCCAATTTGCGTTGCATTTCGCGAGTATAGCTGCGGGACGCGCAATACACCCCGATGCGTGCGGCGGGGCTCGCGTGCGTTTGAACGGCGGCGGATCGCGCCTACAATGCCGCGTTCCCGAAATTACTCGGGCGACGGAAGGACTATGGAGACACGCCACCTGCTGATCGCGCTCGCCGCTGCGCTTGCGGTGTACGTGTTCTATACGACGACGTTCAACTGGCTCTATCCGCCGCCGCCGACTCCGCCGCCCGCAACGATTGATCGGTTGCCGCGCGACGCTGGGCCGCAGACGCAACCGGCATCTGCCGCCGCTGGCGTCGAGGGCGCTGCGTTCCCCGTTGCGGCGCTGACGACGCAGCCGCTGGCGACGCAGCCGGGCATCAAGTTCAGCGTTGGCGCGCTGCCCGATACGTTCAAGCTCGGCGGCGGTCCGGAGGACTTTCTGCAACTGGTGGTGGACCCGCGCGGCGCGTCGATCGCCAATATCCGCCTGACGGAGCGGACCCGTCGCGGCACGTTCGCGTATCGCACAGCGCCGCGAAAAGACGAGCCCTACGAGCTGCTCGCGCCCGTTCCACTCGACGGCGGCACGGTGAACTCGTTCCTCACGCGCAGCCTGATCATCAAGCAACTGGGCGATCAGCCCTGGCGGCTGGACGAATTGCTTTGGGAGGTCGTGCCGCAGCCGGCCGAGAAGGCCAACTACACCGCGGTATTCGCCACCACGCTGAGCGCCGCGGACGGCGCCGCGCTGCTGCGCGTGACCAAGTCTTTCGAGCTGCAGCCGCGCTCGCACCTGGTGCAGTTTCGGCTGGCGACCGAGAATCTGAGCGGGCAGACGCTGCACGTGGCGATCGAGCAGCTCGGGCCGATCGGCATCCCGTACGAAGACGAGTATTACCGCACGCGCCGGCTGCTGGCCGCGCGCCTCGTCGACCAGACGCTGAAGGTCGATGGCGTGCAGCGGAGCGACCTGACCAAGCACGGCGAACGAAAATTCTACGCACCCGCGCCGAGCGAGCGCTTCCTATGGACCGCGCTGACCAACAAGTATTTCGGCGTGTTCACGCGACCGCTCGCCAGCGGCGGGGAGGCGCTGCCGATCGACAGTGTGCACGGCAGACTGGCCGCGCCGCTGGCAGCGGACGCGGGCGACCTCAGCGCGCGGCTGATGACCGCGTTCGTCCCGCTCGCTGCCGGGGCCGCGCGGGATTACGCCTTCGAGCTCTACGCCGGCCCGCGCGACTCCGAGATCCTGGTCAAGGCCAATCCGGACTTCGCCGATCGCGCCAAGCTGGGCTACGTCGCGGCGCAGGACGCCGACTTCTACTGCACTTGCACGTTCCACCCGTTGCCCGAGATCATGACCTGGCTGCTGCGCACCATCGGCTGGATCGTGCGGAACTACGGCGTGGCGATCGTCGCACTGGTTTTCGTCGTGCGCGGCCTGCTGCATCCGCTGAGCGTGTTTCAGCAGAAGTCGATGTATCGCATGCAGGAGGCCATGGGCCGCGTGCAGCCCAAGATGGATCTGCTGAAAGAGAAGTACGCCAACGATAAGGTTAAGCTGCAGCAGGAGATGATGAAGCTCTGGGCCGAGGAGAATGTGAACCCAGCCGGCAGCCTGGTTGCGATGGTGCCGCTCTTCGTGCAGATGCCGATCCTGGTGGCGCTGTACGTGGCGCTTTCGAGCGATGTGCACCTGCGGCATGCGCCTTTCGACGGTTGGTGGATCCGCGATCTGGCCGCCCCGGATGCGTTCCTGCACTTCGGATCGCAGGGGATTCACGTGCCGGGACTGTCGTGGATCATGGGCCCGATCTACTCGCTGAACCTGCTGCCGATCCTGATGGGCGTCAGCATGTATCTGCAGCAAAAGTACATGCCCAAGCCCAAGTACCTGGCCAAGCTGGCCGAGCAGCGGCGTCAGCAGCAGCAGCAGCGCCCGAGCACGCCCGGATCGATGACGCCCGAAGAGCAGATGCGTCAGCAGCAGATGGTCGCGAACATGATGTCGATCATGTTCCCGTTCCTGTTTTACTCGATGCCCTCCGGCCTCAATCTGTATTGGTTCACGACCAATCTCTTCGGCATCGGCGAATCGATCATCATCCGTCGGCAGCTCGAAGCCGAGGCCGACAAGCGCGAGCGCGAGGGGCCGCGCTCGCTGCAGCAGCGCAAGCCGGGCTTCTTGGCACGGCTGATGAAGAAGCTGGCCGAAGAGGCTGAGACGCTGCAAAAAAAAGCGGACGAGCTGGGCGAATCCAAGGGCACGCGAAAGAACAAGTCCTGATGGCGCAGCGCCCGTCGGAACTCGAGCTGCAGCGCGGGCTGCGCGTCTTGGCGGAGCGGGCCGCGCAGGCCGGAGGCCAGATTGCGCTGCGGATGCAGGCGGATGACCTCTCGGTCGAGCTGAAGGCCGACGCCAGCGAAGTCAGCCAGGCCGATCTGGCGGCCCAGGCGCTCATCATTCAGATCATTCGCAGCGAGCGGCCGCATGACCTGGTCATCGGCGAAGAGCAGATCAGCCCAGAGGCCGGCGGCGCAGACTGGGCTGCGCAGCGCAAGGATTTTGCGAAGAAAGCCGCGCTCGCCTCACTGGCCGCGCCTCCTTCAGCCGTCGGGCAATCGTCCAGCGCCAGTTCAGCTTCCGCCGCCGGGCCGCGCGTGGCCTGGATCATCGACCCGATCGACGGCACGCGCAACTACCTGCGCGGCACGCCGCTGTGGTGCTGCTCGGTGGGCGCGCTGCTCGATGGCGTGCCGCTCGCGGGCGCGATCCAGCATGCCGCGGCAAACGAGCTGTTCTCCGCTTCCCGCGGCGAGGGGCTGTTCATCAACGGCGTGCGCGCCGCGCGACTTGACGATTCAAGC
>CAZHTF010000069.1:0-18106 GCA_964535305.1 uncultured Planctomycetales bacterium | reverse complement strand
GTATAGGCCTTGGCGAACTGCTCTTTTTCGAAGAGCTGCTGAGCCTGGTCGTAGCGGGCGCGCAGCGCGCCGCCGCCGGAAGCCGCCGTGGGCGTCCTGGTGAGCTGATTCTTGACGCGCGCTTCGAGGTCGTCGTTGGGGTGGCCGCGCCAGACGATCGTTCCGTGCGTGTCGATCAGGTAGGCCCGCGGGAAGGCCTCGACCCTGTATTTCTCGTGCGTGTCGCCGCCAAAGCCGACGATGAACGACGCCTCGCGCCCCTTAACGATGCTTTCGGCTTTGGCCTTGTCCTCGGGCGTGATGGCGATCACCACAACGCCGCTGCGCGCCAGCGACTTGTGCAGGTTGTTCAGCGCGGGCACCAGATCGAGTGCGCCGCTGTCGGTCGTGCGCCAGAAGACCAGCACCAGCACGCGACCCTTGAATTTCTCCAGCGTGACCTTGTTGTCGGCGTTGAGCGTGTCTCCCAGCTCGAAGGTCGGCGCCGCGGACCCCAGGCTCTGAGCCCGTACGTGAGGCGGCGCGGCCGCCAATACGGTGAGCGTGGCGCAGCAAGCGAGCGTGCAGGAAATACGAGCAGGTGTCCGTAGGATTGAGCGCATCGAAACCTCGCTGATCGCATCAGGTCGATCGGCCTGGGGCCTTCGCCGCTAATCATCTTACCGCGCCACAGGGCGGTGTTTCAGCCGGCGTGTTGATCGAGCGACGCGAGTACCTCATCGTTCTCGGGGAAGCGGCCGGTCTGGTGCTTGCTGTAGACCAGTGTACCGTTGACCTTTACGTCGAAGATGCCGCCGCCACCCTTGATCATCTCGGGGGCGACGCCGAATTCTTGCTGAATCGCTTCCGCCAAACTGGCGGCTTTGGGCAGGTAGTTTCACTGCACGCAGTATTCAATGCTGATCTTCATGCTCATGCGTACTCCTCCAAGTGTGAGAGATGGTAGCCGGCGGCGCGGGCCCGGCTGAAGGGCGGGCCGCTAACCGCTGGACGTCTGCGAACGCTGCGCCAGCCACTGGCCGTGAAATGTCTGAAACGCCACGTAGAAATAGCCAAAAATGAAGACGCCCATGAACGGCAGGGCGGCGGCGACGCGCTCCAGCCAATTCTCGAACAGGAAGAACGAGCAGAGCACCGCCGTCAGATACAGCCCGATCGCCAGCTCGGCCCAGGCCTTCCACGCGCCGCGGAACTGGAAGCCGCGCAGCCGCGTGCGCCAGCGGTCGCGCTGCGGGCCCGAGTCGCCAAACTTGGGCGTCCGCACAAACTCGCCCGAGCGGCCGACGAAGCCCTCGATTGCGGCGATCGCATTGTTGAACGCGATGCCAATGCCGATCGCCATCAGCGCCGGCGTGTACCGCAGACATTCCCACCAGGAGCGCGAAAGCTGCCGCTGGCTGACGATGTAAAAACTCAAGGCCGAGCCCGTGCCGACGAAAAACAGCGCAAAATCCAGCAGCGGACCCCAGATCGACTGGTGCGGCGGGAGCGCCAGCTTGGCATACAGCGCCGGGCCGATCAGCACGCTGAGCAGCACCATCAGGATGTAGACGATTCCGCTGGTCAGATGAAAAAACGCCTCGAGCTTCACGCGCCAGCCGCCGGCGCTGCCCAGCACTTGCGGCAGCAGCTTTACGCAGGTCTGCGCGCCGCCCTTGGTCCAACGATGCTGCTGGGCCTTGAAGGCGTTCATTTCCGGCGGCAACTCGGCTGGGGCGGTGAGCTGCGGGAGAAAGACGAACTGCCACCCGCGAAGCTGGGCGCGGTACGAGAGATCGAGGTCCTCAGTGAGCGTGTCGTGCTGCCAGCCGCCGGCGTCGAGGATGGCGCTTTTGCGCCACACACCGGCCGTGCCGTTGAAGCTCATGTAGCGGCCGGAGCGGTTGCGGGCGGTGTGCTCGATTACGAAGTGCCCATCGAGCAAGATTGCCTGCGCCTGCGTCAGCATCGACGCTTCGCGGTTCAGATGGTCCCAGCGGGCCTGCACCATGCCGACGCGTGCGTCGGTGAAGTGGTGCACGGCTTGCAGCAGGAAGCTGGGGGAGGGGATGAAGTCGGCATCAAATATTGCGATGAACTCGCCGCTGGCCTCGGGCAGGGCCGCTGCCAGCGCGCCGGCCTTGTAGCCATCGCGCTTCGTGCGATGCAGGAGCGTGATGTCGTGGCCGAGGGCCCGCATGCGCTCGACCGTCTCGCGCGCCAGCGCAACGGTCTCGTCGGTCGAGTCGTCCAGCACCTGCACCTGCAAGCGATCACGCGGGTAGTCGATGTTGCAGGCGGCTTCGATCACGCGCTGCGCGACGAAGCGTTCGTTGTACATCGGGAGCTGGATCGTGACGCGTGGGAGCTGCACGAAGCGCGCTTGTGGCGCGCGAGCCCGCGCCCGCACGCGAAAGTACGTGCTGACCAGGAAATAGCGATGAACACCATAAACGCACAACGCCGCCAGAACGACCGTGTAGGCCGTTAGCGCGGCGCGGCTAAGCGTGTCGAGATCCATTCAGAGCAGTCCGAGCCTCGCCGGCGGAGCGCACCAATACACTGATACTCAGAACCGTAAATGCTATGTTGAACGGAAGATGAGGTCAAATGCGGCGCCCGCGCGATTCCGCCGCCGGCATCCGCCCGATATAGTCTGCGGCCGCTATGTCCGATGATCTTCTGCCAGCCAGCCCCGCGCCCGACGAGACCGCCGAGCCCGCGGCGCGCACGCCGCGCGACCGTGATATCGAGCTCTTCGCCTCCAAGCATCTGGCAGGAGAGAATCAGGATCTTTACCAGGAGCTGCTCACCACGCTCTGCCGCATGGCGCGCGATCCGGCGGACCGCGGCGACGTCAAGCTGGTGCACCGCGCCACCGCCGAGCTGCGCTACGCGCTGAAGGTCTTCGCCCCATATCGCGAGACGCGCAAGATCAGCATTTTCGGATCCTCGCGCACGCGCGAGGACCACCCGGATTACCACGCCGCCGTCCGCTTCGCCGCCCGCATGCGCGAACGCGGCTGGATGGTCATCACCGGCGCCGGCGATGGCATCATGAAGGCCGGGCACGGCGGGGCAGGTCGGCAGGCGAGCTTCGGGGTCGCGATTCGCCTGCCTTTCGAGCAGAAGACCAACGAGATCATCGCCGACGATCCGAAGCTGGTGAACTTCCGCTACTTCTTCACGCGCAAGCTGATGTTCGTGAAGGAAGCTTCGGCTGTGGCGCTTTTCCCCGGTGGCTTCGGCACGCAGGATGAAGGCTTCGAGGTGCTCACGCTGGTTCAGACCGGCAAGGCGCCGCTGATCCCGCTGGTGATGATCGAGCGGCCCGGCGGGACGTATTGGCGGCAGTGGCACGCGTACGTCGCCACGCAGTTGCTCCGCACCGGCATGATCGGCGAACAGGATCTGGCGCTCTTCCGCATTACGGACAACATCGAGCAGGCGGTCGACGAGGTGGTCAGCTTCTACCGCGTCTATCACTCGCAGCGCTACGTCGGCGACGACCTGCTGCTGCGGCTCAACACGCGCCTGCCGGACGATTTCCTCGCTCGGCTCAATGACGAATTCGCGGGCCAGCTTGTGGCTCGCGGCGGCGGGGCGATCGAGCAGGTGTCGGCCCTGCCCGAAGAGGGCGGCGAATACGCCGACAAGCCCAGGCTGCGGCTGCGTTTCGACAAGCGCAGCTTCGGTCGGTTGCGGCGCTTGATTGACGAAGTGAACCAGTTCGACGTTTCGGCCGAGCAGCGTCGCGGCGCGTCGAGCTGAGCGCGGCGCGGTCTTTGGCCCGCGGTTCCACGTGATTTCCGCCTGCGGCTCCAAGAAATCCGCTGAATTCCCGGGAAAATCGCGATTTGCGGCTTGACGAATCGCGCTTTCCGTGCGAGAAGAAGCGTCGTTCTGCAGGATGCAGCAAGAAGCGCAAGAGAGATCGGTTCTGCAGCGCGGCAACGAGTGGAACGGGCGCATTGGCGGCGCCCGGCGCCCGCGCACAAATCCGCTGGTTCTTGAAATCGAGTCACGCACGACTCAATCACACGGAGGTAGTCAATGGCCAAAGCGAAGACCGCCGGAAAGCCCGGCAAGCCGCGAAGCAAGTCTGAGGTGTACGCCGAAATGGCGAGCGCCACCGGCATGACACGCAAGCAAGTCGGGGCTTTCTTCGACGCGCTTTCGGGCTTGATCAAGAAAGATCTCACCAAGGGCGCTGGCGTTTTCGCCGTCCCCGGGCTGATGAAGATTCGCGTCGTCCACAGGCCCGCGACCAAGGCGCGCAAGGGCATCAATCCCTTCACCAAGGAGGAGATGATGTTCAAGGCCAAGCCGGCGCGCAAGGTCGTCAAGATTCAGGCGCTCAAGAACCTCAAGGGCATGGTCTAGCCCAGCCCAGCGTTGCGACGCCGCTGACCCGCGGCGTCCGGGGGGGATGCTGATTCGACCGCTGCGCCGCGCGGGCTGACGCCTTTGAGTATCAGCCCGTGCGGCTTCGTTTCTCCACGCACACTGGCCGCGGCGCAAACTGCAATCTGCCCGCGAGAGGCGCGCGGCAATGTCGCAGACGCGAGATGTCCAAATTCGCGCGGCGGATCTGACCGACGCCGCCCGCATCACCGAGTTCAACCAGGCGCTCGCGCAGGAAAGCGAAGGCCGCGCGCTGCAGGGCGACTTGCTCGCCAGCGGCGTGCTCGCCGTGCTGCACGACGAGCGCCGCGGCCGGTACTTTGTCGCGCTCCGCGCCGGGCAGCTTGTCGGCCAGTTAATGCTGACGCGTGAGTGGAGCGACTGGCGCAATGGCTGGTTCTGGTGGATCCAGAGCGTCTACGTCGCGCCCGAGGCCCGCGGCCTGGGTGTCTATCGCGCGTTGCACGAGCACGTGCAGGCGCTGGCCCGCAAGCAGCCCGACGTCTGCGGCATTCGGCTGTACGTCGAGCAAAACAACCCGGCCCAGCGCGTCTACGAAAAGCTGGGCATGACCCGCACGCACTATCACCTCTACGAGATCGACTTCCGCCCGCCGTAGCCGGGCGAACGCGCCGCTGGCGCGCAGCGCGATGACCTGGGCGCGCAGTGAGGCGACCTGGCCGCGCAGCGCAGCGAGATCGATTTGTATTGCCTGGAATGCGGCTACAACCTGCGCGGCTTGAGCGCTGGTGTTCGCGGTGCACGCGCGCCAGTGGAGCACGAGCGCCATGCTGCTAGCGCCGCTCACGATCGTCGGCGCCGGGCTCAGCGCCCGCTGGTCCCAGCGGCGCTGCCGCACCGCGATCGATCCGCTGCAGCGCAAGACCGCGGTCTCGATCGCGCGCGAAGCGCTGCGCCGCCAGTTGCACCGCAAGAAGCGCTCAGTGTCGCGGCGGCCGACGGCGCTGAGCGCGTGCTCCCTGTTGCGGCAGGCTACTCGCCCGGCCTGGGCGCGTTCAGCAGCGGCGCGAGTTGTCGCACCATCTCGTCGATGATGACGGTGGCGCACTCGTCCGCGTTGGTTGGCTTTACCCGCGCGAACGATTTGTGGTGGTCGTTGAGCCCCAGACCCCAGCTCTCTTTTCCCTCGCGGTCGATCACGTAGCAGTGCAGGGCGCCGACCACGCCCACGCGACCGCCGCGCAGGATCTCGACCACCAGCGCGTAGTCGGTCGAGACCGGATTTTCGCGCAGCCACTCGCCGAACGACGCGCAGGCTTCATCCCACATGCGGCCCTGGTGCATTTGCGGGCGAGCTCGCAGCGGGACCACCTTGGGCGAAAACTCGGCCCGCGCGAGCTTGCTCTCGTTCAGATACGCGACGATGCGCTGCGCCGAGGGCGTGTCCGTCTCGCGCGTGTTTCCGATGCGCGTAGACGTCGGAAACACGGTGACCGAGGCCGTCCCGATGCGTTGCAGGAACAACTGCTCCTCGGGCGTGGGCTCGTGGCGGCAGGCGGTCGTCAGCGCGAGCAATGCTGCAGCCGTCGCGGTCGCGATCCGCGGGGCGCTTCGAATCCAGTACATCTGCAGCTCCTTATTTGTAAGTGAACACATACAAAACAGCCCCAAAAAAAGACGCGTCGGGCTCCGCTGCCCGCCGCGCTCCGGCCCGCGCGGCCGCGGCGGTCCCATCTGAACGCGACGCGCGCGCCAGCCCCAGCTGAAGCGCGGTGGACGCCGCGCGGGGCTCATGCCCACGCGCAGCGCACAAGGTACAAGCAAGCGCGAATGGCGCAGCGTTCGACAACGCACGGCGGCTCATGCTTTCGACCTTTCGCGCTTGGCCGCCAGCGGAAGCCCTTCCAGCAGCAGGCCGGCGGACTGCCGCAGCATGCGGGCCCGGCCGCGGGCGGAGAGCAGCTCGAGCTCGCGTGCGATCGTGCCGGCCGTGCCCACGCCCAGGATCGCCCAGGCCGCCAGCTCGATTTCCGGGCGCCGCCGCCGCTGCCCGCGGTGCAGCTCGATCTGCTGCCGCAGGAAGGCGTGGAAGCGGCCGTACGTGCGGCGGAGCGCGGCGCGGATCACGACATCTTCGGTCTCGCTCAGGCCGGCGAAGAGCAGGCGATACAGTCCGTGCTCGCCCAGATGCCGCGCTTCGTAGGTCAGTAGCCGCGCGGCGGCGTCGCCGGGCGCGGCCGCCAGCACGCGCTCCCAGGCGCAGCGTGAGGTTTCGAAGACGTGCTCGATCGCGGCGACGAACATGGCCTGCTTATCGGGCCAAAGTCGATAGAGCACGTTTTCCTGTACGCGGCAGCGCTTGGCCAGCTCAGCCGAGGTCGAGCGGCGGTAGCCGAGCTCGGCGAAGGCCCGCGCCAGCACGGGCAGCAGCGCGGCGCGCTTCTCGGATCTCTGGCTGGGGCGCGGCATGGTTATGTATGTTCCTACTTACATTATGCCGCGCGGCGCCGCGGAATGCAAGTCAAGTTTGCGGGGACGAGTGGATGCGTACGCCGCCAGCAGCAGTTCAGACCAGCAGGTTTACCAGCCGGCCTTTCACAACGATCGCCTTGCGGGGCGTGCGGCCGGCGAGCTCGCGCGCCACGGCCTCAATCTCCAGGGCCGCCTGGGTCGCGGTCGCATCGTCGGCGTCCGCCGCCAGCAGCGCGCGGCCGCGGAGCTTGCCGTTGATCTGGACGGCGATTTCGACCTGAGCATCCTGCGTCAGGGCCGGGTCGTACGCCGGCCAGCCAGCGGCCGTGATGCTCTCGGCGTGTCCCAGACGTGACCAGAGTTCTTCACACATATGCGGAGCGAATGGCGCTAGGATGCGCAGAAAGCGCTCGAGCTGTCCGCGGCCGATTCCGGCCTGCTTCGAGGCTTCGTTAACGAAGACGATCATCTGCGCGATCGCCGTGTTGAATGCGAAGCGCTCGATATCGCTCTGCACCTTTGCGATGGTCTTGTGCAGCGGGCGCTCGAGCTGCGCGTTGTTCTCCGCGCTGACGCGCTCGGCCTGCCCGCTGCCGCCGGCGTGCTCGCTCTCGTCCGCGACGACCATGCGCCAGACGCGCTGCAGGAAGCGATGCATGCCGACGATGTCGCGCGAGTTCCAGGGTTTGCTGTCCTGCAATGGACCGATGTACATCTCGTACAGCCGCAGCGTGTCAGCCCCGAATTCGTCAATCATGCGATCGGGGTTGACCACGTTCTTGATCGACTTGCTCATCTTCTCGACCGTGCAAGCCAGCCGCTCGCCGGTCGTCTTGTGATGCGCGTCATCGCCGCGGAATTCGATGTCGTCATACGCCACCGGGATGCCGCGCGAATCGCGATAGGCATTGGCGGTGATCATGCCCTGGTTGAAGAGCTTGTGAAACGGCTCGGGCGTGGAGACCAGGCCCAGGTCATACAGCACTTTGTGCCAGAAGCGCGCGTAGAGCAGGTGCAGGACGGCGTGCTCGGCGCCGCCCATGTAGAGATCAACGCCGCCGGCGCGCGGCACGCCGTTCGCGTCGCGTCCGCCCATCCAGTAGCGCTCGACCTGCGCGTCGACGAAGGCCTGCTCGTTGCTCGCGTCGCAGAAGCGCAGGTAATACCAGCACGAGCCGGCCCATTGCGGCATGGTGTTCAGCTCGCGCCGCAGCGTCTGCCCGTCGCGCTGCACGATGCTCCAGTGCCGGGCGCGCGAGAGCGGCGTCTGCGGCTCGGCGTTTGGGTCGTCGCTGGCGAGCGGCTTGAAGTCTTCCATCTCCGGCAGCGTCAGCGGCAGCTCATCTTCGCGCAGGCCGTGGGCGCAGCCGTCGGCGTCGTAGACGATCGGGAACGGCTCGCCCCAATAGCGCTGTCGCGAGAAGAGCCAGTCGCGCAGTTTGTACTGCACCGTGCCTTCCCCCAAATCGCGCTGCTCGAGCCACTCGATGATCCGCAGCTTGGCCTGCGCCGTCGGCAGCCCGTTCAGGTCGCACTGGCCGATGAAGCGCTCGGGCTCGTGGTCGGCGGGAGAATTCACCGCCACGCCGTCGTCCTCAAAGCCGCGCCAGTCCACGCCCGTCGGCGGCTGCACCACCTGGATCACCGGCAGGCTGTATTTCTCGGCGAATTCGAGGTCGCGCTTGTCCGATCCGGGCACCGCCATGATCGAGCCCGTGCCGTAGCTGACCAAGACGTAGTCCGCGACCCAGATCGGAATGCGGCGGTGGTTGACCGGGTTGATCGCGTACGCCCCGGTGAAGACGCCGGTCTTGGCCTTGGTGTCGGCGGTGCGATCCAGGTCGCTCTTGCGGGCCGCCTGCGCGACGTAATCTTCGACGGCGCGGCGCTGCTCGCTGGAACTGATGACGTTCACCAGGCGATGCTCGGGCGCGAGCACCAGGTAGGTCGCGCCGAAGAGCGTATCGGGCCGGGTGGTGAACACGCGGATCACGTCGCCGGTCGCGCCGGCCGGGCCATCAAGCGTGAAGTTGACGTACGCACCCTGGCTGCGGCCGATCCAGTTTCGCTGCTGCAGCTTGATCTCTTCTGGCCAATCCACCTGCTCGAGGTCGCTTAGCAGCCGCTCGGCGTACTCGGTGATCCGCAGCATCCACTGCCGCATCGGCCTGCGGAAAACGGGATGATTGCCGCGATCGCTGCGGCCTTCGTTGGTGACCTCTTCGTTCGAGAGCACCGTGCCCAGAGCCGGGCACCAGTTCACCGGGACTTCAGCCAGAAACGCCAGGCGATGTTGGGCGCGAAACGCCTCGACCGCGGCCGGTCCGCGCTGCCGCACGTCCGGCGGAATCGCCAGCTCGTCGATATGCCGGGCGCGGCCGACGACGCGGCGGCCGTCGCGATCGGTCCAGCACAGCTCGGGATCGTACCAGGCGGAGAAGATCTTCAGAAAAATCCACTGCGTCCAGCGATAGTAGCGCTCGTCGCACGTGGCCAGCTCGCGCTGCCAGTCGTAGCCCAGGCCGATGCGGCCGAGCTGCTGCTTGAAGGTCTCGATGTTGCGTCGTGTGGTCAGGCGCGGATGAACGCCGGTTTCAACCGCGTACTGCTCGGCGGGCAGGCCGAAGGCGTCCCAGCCCATCGGGTGCAGCACGTTGAAACCCAGCATGCGCTTGAAGCGGGCGATGATGTCGGAGGCGATGTAGCCACGCGGGTGGCCGACGTGCAGCCCGGCCCCGGAGGGATACGGGAAGAAGTCCAGCACGTAGAACTTGGGCCGCGCGGCGCCGGGTGCGCCGGGGTTCTCCGCGCGGAAGGCGTGCTCTGCGGCCCAACGGGCCTGCCAGCGCGGCTCAATCTCGCGAAAATCGTAGGTGTTGCTCATGTCACGCGCGGTTGCGGCGCCTGCAGCCAAGTGCGCCGTGGCTACTGTGTCGGCGGCGCGGGCTGCGCCTTGGCGACGAAGCCCGTGCGCTGGAAGATGTTGGTTGAATCAAACCACAGCCGCTGGAACGAGCTGAGCTCCGCCGAGCGCAGTTGGGACTCCACACCCGCGCGGCGCGTGGCGAAATCGCCTTCGTAAAGCGGCAGCAGCTCGTCGATCTGCGCCACCAGCCAGAGCGAGCGGTTCGCCAGCGGCGCGATCACGACACGGTGCGCCGGGCCGGTCGCGGTAGGCGGCTGGGCCAGCCGCTTGAAAACCTCTTCGGCCAGCTTGCGTGCATTCCCGGCGCCTTCCACCATCGCCAAGTTTCGCTTCACGGGCTGCGGCGTCGGCTTGGGGCCCAGACGGGCGAGATAGCCGAGTTTGGGCGCTCCGGGGTTTTTCTGCCCTTCGGCATCCTCGGCGCGCGTCAGCAAATCGCGCAACTCCACGTCCGCCGCGACCGCGGCCGTCAGCCCGAGCTGCTCGGCAGCGGCAAAGAGGGCCCGGGCGCGGATCTCAGCGGCCTCGAAGGCGCGCTTATTCTTGAGGTCGGCGATCAACTTCTCGCGAACTTCGTCGAGCGTGGCTGGCGGCGCGCTGGGGGCCACCTGCGTGACGCGGAAGAAGAACGCCTGCCGCGGCACCTGCCGCCGCATGGCCGCATTTGTCTCCATGCGCATCACGACCGGCGAGGGCTCGAGCAGGTTCAAGTAGGGCACATCGGTGCGCTCCTGCGCCGTCGCCAGACCCTTGACGCGCATCGCCAGCTCGGCGAAGCGCACGCTGGAGTTTCCGACGGTCATGGTCGCGCCGCTCAGACCGCGGAAATCCAGCCCGCCCAGCCCATTGGTGTCCAGCAATTCCGAACTGCGGCGAATGATCGGCGCACGGGCAGCGTATTTCTGCGCCAGCGACTCGAACGAGATCTGCTGCTCCGGCTGCGGCGGCTCGAGGAAGTGATCCGCGCCGCGCTTGGCCGAGCTCCAGGGGCGGAAGGCCTCGTCGCGCATGTCATTGACGATTCGCAGCGCCTCCTCGATCGCCTTGGCGGCCCGCAGCTCATCGCGGACGCGTTCGCGGGCTTCCTCAAAGGTCTGCGGCACCTGCTTGGGCGTCAGGTCCGAGGGCTGCGTGGTCGGGCCGGGCGGGTAGTCCTGGCGGGTGTAGCGCGTGGCATTGTCGTCGAAGAAGCGGCGCGCCTCGCGCGTGCTGACTTCGATCCGCTCGCGCAGATCATCCGGGTTGACCGTCAGATATTCGACCGCGACGCGATCGGGATACAGGTACCCATACTGAAGCGCTTCTTCAGTGTGCGCCGTGAGCCGATCGCGCGTTTGGTTGAAGAATTCGGTCAGCTCGGCGTCGGTCGGATCGGGCTGGTCCACAAGGAAAGCGCGCGCGTCGATGACCGAAAGCGAGATTTTCACGCTTTCGTTCTCGTCGCGATAGCGCTGCGCGACGCGCGCATCGCTTGGGGCGATGGTCTCGGCCTGCAGCGACGCGAGCTGCTGCACGGTCATCCAATCCGCGACGGCCTGGTAGATCGCGGCCAGGCTGCGGCCACTGCGGACGCGCACCGCGTTCAACTGCGAATCCGGGACGCCGGCGGCCCGCAGCAGATCAATTACCTGGTTGCGCCCCACGTGCACGCCGGCGCGGCGGGCCTCTTCGAACACCAGGTGCTGCGCGATCAACTGCTGCTGCGCATCCGCGCCTTGGATCGTCGGCCGCGGCAGCCCCAGGCCCTCAACCAGCTCGACCAGCGCCTGCGTGCGATCGACGTCTGCCGTTGTGACGGCGCCGCCAAAGGCGGTTCCAACGGTTTCGCTGAACTGCCCCGGGCCGGAGCGCTGCGACATCAGCACCGGCTCGATCAGGAAGATGATCAGCAAGGCGGACATGATGACCAGCACCAGCTTGCGGCTGTTCTCGCGCATGAAGCGGCTGAGCGGCATTTGAGATTCCCTGAGTGCGAAGGCGCTCGGCGCCCACCTGCGCGCCACGCAACGCCGAATTGTGCAATGATAGGACCTTCCGCCAATCACACAAGTGCGGAGCGCCGGCTGCGGGCCTACCGCGGCCGCTCGCCGCGGGCCGACTGTCGCAATCGCGTGCGCGGGAACGATTTTTCCGCTCGCGGCGTGGCACATTTCGTAAAGTTCATCGGATGGGGGATTCAGCCCTGAATCAGGAGCGGAGCATGACCGCGAAGTTGCGAGACATTCTGATCGCGTTCCTGCGGAACGATGACGGGCCGACCGCAACCGAATATGCGGTGATGCTGGCGCTGATCATCGTTGTTTGCCTGGCGACGCTCACGTCCTTTGGTCAGGGCCTAAACTCGCTGAATACGATCAACAACGCCATGATGTTTTCGGGTTCTTGATCGTGGCGCGTGCGCGGTGCACGCGCAGCACGCTAGGGGGGGAAGCGACAATCGTGGCGCCCGAGACGCTTCCATTCTCGATGCTGGTCATCGCCGCCTGCGCCCTGAGCGGCTGGTGGCTGGCCGTCCGCCCGAACGCCTCCTATCGCGGCGTTTCAAGCTCAGTCTCATTCCTGATCATCTGCATGGCGGTGCTGCTGTGCATTTTGGCGTTGAGCGGCCAGCAAGCGCGGGCGCAATCGACGCTTAAGCTGCCCGATCCGGCACTGGCCGCGACGGACGCGGCTGCGGCGATCGAGCAGCGTGCGCACTGATTGCAGAGAGTCGGCCCGCTCGTCCGCGATACACTTCGCAATTGATGTCCGTTTTCCCGTTTGAATCCAATCTGCCGCAGGACGCTGGCCCGGCGCTCGAAATCGCCGCTGTGCTCCGCGATCACGGCTTCGAAGCGCTGCTGGCGGGCGGCTGTGTCCGCGACCTGCTGCGCGGCGCGACCCCCGCGGATTACGACCTCGCCACCCGCGCCACGCCGCCGCAGATCACACGCCTGTTTCCCAACGCGCGGCAGGTCGGGGCGCAGTTCGGCGTAATGCTGGTGCGCCGCGGCGGGCGCTGGGTGGAAGTGGCCACGTTTCGAAGCGACGGCCCCTATGAGGACGGCCGCAGGCCCACGTCTGTGACCTTCGGCGACGCGCGGCAGGACGCATTGCGGCGGGATTTCACGATCAACGGCATGTTCCTCGACCCGGGCAAGCGCGTGGTGCTGGATTACGTCGGCGGAATGCAGGACTTGCGGGCCGCGCGCGTGCGGGCCGTCGGCGACCCGGCGCGGCGCTTTGAAGAGGATCACCTGCGGCTGCTGCGCGGCGTGCGCTTCGCGGCGCGGCTGGACTTCGAGATCGAGCCGGCCACGATGGACGCGATCCGCGCGAACGCGCCGCGGCTGGCGCGTGTCGCCGCCGAGCGCGTCCGCGAAGAGCTTGAGAAAATGCTGGCGCATGCGTCGCGCGGGCGGGCGTTCGAGCTGCTGGGCTCGGCCAAGCTGCTGACGCACCTTTGGCCCGGGGCGGCGTGGGATGCGGCGCAATTCCGCGAGTCGCGCCGCGTGCTGGGGCGCCTGCCAGCCAGAGCGGCATTCGAGGCGGCGCTTGCAGCCATGCTGCTGCAGCGCAGCGCCGACGAGGTGACGCAGTTCGCGCGCCGCCTGACGCTCTCCAATCAGCAGCGCACGCTACTGGTCTGGCTGATCGAGCAGCAGCACGCACTCGACGATCTGGCGCGGCTGCGACTGGCAGATTTGAAACGCCTGCTGGCCGGCCCCAGCTTTGACGCGCTGCGCAGCCTGCGGGTCGCGCGCGGCGACGATTCCGCCGCGGATGCCGCCAGCGTCGCGGCGCTGGATGCGCGTGTCGGCGCGATTGCCGCAGAGCAGGTGCAGCCGCCGCCCTGGGTCACAGGCGACGATCTGGCGGCCCGCGGTGTGCCGCAGGGGCCGATCTATCGGCGAATCCTGGACGCGCTCTACACGCGGCAGCTCGACGAGGAGTTGCCGACGCGTGCGGCGGCGCTGGCGGCGCTGGAAGGAATTCTGGCCGCAGAGCCGTCGCCGTCCGATCCAGCAGGCTGAAACCGCCGCGTTTCTCGGACGCGCTGCACTAGTCCAGCACGAATGCCATGCTTCCGATGAGGCGCATGTATCGAACTGCGCCACTGCGGGGTGGACCATGGCTCGTGCGACAACAGCAGCAACGCTGGCGGGAATGAGCTGCGCCTGGTTGGCGGCGGGCGCCGCGCAGGCCGGAATCATCTATCTGAGTCCGCCGCAGTACACCGGCGACCCGAGCAGCGGGCCGCAAGCGGCCCCCCCCCCCACGCCCGCTATCGTTTTGACGCCAACAACTGGGACATGCTGCTGGACAACGACGCCAACCCGGGCCAGAGCTTCGGGCGGAAAAACCTGGGTAACACCAACCAGATGAACAACGTCTGGTTCGATTTCGCGCTCTCAAACACGCCCGGCAGCGGGTTGACATTTCAGATGACCAATCGCGCCAGCGGCGTAACGCAGACGATCGCCTGGGACGACGACGCTTCGCTGCCCTCCGCTTTCAACACCATCTCGCTGCAATCGCGGGCCTCGTCGAGCGGAGCCCAGTCGCGTTCGCTGCTGGTGCAGAATCTGGCGTTTGTGGCGGCCGGGCAGAGTGTGATCGGCAGCTTTCCGAACCTGGATGTATCGTCGCCAGCCGGATCGCCGGCGCAATTCTCGTCGGCGTTCGCCGTCGGAAATTTTGATTTGAGCAGTACGAGCTGGACGCTGACCGGCTCGCTGCGGCCGACGGTCAGCGGGCCAGGCAATCCCTCCGAATCGCTGCGGCTCTATATCGACGCGCGGCAGACGAATGCCGCCGCGGTGCCGGAGATGCAAACGCTGATCCTGACAGTGCTCGGCGCCTTCACGCTGCCGCTGTATCGGCGGGCGCAAAGCGCGGCCGAGTCGCAGCAGACCTGCGCGGCACGCTCACGCGCCCGCGCGGCGCTGGCGCGCGGCTGATGCGTTCGCGGCCGCAGGCGTGGACGCGCTGTTGAATCTGGTGCGGGCGGCGCCCGCAGCGGCCCGCTAGCGCGCCGACTTCTTCAGAATATCGCGAATTTCCGCCAGCAGCATTTCCTGCGGCGGCGGAGCAGCCGGCGCCGGCGGAGCGGCCGCCTCCTGGCGCTTGGCCGCGTTGACCGCCTTGATCAGGATGAACAATGCGAACGCCACGATGGTGAAGTTGATCAGCGTGTTGATCAGCATGCCGTACTTGAGCAGCACCGGCGGCTTGTCGCCCTGGGCGGGCGCGAGCGTCAGCGCGAAGGTCGAGAAATCCATCTGACCCATCGCCATCCCGAGCGGCGGCATCAGCACGTCGTCGACCAGCGAGCTGACGATCTTGCCGAAGGCGGCTCCGATGATGATGCCGACGGCCATGTCGACCACGTTGCCTTTTACCGCGAAATCACGGAATTCTTTCAACAGACCCATGGCAAGTCTCCCTGCGCGCCCGGTGAAGCGCGGGCGTTCCTTGAGGTGGGCATTGAGCTAAATTGAACTCGAGCGCCGAAAAATCACCCAACGCGCAGCGGATATATCGCGACGCGCGCAGAGCGTCAACGCCGCCGCGCGCCGGCTGCCCGCGAGCGCTCCGCGATCGTGGCCCGCGGCGGGCGCTGGGTCGGCGCGGCGCGGGGCTAGCGCGGCTTGTGATCCGGCCGGTTTGACAGAAAGTCGAGCAGCGCGGCGCTGTGGCCGACGTCGCGCTGCGCCCGCTCCGAGAGATACCACTTGTGCTCGAGCAACTGGCAATACAGCTCGTCGGGATCGGCGTTCCCGTCGGCGACGCGCTTGAGCCGCTCGATGATCGGAAGATACGTCTGGTGCAGCCAGTGATGCGCCGCGGATGCCATGGCGCTGCTGCGGTTGAGCTGGGCCGAGAGCGTGGCCTTCAGCTCCTGGATCTCGTTGATCATCTGCCGCGCCTGGCGCTCTTCGGCGTCGATGCCGGTGAGCGAGAGCAACAGGTCGCGGTGGAAGTTGCGGTCGGTGACGATGGCGCGCAGGCGGACGACTTCGCCGCCCTGCGCCGGGCGCAGCTCGACCTGGTCGACCGAGAAGCCCAGGTCATTGAGCTTGCGGACGCGCTCGCGGATGCGGAAGCGCTCGCCCGCCGGTAGCGTCACTTCGCTGGTGATCTCGCTCCAGAGCGCCTGATACTGCTGACGGACGCGCGCGCCGACCTCGTGAATCGGATAGTCATCGGCCAGCGCGCCCATTGCGGTCAGGTCCATCAGGCCGCCGCCCAGGTTCTCCTCCATGATGTCCAGGTCGGCTTGGCGCATCTGGTCTGAGAGCGAGGGGCGCACTTCCGAGGTCTCCGCGTCGACCAGGTAGGCAGTCAGCAGGCCGGCATCGCGGCGGAAGAGCGTGTTGTAGAGCGAGCAATCGCCCCAGAAGACGCCCGCGAGGTGCAGTTGCACGAGCAGGCCGGCCATCGCGTCCAGCAAGTGATCGCGGTAGCGGGCCAGGCTCGAGCGCATGAAGAGCGAGTGGTAGGGCAGCGAATATTCGAGGTAGCGCGTCAGCAGCACGCTGCGCTCTTCGCCGCCGCTGTAGGTCAGCGCGACGCCCACCGGCACGACCGCCGGCAGCCGGTGAACTTCCATGTGCCGCAGCAGCTCATACTCGCGATCCGCCAGGTGCCGCGGCAGCTCCTTAAGCGCGTAGCACGCGCCGGCGTAATTCACGAATAGCACCGGATGTCGCGAGATGCCCTGCGGAACTTCCTCCAGCCGGCCCGTGTCCGCGCCGGACCATTCCGCCAGCGGCTTGCTCCAGGGCAAGTCGAGGAAGTCCGGGTGGCCGGGCCGCAGCGTCGAAGAGACCAGACCCGGCGATTGGGTTGCCGCCATGCATTCCTACAAGCGCTACTACAAAAGGCCTACGCCAATTATTGTCAAAAGCGGAGCGACCCGGGCGTCTCCGGGAGGCCGCGCGCTCGCCCGGCGCTGCGATTTCGGCCGCAACACACGATCGGGATTATAGCGCGGATCGGTCGGCATCGGGCCGGGTTGCAGCCTTGGCTCGAGAAGCGAAATCGGCGTATACTTACGGGTTCGACATGACGGCGTCGCCGATAAGTTTCGAGCAGTCGGTGACGAGGATGGAATAACAAGAGCGTGGCGGACGCGGGTCGTGCCGCCTGAGACGAGCTGATCCCGAACCTGTGAGTTTGAACATGTGCAATTATCGTGATTTGATGTTGTTGGGCGTGTCGATCTGGATGTCCGCCGCGCTGGTGGCGGCCCAGAACAAGCCCGCGAACCCCAATCCTGCGCCGGCGACCCCCGCGGCCACACCCGCGCCTGCCGCGGAGCCAGCGCCGGTGACACCGGCGCCTGCACCGGTTGCCGGGCAGACGCCGCCGGCTCAGCCTGGTCCTGCACCGGCCGCGCAGGCGCCGATTCCAAGCGGGCCGCAGCCGAAGCTGACGCTGGACCGTGAGACTTGGAACTTTGGTTCGGTTTGGATGGGCGAGCCGCTCGAAGCCGAGATCACGATTTCGAACAGTGGCACCGCGCCGATGACGCTGCAGGTTCAGTCGTCGTGCGGTTGCACCGCGGTTCGCAAGCCCAAGGAGCTGCTTTCGCCCGGCGAGTCGGACAAGCTGGTGATCAAGTATGACTCGAAGAAAAATCAGCGGCAGGTGAATCAATCCGTCACGCTGACGACCAACGATCCGACCAAGCCGGTGACGCGCATTACCGTGACGGGCGAGGTCAAGCCGATCATCGAGACCGTGCCGAACACGGGCATCCTGTCGATAACGTTTGGGCGAATCACGAGCGACGCAGCGACGCCGAAGGCGCTCGATCTGAAGGTGGCCTACAACGAGAAGCTGGACCTCAAGCTCAAGCCCGGCCCGACCGGCCCGTTTGACGTGAAGCTCGAGACGATCGCCGCCGGGCAGTCGTACCGCCTGATTGCGACGCCCAAGCCGCCGCTGCCAAACGGCCCGGCGATCGCCGAGGCGCGTCTCGAAACCGGGCTCAAGAGCGTGCCGGAAATCGCTGTGCCGATCAACGGCGTGGTGTCGGCGCGCGTGGCGGTTTACCCCGACAATTTGTTCGTTCCGACGCAACTGACGCGGCCGACCGAGCGGATCGTGAACGTGACCTACCAGGCCAGCAAGCCGGTCAAAATCACCGAGGTCAAGAGCGACAACGAGGCGATCAAGGCCACGGTCACCGAGCAGACCGTTCCGGCGGGCGTGCAATCGCCGGAGTTCAAAACGTACAATATTCGTGTGACGCTGCCGGCGGGCAACGAGATCCCGGAAGCGGGCAACAAGCTGACGATTCTGACGGATGACCCGGAGTTCCCGAAGTTCGAGTTGCCGAGCACGAACAAGCCGCCGGTGGCGCGGATGGCGCCGGGC
>CAZHTF010000068.1:0-18896 GCA_964535305.1 uncultured Planctomycetales bacterium | reverse complement strand
AGCTTGACCCGAATCATGAGGCGGCCCGCACCGCGCTGGGATTTGTGCGGATCGGCCAGCTTTGGGTGGATGGCCGCGCCGTCACCAGCGAAAAAGCCGAGAAGTCCGCGGTGGCGAAGCGGGCCGCGACGCCCGAAGAGCAACGCGAGGAAGAGACGCGGTTGACCTCGGCAATTCAGGTGCAATGGGCGCGACAGATTCGCGCCATCCGCGACAACATGCTCGAGACCTCCGACGGCAAGCTCCGCGCCCAGGGCCGCGAGAAGATCGAAGCGATCGTCGATCCCCTTGCCGTATTGCCACTGGCGCGGGAGCTGATTCGTGGATCGGTCTTCACCCGCGCCACGCTGGTCGAGAACCTGACGCGCTTCACCGAGGACGAAGCCACGCTGAACCTCGCGGCGCTGGCGCTGGTCGATCCCTCGCCCGAGCTGCGCCGCGCGGCGCTTACGCCTTTGGTGCAGCGGCAGGATGCGCGGGTGGCGTCGCAGTTTCGCAAGGCGCTACGCAGCGACAACGACGAGCTGATCCGTCGGGCCGCGATTGCTTTGGGGATTCTGCGGGATTCGGCGGCGGTTTCAGATTTGATCAATGCCCTGACTGTGCAGCGGATTCGCGCCGTCGAAATGCCGGTCCGTCGCTATTTCGCGGATTATCCGGCGGTTTTCAACCGGCACTCGAGCGTGCAGCTTGGCTCGCGGCGCGTCACGTTTCTGCCGCGCGTCGGGGTTGTGCCGGGGCTGGAGGGCGGCGGGCTGATCCTGACGTCCGAGCGGCGCTACCAGCCGCAGGCGGTCACGGTCTATCGCTCCGAAGTGCTGGACGCGCTGGTGCAAATCACGGGCGAGAATTTTGGTTTTGATGAGCCAGCTTGGCGACGCTGGCATCAGGAGTTTGACCAATGGAAAACCTCCAGCGGACTTGCGCGCTGATCGGCCTGGCCCTGAGCTGCTGCTGCTGCTGCCTGGGTGATGATCGTGAGCTCATCGCCCGAGCCGCGTCGGAGTGGCAGACGCCGCCCGTCTCGCCCGGAGCCGCCAACGAGCCCGCCAATGCCGATGCACAGCTCGCGGCTTCGGAGCGGCGAGCGCGTCTGGCTGTTTCGGCGTCGACGGCGCGGCTCGAATTGATCATGGCGCGCAAGGCGCTGCGTGGCGCCCGCAATGATGACGCCGCCAAGCATGCGCGTGCGGCGCTCGCGGCGCTGGCACCGCTGGGCGATTCGGAGGAGTTTGGCGAGCTGGCGCTGCAGGCGGAGGGCATACTGTCGCGCGCGACGCGTGCGCCAGTGACGGCTGGCGCAATGCAGCCGCTGTCGCCGGTTGGCGCCGGCAGTGGGCAGCCGCCCGCCGCCGCCGGGCCGAAGGCGTTGCCCGAGCCGCGTGATCCGGCCCGGGCCGCGGCGCGGATTGCGCGTGGCTACGATGGTGCGGACACGCCGGAGATCGACACGCGCGGTAATGCGGATGCGTTGCACGAGCGCGCCATGCTGCGGGCGCACGAAGACTCCGGCTATCGGCCGGGGCGCGAGGTGGTCGATCTCGATGCGGTGTACGAGCGCGACCGGCAACGGCTGGCGTACGAGGGCGCGCTGCGCGAGGCGTACAAGGCGGACGAAGCGCGGCTGCTGGTCGAGGCCGACCAGGCCCGCATCGCGCCACAGGGCGAAATCGCCTTCCCCGACGACTGGCAGGAACGCATCAGCAAACGCGCCGCAAATCGCGACGGTGTGGCGGCACGCTCGTCGACCTGGACCGACAAGGACGGCCGGCAGTGGCACGTCGCGGTCTATGACATCGCCGACCTCACGTACGTCCCGCCCGATTTCGCCCCGATCGGTGGCATCGATTTTGTCGAATCGCTCTGGAACGCCGAGGATCGCGCCGCGCTCCGCTGGCGCAGCCAGATTTTCGGCGGATACGCGGAGGACCTGGCCGCCGGCATCCCGCTGCTGCGCTACTTCGGCGGGCTGGATCCGTACGCGCTGCGCGGTCCGAAATACAGCGCCGGCCGGCAGCAGCAGGTGATTGACATGATCAACCGCTTCACGAATGTGGGCGGAACGGAGCCGCGCGTCGACGGTTTGCGGCCGTAGGGTTCGATCTGCGCAGTGGGTCGCTATCGTGATGCGCGATTGTGCGTGCTTGCGTGCGCTTTGGGTCGCTTGTTTCAGTGCTCGTCGCGCATGGCGGTTGAACGCGGCGCTGCAGCGCGCGGCGCGGGACGGGCCGCAATCAGGCGGGTCCAGATCCAGTACACCGGAACGCCCGCGAGCAGCACGCCGATCCAGGGCAGCGTGTCCGCCGGGCTGGCGGCGATCTGCAGCACGGTCATTGCCGCGGCCGCCGCGATGAACAGCAGCGGCACGAGTGGATAGCCCCAGCAGCGATAGGGCCGCGGAAGCTCCGGTCTGCGGATACGCAGCACGATCACCGCGGCCCCAGCCAACCCGTAGAAAATCCACATCGTGAACACGAAGCTGCCGGCCATCCGCTGAAAATTCTGCAGGTAATACACGGCGATGCACGAAAGCGCCAGTTGAAACCAGAGTGAAATCACCGGCGTGCCGAACGTCGGACTGACACGCCCCAGAAAGCGGAACAGCAGCCCATCGCGGGCCTGCGCGAAGCTGACGCGCGCCCCGGTCAGGATCGAGCCATGCGTCGAGCCGACCGTCGAGATCAGTACGATCAGTGTGACGGCGATGGCCCCGGCATCCCCAAGCAGCCGCTGCATGATCTGCGGTGCGACGGTCTGCACGCCGCGCATCTCGCTGAGCGGCATCAGCGCCATGTAGGTGGCGTTTACCGCCAGATAGAGGGCCGTGGTTGCGATCGTGCCGCACAGAAATATCCGCGGCAGCTTGCGCTGCGGGTCCTTAATCTCCTCGGCGATCGCGCCGGCGTCGGACCAGCCGTCGTATGTCCAGAGGATCCCGGACATCACGGCTGCGATCGCCAACCAGGTCGTGGGCAGCGGCGCTGCGCGCGTACCGATCGCCTCGGCCGTGGCGGGCTCGCCCGCGAGCAGCCCGCCGAGCGTCACGATCGCCAGCAATGCGCCGACTTTGATCGAGGTGAGCAGAATCGCGAAACCCGAGCCGACGGTTACGTGAAACGTGTTGACGATCGTCAGCGCCAGCAGCATGGCGCAGGTGGTGGCGCGCGGATCCCAGTTCACCTGCAGCAGCTCGTTCACGTGTGTGGCGAAGATGATCGCGATGCCCGCCGCCGCCGAGGGCTTTGAGATCAGCAGGTAGGTCCAGCCGAAGACGAAGGCGGCCATGCGGCCGAAGCCTTCGCGCAGGAAGACGTACACGCCGCCGGAGTGCGGATACATGGTGGCCAGCTCGGCGTAGGTGAGTGCCCCGCAGAGCGAGATCAATCCGCCCAGCGCCCAGAAGAGCAGAATGAGCCAGGGCTGGTCGAGCTGCTTTGCGATGTCGGTTGGGGTTTGGAAGATCCCGCTGCCGACCATGATCCCGACCATGATCGCCGACGCGCCCCAGAACCCGACGCTGCGACGCAAGCTGCTCGTTTGCATCGCGGGAACGCTAGCCGTGCGCGCCTGGGCTGGCAATCTCAGCCGCCGTGTATACGGTCTGGACTAGCGCCGCGGCGGGGTGCCGTTGACGCGCAGCTCGACGATTTGCACGCGCGAGGCGGCCAAACCGTCCGTGGCGCGCACGCGGCCGCTGCGGGGATCGATGCGGCCGAAGCTGAGCACGCCGGTCGGGCAGGACTGCACGCACGCCGAGCAGCGCACGCACTGCGGATCCTCCATCGGCAGTCCCTTGTTGGCGAAGCTCATCACGTCGATGCCCTGGTGGCAGACGCTGGTGCAGACGTTGCAGGAGATGCACTTTTTCTTTTCCGCCAGAATGCGGAACTGAGTGAAGCGCGCGTAGATGTGCATCAGCGCCGCGAGCGGGCAGGCGAAGCGGCACCAGACGCGCCCGCTGAACCAGAAATACAGCCCGACGCCGATCGCGCCGGCCAGCATCACATCCACGATCCAGCGGTAGTTCAACAACGGGATGCGCTCGAAGAGCGCGGCGAACAGGAGTTCGAAGACGCTGCCGGGCCAGGCCCAGCCCAGCACGCGCAGGATCAGCAGCGCAAACGCGAACGCCAACAGCGCCTGGCCCAGCAGGTTCAGCCGGTTCCACTTCGGCCCATGCGGCATTTTCTGGCGCTGTGTGTCGCCCAGCGTTTCAGCCAGCGCGCCGCACGAGCAGATCCAACCGCAGTACGCGCCCTTGCCCCAGCGCCAGACGACCAGCGGGATCAGGATGAACGTCTGCACCAGGCTTAGTATCAGCCAGACCCAGAGCGGCTGCCCCTGCCAACTGAAGACGTTGTAAACGAACAGCGGCCAGGCCAGCACGAAGCCGTAGGCCCGCCAGTATTCGCGCCCGTGCCCGTACTGCACCTGCGGGAAGAATTCATCCGCCAGCGCCGCCGGCGTTCCCCGCTCAAACCACCCATTGTGCCCCGCAAGCGGCAGCAGAATCTCCGGCAGCAGGAACAGCGGCACGCACTGAATTAGCATCAGGGTCAGCGTCTGCGCCGTGACGTAGGGTGTGCGTCGCCGACGGATGCGGCGTATGCCGAAAATCAGCACCAGCAGCGAATACGTCAGCGTGATCCAGAATCCCGGCTCCGCGGCCGAGATCGCCAACGTGTGCAGCAGCGTGCCGACCTGGCTGGCTGCGGATGCGCCGGATTCGGCCAGCGCCCGTAGATGAAATGGGAACCAGTTGTGCGCCTCGAACAACTTCTTGAGCGAGAAACCCGCCGTGTCATTCTTCCAGTGATACAGGAACAGGCACAGCAGAAAGAACAGCCCCATCCGCAGCCAGTCGCCGCGCGACATTTCGCCCAGGATGCGCAGCCCGCTGCGCCGCAGAAAATCCAGCGGCGGCTCGCGGCCGATCATGCTGAAGACGAAGTCGTTCTCAAGCTGCGTCGTGCCGCCGGCGGCGTCAAGCAGCATGACGTGCGTCGGCGTGATTTGCGTCAGTCGCGCCTTCATGTGGACATCGATTCGCTCGCGGAGCGCCGCGAGCCTGTCCGTGTTCTCCTGCTTGGGGCGCGTGAATTCGCCGCCGCGATGGATCAGCGTGACCCTTGCGTCGGCCTGTGCGAGCGAGATCGCGGTCTCGAGTGCGCTGTCGCCTCCGCCGACGACCAGGGTGCGCTTGCCGGCGAAGTCGCGCGGGTCATGCAGGCGATTGCTGACCTTCTCCAGAGATTCGCCGGACACGCCCAGCCGCCGGTAATTCCCGGAGCGTCCGATGGCGATGATCACGCGCCGCGCTTGCAGCGGCTGGCCCTCGCGCAGCTGCACGGTGAGCAGCGGCCCGGCGCGCGAAATGTACTGCGCGTCGGCGCGGCGGGTTTGAATGCCGGCAGCGCGGACCTGTTCACGCAGCTCGTCGAGCAGGGCTTCCTTCACGTCTGCGGAGACCTGCAGTGTGCCTGCGGGCGTAAAGTCGCTGGGGTACGTATAGATCGGCTTGCGGACTGGGAAATTCACGAGCGTCGCGAAAGGCTCGGCCGCTTCCAGCACTTCAAAACGCAACCCGCGGCGCTGCGCTTCGACCGCCGCGGCCATGCCCGCGACGCCGGCGCCGATGATCAGCAGGTCGAGCGGCGCATCGGCGTTCGCGGTGGGGCCGGTTGCGTCGCGCTGCGGATCGCGCGGCTTCGCGTTGAGGTCGGCGGCGATTTTTTCGACCGCCCGGGCGCCGCTGTCCAGTGCGAATTTCAACAGTGGGACACCGCTCAAATCGCCGACGATGTATACGCCCGGGATGCGCGTGCCGCCGTCCGCCGCGATTTCGGGCAGTCGCTCGACCATGCCGGCCGGCCATTGACCGTGCAGCCAGTGAATGAAGCGAGCCAGCAGCGTGCCCATGGTTCTGCGCTCCGTCGCGCAATCTTAGCCGCGTGGCCCGCGGTCGCGCGGGTTTGGACTCGTGCGATTCGCTCAAGCTCGCAGCGCCGCGGAATTGGCCTGTTTCGGGACGAATTGCGATTGACGCTCAGCGCGCGGCGGCCCTAGCATTTCTTCTGAGATCCACCTTCCAGGAATCAGCGCTCGCTTCGTCTTCACGCGAGTTGGAGTGCGCATGTCTGTCACCGCGATCAACCGTTGTAGCTGCGGAGCCGAGAACAGCCCGGAAGCCAAACGCTGCGCCGCGTGCGGCGAAGCGCTGAACGGCGCCGCCGAGCGCGGCGTCGCGCCCACCGAGCATGTGCCGCTGGCGCTGGATCTGACTTCGCCGCAACTGACGTTCCGCGCTGTGTTGACTGGCATGGTCATCGGCGCTGTGCTCTCGATCTGCAATATCTACACCAGCCTGCAAATTGGCTGGAGCACCAACATGTCCATCACTGGCATCCTGCTGGCGTATGGACTGTGGCACGGGATCAGCCGCATCAGCGGCGGGCGTGTCACGCCGATGGGCATGCTGGAGAACAACATCAACCAGGCGTCCTGCTCGGCGGCGGCGGCGGTGGCCTCCGCCGGCCTGGTTGCGCCGATCCCGGCCTGGACGATGCTGACCGGCGAGACGCTGCCGTGGCATTGGCTGGCGCTTTGGGTGTTTGCGGTCTGCATTGTGGGAATCACGGTTGCGACCGGGCTGCGCAAGCAGATGGTGGTGGTCGACCGCCTGCCGTTCCCGAGCGGCATCGCCTGTGCCGAGACGCTGCGCGAGATTTACAGCCAGGGCCGCGAAGCCCTGTATCGCTTGAGTTTCATCGGTGCATCGGCGGTAGTCGCGTGCGCTCTCAAGATTCTGAAGATCAACCATGTTCCGATGAGCCAGCCGCTGAATTTCAAGCTCCGCGGCTTCCCGGCCAGTACGTTTCAAATCGATCTCGACTTGAACGTCATCATGCTGGCGGTCGGCGGATTGATCGGCATCCGCGCGTGTGTATCGATCATGCTTGGCGCTATTGTCGCGCACTTCATCCTGGCGCCCTGGGTCGCCGAGCAGGGCCTGGTCGCGGAGACCAAGACGCGCACCGAGTGGCTGATCTGGCCGGGCGTCACGCTGATGGTCGTCGCTTCGCTGGTCTCTTTCACCTTCTCCTGGCGCTCTATCCTGCGGACATTCACCGGCTCCGGCGGCAGCGGCACGGAAGAGCCAAACTCCGAAGACGTGCCGCGCTCCTGGTTCATCGGCGGCGTGGCCGTCGCGCTGGTACTTTCCGTCTTCGTCCAGTCGCTGCTGTTCCCGATCGCTTGGTGGATGGCGATCATCGGCAGCGTGCTCAGTTTCGTGCTCGCGGTGGTTGCCACACGCGTCAGCGGCGAAACGAACATCACGCCGATCGGCGCGATGGGCAAGGTCACGCAGCTGACCTTCGGTGCGATCGACCACGCAAACCCCGCCGCAAACCTGATGACCGCCAACGTCACCGGCGGCGCGGCCAGCCAATGCGCCGACCTGATGCACGATTTCAAGACCGGCTGGTTGCTGGGCGCTTCGCCGAAAAAACAATACATCGGGCAACTGTGCGGAGCGGCGGCTGGGGCCATGCTCGGCTCGTGGTTCTACATGATCCTGCTGCCAGACCCGGCCACGCAGGTGGGCACGAAGGAGTGGCCCGCGCCCGCCGTGATCGCTTGGAAGGTCGTGGCCGAGCTGTTCATGAAGGGTTTTGACGCACTGCCCAAATACACGCTCGAGGCCATGGCCATCGCGGCTGCCTTCGGCGTGGTGCTACCGGTGATCGAGAAATTCTGCCCCAAGGCGCTGCGCTGGCTGACAATCAGCGCCGCCAGCGCCGGGCTGGCATTCGTGATTGAGACGCGCAACGCGATCACGATGTTCTCCGGCGGGCTTTTTGCGCTCGCGGTGACGCGCATGTTCCCGGCGTTCTCGGCCCGTTTCCTGGTGACGATCTGCGCCGGACTGATCGTTGGCGAGAGCCTGACCGGCGCGGGCGACGTAATCTACAACACGATCTTGGGCGCGCTGGGCAAGAAGTAACACCCCGGCTCGGGCAGCTTCAGCGCTGCGCGGGCTGATCCGCCTGCCGCCGTGGCGGTGACGCGGCTAGCGCCAGCAGGCTCGCGCTCGCCAGGATTTCGACCAGCGGCATGATTGGCGCGCGGTAGCGGACGCTGCCGATGTAGACGCAGTGCAGCAGCGTGAAGTACACGACCGGCAGCAGCAGCACGCCGAGTAGCAGACGCTCGCGCCGCAGACACCACAGGCCCACCGTCGCAGCGGCCAGCACGATCAGCATGAACGCCGCGCTGAGCAGCGCCTGCGGCCCGGCGCGGAAGCCGTCGGCGTTGGGCGTGAGGCTCCACGTGCGCAGGAACTTGGTGGGCGCGAGTGCCAGCACGCGTTCGGGATCGTTCCACGCTGCCGCGAGCGCGCGGCGCTGCAACTCGCGGTCGCGCTGCGTTTCACCCAGGCTGGCGAGCTCGGGCATGGTCGCCAGGAATGACTGGTTGCTGCTGCCGTCCGCCTGCGGGCCGAGCGCGTCGTAGAGCGTCAGCCCGCTATTGGCCGAGAGCCAGGCGAAGTCGCCGATCACGGCCCGGTTTCGCAATCCCCATGGCAGCAGCAGCAAGACGAACGCGGATGCCAGCAGCGCGGCGCGGCGTGCGCCCGCGGCAGCGCTCGGCGCGCGGCAGACAACCCAGAGTCCGCTCAGCAGCACCCAGCCGAGCGCGGATTGTCGCGTCAGCACCAGGATCGGGCCGAGCAGCGCCAGTCCGCAGAGCAGCGTCGGCCGTACGCCGCCGCGCCGGCGCAGCGCCAGCCACGTCCAATAGGCAAAGAGCAGTGCCGCGAGCGTGAAGAGCGTTTCCGAGAGCAGCAGCTTGGTGAGATAGAGCGCGAACGGATCGAGCGCGGCCAGCATCCCGGCGGCGATCGCGGCAGGTTCCGAGGTTGCCACGCGCGCGAAGATGAAGACCAGCCACGCGGTCGCGGCGCCGCAAAGCGCCTGCAGCAGCCGCGCCGCGAGCACGCCCCAGGTTTCGCCCAGCGCCGCGGCGGGCGCGAGCAGCACCTGATAGAGCGGCATGCGCGGCGCGTAGCGGCCGTCGTCGCTGCGCATTTGGCCGTGCGAGACCAGATTGGTCGCGAGTTGCCAATGCAGTGTTTCATCGGGGAATTGCAGGGCCGCGCCGCCGCGGAGCCAATCGAGCTGGACCCAGCCGATGCGCAGCAACAGCGCGCATGCGAACACGAGCAGGCCCAGATTCCGTCGGGCGGTTCTCACGCGCTCGTCGCGGGCAGATAGCCCGCGCCGCGCAGCGTCATCCGCAGCGCGCGGCGCGTGGTCTGGCGCAGCTTGACACGTTCGTCAATCCGCAAAGGCATGACCCACACCAGCCCGGCCTGGTCGCAGACCAGCCCGGTGCGGGCCCGCAGCGCCGGGTCGACCTTCTTTTCGATCAGAAAATCGCTGAGTGTCTTGCTGCCCGGCGCGCCCAGCGGCCAGAAGCGATCGCCTTCCTGACGCCCGCGCACCACCAGTGGCGGCAGCAGCCGATCGAGATCGACCCACTCTTCGAACGGGTGCGCGCTGCGGCGCAGCTCGTCGATCTTGCCGGTTTCGAACGTGAGCACCTGGGTGTGCAGCTCGGCCTGCATCGCCGGCAGATTGGTCAGCCCCGGGCTGTTCACCAGCACCGGCGAGAAGGGTGTTGGCGCGGGCTCATCTTCGAGCGGGCGGAATTCCAGCCGGTCATACTGCTTGCGGACCAGCAGCGGGCCGGGCAGGTGCAGCTCCTTTCCGCTGGCGCGGCCCGACGCCAAGCGCAGCACCGCCTCCACATGCGTAAAGCTCAGATCCGCCTCGCCGCCGAGAATCTGCGTGATCGCCCGGCGCACCACGGCCGCCTGCGTAAGCGTCTGCTTGCCGAGCAGCGCGCGGGCATTCAGCACAATCCGCCGCGGGTCTTCGGCGACGATCAACGAATCGAACGCCCGTGCCGCGGTGTCGTCCAGGTATTCGCCGAGCCAGCGGGCCTGCTCGCCGAGGCGCAGCAGCGCGTCGGCGATACCGGGGTTCATCGATTTTCGCAGCATGGGCATGACCAGGTTGCGGATGCGGCCGCGCGTAAAGTCGGTCGACAGGTTGGACGCATCGCTGCGCGTCTCGAGCCCCAGCTCGCGACACAGCCCCTCGATCACGCCGCGGCGATGCGCGAGAAACGGCCGCACCAGCCGAATGCGGCTGCCGGGTCGAATTGCGCGGATCGCCGACATCCCACCCAGCCCCTTCAGCCCCGTACCGCGCACGATGCGATGCAGGATGGTCTCGGCGTTGTCGTCGGCGTGATGCCCGATCGCGACGCACTCGCTGCCGCTCTTGAGCGCCACGCGTTCCAAAAATTCGTAGCGCCGCTGCCGCGCAACTTCCTCGAGCGAGCCGCCCTGGTCTTCCACGATGCGCGGGATGTCGGTTCGCTCCAGGTGCATCGCCAGGCCGAGCTTCTCGGCCAGGGCGCGGACGAACTCGGCGTCGGCGTCGGCCTCGCCGCCGCGCATGCCGTGGTGCAGGTGCGCCACTTGCACGGACCAGCTCAAGCCGCGCCGCGCCGAAACGGCCTGCATGGCGTGCAGCAGCAGCGTCGAATCCGGCCCGCCCGAGACGCCGACCACCCAGCGCGCCTGCTCGGCCGCGAGCTGCTGCTCGTCGAACCAGCCGGCGAGTTGATCGATGAATACATCCCAGCTCAACGGCCTGCTCCCGCCCCGACAACGCGCCGCGCCCCGACCGGCCCGAACCGCAGCGTTATCGCAAGATGAGCAACATCACGTTATACGCCGCGTGGCACCCGGTGGAAATACCCAGTCCGCGAACCAGGAAGACGAGCGAGAGGAACCCGCCGGAAAGCGTGAGCGTGATGAAGTGCCCGGTGCTCAGCGGCAGCGACCCGAGCGGCTCAAAGTGCGCCGCGGAAAACAGGAGCGCCGACCCCAGTACGATCGGGGCGGCGGCGAGCTGCTTGGGCACGCGGAGCAGGTCCACCAGCAGCACACTCAGCAGCGCGATCAGCCCCAGGCGAAACACCAGTTCTTCGTAGATGCCCGCGCCCAGCGCCAGTACCACCTTGACCCGGAATTCCTCGGATAACGCCGCTCCCGCCTGCAGAAATGTCCGGCCGATCACCAGCAGCGGCAGCGTCAGCAGCAGGCTTTCGACCAGCATCAGCGGCAGCACCCAAAGCCGCACCGACCAGGGCTGCCGCGTGAGGAAATGCCAGCAGAGCAACGTGAGCAGCAGCGCCAGCCCGGGCACCCAGAAGGCGGTCGCGCCCAGCATGCCGAGCATCGTCCCCAGCAGATGCTGCGCGACGAGCTGCTGCTCGGGCCAGGCCAGCGGCCGCAGGACGATTGCGCCGAATTCGTACGCGATCACGAATGGAAACAGGAAAACCAGGCTGTAGAGCGGCTGGCGCGTGCAATCCCAGTAGAGCGCGGCCAGCCCGCCGCCGCGCGCAGCGCCAGGCTTGCCCCGTCGCGAGCCGCCGCGGCGCTTGCGTGAGGCCGTTCGAACCACGGTCACCTGCATGAGTGGAAGCGGGGCGTCGCCGCCAGTGGCGATCGACCGCTACTGCTCGAACGCGGACTGCTTGAGCTGCAGGCTCTCCATGAACGCGATGAAGTTGTCCTTGAATTTCGCGTCCACCGGGCCGAAGTGATCTTCGAATACCTGCTGGCGCGTCGTCGCGTTGGGCTGCTCCTTCGAGTCATATTGCGCAACGCGCTGCATGAAGAGCGCGTACTTGTCGCGGTGTTTGCGATAGAGGTAATAGTTTAGCGCCCAGCCGAGCGGATAGCTCTCCGCCCCGCCCCAGCGGGCGTCGTCAAACAGGAACTGACGCAGCGCCGCGACCGGCTCATCCGGCTTGTCCGAGCCAGCCAGCGCACGCTGCATGTTCTCGCCCTTGCGGCCGCAGATCTGGCGGAACTGGAACAAACGATAGTGATTCAGCGAGCCCAGGCCGGCGCCTTCGCCCGTCGGCGGCACTTCGAAGAGCTGCGCCGCGCCCTCGATCACCCAACGGGCCCAGGCCGATTCGCGCACAAACAGGCCGACGTTGAAGTGAATGTGGTGCGCTGCCTCGTGCTGCACCACCTCCAGGTTCTTGAATTCCACCCAGCGCGAAATGCGGTTCTGAATGAAACGCTTCTGCTGGAATGGCAGGTTCGGCTGCTTGAGCTGCTCGTGCAGCGACGCGATCGGCGGCCAGGTGTTCATGTCGAAGAACGCCGAGCGATTGATGTCCGGGCTGTAGAACCCGATCGCGCCAGTGGAGACGAAGCCGCGGTTCGACTGGTAGCCCTCATATTCCTTGTGCGTGCCGAAGAAGTAGATTTCGAGCTTGTGCTCGGGTGCGCGGCTGGGAATCGATAGCATTTCGCAGTAGCGCAATACCCAGCGATAAACCGACTCCAGCCGGGCCGCCATCTGTCGAGCCACGTCCGCATCCGAGGTGTAGATGAGCACAAAGCGCGGCGTCTCAAGCCGTTTGGCGCCCGCGCCGGCGATCCGCATCATCTCCGCCACGGACTGCTCGTCGACCGTCAGAACCGCCTCGTGGTCGACCGCGTTCTCGACGTCCTCGACGTCGCCGACTTCCGCCGGCGTGTCGCCCAGAATAGCGCGAATCTCCGCATCCGATACGACCGGCGTGCCCGAAGCGGCCTTGCCCGCACCCTTGGGCGGAGTAGTCGTGCCTTTCTCGGACTTGTCGCCGCTGAGCGGTACCAGCCGGCGCACCTCGCTCTTTTTGATGCGCTCGACGCCGTTCTTGGTTTTCACCAGATAGGCGTCCTTGGTCTCCTCGATCTCGCCTTCGACGAAGGTGTTGTCCATGCGGACCACGCGGTGCGCCCCGCTGGCCTGGGCCTGCGCCAGCGAATCGGTCAACAACGCGAACGCGAGCAGCGAAAGCACGAGCCAACCAGAACTGACGCGCATGGCGTTACACCTTCAGGGCCTTGGATAGCTCAACCAAGTGTAGTATACCCTTTCGGCCAGACGCGGCGCGGATCGGAGGCCCGATTTGACCCCTCCCGCAAAGGGCGAACGCGAGCTGATCCGCCGCATTGCAGCCGAGCTCGGCCAGGCCGGCCGTCCGAGCCCGATGGGCGTCCCCTTCGGCGATGACATGGCATGGCTGCCGGTTTGCCCGGATGCGCTCTGGACCGTTGACATGTTGATGGACGGGGTGGATTTCGACTCGCGCGTCTGCCGCTGGTATGACGTCGGCCGAAAAGCCCTGGCCGTCAATCTCAGCGATTGCGCGGCGATGGGCGTCCAGCCGCTTGCCGCACTGTGCGCCGTTGCGCTGGCGGACACGCTCAGCCTTGACGACGCACTCGAAATCACGCGCGGAATGCGCGACCTGGCCACACAATTCGACTGCGCGATCGTCGGCGGCGACACCAACAGTTGGCCGCAGCCGACGGTCATCAGCGTCACCATCGCCGCACGCGTGCCCGCGGGCCAACGTCCCATTCGGCGGGACGGGGCCGAAGCGGGAGACCTGCTGTTTGTGACGGGCGCGGTTGGCGGATCGATTCTTGGCCGGCACCTGACGTTTACGCCGCGCGTCGAATGCGGCATGAAGATCGCGGCCACGCTCGCGCCGACCGCGATGATCGACATCAGCGACGGCCTCGGGCTGGATCTCGCACGGATCGCGAGCGCGTCTGGCTGCGGAGCGCTGCTGGACGAGGCGCTCCTGCAGGCCGCGATCCACGCGGACGCGCGGCGGTTGGCGGCGCAAACCGGGCGCGACCCGCTGGCGCACGCGCTCGAAGACGGCGAAGACTTCGAGTTGCTGGTCGCGCTGCGCCCGCCGATCGACGATGCCGCGCTGCGCGGCTTGCAGCTTATTCGCATCGGAGAAATGACCGGCGAACACGGGCTGCGCCTGCGGCGGGCGAACAGCGTCAGCGTGCCGATCGAGCCGCGCGGCTGGGAGCACTTTCAATGACGGCCGCCGCGATCGAGCTGCGGCGATACCTGGCCGACCAAGCCGCGAGCAGCGCGCTGGCTGCGCGGCTCGCTGGGGCGCTTCGCGGCGGCGAGCTGCTGGCGCTGGACGGACCACTCGGGGCCGGCAAGACGAGCTTTGTTCGCGGTGTCGCGACTGGGCTGGGGATCGATGCCGCCCTGGTCGCCAGTCCGACATTTGTGCTGGCGCGCGAATATCTGGGCCGCCTGCGCTTGATGCACCTGGACGCCTATCGGCTGCACGATGCGGCGGAGCTCTGGGACGTGGGCTGGGAGGAGTTCCGCGCTGACCCGCGCTGCGTCGTGGCGCTGGAGTGGTCGCAGCGCGTGCCCGCGCTGTTGGATGAGGCGGCGATCCGGATTGAGCTCAGTTACGCCGACGCCGATCGGGGGCGCTGGGTGCTGCTGCGGCTGCCTGCGGCGCGTGCGGACCTGGTGTCGCTCTTAAGGATGCAGGAATGAGCAAAGCGGGATTGACAGGCACGCGAGGTTCCGCAAGACTGCACGTGGCAACCGGAATCCGCTGGGAAGGCGAAGCGTATGCGACGAGTGATCTTGATCTCCGCGATGATCCTAAGCGCGGCCTGGCTGAACGGCTGCAACTCCCCCACCAAGACGTACGCCGAGCGGCTCAACACGTATGAGCAGGTGATGGACACCGATTTTCAACAGCTCGCAGATGATTGGGATCTGCTCTGGCTGGCGAATCGGCAGTACCGCCTGAGCAAGTGGCACCTGCGCTAGCCGGCGCCAATCGGGACAACCGCGCCGGACCGGATAGAATCCGGGAAATGGCGGACTGGAAGTTCAAACTGTTCTATGACGGGACCTGCGGGTTGTGTTCCCGCGAGGCCGACTTTTTGCGTCGGCTGGATCGCGGTCGCGGCCGGCTGGCCTTAGTCGACATCACCGATCCGACGTTCTCGCCGCACGAGCTTGGGATCACGCTCGACCAGGCACATGCCCGTATTCATGGGATGCTGCCGAACGGGTTGGTTCTGACCGGGATGGAGGTTTTCCGTCGGGCGTATTCCGCGGTAGGGCGCGGTTGGTGGCTAGCTCCGACGGGTTGGCCGCTGCTTCGGCCCCTGTTTGACATGGGTTATGCCTGGTTTGCGCGAAATCGCGTTTGGATCTCCGCGCGTCTGACGAGACGTCGTGGATGTAAAGAATCCTGCGATGTCCGCTAAATACCGACACTGACCCAAATTGCCCGGAATCCCTCTAGCGCTGGCGCAGTGATGCAAAATTAATCCCGGTTAGAATCTCAGTAAGCTCTTCGATAGACAATATTTAGATACACTCTCAGAATTCCGTTTCGCGCGCTTGCAATGATTCATCCGGTAGTTACATTTTTGTTTGACCAAATCCGGGGGGGGGATTGATGAATTGTAATGCTGCTAACCAAGGCATCCATTTACGCGATCTTTGCCGTTGTGTACCTGGCGGAGCGCGGCCAGGACCGGCCCGTCGGCGGCCGCGTCATCGCTGACGCGCACGGCATCCCCGCGGAATATCTGCTGAAAATCTTGCAGCAACTGGTTCGAGCGCAAGTGCTTACCAGCGAAACGGGACGCCGCGGCGGCTTCACACTCCGCCGTCCGCCCGCGGAAATCTCGCTGCTCCAGATCGTCGAAGCCATCGACGGACCGATCGACGGAGAAATCCTGACGCACGATCAGCACGTTGCGAGCGATCATGTCCGTCGCGAGTTGCAGCAGGTCAGCCGCAACGTGGCCAAGTTTGCGCACGCGACGCTGGCGGGCACGACGATCGAGGTGATCGCACGCCGCGGCGTGGCTCCCGACGCGCTGGCGGCGTTGTAGCCGAAGTTCGTCGCACGAAATGCGTGCGCGACGCACATCGAACCCCGCCTTGATGGCGCGCGCGATTCGACGCCAGCGTGCCGGAAGATTGACGGATCTTCGTCGGCGGATTTCACTGGTTGATCATGGTCGAGCGTGTGGCAGCCTGGGTGCATGCGCGCGGCTGGACGCTCTCGGCGGTCCAGCAGCGCGCGGTCGCGGCGTATTGCGGCGGGCGCAGCGGCCTGGTGCACGCGCCGACCGGCTCGGGCAAGACGTACGCCGTCTGGCTTGGACCGCTGAGCGAGTATTGCCGGCAGAACGGAGACGCGGCTTTCGGCGGCGGTCACGGGGCGGTGGGCCATCGGGAGCGCACCGAGCCATGTCGCGCACTGTGGATCACGCCGCTGCGGGCGCTGGCGACCGACACATATCGTGCGCTGCTGGCGCCGGTGGCGGACCTGGGGCTGCCCTGGAGTGTGGAGCTGCGCACGGGCGAATCGTCGGCGAGTCTGCGACAGAAGCAGCGTTTGCGCCTGCCCACGCTGTTGATCACCACGCCGGAAAGCCTCTCGCTGCAACTCTCATATCCTGAGGCCCGCGCGCGGCTGGCCACGCTTCAGACCGTGATCGTCGACGAGTGGCATGAGTTGCTCGGAACGAAGCGCGGCGTACAGACTGAGCTGGCGCTGGCCCGCTTGCGGCGCTGGAATCCGCAGCTTCGCGTTTGGGGTCTCTCGGCGACGCTCGGAAATCTGCAGCAGGCCTGTGATGTGCTCGTTGGCCCGTGCCGCGCCGCGGAGGCCGAGCTGATCAGCGACGAGGCGCGCAAGCCGATTGAGATCTGCACACTGATTCCCGACCAGATCGAGCGGCTGCCCTGGGCCGGGCATCTGGGCACGCGGATGGTCGACGCGGTGGTCGAGCGGATCGCGGCGGCCCGCAGCACGCTGCTGTTCACCAACACGCGCTCACAATCGGAGCTGTGGTTCCGCGCGCTGCAACTGGCGCGGCCCGATTGGCTCGGCCAGCTCGCGATACATCACGGCTCGCTGGATCGAGGTCTTCGCCAGCGGGTCGAGGCGCTGCTCAAGCAGGGGCAAGTCCGCTGCGTAGTGTGCACCTCGTCGCTCGATCTGGGCGTGGATTTCGCGCCGGTCGACCAGGTGATCCAGGTCGGCAGCCCCAAGGGCGTGGCGCGGCTGATGCAGCGCGCCGGCCGCAGCGGCCACCAGCCCGGCGCGGTAAGCCGGATCGTCTGCGTCCCGGCGCACGCGTTTGAGTTGTTCGAATTCGCCGCGGCGCGGCAGGCGCTCAACGATGGGCAGATCGAGGCCCGCGCGCCGCTGGTCAAACCGCTGGACGTGCTGGTGCAGCACCTGATTACGATCGGTGCAGGCGGCGGCTTCGCACCAGCGGAAATGCTGGACGAAGTGCGCGACACGTTTGCCTACCAGTCAATCAGTGACGCCGAGTGGGGGCAGGCCCTGGATTTCGCGCGGCGTGGCGGTTCGAGCCTTGCGCAGTACGCCGACTTCGCGCGACTGGTTCCAAGCGCGGACGGGCTGACCATTCGCAGCGAGGCGCTCGCGCGGCGACACCGCATGTCGATCGGCACGATCAACAGCGATCAGGCCCTCACTGTGCGCTGGGTTCGCGGTGGCGCGCTCGGCACGATCGAGGAGTCGTTCATTGCCCGGCTGCGCCCGGGCGACGCGTTCGTTTTCGCCGGCCGCACGCTTGAGCTGGTGCGCGTGCGGCAGATGAGCGCGTATGTGCGCAAGGCGACCGCCTTACGCGGGATCGTGCCGCGTTGGAATGGCAGCCGCTTTCCGCTTTCGACGCAGCTTGCCGGCGCTGTCCGCGGCATGCTGGCCGCGGCGCTGGCGAGAGACGTGCCGCATCCGGAGGCGCGCGCGGCGCGCGGGCTGGTTGAGCTGCAGGCACGCTGGTCCAAGCTGCCGGGCCAGAAGGCGCTGCTGATCGAGCAGGTCTGCACGCCGGAGGGGCGGCATTGGTTTGTGTATCCCTTCGCCGGCCGCACCGTGCAGGAGGGCATCGCGGCGCTGCTGGCGTATCGCATCGCGCGGCACACGCCCGCGACAATCACCACGGTCGCCAATGACTACGGGTTCGAGCTGCTGAGCGATGCGGAGCTGCCGCTCGACCGGAGCGCGTGGCGGGCGCTCTTCGCCGAAGGCGATCTGACCAGCGACCTGCTGGCGTGCATGAACGCGACCGAGCTGGCGCGGCGGCAATTTCGCGACATTGCCCGCGTTGCCGGGCTGGTGTTCAACGGCTTTCCTGGCGCGGGCAAGAGCAGCCGGCAACTGCAAGCCTCCAGCGACCTGTTCTTCGACGTGTTTCGCGAGTTTGACCCAAAAAACCTGCTGCTCGAGCAGGCGCGGCGCGAAGTCTTCGCGCAGCAGCTAGAGTACGCGAGACTGGCCGAGACGCTCCGCGGCATGGCCGCGGCGCCGCTGCGGATCGTGCGCTGCGCGCAGCTCTCGCCGCTGGCCTTCCCGCTCTGGGCCGAGAGCCTGCGGGCCAACTCGGTCAGCAGCGAGAGCTGGACGCAGCGCGTCGCGCGGATGGCGGCGGCATTGGAGCAGGCGGCCCAGGCGGGAGTGCGTGGCGATGCTCGCATTCGAGTGGATCGGGGAAGAGCTGCAGCTCCTGCCGCAGCGCGCCGTGCACTGGCCGCGGACGCGCACGCTGCTGATCGCCGACGCGCACTTCGGCAAAGCCGCCACGTTTCGTGACGCCGGCGTCCCGGCACCCAGCGGCACGACTCGCAGCATGCTGGAGCGTCTCGATTTGCTGCTGGACGCCACCGCCGTCACGCGGTTGATCGTCCTGGGCGACCTGCTGCACGCCCGCCGCGGACGACACCCGCAGTTGCTGGAGGCTTGCGCCGCCTGGCGCGCGCGCCGCGGCGCCCTGCAGATTCTGCTGGTGCGCGGCAATCACGATCGCAGCGCCGGCGACCCGCCCGATTCTTGGCGGGTCGAGTGTGTAGACCATCTGAGTGAGCCGCCGTTCGAATTTGCACACGAGCCGCCTGCTGCGCCGCGAGCCGCGA
>CAZHTF010000067.1:0-19495 GCA_964535305.1 uncultured Planctomycetales bacterium | reverse complement strand
GCATTGACTTTGGCGTTTCGCGGAACGCGCCGACGCGCGCGCGGCGGTCCGCGCGCTTTCTTGACGCTGCCGGCCTGGCTCGCTAGTTTCGTCCCACACATCGGATGGTCATCAGTCTCTGGAAATACCGCCGCCTGATCCTGCACAACTCGCTGAGCGACCTGCGAAATCGATATCGCGGCAGCATCGGCGGGATGCTCTGGAATGTCTTGCTGCCGCTGGCGCAGATCTGCATTTTCGCCCTGATCTTTCCGGTCGTCATGGGTCAGAAACTGCCGGCGGTGCGCGAGATCGCACCCGGCGTCACGTTCGTGGTGTTTCTCTGCTCGGGCCTGCTGCCCTGGAACAGCTTCGCCGAGACGCTGACGCGCGGCGTCGGCAGCCTGGTCGGCAACGCCGGCTATCTTAAGAAGTTGCCGATTCCCGAGCAGATCTTCGTCGCGCAGGACGCGGTCAGCAGCCTGTTCTCCGCGCTGCTATCGCTAAGCGTGTTTCTGCTGTTCTGCGTCGTGATCGCCGGCGATGGTCCGCACTGGACCTGGCTGCAATTGATCCCCGCGCTGCTGCTGCTGCTGAGCTTCGCGTTTGGGCTGGGCCTGTTCCTCAGTTGCGTGAATGTCTTCTTCCGCGATGTGCAGCCGCTCACCGGGGTGGGCGTGTCGCTCTGGTTCTGGCTCACGCCCGTGGTTTATTTCGAGGAGCTCTTTCAGCAGACGCACGCCTGGCTGCTGAACCTGCTCGGACTGAACCCGGCGTATCACTTCATTCGCCTGTTCCAATCCGCGGTGTATCGCAACGACTGGGTGCCCTGGAGCGGCTGGCTGATTTGCGCGGCGCTCGCGGCGCTCGCTAACCTGGCCGGGCTCTGGCTGCTGCGGCGCGTGCGGGCCGAGATTCGAGACGTGCTATGAGCGTCAAGGTCGAAGTCCGCGAGCTCACCAAGCAGTTCAAGATCTATGACCGCGCCTCCGGCAGGCTGCGCGAGTGGCTCAGCGGCGGCCGCCGAGTCGAACACCGCGTTTTCACCGCGCTGGACCGGATCAGCTTCCAGGTGAAACGCGGCGAATTCTTCGGCGTGATCGGCGCGAACGGCGCCGGAAAAAGCACGCTGCTGAAAATCCTCACCGGCGTGATGTCGCCCAGCAGCGGCCACTACCAGATCGACGGACGTGTCACCAGTCTGCTCGAGCTGGGAACTGGCTTTCACCCCGAGCTCTCGGGCCGCGAGAACATCCGCGGCAGCGCCCGACTGATCGGCATGCCCGAGTCGTTCATCCGCGCCAAGGAACAGCAAATCGTCGCCTTCGCCGATATCGCCGAATACATCGATCAGCCGATCAAGTATTACTCCTCTGGAATGGCGGTGCGGCTGGCGTTCTCGATCTTCGCGCACTGCGAGCCGGATGTCTTCGTGGTTGACGAAGCACTGGCCGTCGGAGACATCTATTTCTCGCAGAAGTGCTTTCGCCGGCTGGATGAGATGCGCCGCGCCGGGTGCACGCTGCTGTTCGTCAGCCACGACCTGGCCGCGATCCGCAAATACTGCGACAGCGCGCTGTATCTGCACCAGGGCGCCTGCCGCTTTCTCGGACCGCCGATCGACGCGACCGACCTCTACCTCGAGTCGATGTCGCCCGGCGGCGTAGCGCGGCAGCTCGCGCCGCGCACCAACGGCGAGCCCGGCGACGCGCTGACCCGCGCACGTTCAGCCCAGCAGTCGCTCGAACAACTGCCGCTTCCGCTGCGCGAGATTTTCGACGCCGGCGCGTTCGAGCGCGTCCGGGCGTTCTCGGGCGCGCGGATCGGCAGCGGCGAAGTGCAGGTGGCCGCGGTGGCGCTGCGCGATGAAACCGGCCGCGCGCGGCAGCACTTCACGCTCGACAACACAATTCACGTGCACGTGCTGGCCGCGGTCTCGACCACGGTCGAGCGCGGCACGGTCAGCATCCAGATCACGAACCGCATGGGCATCGTCGTCTGGGGCACAAACCTGGCGCGGCTCAACGGCACGCTCACGCGGCTGCAGTCCGGCACCTGGTCGCACGCGCACTTCGCGCTCGCTCCGGGGCTCGGGCCGGACGAGTACACGCTGGACGTCGCCTTTGGCGACGCGACCGGCGAAGGGCACGTATTCGATCGGCTGACCGCGGTCGCGCGGCTGGAAGTGGCCGCCGAAGGCCGCATGGACTTTCTGGGCCTGGCGCGGATCCCGTGCGTCGCGCAGGTGCACGAGCATCCGCGTGCCTGACGCATCCGCCTCCGAATCGCTGCATCGGCCGCTGGCGCTCGATTACAATCGAGCGGCGCCGCGAAGGAGTCTGGCTCATGTTGATCGCGTTTCTGATGGGGTCATTGTGTCTGGGGCAGTACACGGTTGGAAACAACCGCTCCATCTCCTGGACGTTGGACGCAAGGGCCGCCGTAGCCGAGGCGCAGCGCAGCGAGCGGCCGATCATGTTCTGGGTGCTCTCGGCGGAGGGCGATCGCGTTGACGATGTGGAGCGCGATCAGAAGCGCGCGTTCTCAGACGCCACGGTCGTCGAGCTGAGCGGCCGCTATGTGCCCGTGCGGCTTTCGCGCAGCCAGCATCGCGATCTGCTGGTGCGCTGGGGTCTGTCGCCCAGCACCAACATGGAGATCGTCTTCACCACGCCCGGCGGAGACAAGATCGACACGCTTTCGCCCTCGGGCGCGGCGAACGCGCGCTCACTGGCGCAGAAGATGGCCCTGGTTTACCGGCAGTACCGCAACCAGGTGTTCGCAAAGGAGATCAAGCCCGCGTTTGACGCCGAGGACACGCAGACCAAGGCGCTGCTGGTAGGCTTGAAGCGCGTGCAGAACATGCTGATCTTGGATGCGGACCAGGCGGTCATCAAGCTGCTGAGCAACGAAAAGCTGGATCCTTCCGTCAAGACGGCCGCACTCGAGACGCTGGCGGTGCTCTCGACCCGCGCCAGCACCAAGGAGCTGTTGACGCGAGCCGCGACTGACCCGAAGTCGGCCAAGCTGCTGGAGAAGTGCACGCCGATGGCCGCCGAGCAGATGCTCGAGGCGCTGGATGGCGAGGACGACGGACTGCGGATGGCGGTGTACCAGGCGGTCAGCAAGGTTTGCGGCGTCAGCGGTGTCAAGCCAGCCCGCTTTTTCGAGCAGGCGCCCGAGCGGGCGCGGGCCGACGAGTTACGGCGCGTCAAGCAGATCGTCGAGCGCACGGCGCGCGCCTGGAGAGATCGTTATGACGAGTATCGTTGACCTGCGCAGCGACACGGTCACGCGCCCTTCGCCCGCGATGCGGGCCGCGATCGCCAACGCCGAAGTTGGCGACGACGTGCTGGGTGACGATCCGACCGTGCTGGCGCTGCAGGCCCGCTGCGCGGCGCTGCTCGGAAAAGAGGCCGGGCTGTATGTGCCCTCGGGCAGCATGGCCAACCAGGTCGCGATCCGCGCGGCCACCGAGCCGGGCGACGAGATCATCGCCGACGCCACCACGCACAGCTACAACTACGAAACCGGCGGGCCGGCGGCGCTCTCCGGCTGCAGCATGCGGCTGATCGATACGCCACGCGGAATCTTCAGCGTCAAGCAAGCCGAGCTCTGCCTGCGTCCGCGCAGCGCACACTTCGCCTGCTCCAAAATGCTGATTGTCGAAAACACCAACAATCGCGGCGGCGGCTCGGTCTGGACCACCGAGGCCGTGGCCGAGATGGGCCAATTCGCCAAGCGTAGCGAGCTGCACTTTCACATCGACGGCGCGCGGCTGATGAATGCCTGCGTCGCCCGCCGCTGCAAGCCGACCGACTATACGCGGCACGCGGATTCCGCCTCGCTGTGCTTCTCCAAGGGCCTCGGCGCGCCGGTTGGCTCGATCGTCGTCGGCAGCGCCGCGTTCATCGAGCGCTGCCACCGCTTCCGCAAGATGTTCGGCGGGGCCATGCGGCAGGCCGGCCTACTGGCCGCCGCCGCGCTCTACGCGCTGGATCACAACATCGAGCGCCTGGCCGACGATCATGCCAACGCGCGGCGGCTGGCGGAGGCGATCGCCACGCTGCCGGGCATCGAGCTCGACCCGGCGACGGTCGAAACCAACATCGTGATCTTCGGCGTCGAGCCCGGGCTGGGCACGGCGCAGGAGTTCGTCAATCGCATGCACGCGGCAGGCGTCTGGATGTTCGCCGCCGGGCCGACGCGCGTACGGGCGGTGACGCATATGGACGTTTCGCGCGAGCAGATCGACCAGGCGATCCGAACGTTCCGCGCACAGTGCAGCCCGGCGCTCGTCTGAGATACGAGGCCGCGTCGGATCGCTCCGTGCCGCTCCGATTCCGCGCCCAGCAAGTCGCGCCGCACGCATGAAATTTGCCCGGCTCCACGAGTGGCCCATGCTGCCCGCCGCCGCGCTGCAGCTCCAGGATGAGCTGGCGTCGCGCGTGCGACTCTGCCCGCTAACCGAAGCGCCGCGGCTGATCGCGGCCCTGGACGCGACTTACACGCCCGACAAGCGCACCGCGATCGGCGGTGTGGTCGTATGGGATGCACTGCGCGGCGAAGTGGTCGAGACGCAGCTCGCGACGCTGCCGCTCACGTTCCCATACGTGCCCGGACTGCTGAGCTTCCGCGAGGCGCCGGTGCTGCTCGCCGCGATCGCAGCGCTGCGCAGCGAGCCGCGGCTGTTCATCTGCGACGGCCAGGGCGTCGCGCACCCGCGCCGCTTCGGCCTGGCGTGCCACCTCGGGCTTTGGTTGAAGCTGCCGACCATCGGCTGCGCCAAGTCGCGGCTGTTCGGCGAATTCGACGAGCCCGCGCTGCAGCGCGGCGCGCGTTCCTGGCTTTGGTCGACTGCGGTACGCGGCCGCGGCGCGCCCGAGCAGGCGCGTTGTAAGGTCGGCGTCGTGCTGCGGACTCGGGAGGCCGTGCGGCCGCTCTTTGTAAGCCCAGGGCACCTTTGCGATTACGACGCGGCGGCGGACTGGGTGCTGCGGGCTGCGACGCGCGTGCGGCTGCCCGAGCCGGCGCGCTTGGCGCACAACCTCGTGAGCCGCGCCCGTCTTGAGCGACTGCACAACGCTGGCTGATCCCGACGCGGACCGGAAAAGTCGGGCGAATTCGAAATATCCGCGCGGCTGTAGCGTTTCCTAACGGGGGCGTGGTTCTGCCGCCGCGCGTTCTCAAGATTTTCAGTTCGAGCTGCAAGGACTCGGGCGTCCTTCGACACTCCTTCTGGGCTGCACCCCGGAGCCGCGGCTCGCAAACGAGCACCGGCCGCGGCGGGTATTTCGATGCCTCCGACACGACTCGACGAATCGGCGACTGATAAGCGGCGCGCGCGGCGCACGGCTGAGGGCGTATGTCGGCGCCCCACGCGCCCGCCGGCGGACCGCACCGCGCTTGAGCATCGCGCATGGCGACCAGTCGCATCCCGGTCCTGATTTGCGTTACTTTTCGGGTCCATGCAGACCGATGCCGAGCGGCTCGTCGCGTTGCGGCGAGTCGACACGCCCGCCGCCGATCGCCAACGAGCGCGGATCCTGGCCGCTTGCGCGCGGCGCCCGCCGCAAGACGCTCCCGCCCTGCTTGCGCTGCACGATGCGGCGTTGTTTCTATGCGCGTACCCCTCGTCTGTCGCGGTGCAGCGTTGCGCAACCCGCGTTCTGGCGCAGTGCGTTCGGCGGGCGGCGCGCTTGCAGCTTCCGCTCGAGAACAGCGGACTCGCCGACACGCACGTTGCGCTGTGCCCGTCGCTGGACCTGGCGGCGTGGCTGCTCGCGCGACACGCGCAGCGCGTTGAGCTCGATTGGCGCGATCCACAGAGCACCGCGGCGCTCGAAGCGCTGCTGGGGCGCCTCCTGGATGTTGAAGTCGACGGCTTTCGCGACGATGCCCGCGGCACGCCCGACTGGCTGCGGCTGCGGAGTGGCACGCGCGGCGCGCCCGCCCTCGCGACACTGCTGAGCATTCTGCAGCAGAGCGACGGCCGCGCAGCGCTGCTGGATGCGTGCTTCGAGCCGCTGGGCCTGCGGGTTCGCTGGCGCCTGCAGCGCCGCGGCGCCTCGCGCACGTGGCTGCGCTTCCCGCCGCGCCGCGCGCCCGAGTGCGGCCTGATTGCACGCTCTGCGGAGCTGGCCGAGCTGTTGGAGCGAGATTTCCCGCGCCCAACCGCGCTCAGCCGCCGTGCGCGGCGTGAGTTGACCGACGCGGCGCGGGCCACGCTCGCGGTCCGCGGCTCAGAGACGGACGCGATTACGTATGCCAACGAGCAGGACGTGACGCTGTTTCAGCTCGAGCGCGGCCTGGACATCGCGCTGCTGGGCATGCAGCCCGAGCGCCGGCTGCCGATCGAGAGCTACATCGGCTACGTCGTCGCCCGCAATGGCGTGCCGGTCGCGTACGGCGGCGGCTGGCTCTTCTGCGGCCGCTGCGAAATCGGCGTCAACATCTTCCCCGAATTTCGCGGCGGCGAATCGTCGCTGATCTTCGCACAGGTGCTGCGGACGTATGCACAGCACTTTGGCGTGCGGCAGTTCCTGGTGGAGCCGTTCCAATTCGGGCAGGAGAACCCGGACGCGATCCGCTCCGGCGCATTCTGGATGTATTACCGTCTGGGATTTCGCCCGACCAGCGGGCCGCTGCGGCGCCTGGAGGAGCGCGAGGCGCAGCGCATTGCGGCCGACGCGGCGTATCGTTCGCCGCCGGCGACTCTGCGACGGCTGGCGACCGCGCCGCTGTACCTGGATGTGCCCGGCGCGCGGCGCAGCGCCACGCGCGGCTACCAGCCTATCGCGCCCGATCTGGCCAGCCTCGGCCTGGCAGTCACGCGCTGCATCGGAAAGCGCTTCAATGGCGATCGTGCTCGGGCGACGCGCTGGGCAAACGCGCTGCTGCGGCGCGTGTGCGACGTGCCGCGCGGCGTAGTCGCCGACAGCGCGCGGGCCGCGCCTTTCCCGCCACTGGCTCTGGTCGTGGCGCAGATTCCGGGCCTAGCGCGCTGGACCCGCGCGGAGCGCCGCGCGCTGGGCGCGGTCCTGCTGGCGAAAACCGGCCCGGTTGAACGCGACTTTGTCGTGGCGCTGGCCCGTCACACGCGGCTGATCGCGGAATGGCGGAAACTCTGAGGCGCGTCGCACCGCGAAAGGCCGCTGCGCCGCAGTCCGGCGCTTTAGCGCTTTGCCAGCGGCACGTAGTCGCGCAGCGCCGGCCCGGTGTAGCGACTGCGCGGGCGGATGATGCGGTTGTTCGTGAACTGCTCGAGATAGTGCGCCGCCCAGCCGCTGACACGCGACGCCACGAACAGCGGCGTGTACGTATCGATCGGCAATCCGAGCCAGTAATACGTCAGGCCGCAGGGGTAATCCACGTTCATGTGAATCTGCTTGCGTTCCCAGACGGTGTTCTTGATCGCGAAGTACACGTCCAGCTTGAACGCGTCGGCCCGGCCGGGCGCCAGCTTCACCAGGTCCTGCTCGAGGATTCGCGCGCGGTGATCGCCGTTCTTGTATACCCGATGCCCAAAGCCGCTGATTTTGGATTTCTTCACCAGCGCCTCCTCGGTCCAGGCACGGGCTTGGTCAGCGGACTGGAACTGGTTGATCAGGTGGATCGCTTCCTCATTCGCCCCGCCGTGCAGCGGGCCCTTGAGCGTGCCGATGCCGGTGACGATCGCCGACCACAGGTCGCTGAGCGTGCTAGCGCAGACGCGGGCCGCGAATGCCGAGGCGTTAAACTCGTGCTCGGCGTAGAGCACGTATGTCAGATTGATCAGGCGCGTTTCGAGCGCGCTGGGCTCACGGCCGAACATCAGGTAGAGCGTCTGGGCCGCGTGTGAGAGACCCGGCTTGGGTTCCAGGGGCGTCTGGCCCTTCACCAGTCGCACGCGGGCGGCGATGATGCTCGGCACAACCGCCAGGATCACCGCGGCCTGCTGGTACAGATGCTCGACATCCTCTCCGTCGTACTTTTGAAAATGCCCGCACATCGAGACGACCGTGCGGAGCACATCCATGCCGGGGACCTCCGGCGGGATGCTGCGGAGCGTCTCGATCACCGCGGCCGGCAGCTTGCGATGCCGGTCGATTTCATGGCTGAATTGCTGGAGCTGGCCGGCGCTGGGCAACTCGCCGCGCAGCAGCAGGTGCGCGACTTCCTCGAAGCTGGCGTGCTCGGCGAGCTGATCGATCGGATAGCCGCGATAGGCCAGGCTGTCCTGCTCGACGGTCGAGATCATGGTCTCGCCGGCGATGATGCCCTCAAGCCCCGGTCGATAGAGTTCCGTGTCCGGCATGCCCGCCTCCGCGCATCCACCCGCTGCGGGTGGGGTCATATCCAAGCAAATCGTAGAGTTCTTGGCGTGTCTGCATGCGGTCCATGAACGAAGTCTGCGTGGCGGCGGCACGCAGCACCCCCCACGCATAGATCATCGCCCGCATCGCGACGCGTTGCAGTGTAACCGGGAAAATCACCAGCTTGAAGCCCAGCGCCGCGAAATCACTCAGCGCCAGCAGCGGCGTCTTGCCGAACTCGGTCATGTTCGCCAGCAGCGGCGCCGGCACGTCGCGCGCGAAGCGCGCAAACTCCTCGCGCGTCTGCAGCGCCTCGGGAAATATCGCGTCCGCACCGGCCCGCAGATACGCGTGCGCCCGCGCCACCGCGTCGTCGTAAGATGTCACGCCGCGCGCATCCGTGCGGGCGATGATCAGAAAAGCCGGGTCGTGCCGGGCGGCGGCCGCGGCCGCGATCTTGGCGCAGAACTCCTCGACGCTGACGAGCGTCTTGCCGGGCAGATGGCCACAGCGCTTGGGGAATTCCTGGTCTTCCAGGTGCAGCCCGCACAGGCCGGCGTGCTCGTATTCGCGCACCGTCCGCGCGACGTTGTCCTCGCCCTCGCCGAAGCCGGTGTCGGCATCCATGATCGCCGGCAGGTCGCTGGCCTCGACGCAGCGCCGCGCGTGCACGACGGCCTCGGGCAGTGTCGCCAGGCCGATGTCCGGCACGCCCAGCACCGAATTCGAGAGCACCGCGCCGGAAAGGTACATCGCCTCGAAGCCGGCCTGCGCGATGGCGCGAGCCGATAGCGCATTGATCGCACCCGGCAACGCGACGCATTCGCGCGCGATCAGCGCCCGCAGTCGCGCCGCACGCGAACCCGACGCTAGCGCTGGTCGATCGGCTTCCAAGCACGCTCCTTCGGACCGATGTAAATCTGACGCGGGCGGTAAATGCGGCCCTTGCCGCTGATGCGCACCTCGCGCCACTGCGCCATCCAGCCCGGCGTGCGGCCGATGGCGAAGATCACCGTGAACATGTCGGTCGGGATGCCGATGGCGCGCATGATGATGCCGCTGTAGAAATCCACGTTTGGATAGAGCTTGCGCTCGACGAAATACGGGTCGCGCAGGGCGCTCTCTTCGAGCTGCTTGGCCAAATCCAGCAGCGGGTCGTGAATTCCCAGCCGCGCCAGCACCGTGTCGCAGGCGCTCTTGATGATCGTCGCCCGCGGGTCGAAGTTCTTGTAGACGCGGTGGCCAAAGCCCATCAGCTTGACCTTCGAGTCCTTCTGCTTGACCTTGTCGATGATCGTCGCCACCGAGTCGCCGCTCTTGTGCAACTGCTCGAGCATCTCGATCACCGCCACATTGGCGCCGCCGTGCAGCGGGCCCCACAGCGCACAGATGCCGGCCGAGATGCAGGCGTGCAGCGGCGCCTGGCTGGAGGCCACCATCCGCACGGTCGAGGTCGAGCAGTTCTGCTCATGGTCGGCGTGCAGCACGAAAATCTGGTCCAGCGCCGAGATGATCGCCGCATCCGGCTCATAGTTGCGATACGGCCGGCTGAAGAGCATGTGCAGAAAATTCGCGGTGTACGACAGGTCCGAGCGCGGATAAATGATCGGCCGACCCTTGGAGATCTTGTAGCTGGCGGCGGCGATCGTGCGGATGCGGCTCATCACCCGCGCCGCGGCCTCGAGAAACGCGGCCGCGTCCTCCGCCGCGTTAAAGGCCGGCTCGTGGCAGCCGGCGGCGTTTACCATGGCGCTGAGGATCGCCATCGGCGGAGCGGCCGAGGGGAAGCCCTCGATCTGGTGCCGCAGCTTCTCGTGAATGAACACGTTCGCGCCCATCAGGCGCTCGAACTGCTCGAGCTGTACGCGCGTCGGCAGCTCGCCGAACATCAGCAGGTACGCGGTCTCGACGAAGCTGCACTTGGCGGCCAGCTCCTCGATCGGGTACCCGCGATAGCGCAAGATGCCGCGCTCGCCATCGATAAAGGTGACGGCGCTTTCGCACGAGCCGGTGTTGGCATAGCCGTCGTCGAGCGTGATCAGCCCGGTGTGCGAGCGCAACTGGGTGATGTCAATCGCGGCTTCGTCCTCGCTGCCCACCACGACCGGAAGCTCGCAGCTCTTTCCATTGTGCTGAACGATCGCTTTCTGCGACATGATGCACCTGCACTTTCCGAAACCGCCTCTCGGCCGCGTTTCTGCGGACGCCGCGGCGCCCCAGGCGGGCCATGTCTCTATCCAATCGGCTCAAACTCGACCAGCGCCGCAACGTCGTCGAGCGATTCGAGCGTCATGCACATCTGCACGATTCGTTCCATGGTGGCCTCGCTGACGACGCCGCTCGCCTGCCGCTTGAATTTCGCGACCACTTCGTCGTCACTCATCGGGTTGCCGGCGTGCCCGCGCGGATAGTCGACGCGCTTGTTCAGCGTCCGCCCGTCGCGCAGCTTGAAAATTAGGTTATTCGGGATGCCTTTGGGATAGTTTGCGTTGCACTCCGGCGTCTCGACGATCTTGATCTTGTCGAGCAGGCCCAGCACCGCCGGGTCGCGCAGCCGTTCGTCCTTGAACGAGGACCGCGTCACGTCTCCGTCGATCAGCGCCACCGCCACGCAATAGCCCATGCTGTGGTCGGCGGTCTCGCGGCTGGTCGGCCGCCACTTCTCCGGCTCGCTGCCGATGATGCTGACGGCGGCTTCGAAGCTCTCGATCAGCAGGCTGTCGATCTTCGCGACATCGCCGATCTGCGGGCGGAGCTGCAGGGCCGCGTCGATCGCCGACTGCGAGTGATATTCGGCCGGCCAGAACTTGATGTAGGTCTTGTTGATCATCCAATCGTCGGGGGCGCGGGTCCAGCCCAACTCGAACGGCCCGGTGACCATCTTGAACAGGCCCTTGGGGCCTTCGAAGATCTCGTTGGGTCCGGTGAGCCCCTGCTTGGCCAGGAAGGCGGCGAAGACGCCGTTGCGACCGGCGTTTGAGAACGCGCAAGCCTTCCAGTCTGAGATCTGGCCCGTACGCGTCTGGCGTGTGGCGAAGTTGCACACGCCTGCCAGCCCCAGGGCGTGAATCAGCTGCTCACGCGAGAGGCCGTAGAGCTTGCCGGTCAGCAGCGCCGTCGAGAGCGCCCCGTAATACACATGGTCCCAGCCGTGCTTGCGCAGCGACGCGGCGTCACACAGGCGACATTGCAGTTCGTAGCCGAGCGCGATCGACGCGATGATCTGCTTGCCGCTGCTGCAGGTGATCTGCCCGGCGGCCAGCGCCGCGGGGATATTGTCGCTGGGGTGCGCGGGCTCCTTGCTCAGATATGTGTCGTTGAAATCCAGGTAACGCACCAGGGCGCCATTGCTGAAGGCGGCCAGGTCAGGGGTCGTGCGGTGCTTCGAACCCAACAGGCTGGCGCCGCCTGCCAGCGGAACCGCCTGCGCCACCTGCCGCGTGACGCGCGCCGGCCGGCTGGTCCAGGCGCCCAGCGCGCAGCCGATCGAATCGAGCACGCGGCGCTTGACCTCGTGCACGACCGAGCGGTCGAGTTTTTCGAAACTGGTCGCTTCGGCCCATTCCGCGATTCGCGCCGCCAACGTGCTCGTGCTCATGCCCGCTCCTGTCGTTTGCCGCCCGCGGCGCGCCTCGGAGCGCGCCTGTCAAGATGAACCTGTCATTCTTGCGGAAACGCACGGCGCTGGCAACGTCGCCGGTTCGCGGCTGTGCGGGTTGTGGACGACCGGCCACGGGTGCATCGCGCGAAGGGTTGCAATCAATTGCGGCGCTTGCGTTACGAAGCCGCCGGCGCCGGGGCCTGTTGCAGCAGCACCGTCGCCCAGCACGCGATCGCCTCGCCGCGGCCCAGCGCGTCGAGCCCCTCGTTTGTGCCGGCTTTCACGCCGACGCAATCAGGCGGCAACCCCAAAATCTGCGCGAGCCTGCTGCGGATTGCGGGTTTGTGCTCGCTCAGCCGAGGGCGCTCGGCGATGATGGTCAAGTCCACGTTGACGGGTGCGAAGCCGGCCCCGCGAACGCGGTCGAGCACGATCGCGAGCAGCTTGCGGCTGTCGGCGTCTTTCCAGGCGGCCTCGGTGTTTGGGAACAGCTCGCCGATGTCGCCCAGGCCGCTGGCGCCCAGCAGCGCGTCACAGATGGCGTGCAGAACGACGTCGGCGTCGCTGTGCCCGGCCAGCCCGACAGCGCTGGGAATTTCCACGCCGCCCAGCCGCAGCGCCCGGCCCGCCTGCGTGCGATGAATGTCGATGCCGATCCCGCTGCGAAAGTGCATCTGGAAGATCTCCCGCCTGGGCACGCGCTGCACTTGCTCGCCACGACGTATAATTGTGCAGGAGTTTGCGATGGCACGCGAGCGAGCGCTAACCCGGCAGGACATCTACGGCGTGCGGCGCACGGCCGCGAGCGAGGATCGCCAGATCGCGGTCGGGGCATACGCGCGCAAGGTCTTTCGCCAACGGCTGGTGCTGGGCGGCGTCGGGCTGGCGCTGCTGGCGGGCGCGGCCTGGATTTACCTGGCGTTTTCGCGCGGAGAGGCGCACGCGGTCCCCAAGCAGCGGGACGCGATCGTCCGCTGCGGCGAATGCGACGCCACGCAGCGCGTCAGGTTGGCGGTGACCGGCGGGTTTCCGGTCCGCTGCGAAAAGTGTGGCAGGCCCGCCGCCCGCGAGCTCTGGAAATGCCGCAGTTGCCAGAGCGAATTTGTCCCGGCCGACGCCGGACCATCGCAGGCCTGCCCGAAGTGTCAGAGTCTAGCGGTGGGCGCGGCGGCCGCAGATGCGTAGGCTGGGGCGGGTTGACGGGTAACGCGGTCGCCCGGATCGGTCGATAAGCTGTGAAGCGCGCCGCTCCGCCGCTGACAGATGTGTCCGCGGCGCGGCGTGTCATCGTTGAAGATCCAGCCCACGTGCCGATGGGCCGCGGGCTTTCACGGGAGTGAACGGAATGTCGAAGCGCGAGGCTCTGCTTTCGATCGTGGATCGGCACCTGGACAGCGGCAAGTTCCGCCAGCAGCACTGGGAAGGCTCGTTCTACGAGTACCTCGACATGGTGGTGGGCAACCCGCGGCTGGCGCGCAACGCGTTTCAGCGCGTCTACGACATGATCCTGCACTTCGGCACGCGCAAATACACGTACCTCAAGCAGGACTTCGTGCACTACAAGTTCTTTGACGACCCGATCGACAACGGCGCCGACGCCGTCTTCGGGCTCGACAGCGCCTTGATGCGGCTGGTTGATTTCTTCAAGTCCGCCGCGCAGGGCTACGGTACCGATCGCCGCATTCTGCTGCTGCACGGGCCGGTGGGCTCGAGCAAGAGCACGATGGTGCGGCTGCTGAAGAAGGGCATCGAGTACTACTCGCAGCTCGAGGAGGGCGCGCTCTACTCCTTCGCCTGGAAGGTCACCAACGACAAGGGCGAGTCCGAGCTGCACCCCTGCCCGATGCACGAAGAGCCGCTCAAGCTCATCCCGCGCCGCGCACGCCGCGAAATTCTCGCGCAGCTCAACGCCGACCTGCCCGAGGACCGGCAGCTCCGCATCGACGGCGACCTGGACCCCTTCTGCCGCCGCATGTTTGAAGACCTGCTGTTGCGCTACAGCGGCGACTGGCGCAAGGTGGTCGATCATGTGATCGTGCGGCGGGTGATGCTCTCTGAGAAAGACCGCATCGGCATCGGCACCTTCCAGCCTAAAGACGAGAAGAATCAGGACTCGACCGAGCTCACCGGCGACATCAATTACCGCAAGATCGCCATGTATGGCTCGGACTCGGACCCGCGCGCCTTCAACTTCGACGGCGAGCTGAACATCGCCAATCGTGGGGTGTGTGAGTTCATCGAGATTCTGAAGCTGGACGTGGCGTTTCTATATGACCTGCTGGGCGCCACGCAGGAACACACGATCAAGCCCAAGAAATTCGCGCAGACCGACATCGACGAAGTGATCATCGGCCACACCAACGAGCCCGAATACAAGAAGCTGCAGAGCAACGAGCTGATGGAGGCCTTTCGCGACCGAACCATCAAGATCGATGTGCCCTACAACATCCGCCTCTCGGACGAGGTCAAGATCTACGACAAGGATTTCAGCAAGGAGAAGGTTCGCGGTGTGCACCTGGCGCCGCACACGGTCGAGGTGGCCGCGATGTGGGCGGTGATGTCGCGGCTGGACGAGCCGAAGAAGGCCGGACTGACGCTGCTGCAGAAACTCAAGCTCTACGACGGCAAGAACATCCCCGGCTTCACCGAAGACTCGGTCAAGGAGCTGCGCGAGGAAGCCCCGCGCGAGGGCATGCAGGGCATCAGCCCGCGCTACATCCAGGACAAGATCTCCAACGCGCTGGTCAGCGAGCAGGCCCAGATGGATCGGGCGATCAACCCGTTCATGGTGATGAACGAGCTGGAGAACGGTCTGAATCACCACTCGCTGATCACCGACGAGGAGCAGAAAAAGCGCTACAAGGAGCTGCTCAGCATCGTCCGCGAAGAATACGAAGACACGCTTAAGGGCGAGGTGCAGCGGGCGATCTCCGCCGACGAAGACGCCATCAAGCGGCTGTGCGCGAATTACATCGAGAACGTGAGGGCCTACACGCAGCACGAAAAGGTGCGCAACAAGTACACCGGCCGCGACGAACCGCCGGACGAGCGCTTGATGCGCTCGATCGAGGACAAGATCGACATCCCCGAGAGCCGCAAGGATGATTTCCGCCAGGAGATCATGAACTACATCGGGGCGCTGGCCCTGGACGGGAAGAAGTTCGAGTATCACACCAACGCGCGGCTGCACAAGGCGCTCGAGCTGAAGCTCTTCGAAGACAGCCGCGACACGATCAAGCTCAAGAACGTGGTCAGCGGCGTGGTCGACGACGAGACCCAGGCCAAGATCGACGTGGTCAAACAGCGGCTGATCAAGTTCTTCGGCTACAACGAAACCAGCGCCACCGAGGTGCTCAACTACGTCGCAAGCATCTTTGCCCGTGGCGACAGCAAGCAGGAGTAGACCGCTTCTGCCGCCAAACGCGGACCAAAAAAGTCACGCCGCACGGTTGCGTTCCCGTGCGGCGTGCTGGTGGAAGAGGAAACACGCTGCTGTTTCAGAGAAATATGTCGTTATCGACGGGCGGCATTGCGGGCAGGAATTGATTTTTGGGAGTGCGTATTTCGCGTGGCGGGCGGAGCGCAACGGCTGGACCGCCGCAAGATCGATGCCGGCTTAGCTGCTGTGTTACGCTCGTCCGCGTTTGGGCGGATGGCGGCGCGACCTACGCCGCCGGATGCCAGCCAGCGTCGGCCCAGAGCGCCCCGCTGATCGCCGGGTTCTGCAGCAGGAACAGGATGCCCTCGGCGATTTCCTCGGGTCGCAGCAGCCGCTGCAACTGCGTGTTCGGCAGGATCTTCGATTCCAGATACTCGCGGCCCATGGCGTTCAACATCGGCGTATCGGTGAAGCCGGGGTGAATGATCGCACAGCGCACGCCGTGATAGATCGCTTCTTTCGCGAGCGTGCTGGTTACGGCCTCCAGCGCCGCTTTCGACGCGGCGTACGAAATCTGGCCGCGGTTGCCCGCCGACGAGACCGAGCCAATGAAGCAGATCGCGCCCTGGATCGGCTCTGGCGGCATCCAGCGCCCCAGGTTTCGCGCGGCGCGCTCTTCCGCGATGGTTGCAATCATCTCCATCGCCCAATACGACGCGGCCAATAGATTCAGCTCGAGCGTCTGGCGGAACTGCTCGACCGGGTAGAGGCTGGCCTGGCCAGACTGCTTATCGAGCCGCACGGCCAACTGGTCGCGCACAATGCCAGCCGCCGGCACGCACAGGTGCACCGCCCCAAAGCGCTGCTTGAGATCGGAGAAGGTCGCGCGGCGGAACGACACGTCCGTCACATCGCCGACAAACGGGAGAAACAGCTCCGCGCCCAGGTCAGCGTTCTCGGAGCGGCAGAAATCGGCGATCTCCTGGCTGCGATCGACCGCGGCCACCGCCCGCAGCTCGCGGGCGGCCATGGCGCGGCAGGTTGCCCGGCCGATGCCGCTGTTCGCCCCGGTCACAACGGCGACTTTTCCCTTCAGCTCGTGCATGGCGTCACCTGGTTTCTAAGCGGTTTGCGGAGCGCGCCGGGCGCGACGGCGCTGCGTCGGCACGCCGCGGACCGGCTGGCCCGGCTTGTCGGATCGTTGTGCGAGCCACTCGCAGACCTTGGGCCACAGCTCGCGGTGCGGCCGGCTGCCCACCGCCAGGCCGATATGCCCGGACTGCGTGGTAATGGAGTGCGAATCCTCTGAGTGTGTCAGCGCGTTGAAGCCGGCGCTCTGCCCACATGGGACGAGGTGATCTTCGCTGGCCATCAGGTTCAGAATGGGACAGGTGATGTTGCGCAAGTCGACCAGACGCTTGCCGATCGGCCACTGCCCCTTGACCAACAGGTTGCGGTGATAGCCGTTCTTGACCCACTCACGATAGGTCTCGCCCGCCAGCGGGATGTTGTCGTTGATCCAGGTCTCCATCGCGAAGAACTCTTCGAGGAAGCGCTCGTCAGTCATCCGCTCGTAGAAACCCGTGTATTTCTCGATCAGATTCTGCACCGGCTTGAGCATCAGGAATGAGGTCTGCAGCAGCCAGGAGGGCGCGTTGCCGAAGGTGTCAACAATCGCATCCACGTCGAAGTACTTCGGATCGGCCCAGGCGCTCAGCAGGTTGTTCTGCGGCGTGAAATCGATCGGAGCGGTCAGCAGGATCAGGTTCTTGATCCACTCCTGGTGCAGCGCGGTGTACATGGCGCTGATCGTGCCGCCCATGCAGTAGCCCAGCAGCGAAAGCTGCCGCTGGCCGGTGCGCTCGCAGACGTGCCGCACAACATTGTGCAGATAGCCGTCGATGTAATCTTCGCCGCGCAGGCGGCGGTCATCGTCGCTGGGGCAGCCCCAGTCGATCAGGTACACGTCAAAGCCGGCGTTGACGAACTGCCGCACAACGCTCTTGTTGGGCAGCAGGTCGAAGATGTATGGACGATTGACCAGGGCAAAGACCATCAGCAGCGGCGTGGCGTACCGCCGCTCGCCTTCGCCCAGGTAGCGCAGCACGCGCAGCTTGTTCTCGGTGTAGACGACTTCGTGCGGGGTGGCGCCCTTTTTCACGTTCGCGGCGGCCTCCATCACCTTCGGCATGGCGGCGACGCGCTCGAACATGGCCTGGGCCTGTTCGCTGCCGGGGAATGGGAACATCCACGGAAATGGTGTGCTCGCGGCGTTGGCGCCGGCCGGTGCTGCGCTCATGCATTCTCCCTCTCAACGATCGGTCGACTCTAGCGTGCTGCGCGGCGCGCCGCGGGCCGCCCCTTAGGGGCGGCCTTGGTCGACTTGCGGCTCGGGGCACGACCAGTCGCCGCGGGCCCTGCGCGGCGTGTTGCCGACGCGTCGCCGCGGCCGTCGAGCGCGTCGACGCGCTGGCTGAGCTGCTCGAGCCGCTGCAGAATTTTATTTTGCGTTTGCGCCAGGTTGGTGGCCGAGGCAACCCACTCGGCCTGCGACGGCATTTGCCCAGCCTTCAACGAGCCGGCCAGGAACGCGTCCATCTGGCGCTTGAACGTGAGCGCGCCATCCATGGATTGCTTCAGGGCTTCCAGGAATTGCGGGCTGCGCATGAACTCATCCGCGTATTTTGCATACGCGTCAAAGAAAATGCGCTGCATCTGCTTGATGGCGTCCGGCGTCGGCGCCGCCGGAGCGCCCGGCGCCCCGCCCGTCGCGCCAGGCGCAAATCCAAATCCCCCGGCCGGCGGCGAAAAGCCCGCCGTGGCCATCCGCGTCACCAGATCCGTCCAGAAGCGAACGAACGCGTCAGTCGGGGCCGAAGACCCCTGCGGCGTCGTGCTCAAGCGCTCTCTCCCGCTCCACCGCCGTGCGTCGACTGGCAGCGGTGGAGCTTCAATCTGCAACGCGCGGCGTGCTTACTTGCTGCGCGTCTTCTTGGCGGTCGTGCTCGTGCCGCTTTCACGACCGTTGGTCGTGTGCGTGACGAACTCCGACCAGTTCTCGATCATGGTTGTGCCGGCCTGCAGCGCCGAGCGCATCAGCAGGCCCGTGGTCTCGAGCGTGTTATTGAAGGCCGTGCGGCTGGCCTCGACCGCGTCGAACTTGTCGGCGACGGTGAACGCGTCCACGTTCTTCTTGACCAGCTCGACCGTTTCGCGCGTCTGCACGTCGACCAGCTTGCGGCTCTCGTCGGTATTCTTGTCGATCAGCGCCACGGTGGCGTCGGCCACGTCGTGCACGCGACCACGAACCTGCTGCGGCGCCAGCGGCTCAACCTGCGTGCGACCCAGCACGCGGAACGCGTCCTGCTGCATCTGCAGCCCGGCGTTCAAAAAGTTGGCCAGCGTCTCGTTGGTCTGGCGGAAGATCTGTGTGACGGTGTCGTTGTGCTGTGCGGCCATGACTGAAACTCCCTTTTTTTGCGTCTTGCGTCGCCCCCGCCCAGCCGTTTCCTCGTCGACCGGCGCGTCCTTGACTGTTCTCCAACTACTCTATCGAGCGTCTCAGCCAGCGTCAATACAATTTTTGTGCGATTGCACAAAATAAGCAGCCTCGATGTAACATGTTAACCCGCCTTGTGTTATGTAAACTAAAATTCCCACACGATCTCCAGTCGCCGCGTTAGAATGCTGCGGGAGCACAAAACGGGAGCCACCAATGAGCACCGCGCCCATCCTGCACCGCGTCCGCAAGTACCCCAATCGCCGCTTTTATGACGCCAGCAGCAGCCGGCACGTCACCGCCGACGACCTGTACGAAATGGTCCGCGCCGGCGACGTAATACAGGTCACCGACTCGCAGACCGGCGGCGATATCACCAGCCTGGTGCTTACGCAGATGATCCTCGAGCATGATTCGCCCAAACTGCTGCTGTTCCCCGCGGCGCTGCTGCACCAGGTGATCCAGGCCAACCAGCACATCCTGGGCTCATTCGTCGAACGCTATTTTCACCAGGCGTTCTCGGCGTTCCTCGCCTCGCAGCAGCAGTTCGAGCGCTACCTGCGCAGCGCTGGCGTGCCCGATCCGACGCTGGCGCCATTCAACTGGAGCGCCGCATTGGCGCCCGCCGCCAGCATTTTTCCGAACATTCCGCCCGCGCCGCCGAGCGCCGCAGCCCCGGGCGGCCCGCCCGTTGGCGACGCGGCCGCCGCGCCAGACGCGCCCGATACCATTCGCGCCTTGCG
>CAZHTF010000066.1:0-19658 GCA_964535305.1 uncultured Planctomycetales bacterium | reverse complement strand
CAATGAGGCGCTCAAAGTGTACAGTGGGCCGCACGAGAGCGCCGCAGAATTCCGGCAGCGCTGCGCTGGCCGTAAGCCAGCGCAGCAGGCGATGGTTGTCGTTGTCGGCGATCCACAGGCCGCGCGGCGTTGACAGCAGCCCGGCCGGGTCGATTCGCGGGCCGGATTGGCGGGCAAACTCGACAATGTGCAGCGCGGCGCGCTCGCGCGTCAGCGCCACAATCCGCTCGTTGCCGGTGTCGGCGATCCAGAGCGCGCCATCAGCGTCGACGTGCACGGCGAGCGGACTGCGCAGCGGGCGATCGGCGGCATCGAGCAGCAGCGCGAGCACCTGGCCGTGCGCGTCAAACTCGACCACGCGGTCATGCACGCCGTCCGCGACGAACACGCGGCCGTCCAGAGCGACGGCCACGGATGTCGGTAGGTGCAGGCAGGGCGGATCGCGAATCTCAAATGTCTGCAGCGGCGTCGCGACGTATTGCGCACAAAGCGTGGGCGCTGTGGACAGCAGCAGCAGTAGCGCCGAACCGCACTGCGCCGCTCGTGACGGTATCGGCGGAAGCGCCGACCGCCGCCGAGAGCGAGCAGCGTGCGGATGTGAGCGCTGGGGTGCGCCGTTCTGGAAGCGCGTCGCAGGGGCTTTCATGGGGCATCGCTGCGCGGCGCGGGCTGCGCACCCAGAGCCGGCATGTGAAACGGGACACCTTCCGCGATGGTCTCGATCATCGTGAACAAGCCGGGGCGCGTCAGATTCGCGACGCGCTGCGGCGGATAGCCGAGCGCATTGAAATCGATCAGTGCGTCGGCCGCGCGGTGGCAATCCGTGCAATGCAGCGGTGCGGCGCGCTTCTGCGGATGTACGGCGGCGAGCAGCGTCTTTCGCCGATCGGCGTCGGACGTGTCGCGCTCGCGCTCGAACGCGCGGACGGCGGAATGCGTATCCGCGTGGCCCAGGATCGGTTTACCGCGCCCGTCGCGCAGCGCAAGCTTCGCGCCGTACGCGCCGCGCAGCCCGCGGGCGATCGCGTCGCCAGCGGCTTCCAGCAGCCGCGCGAACTCGCGGTTCTGCGGGCGGACGGCGTGCAGCTCGTCGGCGATGCGCTGCAGGCTGGGCTCGACATGCGCCTCGGCAAAGGCCTCACGCAGCAACTGCACGATCTGCTGCTGACCGCTGGCGTCCACCGGCTGGGCCGCGTCGCGCGCCGCGATCCAGGCGAAAGCGCGCAGCAGCGCCGGCGGGGCCGACGGCGCGCCGTCCTCAAGCTTGTACCACGTGAGCGCCAGCGGCGCCTCCGCTGCTTCCATGTGGCAGACGCCGCAGTGCACGGACGTAGCGTGCATGTTCAGGAAAGCGCGCAGCTCCTTGCGCTGGCCGTGCGGCAGCGGGGAGTGGCAGCCGCTGCGGGTGCAGTCGTTGAAGCGATCGTTTGGGAACCAGGTGTCGAAGCGGTGGTAGTGCGAGAGCGGCGTGCGCGGGTTTTCGACCGCCTGCAGCCCGAGCCAATCGAGCCGCTGGCCAGTGAGCACGTTTGCATCGAGCCGCTTGGGCACACCCGAGATCTGCGCCGGGGTGGCCCCGGGCGTGACAAGCGAGACCACCAGGTAGTTCACAGCGCGAAAGCTGACCCAGACGATCAGGATAATCAGCGCGGCGGCGTACACGCGGACGAACTGCTTGAGGAGAAACCGCAGCGCGGCCGGAAACGAGAAGCGCCGTTTGCCCGACGGCGTCGGACGCGACGGATTCGCGCTGGCGGCTTCAGGCATTTGGCGGCTCCACCGAAATGCCCAGGCGCCGCGCCGTTTCGATTACGAATGCGCCGTTCTCTTCGCAAAGCTTGGGTAGCGGCGTCTCGCCGGTGAGCGTGGCTTTCGAGAGCGGGAAAACTGCGGGCGCCAGCAGCACGTTGTAAATATGCAGGATGCCGACATGAATCAGCGCCAGGAACGCCTCGTATGTGTGGGCGATGGTCGCCAGATTCAGCATTCGGCCGCTGAGCAGGTGTGAGCTGATCTGCTCGCCCCAGAGCGCCAGCCCGGTGACGCCCAGCAGCGTCGTGCCCCAGAGCACGCCGAAGTACTCGAACTTTTCGGTGACGCTGAAGCGTCCGAACAGTGGTCGGTCGCGGCGCAGACCGACGAGGTAGGCCAGCAGTTGACCAGCGCGGCGCGCGTCCTGCGCGTTGAGCACGATCGGCAGCTCCATGAATGCCCGCAGCCAGCCGGTCGGTCTGCCGGCCTCGTCGCGGGCGGCGGCCCGCTTGCCCAGTCCGCGGACGATGTCGGCAAGGTGCACGGCGAAGCCGATGACCAATGCGATGCCGGCCCAGTGGTGAATGACGCGCGCGGTTTGCAGTCCGCCGAACGCCTGGATCGTAACGCTGGCCCAGGCATGGTCGGCGAACTTCATGGGGAAGCCCGTAAGCACGAGCAGGATGAAGAGCAGCGTCAGGGCCCAGTGCTGCAGGCGCTGCTTGACACTGAAGCGCGCAAGCTGCTTGCGGCCGTCCGGCCGAGCCAGAATCTTCTCGGCGGCGTGCCGAACATGCGTGGCCGCGTGCGCATGCCGGCCGACGACCAGTTGCAGCAACTCGAGGATGACAATCAGCGCCGAAGGGCCGAACGACACGATCGTCAGAATGATGAACGCGACCGCGACCGCGAATTCAATTGTCTCGCGCGCGGTCGGCAGGTCCAGATGAACCGCGTTGCGCGCCAGCGCAGGGTCAGCGCCCGGGTGACACGCGGTGCTGCGGCAGGATTCGGCGACGCGCTGCGGGTGAACCGCGGATTGCGGGTCGGCCTTGCCGAGCATGTCATGCGCGGTCTGGCCGGACGCGACGTGGCATTGCAGGCAACTGGCGGTGGTCTGATCGCCCAGGAGCGCCGCCTTGGCGTGGAAGCTGCGGACGTAGCTAGCGACGGCGTCGTGCAAATTCGAGCCGGCCAGCACTTTGGGGTCGCTATGGCAGACGGCGCACACCTGGGCCACTTCCAGCGTCGGCCGGGCCGGCTCCAGCCGCGACGCGACGTGCGCCAATGCGAACGACGTGTCGACTGGGATCTGCGTGCTATGGCAGGTGTCGCAGCGATCGGTGGAAGCGGTGGACAGATTGCGCAGGCCGCTGGCCGCGGCGTGGCGGCGGAAGAGCGGCTCATCATGGCAATAAAGGCACTGCGATTGACCCGGCTCGAGCAGCCGGCCACCTGAGAATTCGAGTTGGGCGAGCTTTTCGAACGCGTGGCTGCTCTGCTCGAGCCGGCGGGCGACATCTTCGTGGCTAAAGCGCCGCGGCAGCGCATTCGAGCTGACGATGTGACACTGCTGCGTGCAGTCGACCCGCGCGGCCGCGGTATGCGGGATCACGCTGAACGCGGCGGGCGTGTGGCAATCGCCGCAAGCGAGCCGCGCGTGCGGGCCGCGCATCGCGTGGATGTAGCTGGGGTCGACGTAAAAGAGCCGCACGCGCTGCGTGTCTACGTCGAAGCGCGAGAGCCCGGGGAACTGATGGCAGTAAAGGCAATTCTCGCGATCCTGCCCCAGGGCCGTGACCGCGAGGCTCAGGCAGATCAGCGGTGCGGTGACGCGCATGCGACCTCGATTTCGTGCGGACGCAGAAAGAGTGATTTGAACATACAGGATTCGTGCCGCGCGAGGAGGGCGTGGCAGTTTCGGATTGCTGTTTGAATCGGACGGTTTCGCTGCGATTTTTCGCGACGTTTTTTTCTTTCACAGCCTCTGGAATTTGGAATGCGATTGGCTAGCATGCAAGGCGGGTGTTCACTTCACCGCGCTGGGCCAATCAGCGCCAGTTTGGACCGCCGATCGACTGGTGCGGATTTTGCACATCGGCTCTTGGGAAGGACAACGCCCATGACCCACCTGAAGCGCATCCCGCGTTTTCAAACACTCCTCGCACTCGTCATTCTGCCCGTACTACTCTTGCCGAGCGTCGGTGGTTGCCCCGTGCTGGACGACTTGATCTCCGGTGGAAGTGGCAACGGATCTGGATCCGGCAGCGGTAGCGGCGATGGCAGCGGAAGTGGCGACGGAAGCGGCACAAGCGCGACCGGCAACAGCGGGCTGACCGGCAAATTCGTCGGTTCACAGCGCTGCTCGACCTGTCACAGCAACGTGCACACCAACTGGGGCCAGACGCTGCATGCCAAGGCCTACGAATCGCTCGAGAAAATCGGCCAGGCCGGCAACTCGCAGTGTATCGGCTGCCACACGGTTGGCTTCGGCCAGGAAGGCGGCTGGAAAGATCGCGCCACGACCAACGATCTGGCCGGCGTGGGCTGCGAGAGCTGCCACGGGCCAGGCCGCGATCACGTTGAGAACGTTAACGACGAGACGCTGCGCCCGAAGAAGAACATTGCCTCCGAAGTGTGCGGCACGTGTCACACCGGTTCGCATCATCCGCAGTACGAGGACTGGACAACCGCGGGACACGCGGCGGTGACGGCTTCGCCGGCGACCAGCTTCTCGAACGGGACCAGCCTGAACGCGTGCGGCAAGTGCCACTCGGGCGACTTCTACTATCGCGCAATTCTGAACACCGAAACGGTGGCGGATGACGCGTTGAAGGGCACGCCGACTGCGGACTTGCACGCGGTGGAGTGCGCGATATGCCACGATCCGCACCGGCGCACGGGCAACGCCCCGACGCCCGACAGCGGCCGCGATTTCCAGTTGCGCTTCCCGGAAGTGACCAACCCGATCCCGACCAACACGATCGATGCGGTCACCAACCCGGCCCGCTTCAACCTGTGCGGGCAGTGCCACCATGATCGTGGCCGGACCTGGCAGGAGACCTCGCGTCCGCCGCACCACAGCAATCAGGCCAACGTGTTTGTGGGCGAGATGCCGACGCCCGAGGACCAGGACCCGCTGGTGCTGAGCCGCATTTCGATTCACAGTTTCGCGCCCGAGCAGTGCGCGACCTGTCACATGTACCGCCAGGATTTCCAGAGCGAAGTTGCCCCGGCGATCTCGGGTCACACGTTCAAGGTGAATGAGCAGAGCTGCGCGACGTCGGGCTGCCACCCGTCGGCGGCGCAGGCTGCCGCGGCCAAGGCGACGTTCCAGACCGAAGTGCAGACGCGGCTTGACGGCATCCGCACGCGGCTGGGCGCGACGAACACCTGGGAATACCGAACCAATGGCGGCCCGAGCGACCAGGCCAGCGTGACGGACGACGTGAAGAAGATCCGCTTCCTCTACTACTACGCGCTCAACGACGGCAGCTTGGGCGTGCACAATCCGGATTACGTGCGTTCGATTCTGAGCCAGGCGGAGGCGATTCTGACCAGCATCGGCCGCTGAGAAACGCGCGGCGTGCCGGCTGACAGGCTGGTGGGCTGAGTGGTCGGCTGCCGCGGAGCTTGACGGTTCTCCTTTCTGCGATGAGCGACGGCGCGAGGAACACTCGCTTCGTCGCTCCTGTTTTTGGGTTTCGCGGTGTGGTGGTTGGATGCGGGCGAATGCCGCGAGAGCGGCCTCAATGCAGCCGCGGCTTCGGACGCGCGGGTACTTTCAAAAATCAATCCGGCAAGGCTTGAAAGGCGGCGGTGGGATTCGAACCCACGAATAACGGATTTGCAATCCGACCCCTTGGTCCACTTGGGTACGCCGCCAGCGTCCGCCCGGCGCCGGGGTGCGCGCTGAGCGCGACGCGGCGAACCAGCGGGCGAATTCGTGATTATCTACGGATCGGCCTCGCCGACAAGTACCGGCGCGCCGGCCCGCGCGGCGCGGCTGCGGATTCGCGACAGTCGAAGGCCGGACCGTGGGCGTTGGCCTGCGGTGAAGCGGCCAGCAATTACACTGCGCCGGTCGAATTCAGAGCCGGCAGGTTCTGCGTTGCCATCCGCCGCGGATGTGCGATCATGCCGCTGACGCTACGCTTGCGAATTCCCATGAGGACGCAATGACTCGACTCGTACAAATTCGACACGTCCATCAGCCGTCAGCTGCGGTCGTCGGCCGGCTGACGGCGCTGCGCGTTCACCTGCGCTTCTCCGCGTTTGGCAAGTGCAGGATGCTGCCGCTGGCGATGTGCGCGCTACTGCTGGCTGGGTGCGAGCAGCGGCCGATCGCCCCGGCTGGCGGTACGGCCACCTCCGCCGCGCCTGCGCCAGCAGGAGCATCATCCACCGCGGCCGCCACGGATACGCGGCGAGCGGCGCACATCGCGCCGGCGGCGTCGCAGGCAGTCGTGACTGAGAAGCCGATCGCCGGCGCACCCGGGCCGCGCGCCTTTCCGCCGCGCGCTGCACGCGGCACGTTTGTCGACCGCCAGGATGAAGCCGCGTTGCGGGTGGTGTCGTACAACGTCAAATGGAACAGCCTGTTTCCCGACGTCGATCCGCGCGTCAGTCCGCGCATTGGGCGGATCCTGACCGCGCTGGATCCGGACGTGCTGGCGCTGCAGGAGATCGGCGTACACCCCCAGGATCGCGAGAAGTCCGATCCGCCGCGGAAAACCGCCGCGGACGTGCAGGCGCTGCTGGATCGCATCCTGCCGCTGCCAGACGGCGGCCGCTGGCACGCGTATCAGGGTTACACGAACGTCATCGCCAGCAAGTACCCGCTGCAACTGACGCGCGACCAGACCCAGCCGCCCGCCGACCGCGGTGTCGCGATCGCGTACGTTGATCTGCCGGACGAGCGCTTCGCTGCCGACCTCTATTTGGTGAACACGCATCACAAGTGCTGCGGCGGGACGGACAACGACCCGCAGCGGCAGCGGCAGTCGGATGGCATCATCAACTGGCTGCGTGATGCGAAGGAGTCGGCCGGCTATGTGCAAATCCCGCCGGGGACCGGCCTGATCATCCTGGGCGATTTCAATCTAGTCGGCGGTCCGCAGCCGCTGACGACGCTGCTGTCCGGCGACATCTCGGACGAAACGCGATTCGGCGCGGACTTCGCGCCCGACTGGGACCAGACGCCGCTGTCCGACGCGCGCCCGCTGCACAACATCGCGGGACCGGGCGACTGGACCTGGCGCGACGACAACTCGGAGTACAAACCGGGCCGGCTGGATTACATTCTGTACAGCGATAGCGTGCTGCATCTGCAACAGGCGTTCGCGCTGGACACAACGCAGATGAGCCCAGAAGACCTGGAGAAAGCTGGCCTCCAGAAGCTCGACGTTGCCAAGGACGAAGCGGGACGCGAGTACGATCACCTGCCGCTGGTCGCGGACTTCACGTTCGCCCCGCCGGCGGCGGCGGTGGAGTAGGCGTCAGCGCTCGCGGGCTACCACTTTGTGCCATCCGGCCCGTCGCGCAGCTCGATGCCCAGCGCCGACAGCCGCATGCGAATCTGGTCGCCCAGAGAGAAGTTCTTGGCGGCGCGGGCTTGCTGGCGCAGCTCGACCAGCAGGCTGATGACCCCGTCGAGCTGCTGCCGCCCGCCGCTCGACTGGCTGCCGCCGCTCCACTCAAACCCGAGCACGTCTTGGCACAGCGCGGCGAGCACCAGGTATGCGGCCCGAATGTCGGCCGGCGGCGCCGTCGCCGCGTCGCGCAGCAGCGCCGTGGTCGAGCGAATCAGCTCGAACAGCACCGCGATCGCCGCGGCTGAGTTGAAGTCTTCGTCCATATGCTCGGCGAAGCGCGTCACTGCGGATTCGAGCGTCTGCCGCACAACGTCGCTCGCGGCGGAGCGGGCGGCAGCCAAGGCGCGCGGCTGACCGAGCGCCAGCGGCGCCTGGCTCTCTGATCCGGCGGATTCGGCCGCGGCCGCGGCTGCCATCCTCGATTGCGGCAGCGCGGCCTGCAGCTCGCGCAGCGCGTCTCGCAGGCGGTGCGAACCGCTCTCGACCGCCAGCAGCGCGTCATTCGAGAAGTCCAGCGTGGCGCGATAGTGGCTGGTGAGGATGAAGTGCCGCACCACCGCGGATTCGAACGTCTTCGACAGCAGCGCATGCCCGCTGCGGAGGATGTCGCGGATCGCGATTCCGTTGCCCAGGCTCTTGCTCATCTTCTGGCCGTTTACGGTGCACATGTTGTTGTGCAGCCAGTAGCGCACGAACGGCTTGCCGGTGGCGCATTCGCTTTGGGCGATCTCGCACTCGTGGTGCGGAAAGAGGTTGTCCAGCCCGCCGCCGTGAATGTCGAACGATTCGCCTAGGTACTTCATGCCCATCGCGGAGCATTCGAGGTGCCAGCCGGGGAATCCTTCGCCCCAGGGGCTGTTCCAACGCATGATGTGCTCGGGCTCGGCCCGCTTCCACAGTGCGAAATCCGCCGGCTGGCGCTTCTCGCTGCGCAGCGCGACGCGCGTGCCCGCGGCGCCTTCCTCGATTGTGCGGCCGCTGAGCTGGCCATAGCTGGGGAACGTGCTGACATCGAAATACACCGAGCCGTTCACGACGTAGGCGTGGCCTTTCTCCAGCAGCGTCTGGGCCAGCTCGACCTGCTCGCTGACGTGCCCGCTGGCGCGCGGCATCATGTCCGGCCGCAGCATGTGCAGCGCGTCCATGTCGTCGAGCCAGTCGCGCGTGAAGGTCTCGGCTACCGCCATCGGATGCAGCCCGCGGCGACGGGCCTCGCGCACCACCGGATCCTCGCCGTCGTCGGCATCATTGGTCAGGTGCCCGACGTCGGTGATGTTTTGAATGTAGGTCACATCGTAACCGCAATGCCGCAGCCAGCGGACCATCACATCAAAATGAATCGCGCTCTTGGCGTGGCCCAGATGCGCGGCGGCGTAGACCGTCACGCCACACTTGTAGAACCCGACGCGCGGCGGCGCGATCGGAATAAAAGGCTCGCGTCGGCGAGTCAGGCTGTTATGCAGCTTCAGCGACATAGTCGCGAAATTGTACGCGCGCGGCGGGAAATGAGATATCAGCCGAAAGTCGATCTAGTCGCCCATGCAGGTGCCCAGCGCGCGGGCCATGCCGATCAGCGGGTCGTCCAGCTCGACGGTCCGCTGCTGGCCGGCGACCGTTTCGATCGGGACGAATTCCGTACGGCCCTCTTTCATCACCACGACGTTGTTCCACTCACGCGTCGCCACGAGCTGGATCGCGCGATGCCCAAACAGCGTCGCCAGCACGCGGTCGTACGCGACCGGCGTTCCGCCGCGCTGAATGTGCCCGAGCACGGTGGCGCGGGTCTCCAGCCCGGTCTTGTTTTCGATCTGCTCGGCGAGAGCGATGCTGATACCGCCGAGGCGGCGTGTGTCGGGGCTGTCGTGCACGACTTTTGCGACCACCTGCTCGCCGCCGCGCGGCTTGGCGCCTTCCGAGACGGCGACGATGGTGAAGCGCTTGCCGCGCTTGGAGCGCTCGACGCACTGCTCGCAGATCGCATCCAGGTCGTATGCGATCTCGGGAATCAGGATCACGTCGGCCCCGGCCGCCAGCCCGGCGTGCAGCGTCAGCCAGCCCGCATTTCGACCCATCAGCTCCACCAGCATCACGCGGTGATGGCTCGACGCGGTCGAGTGAATCCGGTCGAGACACTCCGTGGCCGTCTGCACGGCGGTGGTAAACCCGAATGTAATTTCGGAATGCATCAGGTCATTGTCGATGGTTTTGGGCACGCCGACGCAAGGAATGCCGCGCTCGATCAACTTCGCGGCGCCGGTCATGGTGCCGTCGCCTCCGATGCAGATCAGCAGATCGATGCCGCGCTCGTGCAGGTGCTCGATGACGCGGTCGGTGACGTCCTGGAAAATCGGCTTGCCGCTGGCGTCGGTCCCGACGGCGAAGCGGGCCGGGTCGGCTTTGTTGGTGGTTCCCAGGATCGTGCCGCCGACGGTGATGATGTTCGAGACGGTGTCGGCGGTGAGTGGGTGCATGCGGTTGCGAATCAGGCCGAGGAATCCGTCTTCGATGCCGACGACTTCGAGCCCGAGCTTGAGAATCGCGGCCTTGGTGATGACGCGAATGACGGCGTTTAGCCCCGGGCAATCGCCGCCGCCGGTCAGGATGGCGATCCGCTGGATGTTTTTCTTGGCAGCGTTCATGCGTGGTTCCGTGGGGCTCAGTTGCAACATGATGGGGAGTTCATCGGTTGATTGTGTACCGCGCCGCCGACCCGGACGCCAATCGCGCTGCCGCGAGCGCGCATTTCGCGCAAGCCCTGCGCGGCGCCGCTCCGTAGCGCTGCAACCAGAGGGATTCGAGCGCCCGAATTGCCCTGAGGCGATCAGCCGGCGGCTTCTTCGGCCTCTTCGCGATCGCGCTGGCCGCGGATGGCGGCCCATTCGTCCTTGGAAAGCACGACCTCGCGTGCCTGGCTGCCCTTGTATTCGCCGACGATGCCGGCTTCGTACATCTGGTCGATCAGCCGCGAGGCACGGCCGTAGCCGATCGTCAGCCGCCGTTGCAGCAGGCTGACCGAGCCGCGGCCGGTCTCGAGCACGATATCGACGGCCTGGTCGAAGAGCTCGTCGCGCTCGCTCTCGCCAGCAGCGGAGGCCGAGGGCATGCGCACCAGCTCGGGGTGGAAATCTGGCTGGCGTTGTTCGCGACAGTGTTTGACAACGCGCTTGAGCTCCTCGTCACTGACAAACGTGCCCTGGGCGCGAACCAGCTTGGCGCTGCCCGGCGGCAGCAGCAGCATGTCGCCCTGACCCATCAGCACCTCGGCCCCGTTCTGATCCAGCACGATCCGCGAATCCAGCCGCGAAGACACACGGAACGCGATTCGGCAGGGAAGGTTTGATTTGATCAAGCCGGTGACGACGTTGGCCTGCGGCCGCTGCGTGCTGACAATCAGGTGGATGCCGACGGCGCGGCTCTTCTGCGCTAGGCGGCAGAGGTAAAACTCGACTTCCTTGGCGCTGGTCATCATCAGGTCCGCCAGCTCGTCCACCATGATGACGATATACGGCAGGTAGACCGGGACTTTCTGCATCTCCTCGGCGGTGGCCTGCAATCGCTCGCGCAGCTCGTCGTGTCCCAGGCGGTTGTACGCGCGGATGTCCTTCACGCCCGCTTCGGCCAGCAGCGCGTAGCGCTCGTCCATCTTGGTCGCGGCCCAATCCAGGATTGCCTCGGCCTTGCTCATCTCCGTGACGATCGGACACATCAGGTGCGGGATGTCCTTGAACATCGCCAGCTCGACGACCTTCGGATCGACCAGAATCAGGTTCACCTCGTCAGGCGTGCGCGTCAGCAGCAGCGAAACGATGATGCTCGATACGCACACACTCTTGCCCGAGCCGGTCGTGCCCGCGATCAAGCCGTGCGGCATCTTCGTCAGATCCAGCACCAGCGGCTGGCCTGACGCATCTTTTCCCAGATAAATTGGCAAGCCCGAATCGCTGCGGGCGGCGCTTTCAATCAATTCCTTGAGCCGCACTTTCTCCTTGTCGACATTCGGAACTTCGATGCCAATCGTGTTCTTGCCCGGCAGCGGCGCGACCACGCGCACCGCCGGCGCTTTCAGCGCCCGGGCCATGTCGTTTGCCAGCGAGGCGATCTGGCTGACCTTGATGCCCGGGGCAAGCCGCAGCTCGAAGACGGTGATGACCGGGCCGGTCTCGATCGCGACCACCTGTACCTCAAGCCGGAATTCGTTCAGCGTCTGCTCGAGAATGCACGCTTTCTCGCGACAGAGCATCTCGACCACCTGCCGATCCGCAGGCGTCGAATCCTCCAGCAGATTCAATGGCGGCAGGACGTACGGCGCCTTGGGAATCGGACGAGGCTCGCTCCGCTGCGGCTCCTTCTGCTCCTTCGGCGGCCGCGGCGAGGCAGTCACGTCCTTCACCGGCATCCGGCGGGCGGCGTTCACCAGCGGCTCAGACGCGGAATTCGACTGTGCCAGAGCCGGCCCGATCGCAGACGAGTCCGGATCGTCGCTGCGCTCCAGGTCGTCTGCGCTTTCCAGCGGCGCTTCGTCGGTCAATTCTGCGCTGCGCTTCGCGCGGCGCTGCGGCGGCTCGAGTGGAAGCGAGGCTTGAAACGCCGCCGCAAACGCATTTGGCGCGCTGCGGTCGCGCCATTGTGAATTCGCGGGCCCCGCGCCGTCGACGCGCGCATCGCTGCTTCCATTTGCGCGGCGCGCATCCGGATCCGTCTCATCGTCGTTTGCGGCGGAACTGGCGCGTTTTCCGCCGGCCTTTCCGTTTCCGTTGCGCCGCGCGGCGCCGCTGCCATTGCCGCTTCCGTTCCCGTTTCCGTTCGCGCTGCCGACGTGGCTACTCAGCCGCGCGCTTGCGTTCACGACGCCTTGTGCGACGGCTTTTCCGGCGCTGGCGAGCGCTGCGCCGCCCTTGCTGACCGCGGGCGCGGAGCGTTGCCCGACCCAACCCATCCAGCGCGTCAGGGCCAGTACAACTTCATCCGCGGCCAGCAGAATCCCGACCAGGAAGGACGATGCCAGCACGATGATCGCCCCGAGCGTTTGCAGATTTTGCAGCAGCACCGCGTGCAGCAGGCCACCGAGCAGCCCGCCTGCGCCCGCGACGGTGAAGCCCGTGACCGGCAGGCTCGCCGCGCCGGCGGCGCTGACGCTCGCGACCACCAGCAGCAGTCCGAGGAATCGCAGCCACACGTCGCCCAGTGGCCGCGCGTGCGACCAGGCCAGCGCTGCGAAGGTGAGCAGTGCCGCCAATGCGAACGCTCCGGCGCCGAAGTAGTAAAAGAGCGCGTAGCTGACAGTCGCGCCCAGCGCGCCGCACCAGTTGGCGACTTGCGCGTTGGCCGGGAAGACCATGTTTGAAGGGGGGTCGGCGGGGTCGAAGCTGACCAGGCTTATCCAGAAGAATGCCGCCGTGACCCACGCGATCGCCGCGAGGCAGATGCGGAGGGCGAGCTGGCGCTGCGCCGAACGCGACATGCTGTCACCGTCCATGATGAAAACTCCGGCTCGACGTCCAATTCGAGCGGGCCTGCTCTCCCGATGCTAGTATACCTGCGGCGCGTCGTCGCTCCCAGAGCCCGGAACGTCTGCCGGTCTCGCGAAAGCCAGCGATCGAGCCCGCCGCGCCGCCAGCGGAAGCGCAATGCCCGTACGCACTCTCGAACGCCCGATCGCCGCGGTCGGGCGCACGCTGATTGACAAGCTCTTCGTCCGCTTCGGGAATTTCTGCGTCTTCAGCGGCATGGCGATGCTGCACGCGATGCCGACGCTGGTCACGCTCAACGGCTGGCGCCGGTTTCTGCCGCAGTGCTTCCTGATTGGGACGCTCTCGGTGCCGATGGTGATGCTGACCGGGGCGTTTGTCGGCATGGTCTTGATCGTGCAGGGCTGGTCACAGTTTGACACGGCGGGACTATCAGACCGGCTGGGTGCGATCGTGAACGTCACGATCGCCGCCGAGCTCGGACCCGTGCTGGCGGGCGTGATGCTGGCCGGGCGGGTGGGCGGCGCGCTGACCGCCGAGTTGGGCACGATGAACGTGACCGAGCAGTTGCTGGCGCTGCGCTCGATGGGGGTCGACCCGATTCGGTATCTCGTCACGCCGCGCTTTCTGGCGTGCCTCTTGCTCACGCCGCTGCTCACGGCCTACGCCGACCTGATGGGTGCGATGGGGGCCTGGGGGATTTACGCCTTGTTCTTCGGCGGCGAGAGCGGGCCGTACTGGTCGCACACGCGCGATGTGGTCGAGGTCTGGGACGTCGGCACCGGGCTGCTCAAGGCGCTGTTCTTTGGGGGTGCGATCGGGCTGATCGGCTGTTACAAGGGCTTTCACTGCCGCGGCGGGGCCGAAGGCGTCGGGCAGGCCTGCACCGAGGCTTTCGTGGTCAGCTTCATCGCGATTCTGACGCTGGATTTCATGCTGAACATTCTGCTGAATGGCCTGTATACATACTGGTTTGGATTCCGATCCCTGCTGTGATGCAAGCGGTTTCGAACAGCTTTGAACCGATCATCGAGCTGCGCGGCGTCAGCAAGGCGTTCGGACGGCAACGCGTGCTCGACCAGGTCAACCTGGCGATCGAGCCGCGAAAATGCACCGTGATCATTGGCCGCTCCGGCAGCGGCAAGAGCGTGCTGCTCAAGCACATCGTCGGCCTGCTGCGGCCCGACCGCGGTGAGATCTGGTTTGACGGCAAACGCATCGACCGGCTTGGCGACCGCCAGCTCGCCGACATCCGTCGGCAGATCAGCTTCGTGTTCCAGTTGAACGCACTGTTCGACTCGCTGAGCGTTGGGGAGAACGTGGCGTTCCCGCTGATCGAGGGCGCCACCCGGCGGCTGGCTCGCGCGCGGATCAAGGAGATTGTCGACAATCGCCTGGAGCTGGTCGGCCTGGCGGGTTTCCAACACAAGCGCCCGGCGCAGCTTTCCGGCGGCGAGAAGAAGCGTGTGGCGCTCGCCCGCGCGCTGGCGATGGATCCGCCGCCGCGCGTGATTCTCTATGACGAGCCGACCGCCGGACTCGACCCGCAGCGTTCCGACGCGATCAACAAGCTGATCGTCGCGTTGCAGCGTGAGCAGCAGGTGACCAGCGTGGTCGTGACGCACGACATGAAGAGCGCCGCGGAAGTCGGCGATCGCGTGCTGATGCTCTGGGAGGGCCGCTTCGTCGCCGACGGCCCGCCCGACGCGCTGGCGCAGTGCGCGGATGCACACGTGAGGCGCTTCGTCGGCGGCATCGCCGAGCCGGAAGACATTCGCGTGCTGTCGGCCTAGCGCGCACCGCTTTCAGCGGGCGTATTCGACGGCCCGCAGCTCGCGCAGCACTGTGACTTTGATCTCGCCCGGATAGGTCATCGACTCTTCGATCTTTTTGGCGATGTCGCGGGCCAGCTTTAGCGACGAGCGATCGTCGACGTGCACCGTGTCGACGATGACGCGCACCTCGCGGCCGGCCTCGACCGCGTACGCCTGCGTGACGCCCTCGAAGCTGGTGGCGATGCTCTCGAGCTCCTGCAGCCGCTTGATGTATCGCTCGAGCGACTCGCGCCGTCCGCCCGGCCGCGAAGCGCTGATCGCGTCCGCCGCCGTCACCAGCGGCGTATACGGGTGTGTCGCGGCGATGTCGCCGTGGTGGCCGGCGACGGCGTTCAGCACGGCCGGGTGCTCGCCGAAGCGTTTCAGGAACTCCTCGCCGATGCGCGTGTGCGTGCCCTCGATCTCTTCAGACATGGCCTTGCCGATGTCGTGCAGCAGGCCGCAGCGCCGCGCGAGCGAGCCGTCGAGCCCCAGCTCGTCGGCCATCATGCCGCACAGCGCCGAGACCTCCACGCTATGCCGCAAGACATTCTGGCCGTAGCTGGTGCGATAGTGCAGCCGGCCGAGCGTCTCGAGCACTTTGCGATTGAGCCCGTGCACGTTGCAGCGGAACGCGGCCTGCTTGCCGGCTTCGTAGACGCGCTCCTCGACCTCCTTGGCCACCTGCTGCACAAGCTCCTCGATCCGCGTCGGGTGGATCCGCCCATCCTTGATCAGCCGCTCCAGCGAGAGCCGCGCGACCTCGCGTCGGATCGGCTCATAGGCGCTCAGTTGCACCAGGCCGGGCGTGTCGTCGACTACGACCGTCACGCCGGTGGCTTTTTCAAACGCGCGGATATTTCGGCCTTCACGGCCGATGATGCGGCCCTTCATGTCGTCTGACGGCACGTCCACCGTGTCGACCGTGGTTTCGCAGGTGTGCTCGGCGGCGTAGCGCTGGATGGCCTCGACGATGATCTGGCGGGCCTTGTCGCGGGCCGTTTCCTGAGCCGCGAGCAGCTTCGTCTCAACAATCTTGCCCGCTTCGCGCTCGACGTCGTCCTCAATCCGCCGCAGGCAGATCTGACGGGCCTCGTCGACGGTCAGCTTCGAGACGCGCAGCAGCTCGTTCTTCTGCTCGGCGAGCAGCTCCGTGGCCTTGCGCAGCTTGTCGGCGGCCTCCTGCTCAGCGGCGGCGATGCGCTGTTCGGTGGCCTCGATCTTGCGCTCCTTGGTGTTGAGAACGTCGAGCTTCTTGTCGATCGAGTCTTCGCGCTTTTCGAGGCGCCGCTCGGTGTTCTTGAGCTCCATGCGCGTTTCGGCCGTCTCGCGCTCGAAGCGTTCCATCGTCTCGAGCAGCTTGCGCTGCGCCTCGACTTCGGCGTTTCGAAGGATTTCCTCACGCCGATCGCGGGCTTCGGCAAGCGCGCGCTCGGCGGCGAATTTCTGGGCGCTCAAGGCGGCGCGGCCCCGGAAAATGAACCAGGCCCAGAGCCCAGCGGCGCCGACAGCGGCCCCGACGACCGCCGCGAAAACGAGGCCGAGCTCACCCTGGGCAAGTTGCGCAGTGCTCGCGAGCATGGGTGGATCCGATTTCAAGGTTTTAATAAGCAAGCACTTATGCTTGCCGCGCATTCGGGGCGAGCGGACAGGCAGGTGGCCTACAACGGTCTCACGTCGCGCGCGGCGCGACGACAACTTCTACGACGCTGCTTCTCAACTCAACTTCACAAGCGACGCCGGACGCGAGTTCGATCTGACGCAGACAACCGCGGGATGAGCCTCAAATGAATGGGTTATGAATGGCGGTTGCGGTGCGCGTTTTCGATTGGCCGACTGCGTAAATTGCCCCCGACAGTCAGCGCGATTCTCGCTCCCTGGGCGTGACACTCGGCCTGCTCGCAATCGGCGACCGTTCCGCACGGCCGCCCTTGCCCCGGTCACGTCAATTCCGGTTTGGATTGTATAAGCGATTTTGAAGTCCGCCAGCCCCCGGGTGCGCGTAAGGCACGAGACTGGATGCGGATGCGCGCGGCATGCGTCTTGCGGGGCCGTTAGCAGCTTCGTAAGATTGCGATTGCAGTGGGCGAGAATCACAAGGCGGATCATCGATGGGCCAATTTTTGGCAAAATCAAAATCGTTGCCTTGGCTGATTGCGCTGCTGCTTGCTTTCGCGCTCGGAATTCTCGTGTCGCGCGATGGCTTGGGCCTGGAATCGCGGCTGCTTGCTCAATCCCCGCCGCTCGCCGGCGCGCGCGGCGTGTACGCCTTCACCGGCCAGATCGACGCAAATCGCTATGGTCTTTTCATGTTGGATGTGGACCAGGGAACGATCTGGTGCTATGAAATCGATTCGATCGGTGGCGCGCGGAAGCTGCGGTTGATGTCGGCACGCGCCTGGATATACGACCGTTATTTGCAAGATTTCAATTGTGCCGCGCCGGATTTTCGAGCCGTGCAGGAGCTCGTGGCTCAGCAGCGCGGCCAGACCGCCGCCGCCGGCGACGAAAAGAGCACAGAGCGCAAGCCCAGCACTGCACTGCCGTAGCGAAAAGAGATCGACAATCCCGGATCGAATAGCCCGGAACGGAGTGATCGATGCCCGAAAAGGCCTTCTACTCGCTGGAAGAAGTGTGTGCCAAGCTCTCCAAGAACGCGGATGACGTTCGCGGGCTGGTGCGCGAAGGCGCGCTGCGTGAATTTCGCGACGCCGGGAAAGTCTTCTTCCGCGCCGAAGACGTTGAAAAGCTGACGCGCGGCGCGGGATCCTCGGGCGACACCGGCGAGATCGTGCTCGAGTCCGCCGACGACGAGTTGCCCTCGCTGGGCACCAAGGGCGGGACCAGCATCATCGGGCTTGAGCCGATGGATGACGAGCAGCGCAAGAAGGAAGGCACGCAGATTTCCAACAGCGGGATCGGCGTATTCGATGCAGATGAAGTCGAGATCGACGCGGATCCGCTGGCCCGCACGCAGATCACCACCGGCGCGACGGACCAGGTTGCCCTCGAAGGCACCGGCAGCGGCTCGGGGCTGCTGGACCTGACGCGCGAAGCCGACGATACGTCGCTGGGCGCCGAATTACTTGACGAGATTTATCCCGGCGAAGAGGAAGCCGCCGCCAGACCAGCGCGACCGACGCCGCCGCGGCCCGCCGCCGCGGAGCCTGAGGACCAAGCCGAGGAAGAAGAGCCCGCGATCGAAGCGGCCAGCGGTGGCGAGGTGCTCGTGCCGATTTCTGCGCCGGCTGGCGACGCCAGCGAGGGCATGCTCGACGGGCTGCTCATCGGCGGCGCGCTGATTCCGCTGGCGCTGGCGGGAACGGTCGTGGCCGGCGCGCTGCAGGGCTTCGCCCCATCGTACGGCCTGTTTCTGACCAACAATTTCCTGTACTTCATCATCGGGATCATCGTGCTCCCGCTGCTGACCCTGGCGATTGGCTGGGTCGTCGGGCGGGCCGCAGCGCCGCGGCGCGGATAATCCCCGAATCGAGGCCGGCGCCTCGTGGACCCGCGCGACACCTCTTGGACGCTGATCGACGCGGCCGCTGGCGGCGACCTGCCCAGCCGTGAACAATTCGCGCGCATCTACGGACCGGTCATCAAGGCCTACCTCGCGGCGCGCTGGACTGGCACCCGCCGCGCCAGCGAAATCGACGACGCCGCCCAGGATGTCTTCGTCGAGTGCTTTCGTCGCGGCGGTGTGCTGCAACGCGCCGAACGCGAGCGCGGCGGGGGATTCCGCGCGTTTCTCTTCGGCGTGGTTCGCAACGTTGCGCTGCGCTGTGAAGCCAGGCAGCAGCGCGGCGTCCCAGCGGTCCCGATTAGCGCGCTGGAGGAGCAAGCCGCCGACCAGACCCGCAGCTCGCAGATTTTTGACCGCGCCTGGGCCACGGCGATTCTGCGGCAAGTCGCGCTGCAGATGGAGAGCGCCGCGGCGGTCGGCGGGGCTGAAGCCCAACGGCGGGTTGAGCTGCTGCGTCTGCGTTTTCATGAGGGGCTGGCGATTCGCGAGGTCGCGCAGCGCTGGGGGGTCGACGCGGCCCAATTGCATCATCAATATTCGCGCGCCCGGGCGGAGTTTCGGCTGGCGCTGCTAGCCGTCCTGCGCACGCTGCACGCCGACCGCGACGCCGACCTGGAGGCCGAGGCGGTCCAGCTGCTCGCGATCCTCGCCGATTGAGCCATCTCGCCGGCCTGCGCAGAAAAATTTGAAGAATCCGCCGCGAATTCTGCGGATGGCAGGAACCTGTCTTGTCGCGCCGGCGAGTCCGGCCGCCCGCGCCGCATCACGCGCGGCGGGCGAGCTCGGCTGGCGGAATGCGGAGCGACGCAAACATGAGCGAACATCGCGATCTACGCAGTGAAACGCCCGCGGACGACACGCTCGACGCGGCCATGCGCGTCGCGTTCGGTCCGCCGCGCGGCTCTTCAAACGTCGTCGCCACGCTGGCACAGCGGATCGCTTTTGAGAGCCACATTTCGCTGCGCGACGCGCCCGAGGAGCACACGCCCGTCGCGACCAGCACGTCGCACAAGCTGATCCGCGCCGCTTCGCACGTGCGCTACCAGGTGCTGGGCGAATTGGCCCGCGGCGGCGTGGGCGTGGTGCTGAAGAGCCGCGACCTGGACCTGGGCCGCGACGTGGCGATGAAGACGCTCCGCCGCGACCACGACAACAACCAGGCCATGATCCGCCGCTTTGTCGAGGAAGCCCAGATCGCGGGTCAGTTGCAGCACCCGGGCGTGCTGCCGGTGTACGAGTTGGGGCTGGGCGAGGCGGATCGGCCGTATTTCACGATGAAGCTGGTGCGCGGGCAGACGCTGGCGGCATTGCTGAATCAGCGGCCGGACGCCGGCCATGATCGCGTCCGTTTTGTCCGCACGTTTGCTGCCGTCTGCGACACGATCGCGTACGCGCACGCCCGCGGCGTGATTCATCGCGACTTGAAACCCTCAAACATCATGGTCGGCGCTTTCGGCGAGGTGCATGTGGTCGATTGGGGGCTGGCGAAGGTGCTGGCTAGCGG
>CAZHTF010000065.1:0-20315 GCA_964535305.1 uncultured Planctomycetales bacterium | reverse complement strand
GTGCGGCGCGGCCCAGACTTCGCAGAAAAACCCGCCGGGTGCGTAGGAGGCGTTCGCGTCGCGCAGCGGTTTGCCCAGCTCGGCGAACGTCGTCAGCACGTGCTGCGCGAAGCGCACGTCCACGCTGAAATTCACGGCCAGCATTCCGCCCATCGCCGCGTTCGGATCGCCCAAGTACGCCCGTCGATACGCCTCGTACGCGTCCGCGTGCACGCCGACGCCGCAGGCATTGTTGTGTTTGACGAAGACGCACACGGCGGGCGCGGCGCCCGTCGCGCTCAGGGCCAGGGCGGCGCGGCTCAGCTCGGCGCAGAGCTGCACCGCGGCATCCGCGTCGAGATAGTTGTTGTACGACATCGGGACGCTGTGCCGCATGCCTTCGGCGGCGTGCAGCAGCGAGAGCCGCGGCGCCGCGCCGCGCAGCTCACAGAGCTCGGCGGATTGCTGCTGATTCTCACCGTATCGCAACACAGCGCGTGTCTCGAGCTGCAGGGTCGTCGGGCGCGGCGCTGCGCCGCGGATCCAGGCGGCGATCTGCGCGTCGTACTCGGCCACCAGCTCGAAAACGCGCGCGGCGTACTCGTGCCGAATGCGGCGCCAGTCGTCCTGCGTCAGCGTCGCATCGCGCAGCAGCGCCAACACGGACGAAAGCTCGGCTGCCGTCGGCGGGACAATGATGTGCGCGTGATTCTTGGCCGCCGCCCGCAGCAGCGCCACGCCGCCGATGTCGATCATCTCGAGCGCCTGCTGCGGCGTGCAGGTCGGATCCGCGACGGTCTGCGCGAACGGATAGAGGTTGACGTACACCAAGTCGATCGGCGGGATGCCCGCGGCAGCGAGCTCCGCCACATGCTGCGGATCGTCGCGATTCGCCAGGATGGCCGCGTGCACACGCGGATGCAGCGTCTTCACGCGACCGCCGAGCATTTCGGGGAAGCCAGTGAGCTCCTCGATCAGCGTGACGGGGATTGCGGCGCTACGCAGGGCCGCGGCGCTGCCGCCGGTGGAGATGATTTCGGTCTGGAATTCGCTGGCGAGCGCGCGTGCAAAGTCTACGATGCCGGATTTTTCATGGGCGCTGAGCAGTGCACGCCGCACACGTTGCGGGGGCGTCATTGGGGTGTCTATCAGGGTTTCTCGCCGGCACCCGGGCTGCTGCCGCGGCCGTAATCGCGCGAGACTTTGGACTTTCCGCCGACGGGCGGGCCCTGCGGCGCGGCGCGGCTGCTGTCGGCCGCGGGCGGCGCGCTGGGCCGCGTGGTCGCAGGGCGCGTGCTGGTTGTGGCGGTCGCGTCTGCGCCGTAGATGGCCTTGCGGAGGTCGCTGCGCGTCACCAGCGGGGCGCCCTTGGGTTTGGCGTTGAAGATGCGACCATCGCGCGACACGAGCAGGATGCTGCGCTCCGTCGGCCGCGGGACGCACAGGTTGAAGCCCGGCGCGGAGATTTCAGCCGTCACAGCGCCGGATTGATTGTCCACCACCAGAATGGCCTCGTCGCGCGTGAGCACGATTGCAGCGGCTTCCAGCACCGTCAGCATTGAGAGGCCGCGCGGCAGGCGCCAGCGGACGCGCTCTTCGATGTCCTTCAACCCGGTGTTGATCGCGACCAGCCCGTCATACGATTCGAATTGATATGCGGTCTCAGGCGTGACCACGGGCGCGACCAGCAGCGGCCCCGAGAGCCGCGTGCGCCATTGCACGCGACCGTTCACCAGGTTCAGCGAGTACAGCGAGCGATCGCGCGAGGCGACGTACACGCCGCGCTCGTCCGCGACCAGGTCCGCGGTGTTCGGCCCGGTGGTGGAGGTCTGCCAGTGAAAGCGCTTGTCGGCCGCGACACAGGCGTAGACGCCGCCGTCGTCACTGGCGACAAACAGGTATTCGCCAAAGAGCGCCGGGGTCGAGAGGATCGAGCCATTGGTCCCGGCTTTCCACGTGTCGAAATCGGCTTGAACATCGAACGAGTAGAAGCGGCGATTCAGGCTGCCAAAGTAATAGTGCGTCCCGTCGCTGACATTGCCGGACGAAGCCGGAAACCGCAGGTTGAAGCGGCGGATCGGCTCGCCGCTGAGACGGTCGTATTGCGTGACTTGGCTGGTGGTAACGAAGACCACGCGGTCGCCAACGTGACTGGGCCGCGTGACGCGATAGCCCCCAGTGGTCACCTCACGCATCCAGCGCAGCGCGCCGCTGTCGGTGTGCAGCGCGTAGACGTGACCGTCGTTGGTCGCGACGTACAGCGCGTCCTCCACCTGGTACGCGTCGCGCACTTCCTGACCAGCTTCCAGCGGAAGCTGCAACTGCCAGAGCTTCACGAAACCGGCCGACTCGAGCGGCTCGTGTGCGATGTAATCGGCCTGGCCTTGCGCCGCGCTCGCCAGGGCCAGCAGGCTCAGCAGACAGGAAATGGGTCGCATGGGGGCTCCGTGTGCGGCGTCGATCAACTGCGGCTGGCAAACTAGTGCTGGGCCGCGTTTTCGTCAACCGAGCCCGGCTTGCATCCCGGGCAAGAATGCTTATTGTGCGCGGGAAATGACCGGCCACGGTGGGCCGGTCGGCGCGGACGGATCGAGCGGGGCGCGCATGAGGCGCGCTGGCCCAGGAGCGAGACCATGGCACGCACGGCACGATTGGCGATCGGTGGACTGGGTTTGATTCTCTTCTCGGGGCTGGTCGGCTGCGCGGATGACGCGCGCGACATGCAGATCCAGGCCCTGCAGGACCGGCTTAACCGGCTGGAAGCCGAGCGCGGCGATCTGAATGGGCGCCTGCAGCAGGCCCTGGCGGACGCGGACGCTTCGCGGCAGCGGGCGCTGCAACTGCAGCAGATGTACGACGATCTGAATCGCTCCGCCGCGCGCGCCACGCCCACCCAGGTCGGCGATTTTACCGAGGCCGGCCCGTACGCCTGGACTAATATTTCCGAAGACATCCTGTTTGATTCGGGCCAGGCGACGGTCAAACAGTCCGGCCGCACCAAATTGCAGGATATTGTCGGGCAGATTCGAGCGCGCTACAGCGATCGCAACGTCTGGGTCATCGGCCATACCGACACCGATCCGATCGCGCGCACTAAGGATCGATGGAATGACAATCTGGATCTGAGCGTGAACCGCGGGGCGGCCGTGGTGCGCGAGCTCTATCGCATGGGGCTGGATCCGTCACGCGTCATTGCTGGCGGACAGGGTGAATTCGCGCCGCGTGCGCCGAATGACAATCGCGGGAACAAGGCCATGAATCGACGCGTGCAGATCCTGGCCGTTCGCCCGCCCAGCGTGGACACCGGCGGGCTGCGGCCGGCGTCCGACGCGACGCCGATGCGCGTCGAGCAGTAAGCCGCATTCGCGGACGCTCGATTCGTGCCCCGTGCTTCGGCCGTAGCGCACCAACGGATCGCTCCGCCGGGCGTCGCAGGGCAGCACGTGGCGTTTGGAAGGACGTCAGGTCATGCAGATCCTTCCGGCGATCGACCTGCTGGGCGGCAAGTGCGTCCGGCTGGTGCAGGGGCGCTATGACCGGGTGATTGAGTACGAGCGCGACCCGGTAGAAGTCGCGCAGCGCTTCCGCGAGAGCGGCGCGACCTGGGTGCATGTGGTCGATCTCGAAGGCGCCCGCGACGGCCGCATCGCAAATCTCGACGCGCTGCAACGGATCGCCTCATGCGGGCTGAAGGTGCAATTCGGCGGCGGGCTGCGCGACGAAGCCTCGATCGCACAGGCGCTGCAGGCCGGCGCTACGCGCGTCATCGTCGGCACGCGCGCCCTCGAAGACTGGGAATGGTTCCGCGCGCTGTGTCTGCAACCTGCGCTCAGCGAGCGCATCTGCCTCGGGCTCGATGCGCGGCTGGGCAAGTTGGCGGTGCACGGCTGGAGGCGCGAGATGCAGCGCACCGCCGCGGACGTGGCCGAGGCGGTCGCGGGCTGGCCGCTGGCGGCGATCGTCTACACGGACATCGGGCGCGACGGCATGCTGCTGGGGCCGAACATCGAAGCGATCCGCGCGTTGGTCTCGGTTGCCAGCACGCCGGTGATTGCGTCGGGCGGCGTGACGGACGTGAATGATATTCGCGCGCTGCTGGAGATTCGACTGTTGGGCGCGGTGGTGGGGCGGGCGCTGTACGAAGGCACGATCGATCTGCGCGAAGTGATTACGCTCGCCGACGCGAAGCGCTGATGCCTGCGATCGCTGCGCAGCGCGGCCGCGCTACGGTGCGACGCTGACGACCGGGTTGAACTCCAGCATAATGCCGAGCTTGAAGCCGCCGACGGTGTTGGTGCAGTGTTTCACTCGTCCGAGCAGGCAGAACGCGTCGCGCAAGTACGTCAGTTCCATCGCCAGCCGCGTGTTGAAATCGAATTCGATCGGACTGCGCACCATCAGGCCACGCTGCGACACCTGCATCAGCGGAACGACCACGCTGTCGGTCAGCCGTTTCATTCCGGTATCAACCACGTACACCAACAGCACCTGACCCACCAGCACCTCGTAGCGCGGCTCCGTCCGCCGATGCAGGGCCCCAGATCGGGGTTTGGCGATGCTCTCGAGAAATGCGTTCCAATCCGTCTCAGCGGTGAGCGCAAGTTGGGCGGACACCAACGCCTCCGATCCCGATCGCGAAGCCGCGGCCGTAACGTCATCGTCGGCACGCTGGCGGGCCGACTTCAATCCGCGGCGCATCTCGTGCCAAAAGCTGCAGTTATCGCGATTGCGGGTCCGCAAAGCGGCAGGAGCGCGCTTCTTTATGGTCCGATCCCCGGCAGCCGATGCAAACGGGGGCCGATCCGCCCGGGCCGCTGCGTCCGGGCACGGCGCACGGAGAGTTGCCGCGTGGAAAAGACCATCTGCGCATTTCAAGTTCCCGAAGTCGCGACCATGAACCTTCCAGGGTTCGTGATCGCCGCGAGGCCCGACGCGCGGCGCGAGCTGATTACCAGCATCCGTACCCTGGAGGTCGCGCTGCTCGTGCTCGATCTGGACCAGCCCGCCGCGGTCGACACGCTTGTGCAATGCCTCGAAGTGTGCCCGCAGCTTGGCGTCGTCGGCATCACCGCGACCAAGGATCTGGACGTTGTGCTCGCCGCGCAGCGCGCCGGTTGCAAGCAGATCGTGCAGAAACCAATCGACGCCGACGACCTGGTGCTCGCGCTGCGCCGCGCGGTCAATGAGCCCGTCGCGGTCAAGGCCCGTGGGAGGATCGTCGCTGTCATCGGCGCGAGCGGCGGCGTCGGCGCGACCACCGTTGCCTGCCACCTGGCGGTCGAGCTGGCAGCCGTTTCAAAGACCAAGGTCGGGCTCTTTGACCTCGATTTCGATTTCGGCACCGCGGCCCTGGCGCTCAACGTCAAGCCGCAGTTCACGGTCGGAGACATGGCCAGCGCCGGGCACGTCGACCCATTTCTGCTCGAAAAGGCCGCGGTGGATACGCCCTTCGGCGTGCACCTCTTCGCGAGGCCCGAGTCCATCGCCGAGGGCCACGGCATTCACGAGGAATCCATCCGGCAGATTCTGCGCACCGCCGCGATGGTCTACGGCTCGGTGATCATCGATTTGCCGCACCGGCTGGATGCGCTCACCGGGGCGGCCATTGAAACCTGCGATCATCTGCTGGTTGTTACGCAACTGACCGTACCGAGCATCTGTAACGCGCGGCGGCTGCTCGAGACGCTACAGTCCGAAGGCGTCAGCCGCGACAGCCTCGACTATGTTCTGAATCGTTATCGCAAGAACCAAACTACGTGCACACCAGAGCACGCCGAGATGGAGCTGCGCAAGCCGGCCTTCGCGATGATCCCGAGCGATTTCCGCTCGGTGCACATGGCGATCGACGCGGGTGAGCCGATCAACGCGCGCAACCCGGTTCGGGCAGCGATTCACGAGATGGCCGGCAAGCTCGTCGGCGAGCCGACGCCTGCGCCGCGCCCAGGCGGCTGGCTGCGCTCGCTTCGCATCGGCGGAAAGCCGTCGAAGCCGAGTTGAAGCGCGCGAAATCGCGTCGATCGGCGTTGGCCCGTCAAACCGCGGGTCACACCGATATTCGCGAAGATTTCCGGAACAAAGCAACGCGGATCGCGGTTATCTGAAGGACAGCCGCGTATCCCTCCGACCCTTTATCCGCGGAGGCCACGCGCCTCCGAGCGGCCTTAGCGCGAGCCTTTATCCGAGGGAGACGCCTCCATGACACCCATTCCGCGGGCGTCACGCGCATTCACTCTGATCGAGTTGCTCGTCGTCGTTGCGATTATCGCGCTGCTGATTTCGATCCTGCTGCCGTCGCTCTCGGCGGCCCGCGAGCAGGCCAAGGCAGCCCGCTGCGTCGCCAACATGCGCGGCATCATGACCGCGTCATTCTCGTATTTCACGGACAATCGCGACAACTACTTTTTCCGTGCCAAGGCGGCGCCGGGCTCCGGCACCGTCCTGGGCGTTTGCACCTGGTCGTTCGGCGGCTCTACGACGGACGACTATTGGCGCACGTACAATTCAGGCAGCCTGTACTTCAACGCCAGCGAAAAGCCGCTGAATCCGTACCTGATCGGGCAGAACGTCGGACCGCACGATCCGATCGAGGCGCTGCGCTGCCCGTCGGACGTCAGCTCGTATCAACGCTCGAACTTCGCCGCCGGCGATCAGGCGGACGAGGCGCTCTCGACCTATCGCGACGTCGGTACCAGCTACCAGGTGAATGTGGACGGGATCTACACCGCCAACGGCAGCAATCCGCCGCCGGGTGACCCGTCGGATGTCTGGGGCACGCCTGACGGCTGGGAAAAAGTGATGAAGGCTCTGGTGCGGCAGGGCGGGGGCGGGGCGTCGCGCTACGTCATGTTCTGGGATGGTCAGTTCGATTTTGCCGGGGCGGCGTTCGTCCAGACCGTCGGCGATCACAACCAGTTTTCGAAATACAGCTTCGCGTTTCTCGACGGGCACGCCGCCTATCAATCGGCCGACCCGCGTAAGGGCTGCGGCACCAATTGGACCGTGCTGAATCCAAACTGGGTTTGGCGCATCGGGCAACAGCGCCCGCGACCCTATTACTACAGCTTGGCAGACTCTCGCCGCTGCTACTAGCGAGCCGCAATCGGTCCCGCCGCGCGTACCGCGTGTCGTCTGACGGACCACTGGCGGCACGGAGTTTGCCAAAACGCTGGCCGCCGCCGCGGCGCACGAACTGCCTCACCCCATCACCTGGGGAACCCCCGGCCCGGCGGTTTTCCGTCGGGCCGGTTCCCTGCGCGCGCAATCCGCAGCACGCGACGCCGTCCCGACATCTTGCCCTTGCCGTCTTCACGTCGCCATAATATGATCTAATTAGGCTGAGTTCCGATATCCGACGGCGCAGGTTTCGCGCCCGTCGCAAGCAGCGCGCAGGCTCGGCCAGGTTTCGGACGAATAACGGTTTGGCGATGGTGCGCGGGGTGCGCGCGACACCGAACCGTGGCGCGGCGTCTTTCCCGCCGCATATACGGGACATTCCTATGAATCCCAAGACAATGGCATACATCGGCGTTGCGGCCGTGCTCGCAATCATTGCAGTCTGGCGCCTGAGCGGCAGCGACGATTCGACACTGCCCAACGATCCGGCCTCGGCCTCGCCCTGGATTTGCGAGAAATGCCTCAATGTGATCCAGCTTACGCCGCGCGAAGTCGATCGTTGGGTCAGGGATGGGAAATACCTGAAGCAGAAGGACTCGCTCTCGAAGTCGCTCGTGTTCCTCTGCGACAAGTGCGGCACGCACACCAACGTGCGGGCCGAGTTTTGCACGACCCACAACAAGCACCACCCGCTGTATCACCCGGATGGCAGCGGCGGAATCTGTAAAGAATGCGAGGAAATGACGCTAAAGGCCGATCGCGGCGGCTGATTGGCACGCGCGTTGTTGCGGATTTGCTTGACCGTGACAGTTGCGGGAGCACATACTCGCTTTGTGAGTGTTCATACGCGGTTATTCGCGTAGATGTTTATTTCTCAGTCGTCCGCCGGTGACTGGCTGCGGCCGGCTCGGCACATCCATGAAGGAGGCGCATCCATGCGCAACAGGCAGGCAGGTTTTACGCTGATCGAGCTGCTGGTGGTCGTCGCGATCATCGCGCTGCTCATCTCCATCCTGCTCCCGTCGCTGTCGGCGGCCCGGGAACAAGCCAAGGTCGCCAAGTGCACGGCGAACCTCAAGAGCATCATGACCGCGACGTACTCGTACTTTGGTGATCAGAAGGACACCTTTCCGTTCTTTGCGAAGAACGCTGGCGGCCCGATCAACAATGTGTCGTCCTGGACGTATGCCGGCAAGAGCGTCAGTTCGTACTGGGCGACCAGCAACCCGCAGATCTACTTCCTGGCGAACGAGAAGCCGTTGAACCCGTATTTGCTGGGCAGCGTCCCGGGCCCGCTTGAAGAAGTCGAAGTCGCCAAGTGTCCGTCGGACGTCTGGACGTACCAGCGCGGCACGTTCGCGCCCGGCGACGTTGCGGACGAATCAGTCTCGACCTACAACGACGTCGGCATCAGCTACCAGTTCAACATTACCGGCATTTTCACCGACACCGGCACGGCGTCCGCCTCGCCTTGGCGCAACAGCGGCCAAGGGTGGCAGTTGAACCTGCTGGCGCTGCTCCGCGGCCAGAGCGGCAATTTCAATTCGACCTACATCTGGGCCTGGGACGGCACGTTTGACTACGCCAACAACGCGCCACAGAAAGTGGTCGGCGATCACAAGCAGTTCAACCGCTTCAGCTTTGCGTTCCTGGATGGCCACGCGGGCTACATCACCGCCGACCCGCTGAAGCTTTGCGGACCGGGCTGGACCTCTGTCAATCCGAACTGGATCTGGCGCATTGGCAAGCCCAAGCCGGTGCCGCTTAATTACCCGCTCTCGCAGACCGTCCGCTGCCAGTAGCGAAGCATTGCCTCCGACCGATTCGGGCGGCGCGCTAGCGGCGCGTCGCCCGATCGCCTTGCATTCGAACCAAAAGCATGATCCTGTTGCCGTACGTGTCCGCGGCGCACACGAGCGACGATTGGCGGACGTACGAAGGGTTGCCACGCAACGCAGGTTGCCACTCGTTCCTCGCAACTCGACACTCGAAATCCATCCGCCGCGCGTGCATGTTCGCTGGACTGGTCCGCGGCGGCTGGGTTAGAATTCGGAGTCGCGCACGGACGTTCATCAAACGTTTGCGCGCGGCGCCACATTTCGCTGTGGACCAAGTGCACTGAGGGAACGGCCGCGAGGCCGCTGAACAGCGCCGCCAGGAAGGTTCTCCCGAAGCCGTCCGCTGCGCGCTTCAATGTCTGATCCGACCCACGGGCGTGTGGCCCGTGTAGCTCTTGTTTGGAGTTTCGTATGTCCAAGAGACGAGCCTTTACCCTCATCGAGTTGCTTGTCGTCGTTGCGATTATTGCGCTGCTCATCTCGATTCTGCTGCCGTCGCTTTCGGCCGCGCGCGAACAGGCCAAAGTGGCCAAATGCACGGCCAACCTGAAGAGCATCATGACCGCGTCCTACTCGTACTTCGGCGACCAGAAAGACACGTTCCCGTTCTTCTCGAAGAACGGCTCGGGTGTCTCGAGCTGGACGTACGCCGGCAAGTACGTCAGCCAGTACTGGCAGAATTGGGCTTCCGGTTCGGTGTACTACACCTCGCGCGAGAAGCCGCTGAATCCATACCTGATCGGGTCGCTGCCTGAAGACCTGGCGCCAATCGAAGTCGCCAAATGCCCGTCGGACGTCTGGACGTATCAGCGCGGCACGTTCGCGCCCGGCGACGTTGCGGACGAATCAGTCTCGACCTACGACGACGTCGGCATCAGCTATCAGTTCAACCTCACCGGCATCTATACCGACACAGGAACGCCGACGGCCAGCCCGTGGCGTAATGGCGGCCAGGGCTGGCAGTTGAACCTGCTGGCGCTGCTCCGCGGCCAAAGCGGTAATTTCAACGCGACGTATCTGTGGGCGTGGGACGGCACGTTTGACTACGCCAACAACGCACCGCAGAAAGTGGTCGGCGATCACAAGCAGTTCAACCGCTTCAGCTTTGCGTTCCTGGATGGACACGCGGCCTACATCACCGCCGACCCGCTGAAGCTTTGCGGCCCGGGATGGAGCTCCGTCAATCCGAACTGGATCTGGCGCATTGGCAAGCCTAAGCCGGTGCCGCTGAATTACCCGCTCTCGCAGACCGTCCGCTGCCAGTAGCGGAGCGGCCTCGCGAAACACGCCGCGCGCACTTCGCGCAGCGAGCCGCACCAAATCACTCGACGCGCGAGCAGCCGGGCGCCTCATGGCGGACCGGCCTCGCGCGCTGTATTGAGCCGACCACGCCGTCGCGAGCGCGCGGATGAACTACGATGTAGGCTCAGGCCAGGCGGAATCGGCTCGGGCCGTCTCGATCCGTGGCGTGGCGCACGCAACCGAAGGTTGCCCGTGGGCCGGCCAATAACGCAACATAATATATGTTATCAGACATTGTGTGTTACGCACAAAGTGGAAGCGCCGCGACCCGATATCCGCCACCAGAACGCGAATTCGCCGGCGTTCGCACGCATTGAGTCGCGCTAGATATCGCCGGCGGCTCCGAGAATGCCAGACCGCAGCGCCGCGGCCTGCTCCAGCATCCGCCGCGCCCGATACGGCCGGCGGCTGCGAGCCTGTTTCGCTGCTGATCGCGCCGCCGGAGGTGACGCCCCCGTACGGCGACGCCTGCAACGCGCCCGGAGGGATTCGAACCCCCGACCAGCGGATTAGAAATCCGCTGCTCTGTCCATCTGAGCTACGGGCGCTCGACGCGCAAATCGCCGACGAATTCGAATTTCGATCGGCATTTCCCGCGGTTTCCGACGGTCGCGCATTTGCGGCGATTCGTCCAGCGGAGTCTAGCGGAATCCGCTCGCGCTTGCCTCGACCCCGTGAGGCGGCGGCACCGCCGTGGGCAAAATCCGCGAATTGCTGGCAGCTCGTTTGCCACGTCTGCAGCAGGATCCCCGGATCGGATTCGCGCAGGGCGTACAAACCTGAGTCTGCGTTGCGCGCCTCTGCCGCCGCAACGAAAATGATGGACCAGACTCGCAGTCGTGCTAACGTTTGATTTGCGCCGCGGCGCGCGTGCCGACAGTCAAAGGCTTCAAGGAGCACAGATGAAGCGCGAGCAAGCCTGGCAACTCTTGTGTGAGTATACGCCCAGCGAATCGCTTCGGAAACACGCGCTGGCGGTCGAAGCCGCGATGCGGCATTACGCTCGCATCGCCGGGGCCGATGAAAACCTCTGGGGATTGGCTGGACTGCTGCACGACTTCGATTACGAGCGCTGGCCTGAGCCGCCGCAGCACACGCGTGAAGGCGCGCGCATCTTGCGCGAGCGCGGCGTCGATCCGGAGGTGATTGGCGCGATCCTGGCACACGCACACTGGAACCTGGACGAGTTTCCCCGCGATCGGCCGATCCGCAAGACGCTCTTCGCGGTCGACGAGCTGTCCGGCTTCCTGGTGGCCTGTGCCCTGGTGCGGCCCAACCGCCTGGCCGGGCTCGAGCCAGCCAGCGTGAAGAAGAAACTCAAGACAGCCTCATTCGCGGCGTCCGTCAGTCGTGCGGATATCGACGAAGGCGCGGCCCTGCTGGGCATCGCGTTGGATGAGCACATCCGCAACTGCATCTCGGCGTTGCAGGGTGCGGCCGCCGAACTGGGACTGGCGACGTAGCGCACGCGGCTTGCGCGCGGAGCGAGCACGCGCATGACGCGCGTGCCCGCTCGCGGAAGAGGCTCTCGGCCAGCTTAAGACGCGGCCGGAGATTTGAGGCCGGCGCTTCTGCCCTACCAGGGATTCTTTACGTGGCAGGCGCGGCCGGTCTTTTCGATGTAATCCTGGTGGTAGTCTTCCGCCGGCCAGAACTCCTTGGCCGCTTCGACCTGCGTGACGATTTCGCGCCCACCGTACACATTCCGCTCGGTTAGCTCGGCGATGTATTGCTCGGCCTGCCGCTTCTGTTCGGCACTGGTGTACCAAATGCCTGAGCGATACTGCGAACCGACGTCCGGCCCCTGGCGGTTGCGCTGCGTCGGATTGTGCATCACGAAAAATGCCTCAAGCAGCCGACGATAGCTGATGCGCCGCGGATCGAAGACGACCCTGACCGTCTCGGCATGCCCGGTGTCGCCTTCGCAGACCGCCTGATACGTCGGGCGGCTCGAGCCGCCTTGCATGTATCCACTGGTGGCATCAAGCACGCCTTCGCCCTTCTGAAAGTAGTGCTCGATGCCCCAGAAGCAGCCGCCCGCAAAATAAGCGACCTCGGTCGTGCCCTGCCCCGCCGCGGCCGCCGGTTGCGACGATTCGACTGGTACGGGCCGGCTCTCCTGCGGCAGTTCCGCGCCCTTCTCGAAGAATTTGAGCGAAGCGGAGTTCAGGCAATGCCGCTCGCCGGTTGGCCTTGGCCCGTCGTCAAAAACGTGGCCCAGGTGCGCTTCGCAGCGTGCGCAGTTGATCTCGGTGCGGATCATGCCGTAGCTGCTGTCGGACTTGCGGGCTACGTGCTGCGGGTCGAATTCGCGGTAGAAGCTGGGCCAGCCGGTGCCCGAGTTGAACTTGTGTGCACTTGAAAACAGCGGCAAGCCGCAGACCACGCACACGTACGTGCCGTCCTTCTTGTTGTCCAGCAATGTGCCGCAGAATGCCGGCTCGGTGCCGGCCTTCTGCGTGATGCGGAAGGTCTCGCTGTCCAGCTTGGCGGCCAGCTCGGCCACCTTGGCGCGCGGCAGCGGCGTCACGTCGTATCCGCTCTTCGAAATCCTCTCGCCCATCTGCAAATCTACCTTTCTGCTCTCGGCCATGCCGCCGCGCTCGTTGCCGCCGTGCGCCCCGCGCGTGCCGCAGCCCGGCAGCGCCACCGACACCCCCACAAGCACGAAGATCAGCCAATGCACTCGCATTCCAAGCGGTCCTCCAGTTGTCGCCGAGCGTTTGATGCGGCGATCGCAGCGCAGGTCACACGTCCAGCGTTCGCGGCGCGGGGCGCGGTTCGCTCCGCGGCATGCGCGGTGCGCTCGGGTCGATTGTAGCGCTGGGGACGACGCGCAGGCCCACCATGGTGAGATCGTCTGCCTGCTCGGCCAGGCCAACGAAACGGCGGATGTCCCATAGAATGCTGCGCAGCGCGGCGTTGGGCGCGAGCGCCCCGAAGCGCTGAACGGCCAGCGCCAGCCGCTGCCGCCCAAAGAGCCGGCCTTCAAAATTCATCGCTTCGATCACGCCGTCCGTAAACAGCAGCACAAAATCGCCTTCGAGCACATCGAGCGCGTGCTCGGCGTAACGCTCCTGCGTATCGAGCCCCAGCACCAGCCCGCCCTCGGCCGGGCGCTTCACCTGTCCGGCCCGCAGCAGCAGCAGCGGCTCGTGGCCCGCGTTGCAGTACGTCAGCCGACCGGCCTGCGGATTCACCGCGACCAGCAGCAGCGTGACGAACTCGCCCGGCGCCGATTCGCGGCAGACGTGCTCGTTGAGCAGTTGCATGATCTGGCCCAGGTCGGTGCAGAACCCGGCCATGGCCCGCAGCGCGCCGCGCAGCGAGGCCATCAGCAGCGATGCAGGGATGCCCTTTCCGACCACGTCTGCCACCACCGCGGCCAGCCGCCCGTCACGCAGCGTGACAAAGTCGCAGAAGTCGCCGCCAACGTGCGAGCTCGGAACATACACGAGCGCCGTCTGCAGCCGCGGATGCGTGGCCGGCTGCGTGCGGATCATGCGCGACTGCACCTGGCCGGCCAGCTTCAACTGCCGCTCGGTCTCGGCGGTCTTCAGCCGCTCATGCAGCAGCCGCGCGTTGACGATCGCGGTGGCGGCCTGGGCGGCGATGGCCCGCAGCAGGCTGCGCTGCACGGTGCGAAAGCGGCGTTTGCGATCGGTATACACCCGCAGCACGCCCACCGGCTGCCCGCGATAAAGCATGCCCGCCGTCAACACGCTGACGATGCCCTCGCGCTGCGCGGCGGCCGAGCTGCCGATCCGTGCGTCGTTCGACACGTCGTCCACGTACACCACGCGGCCCTGCATGGCCTCATCGTCAATCGCGCTGAACGCCCGCAGCACCGGCCCCTTGTCCAAATACTCCGGCGAGAGATTGAAGGTCGCGACGGTCGTCAGCTCGTCGGTGCGCGCGTCGTACAACCGCAGGCTGGCGAAGCGGCACTTCATCACGCGGGCCGTCTCGCTGACGATGCGATCCAGCGTACGCCGCAGATCGCGCTCGCCGCTGACCAGCTCGGCAATGTCGCCGAAAAGGCTCACCTCTTCGACCGCGCTTTGCAGCCGTTCTTCACGGCGCGACCACTCAGAGAGCATCCGCGACGCCCAGCGCGCCACGCGCAGCGGGCGATCGTCCATGCGCGCCGCCTGCGCTTCAACGTCATCCTCCGCATCGGCGTCGAACGGCGCAGGCGGAATGCCGCTGTGCCAGGTAACCGACACATACCCGGCCCGCTGCTCATTCAAGAGAACCGGCGCGATGATGTGCTGCAGCGGCGGCTCGGTGATGAAGGCGACCTGCGCCGGCGGGTCGTGCGCAGGAACGGGTGTGAACGCCAGCGCCTGCGGCAGCGCCCGCAGCGGTGCGATGCTGCGGCCCTCTGGCGTGAACAGCGTATCGCGCGAGGTGGCGATGATTTGGCCCTGCAAGTCGTACGCGCTCACGCGGATCTGCGCCGCACGGGCGACCCCGTCGACGAAATCCTCCAGCAGCGCCGTATCCACCAGCTCGCGCAGCATGCGTCCGCCTCGAAGCCGTCGCGGCGCACGCCGGAGCAGTTCCGGCCGCGGCCAGACGCGCATTATTGCCGCTCGCCGCGTTGGCGTCTCCCGCCGGCAGCGCCGCGCGTGTCGCGTTGGAGCACTCGCGAGCCGCGCGTTACACTTCTGCGCGCGATTGATTTGGCAATCGTGTGCTGGCCGCCGCGCGGCGGATTCCATCGGAGCCGATCAGCATGAAAGTGCATGAATACCAGGCGCGGGCGCTGCTGAAAGACGCGGGCATCAATGTGCCCGCCAGTGCCGTGATCGAGCGGCCCGAGCAGGCCGCCGAGGCCTATCAGCGTGTCGGCGGCGGGCGCGTGGTGGTCAAAGCCCAGGTTCACGCCGGCGGGCGCGGCAAGGCCGGCTACGTCAAACTGGTCGATTCCGCCGCCGAAGTCGCCGACAACGCCAAGCGCATGCTGAGCGTCCCGATGGTTTCCAAGCAGACCGGTCCGCAAGGCGTGCAGGTGCGAAAGATCCTGATCGCGCCGGCGGTCGAGATCGCACGCGAGTTTTACCTGGGTGTCGTGCTCGACCGCGCTCAGCGCGTACCGGTGATGATGGCCAGCGCCGAAGGCGGCGTGGAGATCGAAGAAGTCGCCGCGAAAAATCCAGACGCGATTAAGAAAGCCTGGTTTCACCCGCATCTCGGGCTGTTGCCGTTTCAGGCCGCGGCCCTGGCCGCCGCCATCGGTCTGAGCGGCGCGCACGCCAAGGCCGTCGCGGACATCATTCTGAAGCTGGCGCGGATGTTCTTGGCGAAGGATTGCTCGCTGGCCGAGATCAACCCGCTGGTGCAGACGCAGACGGGCGAAATCCTGGCGATCGACGCCAAGTTCAACTTCGACGACAACGCGCTCGCGCGGCACCCAGACCTGAGCGCCATGTTCGACCCATCCGAGGAGAACGCCGCCGAGCTACGGGCCAACGAATTCAATCTGAACTACATCGCGCTCGACGGAAACATCGGCTGCCTGGTCAACGGCGCTGGGCTGGCCATGTCGACCATGGACATCATCAAGTTTCACGGCGGCGAGCCGGCCAACTTCTTGGATGTCGGCGGCGGCGTCACGCCCGAAGGCGCCGTCGAGGCCTTCCGCATCATTCTCGGCGAGCCCAAGGTCAAGGCCGTGCTGGTCAACATCTTTGGCGGCATCGCTCGTTGCGACGTGATTGCCGACGCGCTGATCCAGGCGGCCCGCGAGGTGGGCTTCCGCGTGCCTGTGGTGGTGCGCTTGGAAGGCACGAACGTGCAGATCGCGCGCAAGATGCTGGAGGAGGCCAAAATCGCCGGCCTGCGCACCGCCAGCGATCTGACCGATGCGGCCAAGCAGGTCTGCGCGTGCGTGTAGGGCGCCGCGTGGCGCGATCCCCGGCTGAGTAGGGCCAGCATGCAAGCATCGTCCGCTGCCGATCTGACACGCGTGGTCGAGCGCCTGCCCGGCCGGCGTGTGCTGCTGGTCGGCGATTTCATGCTCGATCGCTACACCTTCGGTGACGCCGACCGCATCAGCCCGGAAGCGCCGGTGCCGGTGCTGCGCGTTGTCGAACGCCAGGAGCGCGTCGGCGGCGCGGGTTCGGTGGCGCTGAATATCGCAGCGCTCGGCGGAAGCGTGCACTGCTTCGGCCTGCTGGGTCGCGACGAGACCGGCGCACGCGTTCTGGCCTTGCTGAACGACGCAGGCTGCGACACCAGCGGCCTGCGGCGTGTCGCCGACCGCCCCACCATCACCAAGGAGCGGCTGGTCGGCCTCGCCGAGCATCGCCACCGCCAGCAGATCATCCGTGTCGATGACGAGGTCGTGCAACCCGCCAGCGCGGACGACCGCGCCGCGATGCTCGCGCAGATCACGCGCTGCATGCCGCAGGTCGACGCAGTCTGTCTCGAAGACTACGCCAAGGGCCTGCTGGCGGCGGACATGTGCCAGGAGATCATCCGGCTCGCGCGCCAGCATTCCAAGCCGGTCTTCGTCGACCCGGCTCGCAAAGACGGCTGGGAAAAATATCGCGGGGCCACGCTGCTGACGCCCAATCGTGCCGAGCTCGAGGTTGGCTTCCGCCGCACGCTCGCGGACGACGAGCTGAACAGCGCCGCGCTGGAACTGCTCCGCCAGTTGGATGTCGCGAACCTGGTGGTAACGCTTGGACGCGACGGGGCCCGCCTGGTGCGGCACGACGGGCAGGTGCAGCATTTCCCGACGACGCCGCGGGCGGTGTACGACAACACCGGAGCTGGCGATGCGGTGCTGGCGATGCTAGCCATGGCCTGCGCCGCGGGCGCCGCGCTGCCCGAAGCCGTGCAATTGGCCAACGTCGCCGGCGGTTTGGAAGTGAGCAAGTTCGGCTGTGTGCCGATCTCACGCGAAGAGATTCTCGACGATTTGAACGGACGCCGCGCCCGCGGCCGCGGGAAAATCCGCGGCGTCGCAGAGCTGCTGGCCGAGCTCAACGCGCGGCGGCAGCGCGGCGAGACCGTCGTATTCACCAATGGCTGCTTCGACATCCTGCATCCCGGCCACGTCGATCTGCTCGAGCGCGCCAAGGAGCAAGGCGCGCTGCTGGTCATCGGCCTCAACAGCGACCGCTCGGTTCGCGCCCTCGGCAAGGGCGCCGATCGTCCAATCCGCACGCAGGCGGACCGCGCGCGGATGCTCGCGGCCCTGGAGGCGGTCGACTACGTGGTCATCTTCGACGAGCCCGATCCCGCCAGCCTGATCGAGCACCTCAAGCCCGACGTGCTGGTCAAAGGCGCCGACTGGGCCGGGAAAGGCGTCATCGGACAGAAGACGGTCGAGGCTCGCGGCGGGCGCGTCGTGCTGCTCGAACTGGTCGAGGGCTTCAGCACCACGCGCGAACTCGAACGCATTCGCGGCGGCGGGTAGACACAAGAGCGCGGCAGCATGCAAGACTGGAACGACACACTCGACCAGCACCTGACGACAATCGCGCAGCTTCGCGACGCCGGCGCCGCGCTCGAGCGCATCGCCGCTGAGCTGGTCCAGATCATCCGCGCGGGAGGACGCGTGCTGCTGGCGGGCAACGGCGGCAGCGCCGCCGACGCGCAGCATATCGCCGCCGAGCTGGTCGGCCGCTTTCGGCGGGCGCGGCGCGCGTTGCCGGCCATCGCGCTCAGCACCGACACGTCCGCGTTGACGGCCATCAGCAACGACTTTGGATTCGAGCAGGTTTTCGCGCGGCAGGTGCAGGCGCTGCTCACACCGGCGGACGCGCTCTGGGTGCTGAGCACCAGCGGAAACTCGCCCAACATCGTCGCCGCTCTGGGCGTTGCGCGACAGCGCGGCGCGCTGACCATCGGCTTCTCCGGCCAGGGCGGCGCGATGGCCCCTTTGTGCACGCACCTCTTCTGCGTGCCGCACGCGCGTTCGGACCGTATCCAGGAAGCCCACGTGCTCGCGTATCACTTTGTGTGCGAGCGCATCGAGGCTGCGTTCACAAGCGACTGAGACTGAAGCGCCAGCGTCCGCCCCGAGTGCCCGCATTCGGCTGAAACGCCGCCGCTCAGCGCCGATCGTCATTCCGCACGGCGGGTGGCACGGACAGGCGGCGCTGCGCGTGTCCGTGATTGGCGCGATTTCACTCTTCTCCGGTCGCGTAGTCTGCGCGCGGGAAGCAGCCGATTGCGACGCCGGCAGGCGGCTGCCAGATTGCCGGGGTTGCCGGTTTGCGTCGCTGGTCGGCGGCGGCGCGATTCTCGCCCAACGGGGCGAAGGAATGTAGCCACGGGATTCGCTCGGCCCTGCGGGCCTCGCTCCACCCGTGGCTACATTCCGCGGCCCCTGCGGGGCCGAATTCGAGGCACTACGGGACTGAGAAAGCACGAAACCGCTCTAGCCAATCCGCACGCTCCGCTTACGACCCGCGGACGGCGATCTTTCGCACGCGCGCTGCCGCCGATTTCGGCAAGCGCAGCGTTAGTACGCCGGCACTCACGTCCGCAGTGATGTTCTGCGCGTCGACACCTTCGCCGATCTCGAACGTACGCGCGAAGTCGCCGACGCCGTACTCGCGCTGAAGGGCGCGCTGCGTCGCCGCCTGGCGGCTGGCGATGCGCGCGTGCAGCGTGAGCAGGCCGCGTTCGTAGTGGACGTCAATATCTTGCGCAGTCGCGCCGGGGACATCCGCATGCAGCAGCAGCTCGTCTGGCGTCTCGACAATGTCGACATTTGGCCGATAGATCGGCCCGGCATGCGTCGGCTCGGATTCCGATGGCGCCAGGTTGCGCGTCGCGCCGCGCTGCGTCATGGGGGTACAAGTCATCTTTCACTTCCTTCTGCATTCCGCAGAGTTCGATAGTCAAAGTTCCGTTCAAACTCGCCGCGATCCGCGGACGTGTTAGTTCGCCTTCACCGTGATCTTCCGCGTCCGCGCAACGGCAGCCTTCGGCAGCGTCACGGTCAGAACACCGTCCTGCAGTGTGGCCTCGACGCGGTCGGCGTCGACATCCGTCGGCAACGACAACACACGGACGAATTCGCCCATGACGCGCTCGCGCCGATGGAACGCCGCGTCGCTCTTCTCCTCGACGCGCTTGCCCTTGATGGTCAGCTCGTCGGCGCTGGCTGAGATGTCGAGATCCTCCATCTTCAGTCCGGGCAGCTCCGCCTCCACGACCAGCTTCTCGCCGTCCTCGAAGACATTTACCGGCGGAAACGCGGTCAGGCCTGCGCTGACGGGCAGCTCCGCGAACGCGTCGAAGATGCGATCCAGTTCACGACGCATGTCCAACAGCGGCGCGCGAGAGATAAACTTGCTGGGCAGAAACATCTGATTCTCCTTTCGACTTCCTAGCACCTGTGCACTTCGCGCCGCCCCGCAACACAACACGCGGCGACGCGGATTATCGATGGGCACAAACCGTGCCAGTACGCGCGCCTCTATGGAAGTGCTTGTTTTGTAGCAGTTTGCGCGCGCAGACTGCCTGGCCCCGCCGCAGGATTCGCCGCGCCAGAATGTCAGGACTGGCAGGCAATCGCGGCAGAGGCAATACGCCGACGTGGGCAAGTGCGAAAGACGCTAGCCGCGCAGTTACAGAGACCGCAGAAGTGCTCGGGGGTGCCGTGCCGAGGGGCAGAGACTTAGTTCGGACATTGCGTTGTCGAACTGCGCTTGCGAGCGCGAGCAGCGCGACGAGGACGAGCACGAGCAGCGTCGTCACCAACGGAGAGGGCGGGATTCGAACCCGCGGTGGGGTTACCCCCACTCACGCTTTCCAAGCGTGCCCGATCGGCCGCTCCGGCACCTCTCCAGCACAAACCAAAAACTCGATGATACGCGCAGCCGCGTCGCGTCGGAAGCGAGCGCCGCGCCGCTACTCACCGGCGGCGGCGCGATCGATGATCCGCTCCAGGATGTTCGCCCCTGCCAGGTGCCAGCGCGGCACGATGCGGTCGTTCACCAGAATCGCCGGCAAGCTGTTCAGCCCCAAAATCCGCCCGACGTTCACATCGTCCGCGAGCGCGGCGCTGACCGCCTCGCCCGCGAGCGCCGCCAGCAGCGCGTCCGCATCCAGCGCCAG
>CAZHTF010000064.1:0-20346 GCA_964535305.1 uncultured Planctomycetales bacterium | reverse complement strand
GCGCAGCCGGGCGCGCGTGATGAGCTAGAGCTGGGGGAAACGCAGGTCCAGCAAATCGCCGGTCAGAATCGCACGCTGCACGCCGCGGCCGCGGGCGGCGGCGCGGCGCTGCTGGTCTTCCTATCGGCGTGGCTCTCGCTGGTGCGCGTGCGGCGTGGCGGCGAGATCGAGCGCGTGCGAGTCGAGCCGTTGATCCCGGCACATCTGGCGTTGCCGCGGATCGACGCGCGCCGCGCGGTTCAGGTCTCGGACGCCGAGTCGTCTTCGACGAGGTAGAGCCGGTCGGCCTCGACTTCGTAGATTCCGGCGTACTCATCGTCGATCGGCTCTTCGCTGACGAACTCGCGCACCACGGCGCCGGTCTCGCCCATGCCTTTCACGAAGGCCAGCGCGTGGGCCAGCGCGTCGTCATGGTCTTTGGCGATCACCTGCAGATTCCGCACGTAGCGGCGGCAGCGGCGCCCGGAGAGCGCCTGGCGCTGCGGCGGGTCGATCATGGCCTCGCGCACGTCGGCCTCGACGAGGATGCTGAACCACGCACCGTGCTCCAGATGCGCTCCGCTCAGCTTGCGGAAAGCCTCGCACAATTCAACCGTGCAGGCGTTGCTCGCGTAGGCCTCGATCAGCAGTGCCTTGCAGCGGGCGGTGTCTTTGCAACGCGCGAAATAGTCCATCGCCATCTCGAGCGCGTAGACGTGCTCGTTGTGCTCCTCGCCGCGGGCTTTCTGCAGCGCGATTTCATATTGCGCCGCCGCGGGCGGGCCATCGCTGTGCTCCTCGGAGAGGAAAGCCTGCAGGAGCAGCGTACGCGCCGCGCCGGGCGCGACGCGCTCGAGCTCGCGCAACTGCCGCCGCGCTTCGAGCAGATCGCCGGAGCGGACCGCGGTCACACCCCAATTCAATCGCAGGGCCGGGAGGTTGGGATCGATGGCCTCGGCGGCGCGGTAGCACTCGAGCGCCTGCTCGAAGCGGTCGTCGTCGCTGAAGAGTATCGCGAGGCTGACCCATTGCGGCGCGTCGTCCGGGGCGAGCGAGAGATAGCGGCGCAGCTCGCGTCTGGCGGCGTCGAGGTCGCCCAGCTCGGTGAAGACGGCGGAGCGGCGCTGCAGCACCCAGTCGATGTCTGCGCCCAGCTCGATGGCGCGTTCGTACAGCTCGAGGGCGTGGTCGTACTCGCGCAGCCGCTCGCAGACGAGCGCCAGGTTTGCGACGGACGAGCCGTCGCTGGCGTCGGCGGCGATCGCCTGCTCGAGATTGCTACGCGCGGTTTCTAGGTCGCCCAGGTTTGAGCAAACCACGCCGCGCGTCGCGAGCAGGCGAGCGGATTCGGGAAATTCGTCGAGCAGCTTGTCGAGCAGCGCCAGTGACTCGTCGCCGCGCTCCAGGTCGGAGAGCGCCCAGGCGGTCAGGGCGCCAACTTCGACGCGCTCATCGTCTTCAAGCTCTCGGTCGTTGAGGCTGGCAAGGATGCGAAGGGCCTCGACCGCTTTGCCCGCTTCCAGCAACTGATTGGCCTGCTCCAGCGCGCGTCCGACTGCGTCGGGTTCCATCACGACCTTTCAAACGAGGATCGGCGGCCTCGGGGCACGCCCTATCGGGAGTATATCGCCGCTGCGGCCCACGCCGCGGGGATTGGCGGCGCTGGTCTGGGTGTTGGCCTGGCCCTTGCGAGCGCACCGACAAGAAAATGTTAACGATTGGGGATTACAATGCTAACACCTTGTTGACATTTCGGCTCCTACGGGATTATCTACCATGTGTTCGAGGAGAGCGCGGTTCGGGGTATGGGCATTCGCCTGACCTTTGCAGGCGTGCGCCCGGCCCCGACGTCTTTTTCCGCACGCTTGCCCCAAACATCCCGTCAACGCGGGCCACAGCCGGTTCGTGCCTACATCGAGGAGGCATAGTGCTCATGAACAGAACGCGCAAAAAGCCCAACATTGTCAGCGTGCACCTCTCGCCTGAGGCGAAACAGGCTCTGGATGAAGCGTGCGACGCGCGCGGCATGACCATCAAGTCGCTGCTTGGGCGCTTGATTGAGTGGTTCGTTGCGCGCGACAAGACCGAGCAATCCATCATTCTGCGACAGGTTGAAGATGACGATGTAGACGGGCTGGCCGAAATGGTCATTCGCCGCCGAGGAAAGCCTGGCGGTAAGAAGATATCCGCGGGTCGCTGACCGGCATCCCGGCGGAGACGGAGGCGCGCACGAGCCGCGCGTCACTTCCCCTCGTAGAACGCCTGGTTGCGGGCGATGAAGTCTTGCCAGTTCGCGGGCAGGTTGGCCTCAGCGTAAATGGCGCGGACCGGGCACTCGTCGACGCACAGCCCGCAATCGATGCAGACGCTCGGATCGATGTAGAGCATCTCCTCGGTCTCAAATTCCGCTTCGTCTTTACGCGGGTGGATACAATCTACCGGACAGACATCGACGCAGGCGGTGTCCTTCGTCCCGATGCACGGCTCGGCGATGTAATGTGACACGCGCGGCCACTCCTGCAAGGTCGCGACGACTTTCCGGCAAAGTATATACAGTCACGGCCGGCCGCCAATCGCGCCACTTCAACGGAAGCTTGACGGATGGCGCAATCGCGCAGATTCAGGTAAAGGCGTATGCTAGGCGGCGACGCCGACCGACGACCGCGCTGGCTCGCGGCTTGATTCGGGCGAACTGTCCGGGAGCGTGCCATGCCGAAGAAACTGAAATGGACCGACAGCGAGGACCTGGGAATCGCTTTGCAGGAGCGATTTCCTGAGCTGGAACCGCTCTCCGTCCGATTTACGGACTTGCATCGCTGGGTGTGCGAGCTTCCGGAATTCGGCGACGACCCGAAATCCAGCAACGAAGCCAAGCTGGAGGCCATCCAAATGGCGTGGCTGGAAGCCTGGCAGGACGCGCAGGCCGAGTAGCGCGCCACCCAGTCCGCCGGGCGTCCAGGACTCGTCGGCGGGCGTAGAATCGGGAAGCGCCGCTCGGCCGCGGCCAGACATGACGAGGCAAGGAATGAGACTGGGACAGATCAGCCTGTTATCGGTCGCGATCGTGCTGGGTGTGGCGTGTATTCCAACGTCTGCGCCGCCGACGGCGAATGAATCTTTGGATGTCAGTGCGAAGGCCGAATCTGCGACGGTCGAGGTCGGTCAGACCGCGCGAATGAGCGCGACGGCGGGCGGTAGCGGCGAACTGACGTATCGCTGGTATCAGCTGTCGGGTCGCGCGGTCGAGCTGCTGGATTCGAAATCGGCCAGCGCCAGTTTCGTTGCGCCATCCGTCGCCAGCAGCCAGACGCTGCGCTTTCGCGTCGACGTGCGCGACGCGGCCGGCCGCACGCAAAGTGCTTTCGTCGAAGTGACGCTCGCCGCCGACCCGCAGTTTGGAACGGACCCGGGCTCGGGCGGCGGCTCGGAGACTGATCCGTTTCCGCGGGTGCGGCTGCGGACCAGCGAGGGCGACATTGTGCTCGAGCTGGATCGCGACAAGGCGCCGATCAGCGTCAACAACTTTCTGCGCTACGTAGACGACGGATTCTACGACGGCACGATTTTCCATCGCGTCGTGAAGCGCTTCGTGGTGCAAGGCGGCGGCTTTCTGCCGGGCCTGGAGCGCAGCGAGCCGCGCGCTCCGATCGTGAACGAGGCCAGCAACGGGCTGAAAAACGTGCGCAGCTCGCTGGCGATGGCCCGCACGACCGAGCCAAACTCGGCGACGTCGCAGTTCTACATCAATCTGAAGGACAACCCCGATCTCGATTTCCGCGCGGGCAACCCGGGTTACGCTGTCTTCGGCCGCGTCGTGCAGGGCATGGACGTGGTGGATCGCATTGCGGATGTGCAAGTCGAGACGCGCGACGGATTCGAGAACGTGCCGGTGGAAGACGTCGTGCTCGAGCGGGCCGAGCGCGTCACCCAATAGCCCGAGTCTCGGCCTTGGGGCTGGGTCGCATAGTCGCAGGTCGCCGAGACGGCACGAAGCAGCGTCACCCAGCGCGAGGTGGTGCCGGCTACGGCGTCTCTTCGTCCTGAATCACGGTGACGTCGATGCGGAAGCCCCCGGCGGTTGTCGCGTCTGGCTCAAAAGTGATCAAGATGCGATCCTCGCACGTGAATTCCGCGCCGAGCCGCAGCTCCCGGCCCGCGGCATTGCCCGCTGTCGGCAGACCCTCGGCATCCGACCCGACCGCCGCATTCGAGAAGCGGACGATGTCGTCGAACGCTTCGCCGTCGAAATCGGCAGTCTGATCGCCGCGGACAGCGACGACGCGGTCCAGAAAATCCTGCGTGCCGACGGCGAAGTTGCGGCGGCAGGGCAGGGTGACGGCGGCGCTGGAGCTCAGCGCGCCGAGCCGCAGTTGCTCGAGGCTGGCCGGGCCGGGCGGGTCGAGATCAAGCGCATCGTAGGTCCCGAATGAGAAGATCGCGCGCGCCGTCGTGTTGTTTATGAACACGACGCTGATGTTTCCGCTGCGCTCCTCGAACAGGTTCGCGACGAATTCCGGCGAGCAGCCGGCGCTGCCAAGTAGCGCGGGCAGCGGCAGCAGCGACAGGCCGACCAGAGCACGGTAGTTCATCTCGTTCGATCCTCAGGCCTTGTCTAAAGGCGAGTTATCGTACCGCGGGCGCGAGTGTCCGTCGCGACGGCGCGGGCCTGAAGTCACATCGGCAAGCGCCGCCACCGCGTGCGACTTGACCGAGCGTGCCGGACTCGAATAATGGACTCGGTCGGGCGTCGCTTCGGTTTGGGTCAGCCGGCCAGAGATGCCGATAATGTCCGTGAGTCAGGCAGGTGGTTGAATGCGCGTGCGCTGGTTGCTGACACTCACTGTGCTGTTGTTGCCGGCGTGCACGCCGCTCTTCGATCTCGATCGACGCGAGATTGATCGCGGAATCGAGCTGGGCGTGAGCGTTCTGACGCCTTCGGCCAGCCGTACCGTCCCGCAAGGCACTGTTGTGGCAATCGATTGGACTGCATCCAACTTGACGGATGAGATCGCGACCGTCAGCGTCTTCGTCGAGTCACGCACCGACCTGACCCGTACGATCCTGGTCGGCGGAGAACGGATCGACGCCGGCACGGCGACGCGCACCGCGATCTGGAATACCGCGGATTTCCCCGGCGGCTCGTACTCAATCCGCGCGGAAATCTCCAGCGATTCACTGCGTGGCGAAGCCACCGCGCCCGGCCGAATCACCATCGACCAGCGGCCGGAATTCGCCTTCGCCGCGCCGTTCGTGGATACCGCGCTGCCCACCGATGGCGGGGACGACGATTTCATCAGCATTCGCTGGTCCGGCTCCGATCGCGAGGGCGGCGCCACCGTGCGCCTCAGCATCGACCCCGACCTCGATCACGACAGCGGCAACGAAATCGAAATCCTCGAGCGCGATCTGCCCGACGATGCTCAGGTCGATTCGTTTGACTGGAACGGCAACAACTCCGACAACACGCGCGTCGCCTCGGCGACGTACAACCTCTTCGCCGTGATCGACGACGACGTCAACCCGGACCTGGTGGTGCGCGGCCTTGCAAAGCTGGTCGTCACCGACCTGCCGACGGCGCTGACCACCAAGATCGTCGAGCCCGATACCGACAGCGACTTTCTCACGAGCAGCGCCACGTTCCGGCTGGATCTGACTTTCAACCAGGACGCGGACGTGCTGATCGACCTGAAGATGGATACGGATGACAACCACACCAACGGAAACGAACGCACGATTCTGCAACAGCGGCTGATCGGCAAGGACACGGATCGCGACGGCTTCGACTGGAACGGCACGGATGTCAGCGGTGCGGCCCTGCCCGACGGGCTCTATCGCCCGGTCTTGGTGGTCGACACGGGGTCGGGCACGCCCAGTACTTCGCAGGCGGATGGGCTGATCTTCCGCCGCGCCGCCACCGATCAGCCGGTGATCGGCGTGCTCGAGCCGGCGACGCAGCAATCCGTCAGTGCGGGCAGCTTCGTGCGAATTCAGTGGCGCGACAACGATGGCAGCACGGATGCGACCGTGCGGCTGGTATACGACGACGACGCGACGCCGAACGAGGCTGCGGAGACCAACGCGGCGGAGACGACCATCCTGAGCAACCGGCTGGCGAAGGATGACGGGGTTTCGGACAGTTTCTCGTTCCAGGTTCCGGCGTCGCTGGCACCAGGGACGTACTACGTGTTTGCGTACGTCGACCGCGACGGGGTCACCCCGTTCGATTGCATCTCCATCGCACCGGGACGATTCCAGATTCCGGATCCGAACAACTGATTTGGGTCTGACCGTTTCGATCGCGAGTGTCGAATTAGCGGCGGGGGCGCTGGTCGGGCTTGTTCGGTGCGGCGGCGGGGTCATCGTCGAAGACGCAGCGGATCGCCTCGGTGTCCAGATCGTCGAATTGCCCCTGCCGGGCGGCCCACGCAAACGCGACCAGCGCGGCGGCCGCCATCAGGATCGCCAGCGGTAGAACCACAAAGATCACGGACATGTTTCACCCCGGCGCGCAGCGGCGGCGACAAACGTCGGCGAAGACAGCGCCAACGTCAGCACGCTGAATGAGCTGATCGGCATCAGGATTGCGGCCATCAGTGGCGTGAGCACGCCAGTAAGCGCCAGCGCAGCGGCGACTGCGTTGTACGAGAGCGAAATCAGCATCGCCTGGCGAATGGTGCGGAACACGCGTCGGCCGGCATCGATCAGCTCGACGATCGCCGCCAGACCCGGGCGATTCAGGTACACATGCGCCGCCGCCAGGCTGGCTTCCGCGCCGCCGTGCACCGCGATGCCGACGCTAGCGGCGGAAAGCGCGGCGGCGTCGTTCACGCCATCGCCGACCATGACGACCGTGTGGGCGGCGTGCGTGCGACTGGCCTGCACTTGTGCGAGTTTCTCTTCGGGGCTTACGCCGCCGCGGGCCCGCTCGGGCTCGATCTGCAGCGCTTGTGCGACGCAGCGGACCACGTGCGGATTGTCGCCCGAGAGGATCCCAACCTGCCAGCCGCGAGCGCGGAGTTGCTGCACCGCGGCGCGGGCATCGGGCCGCACGCTGTCCTGCATGCAGGCCAGCGCCGCGGGCTGGTCATTCAACGTGATCAGCACCGGCGTCTGAGCGGAGGCCGCTGCCTCGCGGATGCGCTGCTGCAACGCATCGCTGATCTCGACGCCGCGCGTCGCGACGAAGGCGGCCGAGCCGACGCAGACGCGCTGGCCGTCGATGCGGCCTTCGATTCCGCCGCCCAGGTGCTGGCGCACGTCGCGGACTTCGTGCGTGAACTCGGGCGCCGCGAGCTTCCCGGCGGCGCGACAGAATCCGCGCGCGATCGGGTGCAGCGATTGCCGCTCGAGCGCCGTCACGGCGGATTTGAGCCACGCGGACTGCGTGTCGGGTCGCGCGCTGCCGGCCGTGTGCGCGGCGCTGCGCAGGTCGATCCACGCGCTCAGATGCAGCCGCGCTTCCGTGAGTGTGCCGGTCTTGTCGAGCCAGATTGTTCCGCCGCGCGCCAGCGATTCGAATACCACGCCGCCCTTGACCATCGCGCCGCGCCGCGCGGCCCGGCCGATGGCGACCGTCAGGATCAGCGGAGTGGCTAGTCCCAGCGCGCACGGGCAGGTGACCAGCAGCAGCGCGGTGGCGTGATCGACGGCGTGTTCGGGTCGAATATTCAGCCAGATTCCCAGCGTCAGGCTTGCCAAAGCCAGCATCGTGAGCGTCAGACGTCCGGCCAGGCGGTCCGCGAATTGTGCGACGGGGGCGGCCTGCTTCGCGCAGCGCTCGACCAGCTCCATCAACTTTCCGACGCGCGTCGCCGCCCCGGCGGCCTCGGTCCGGACATGCAGCGGCGAAGCGAGGTTGAGCGTGCCGGCGCAGACGCTGTCACCCACGCCGACTTCCTGCGGCTCGGATTCACCCGTGAGCAGCGAGCGGTCAATGCTGGATTGTCCGCGCTCGATGCGTCCGTCGACGGCGATGGTGTCGCTGGCGCGGACCTGGATCAGGTCGCCGGGGCGCACGGCCTCGATCGGCACATCCTTGACTGCGCCGTCGGGCTCGACGCGCTGTACGGCACCGGGCGTCAGTGAAAAGAGCAGCTCGACCGCGTCTGCGGCCTGCTGCTGCTGACGCCGCTGGAACCAGCGCCCGACCAGCAGCAGGAAGACCAGCATGCAGAGCGAGTCGAAGTAGATTTCGCCGCGATTGAGCAGCGTGTTGACCGCGCCAGCTACGCCGCCGGCAGCCAGGGCCAGCGCGATTGGCAGGTCCAGGTGCGCGGTGCGTGTGCGCAGCGCGGCGATGGCGCCGCGGAAGAACGTGCTGCCCGGCCACACCAGCGAAACCGCCCCAACCAGCAGGCTTAGCCAGCGGAAGAGCTGTTCGTAGACGCGCTCCATGCCGCTGGCGCTGCCGGCATACAGCGCGAAGGCCAGCAGCATGGCGTTTCCCGCGGCGGCCCCGGCCACCGCGATCCGCAGCAGCAGACGCCGCTCCTCGCGTTGCTGCAGCGTTCGGGCTGTCGCATCGCGGGCGGCGTGTGGAACGTAGCCGAGCGTGTCCAGCGCCCGAGCCGCCTGCGAAAGCCGCACCCGCTGCGGATCCCAGACCAGCCGCACGAGCGCGCGGCGGAAATTCAGCCGCGCTTCGATCACGCCCGCGGCGACGCGCGGCAGGCGCTCCACCAGCCAGACGCACGCACCGCAATGCACGCCTTCGAGGAAGAGCTCGGCGGTATGCAGCCCGTCGGGACGAGTTCGCACGTACAGCGCGGCAAAGGCCGGATCGTCAAACTCCTGGAAACGCCGCGTACTCTGCCGCGCGGCCCGCGGCGCGGCGCCCTGCGCCTCGCGCATGCGGTAATACTGGGTGAGCCCGCATTGGTGGATGACGGCGTACACGGCGCGACAGCCCGAGCAGCAAAACTGCTGCGCCGCATCCGCCTGCAGCAGGCCCGCGGGCACCGGCAGGCCGCAATGCGCGCAGAGCGCTGCTTCGCAAGCTTCGAGGCCCGAAGTCGGCAGCGTGTTAGTCGTCATGATCGCAGCAGGGCATCTCATGGCTATCCAGTTGCGCGACACGCTCCGCCGCAGCCGAGAGCGACTCGGGCGGCGTCGCAGCTTTGGCGTGCACATCGAGCGATGCCAGCCCGGAGCGCTGCGTCACGCTCAGCAGGCCGATGCACACGACGAAGCCGGCGGTGATCAGCGGGCCGCGCCGGCCCAGGGCGTGCTTGATCTGCTCGAAGCCGACGCCGAGCACCAGCAGGATCGGCAGCGTGCCGAGCCAGAAGGCGAGCATGGTCAACGCGCCGCGCAGCGCGCCACCGGTGCCGGCGGCGGTGATCACGAACGCATAGAGCCAGCCGCAGGGCAGCAGGGTCGACATGCAGCCGACGCATAGCGCCCGGCCGGTCGGCGCGAGCGTCGCCGCGGCACGATGGCCGGCGAATACCGCGTTTTGCAGGCTGGCGGACCGCGGCAGCAGTGGGATCCGCAGGCCCAGGCTGCGCAGCAGAGCCAGGCTGCCAAAACCGATCATCAGCGCGCCGGCCAGCACCGTGGCGAAGCGCTGGATGCCGGCCAGGGCCGCGGCCTGGTCCAACGCGGCGCCGAGCGCGCCGGCCAAGGCGCCGAGCAGCGTGTAGGTCAGTAGCCGGCCGCCGTGATACGCGGCTTGGCTTACGATCCGGGTGGCGCTGTCGCCCGCGCGACTGCCGATCGTCATTGCGACGAACGGCCCGCACATGCCCGCGCAGTGCGGGCTGCCCAGCAGGCTCGCGAGCAGCACGGCGAAAAACAGCGCGCTCATGGCGTCGCCTTCGGGGTCGCGGGCGCGGCCTTGGCGGGTGCGGCCAGCTCGCGCAGTTCCCGCAGCGAGAAAATCCGCGACGCGCTCGTCAGCTCAAAGCGAAATTCCCACAGACCGGCGCGCATCAGCGGCAGCGCGACGCGGTATTCGCCCGGGGCCGACTCATGAAGCGAAGCTTCGAGCGCGTCCGCCGCGCGGGCGTGATGAAAGGCGCGCACCCGCAGGCTCGCGCCGCGCAGCGGCTGCTGCTGTGCGTCGAAGACGCGCGCGGTGAGCAGGCGGCGCTGCAGCGCGTCCGCGTCCGCGGAGAGATCGAACGTGATTCGCCAGCCCAGGGCCTGCTCGGCGCGAAGCTGCGCGGCGCGCTGATCCCATTCGACCGCCTTGCGGTAATAGTCTGGCTCGACCGCGAACGACGCGTCGCTGGTCGCGACGTAAATCATCAGCGCCGACGTGCCGATCTGCAGCAGCAGCAGCCCCAGCACGATCGCCGGCCAGCGCCAGGCGCGCTTGCCAGCATGCGGGACGGACGAAGCCACCAGCGTTGCCACAACTGCTCCTGTTCTCGCGGCTCAGCGCACGCGCAGGCCCGGCCCGAGCAGCTCGTGCATGACGCGCTTCTCAAAACCGTTGGACCCCTCAATCCGTAACGTGGCCTGCGCATGACCGGCGACGTACGCGGAGCGCGGGGTGACGATCAGCAGGCTCTCGGTGCGCTCGCGGCCCGGCGCGACCGTAAGTGGCGCGACTGCGGTCGCGAAATGCGCGCCGCTGGGCGACTCGATCGAGATGCTGAACTGCATTTCGGTCCGCGAGCGATTGGTCAGCTTGATCTGCAGCGGGTTCGACACGCTGTCATCCGGCAACACGTTGAACGGCAGCCCGACGCCACGGATCAGTTGCACGCTCGCCGGCGCGCGGGTCAAGAGCAGCCCGACCAGCAGCGGCACGAGCAGCGCCAGGCCGGCGCTGTAATAGAGCGTGCGGCCGCGGACCAGGCGGGTTGGCGCGCCGGCCAGCGCCTTTTGCGAGGTGTAGCGGATCAGCCCGCGCGGGCGATTGATGCGCAGCATGACATCGTCGCAGGCGTCGATGCATTGAGCGCAGCCGACACACTCCATCTGCAGCCCCTTGCGGATGTCGATGCCGGTGGGACAGGTCACGACGCACAGGTTGCAATCGATGCAGTCGCCCAGTCTCGCGTTTTCGGCGTTGACTGCGGGCACCGCGCTTGACCGCATCGCGGCCGCCGCAGGCGCCGCGGAGGGCGCGGTCGCGGACTGCGCGAAGCTACGATCGGTCCGGCTGCTGAGCTTGCCGCGCGGTTCGCCGCGCTGCTCGTCGTAGCTGATGATCAGCGAGTCGCGATCGAGCAGCACGGATTGCAGCCGGCCGTAGGGGCAGGCGACCAGGCAGGTCTGCTCGCGGAAATAGGCGAAGTTGAACAGCATCAGGCCGGTGGTCGCCAGCATCAGCAGGAACGAGCCCGGATGCTCGAGCGGCGAGCGCTGCACCCAGCGCAGCAGCGCTTCCAGTCCGACAAAGTAGGCCAGGAAGATATTCGCCAGCAGCACCGATGCCGCCAGGTAAACCACGTATTTCAGCGGCGTAGCGATCGCGGAGCGGCTGCGCGGCCTGCCGCCTTTGCCGACGGTCCCATCGAAGAAACGCTCGATCGGGCGGTAGAGAAACTCCAGGTAAACCGTCTGTGGGCAGGCCCAGCCGCACCAGATTCGGCCCAGCAGCGCGGTGAAGAGCAGGATCCCAATCACGACGCTGAGCAGCAGCAGCGCCAGCAGATACGTGTCGGTCGGCAGGAAGGTGTGGCCAAAAAAGGTGAATTCGCGGCCGACGACGTCTAGCAGCATCAGCGGCCGACCGTTGCATTGCACGGCCGGCATTGCCGCGAACAGCGCGATCAGGCCGTATGCGGTCCAGCGCCGCGCGGTCAGAAATCGGCCGGCGGAAAGCCGCGGCCGAAGCCAGCAGCGCGATCCGTCGCGATTCAGCGTCGAGAGCACTTGCTCCTCGGGTTGAAGAATCGCCAGTGATCGCGGATCAACGCTCATGGGTACTCCTTGCGGCAGGGCCGCGTCAGCCCTTCGCCGGGGGCGACGCGCCAGGGTCGCTAGGCCTAGCCGGCTCGGCCGGATTCTGCGACTCCGCCGAACGCGCTGGCCAGGGCGGGATCGGTTCGCCCTCGGTCCCGCGCGGTCCGGGCAGATTTCGCCCGCGCAGTTGGGCGATGTACGCAGCCGTCAGCACGATCTCATTCGGATGAAGCGTCGACTTCCAGGCAGGCATGGCGCCGTTGTTCGCGCCATTTTCGATCACGCTGACCAGGTCGGTTAACTTCTTGACGTTCTTCCAGTGATCGTCGGTGAGATTTGGACCGACCTGGCCCTCCGCGTTCGCGCCGTGACAGCTTGCGCAGCGGGCCTTGAACGTGATCTCGCCGACTTTCAGCCACTGCTCCAGGCCCATGTATTTCAGCAGCGTCGGCTCGTCGGCGGTCAGGTCGCCGATCTCGCCAAATTGCAGCTTCAGGTTCGCCGCGACCGCCGAATCGAGTGACTCGCTCAGCGTCCAGGCCTGGTTGCCGACGTGAAAGAATAGGAAGTAGCCGACGCTGAAGATCACGGTCAGGTTGAACAGGCCCCACCACCAGCCCGGGGTCGGGTTGTCATACTCCTGAATCCCGTCGTATGTGTGCTCTTTCAGCAGGTCGTACGGCTGATTGCTCATGACAGGCGTTCCTGGTTTGAGTTGACGGAGCTGGGCTGATCATCGATGGGTAGTCTGGCGGCATGTTCGATCTCACGCCGCGAACGCGTGAAGGCGTACACGCACGCGCCGACGAAGAGCAGCAGGAAGATCGGCAGCGCGATCTCCGGATAGCTGGAGAGCTTCAGGTTGCTCATCAGGTCCGACATGCTCATTTCATTTTCCTCCGCCTGCGCCGGCGCCGCCGTGCAGCAGTGCGGCGCGCGGCACACCGGAGGCGTTCTGCGCCGCGGCAGGGGTGGGCGCGGGCTGCGTCGCAGCGGGTGGGGCGGCATCGCCGCTCGCGGGCGTCTTGTGGATGTCCGTACCCAGGCGTTGCAGATACGCGATCAGCGCCAGCACTTCCTTGTCCTCCAGGCCGGCCGGGCCGTCCTGCTCGACGATGCTCTTGTTGATTTCCGCCGCTTGCGCCCGAGCCAGCTCGGCGGCGTGCCCGACCACGTCGGTCCCGTACGGCACGCCCAGCGTCACCATCGCGGCGATCTTCTTCTCGATGTCGGCGTAGTCGATCGGCGTACTCAGCAGCTCCGGGTACGCCGGCATCAGGCTCTTGGGCGAGAGTTGCCGCGGGTTCTGGAAATGCAGCGCGTGCCACAGGCTGGATTGCTTGCCGCCTTCGCGGGCCAGGTCTGGTCCGATGCGGCGCGAACCCCACTGGAACGGATGATCGTAGACAAATTCGCCCGGCTTGCTGTAGTCGCCGTAGCGCTTGGTCTCGGCGAGCATCGGGCGGATCATCTGCGAATGGCAGTTGTAGCAGCCTTGCGCCAGGTACACATCGCGGCCATAGAGCTCAAGCGGCGTGTAAGGCGTGACGGTCGCGATGGTGGGCACGTTTGAGCGGATCAGGAACGTGGGGATGATCTCAAAGAGCGACGCGACCAGCACCGCCAGCGTGGTCCAGACGGTGAAGCGCAGCGGCAGGCGCTCCCAGCGGCGGTGCCAGGCGGCCTGCGACCAAACGTCGATCGCGTGGGCCGCGTTGACCACGCTGCCGCGAACGCGCGATTGCGGCGCGGGCCCGTCGTCGTAGTAGCGGCTGAGCGTCGGGGCGCTGTAGACCGGTACGTCGTAGGTCGCCGGCCGCGCCTTCCAGGTGCGATACATGTTGTATGCACAGAGCGCGACACCTGCGATGTACAGGCCGCCGCCGACGACGCGGATCCAGTACATCGGAACCAGCGCCACCACCGTTTCAATGAACTCGGGATAGGCAAGGCGCCCGCTCGAATCCAGCGCCCGCCACATTACGCCCTGCGTGAGGCCGGCGATGTAGATCGCGATGACGTACAGCAGCATGCCGACGGTGGAGAGCCAAAAGTGCATATTCGCCAGGCGCTCGCTGAAGAGCGGCGCTTGGTACAGCCGCGGGACGAGCCAATAGATCATTCCGAAAGTCATGAAGCCGACCCAGCCCAGCGCGCCGCCGTGGACGTGCGCGATGGTCCAGTCGGTGTAATGGCTGAGCGCGTTGACGCTCTTGATCGAGAGCATCGGGCCCTCGAAGGTCGACATGCCGTAGAACGTGATTCCGACGACGAAGAACTTCAGAATCGGGTCGGTCGTGACCTTGTGCCAGGCGCCGCGCAGCGTGAGCAGACCGTTGATCATGCCGCCCCAGGAGGGCATCCACAGCATCAGCGAGAAGAGCATGCCCAGCGTGCTGGCCCACTCGGGTAGGGCGGTGTAATGCAGGTGGTGCGGCCCGGCCCAGATGTAGATGAACACGAGCGACCAGAAGTGCACCATGCTCAGCCGGTAGCTGAAGACCGGCCGCTCAGCGGCCTTGGGCAGGAAGTAGTACATCAGCCCGAGGAAAGGCGTCGTGAGGAAGAACGCAACCGCGTTATGCCCGTACCACCACTGCATGAACGCGTCCTGCACGCCGGCGTAGATCGAATAGCCCTTCAGCCATCCCGCCGGCACCGCCAGGCTGTTGAAAATGTGCAGAATCGCGACGGTCACAATCGTGGCGATGTAGAACCAGATCGCGACGTACATGTGCCGCTCGCGCCGCACCGCGAGCGTCGCAAAGAAGTTGATCGCGAAAACCACCCAAACGACCGCGATCGCGATGTCGATCGGCCATTCGAGCTCGGCGTATTCCTTGCCCGACGTGAAGCCCAGCGGCAGCGTGATGGCGGCGGCGACGATGATCAGTTGCCAGCCCCAGAAGTGAAACCAGCTCAGCGCATCGCTGAACATGCGCGCCTTGCAGAGCCGCTGCAGCGAGTAGTAAATCGCCGTGAAAAAGCCGTTGCCCGCGAACGCGAAGATGGCGGCGTTCGTGTGCAGCGGGCGCAGCCTGCCGAAGCTGAGCGCGGAGATGCCCAGCCCAGCTTCCGGCCAGGCGAGCTCGATCGCGACAAACAGGCCGGCGAGCATCGCGACCAGGCCCCAGACCATGGTCGCGGTCATGAAGGCCCGCGAGATTGCGTCGTCATAGGAGAAGTGCTGCACGGCCGCATTCGACGCCGGCACGTGCAGCGTGTTCGGAATTGTGGTGGCAGCGGAACTCACGGGCGCTCCGATTCATGAGTAAATGAGTAGCTGGTCGTTTAGTCGTGTGTAGTATGAGAGCGAAAGCATGCCGCGTCAACCAGCTGGAAGAGATTGTTAAGGGTTTTGGCGCGGGCGAAAACCGCGGCGGGTTTGAACCAGTTTCTCTTGACAAGATGAGTTTCAAGTCGTATATTAGGGTTGAGGTCCAGAAAGTACCGTATGCTCAGTCAAAGCGTGGGTTATGCCGCCACCGCACTCGGCCGCATCGCCGCCGCCGGCGGCGCCCCGGTCCTGATCAAGGACATCGCCGAAGACTGCGAGATCCCGTCGCCTTACCTGGCCAAGATCGTTAATTCGCTCGCGCGAAAGGGCATTCTCGCGACGCAGCGGGGCGTCGGCGGGGGCGTCACGCTGGCTCAGCCGGCCGCCAGCGTCTCGCTCTACGACTTGTGCGTGGCGCTGGATGACCCGATCGTGCAGGCGCGCTGCATGCTCGGGACGGCGCCGTGCTCGGACGAACGCGCTTGCCCCGCGCACCGCTTCTGGAAGGCCGACCGCGAACGACAACTCGAATTCCTGCACGGAACCACTGTCGCCGACATCACCGCGTTCGAAACACATCGCCGCTGGCGGCACCTGACGGCCGCGCCGCTCGAGCGTGGTCTGTAGCCGCGGTGCGACGCGCACGTCCGCCGATGCCAGTTACAATCCGTTGATGAGGGTTCGCGCTCGATTCGGGCCAGCACGCGTGTTTCAAGCGCGGCTTGGAACGCCATTTGCCCGGTGCACGACGGAGTGCACTCTCGCGGATTCGCGTATCCGCCGCCGGGGCGCGGAGCGACTGCACGAGGATTGCCTGTGAGTCAGCCAGATCGATCGCGTCCGCTGCTTGCATCGGCGCTGAAAAACCCCGTGATCCGCTTGTTCGCGAGTTTGAAAGTGGGCGTGACGCTGCTGGCGTTGCTGCTGGTGTACGCGTGCGTCTTCTCAGCGTTGCCGCAGGTTCGCGGAGCGCTGGAGCTGACCGAGATGCGCGCGTTCAGCCACTGGCTCTTCGCCGGGCTGGTCTACCTGCTGTGCGTTTCGGTGACGATCGCCACGCTGACGCGGATTCGTTTAAACCTCGAAAACGCCGGCGTGCTGACGGTGCACGCGGGCCTGCTGCTGCTGTGCGGCGGCTCGCTCTGGTACTTCGGCGGGAAAGTCGAAGGCGACATCTTACTGAGTTCTCCGAGAGTCGAACTGCTCACGCTTGGTCCGCCGCCGCGTGTGGTCGCATCGCTGCCGACCGAGGCGGGCAAGCGCTGGTCGACGCAGGCGCCAGGGCTGGGCGGCGAGATTTCGCTCGAGATCGTCGATGCGAAGATCGGCAGCACCGCGGCGGAGGGCATCGTCGCCGTGCGTGTGCGGATTGGTGAGGCGGAGCCGCGGCTGGTCACATTCATGCCCGTGGCCGAGCAGGCAAATCTCAGCGATCGGCTGGCGCTGCGCTGGCGGGCGCCGCAGCCGGTGCGCACGTTCTACGATCAGGAGCGCCCGGCGCTGTTTGCGCGGCCGGCGGCGCAGAGCGGTTGGCGCCCACTGGAAGTACAGGGATTGCCGCTCTTTCGCGAGCGCTACCTGGACGAGGGCTACGTGCTGGTCGACACGGAGAACCAGCCGGCGCGCAGCAAGCGCACTTCGCCGGTGCTGCGGCTTGGCGGTTTTTCGCTCCCGACGCATTGGTTCGAGCATTGGCGCATGCCGATTGACGTTGCGATCCCGGACGCGCCCTTTGACGTGGCAATCACCGGGTTCGTGCCCTACGCCGCCGGCATGCGGATGACGGCGGTGCGCGGCGGAACTGCGCACAATCCGGCGATCACGCTGCAACTTGCATCCCCGGATGGCAAGGAGTCGCTGCAACGCTCGCTGCTGGCGGCAAGCCCGGCGGCGTCGTGGCTGGGCACCGATCCGCCGGTCGAATTCCGCTTTGCGAATTCGCCCGAGCAGCGCGAGGCCTGGCTCAGCCCGCAGGTCGGGGGGAACGAGCTGACCATCGAGCTGAAAGACCCGCCTCTGAAAAAGACGGTGGCGTTGTCGGTCGGGGAAACGATCGCGCTCGAGGGCACTGCTTACGAATTGACGCTGCAGCAGGTATTTCCGAATTGGCCGCTGATGTCGCCGGGATTTGAGAACGTCGCGACGCCCGCAGCGCTGGTCGAAGTGAAGAGCGCGCAGAAGCGCTACACGCGCACCGTCATTCAGCGTTTTCCCGAGCTCTCGCAGGATATCGACGAGCAGGGCATGCGCCGCAAGGACGGGCCCTATGACCCGAATCTGCTGCTGGGCTTTCGCGGCGCGGCGAACGGCCGCGTGCTGATCGTAGCCGATGCCGATTCGGCCACGACGAACAAGCTCGCGCTGGGCGCATTCGACCCGAGCGGGCAGGTGCAGCGCCTGGCGCTGCAAACCGGCAGCACGCAGCGGCTGTCGATCGGCCCGGTGCGGCTGGACCTGCAAGTCGCCGCGTACATTCCGCAGGCGCGGATGGTCGACATGCCGGTGCTGGAAACGCTCGAGCGGCGGCGGCCGAACCTGGCGGCGCGGGCAGCTTCGGTAATTCGCCTACAATTTAAGGGCAAGGGCGCCAACGCCGGCTGGTCCGACGCGCAGTGGTGCGCTTTCTCGCAGTATCCCGACGACCCGACGCGCGTCATCCGCGTGCAGCCGCCGGAAGGGCCGGCCTGGGAGCTGCTGTACTCGCGCCTGCCGCACGATCTGGGCGCGTGGCTCACGCCGAATGCACTGCACGTGAATTTCTTTCCAGGCCGGCAAAGCGTCGAATCCTGGCGTAGCGATTTCTGGGTTTCGGCGACGCGTGACGGCGAGCGCAAGCCGGCGTTCGTTCAGACCAACCAGACGCACGGTCTGGGCGCCTGGACGCTGTTTCAGAGCGGCGCGGCGGAGGATCACTGGAGCTACACGATCCTGGGCGTCGGAAATCGGCTGGGCATCTCGCCCATGCTGCTGGGCTGCGTGATGATCACGCTCGGCAGCATGTACGCTTTCTACATCAAGCCGGTCTTGCGGCGCCGGCGGCTCGCAGCGGCGGCAGCCTTCGCGGCCCGCAGCGCACAGCGCGCCGCGGTCGAGCCGGCCGAGACCGAGTTGGTCGAAATGATGAGGAACGGACGATGACAGCGGAATTCGTAGACTCAAGAAACCGCGCTCGGTCCCGATGGCTGCGAACGGCGCTGCTGCTGGCGGCGGCGCTGCTGGCGTCTGCCGGCACAGCGCAGGCCAGCGATGAGCCGTTCAACGCATCCAAGCAGGCGCAGCAGCTTGATCGACAGCTCGACTGGCGGCGGGGCGCGCTGATCGCGGTGCAGGACGCGGGCCGCTACAAGACTCTGGATTCGTTCGCACGCGAAGCGCTGCAAGCGATGTACGGCGCTGAGCACTTCCCCGGTCTCTCGCCGCTGGCCTCGCTGATGGAGTGGCTCTTCAATCGCGATGCGTACGTCGACACGCCGGTGATTCGCATTCGCGACAAGGGCCTGCGGATCGACTTCACGACGACGATGCCGGAAGACAAGCGGCGGCGGATCATCCGCGATGGGCACATGACGCCGCGAGAATTCGCCTTGCCGGACGTCGGCGCGCGGATTTCGGAGCTGGAGTCGAAGGCGGTGATGGTCAGCGCGATTCGCCGGGTACGCGACGCGGAGGTCGTGGCACGGGCGATGGAGCGCATGATCCGCATCGTGCCGCAGCCAGGTGACGACGCCGAGGCCCGCTGGTTCGCGCCGGAGGAGGTGCTCGGCAGCGTGCCAGACGATGTCTTGGCGCAGCTCGGCATGTCGCGGCAGTCGCTCGGTGCGAATGCCGCCCCGATCGCCGGCCTGTCGCCGCAGGCGGCGCTGGATGTGCTGATCGCCTGGTCTTCGCTGCGTGGCGCGTGGCTGGCTGGTGATGCGGCCTTGGTGCAGAAACATCTGGATCGCCTGGCGCTGGTGCTACCGGCGCTGGCCGACGCGGGTGTGTATCCAAAAGAGTCGCAGCGGGCTGCCGAGCGGCGCTATTACACGATGGGCAAGTTCACCAGCGGCTGGATGCTGTACTTCGTCGGCTTCCTGCTGAGCGTCTGGGCGCTGGTGACCGGCTGGAAGACGCCGCGGGCGCTGGCGCTCGGTGTCCTGCTGCTGGCGATGGCGTTTCATGCCTATGGCGTGAGCCTGCGTTGGTACATCCTGGATCGCATTCCGATCGCGAACATGTTCGAAGCCGTCATCGGATCGGCCTGGCTGGGCATCGCGGTGGCGCTGCTGCTCGAGCTCTACTACCGCACGCGCGTGTTCGTGCTCAGCGGGCACGCATTGGGCTTCCTGGCGCTGGTGATCGGCGGATATGTCCTGCCCGGCGGCGGGACGATCACGACCATCATGGGCATCCTGGATGATGTGATGCTGCGGATCCACACGCTGCTGATCATCTGGTCCTACGCGCTGATCTTCCTGGCGGCCGTCATCGCTGTGGTCTACCTGGTCGGCTACTACTCGCAGCGCGGCGGCGCGGCGCCGCTCGCGGGCGTCTCCATTCCGACCGGCCTGCTCGGCGCGGGCATGGTGGGGGCGGCGGCGGAGCTGCCGCTGAGCCTGCAGCGCCCGCTGATGGCCGGCGCGATGCCCGGCGACGAATCCGAGTCGCGCTTGCCACTCTGGCTGAATCACGTCGACTGGTGCCACCTGATCATCCTGAACCTGGTGTTCGTGATGCTCTTCGTCGGCACGATTCTGGGCGCGGTCTGGGCGGATTACTCGTGGGGCCGGCCCTGGGGCTGGGATCCCAAGGAAGTGTTCGCGCTGAACACCTGGCTGGTGTACGCAATCCTGATTCACACGCGGTTTTTTGTGCGCCGCCGCGGACTGTGGACCGCCTGGCTTTCGATCCTGGGCTGCCTGATGATGGCGTTCAACTGGGCATTCGTGAATTTCTTCATCGTGGGGTTGCATAGCTATGCGTGATGTGCGACGGGTGGCATCGTGGCTGGCGATCCTGCCGCTGCTGGCGGCGCTGTGCGTGACAAGCGGGTGCGAGCGGACCGCGCCTGCGCCGCCCGTGCCGCCGCCGAGCGCGGCGGAGCGCCGTTCGGCTGCAGCAGCAACGGCACCGGCGACTCAGCCGAGCAGCGCGGACTTGGCGGCGTTGCAGAGCTTCGCGCGCGAGAGCGCAGTGGCAGCGTCGCCGGCAGCGGCCATGCCGTCGGGACATCCGCCGACGAGCGCGGCTCCGGC
>CAZHTF010000063.1:0-20350 GCA_964535305.1 uncultured Planctomycetales bacterium | reverse complement strand
ATTCGAGCATGTCGTTGCTGACGAGCCGCAGTGTGCCCTCCGCCGAGCTCCATTTCCCGCTCATCGCGTCGTAGCCGCGGCCGTTCATCTTGAAGGTGCGCGTGGCGTCCTCGTACGTCGCGGTGCCGTGCGCCGAGGACCCGTTGTTGTCATACCAGAAGGTCTCGTACACGCGCTTCTGCGGGTTCCAGGTCCACAGACCGACGCCCACCATCTTGCCCATCGGCCCCATCTCGGCCTCAAAGCGCTCAAACACCATGCGCTTGTCAGCCTCCCAGACATTGTTGGTCGTGCCGCGACCCGCCATCGGCTGCTCAGCCCCGGGCATCTTGCAGTCCCAGGTCGCCTCCCACTCGCCGATCAGCGGGCTGAGCCGATCCAGCTCGGCCGGCCGCGGCGGCGGCTTCATCTGCGACATGTCCACATTCATCGGCTCCGTCTGACACCCGGCGAGCCAGGTGACCGAAGCCAGCAACGCAAACGCCGTACAAATGCGAAAACCACGCATGACCGCGCCTCCAACATGTGATGAGAGAAGTGGCCCGCCCTAGCAGGCATCGCGAATTGTACGACCAAACAAATTCCGTACAAGGTGTTCGGCGCAGAATTTTTCGACCCGTGTGCCTGGCCGCAAGGCAGCCTACGGCTTGCGATCGTCGCTGCTTGAATCCGGGGCCTCGATCTTGCGATCCGCACCCGGCAGTCGCTCCAGCGGGAAGTTGCTGTGAATCAGGTTCAGCCGCCGCAGACTGTAGTCATACGCGTACAGCGACATGCGCTGCGCGGCGGCGTCGATGACGATCACGCCTTCCTGGCTGGTGCTGAGCTGCTGCGTGAGCATGATGTAGTCGCCGGCGCGATCGGATTGACCCACGCCGTAGGCCGGCACCGGGCTGAGCGTGGCGAGGATGAATCCGACAAAAAGCACGCACGCGGTCACCGACAGCACGCCGATCGCGAACGCCTTGGCATCCAGCGCGCCAGGCGTCAGCGCCGGGTTCTGATTTGCTTGCATGCCAGATTCCATGATTTTTTCCAGCCTGTGCGGCGGAGCTCAATTGCGGTTGTGGCGGAAGTCGCGATCCAGGTCGCGCGAATCCTGGTACTGCAGACGTCGATTGCTCTTGTCGTACGTGACGGCGTGCAGGGCGCGCGATCGGGCGTCCAGTAGATAGACCACATCGTACTGGTCCTGAATTTCACCCGCCACGGCCAGGTAATTGCCTGATAGCCCGGTGGCCTGCGCCAGCGCTGCCGGCAGCGATGTCGCTGTCAATCCGAGTGCGATCGCGAGTGCGAGATTCAAAAGTATCAGGCAGGCGAGCCAGGTGTTCTTCTTCATCCTGCGCTCCTTGCGTGCACCGGCGCGGGCACGGCTCAAGCGCCGCGCGTGCAAGCGCCTCATTCTAGCCGAGTCCCCTGCTGAAGCAGCCCGGAATTTCGCTACTGACTCGAGCGCGCCAGCGCCGCCGCACCGATCACGCCCGCATCGCCGGCGAGCGTAGCGAGCTCGATGTCCGGGCTGTCCTGCGCGATCTTCCAGGACTGGCGCCGAAAGTGCTCGCGAACAGGCAGAAGCAGTTGGTCGCCGGCAGCGATCAGCCCGCCGGCCAGAACCAGCACCTGCGGATTCAGCAGATGCTGCAGTCCAACGCACGCGACCGCCAGGTACCGACAGGCTTCGTCCCAGATGCGCTGCGCCAGCCGATCGCCTTCGCGGGCCGCCTGAGCGACAATCTGCGAATCGATCTCTTCGCCGTTTGCGATTCGCGGCGCCAGCGCGGATTCTGAACCAGTCTGAATGTGCTCGACCAACCGCTCGGCGATCGCGCTGGCCGACGAATAGCGCTCCAGGCAGCCGCGCTGCCCGCAGGGACACTTTCGGCCCTCGACAACCATGATCAGGTGCCCGACTTCGCCGGCAGTATCCTTCCAACCGCGCCACAGCTTTCCGCCGCAGATCACGCCGCCGCCGATGCCCGTGCCAAGCGTGAGTGCGACCATGTCCCGCCCGCGCCCGGCCCCGGCGATGTACTCGCCGTACGCGGCCGCGTTGGCGTCATTTTCGATGGAGATCGGCAATTCGGTGGCCCTCCGCAGCCGTTCGCGGAGGGGGATGTTCACCCAGCCTTTGAGATTTGGAGCGCTCCAGATCATGCCCAGCGCGTGCGACATCGGCCCGGGCACGCCGACGCCGACTTTCAGCCCGGCCCGCGGCAGGTCGCGCGCCAGGTCGGCGATCAGCGCGGTGAGCCGCGCGAAGACATGCTCGAAGCCCTGGTCCGCCTCGGTTTCGATCGAGCGCCGCGCGACGATCTGGCCGCTGGCGTCGACCACGCCAGCCTTGATATTCGTCCCGCCGATGTCCACGCCGATGGTCAGTTGCATGTCGACAGGTTCCTGGTCTAGCCGGTCCGCCGCTTGTAGCCCGCATCAGCCCGCGATCGGCCCGCGCGGTGTGCCAGCAATCACGCAGCCGCCAATCCGCATCGTCCGCATTTGCTCGGGCGGCGTCTCACATGGATCATCCAGCCAAACCGTGAAATCCGCCAGATGGCCGGGCGCGATGCGGCCGCGCGGCGTCGCGTTTCCAATGACGTGCGCCGCGCCCAGCGCGAAACCCGCCAGCAGCTCGTGCGCCTCGAGCCGCTCCTGCGGAAACCACCCGCCCGCGGGCGCGCCCTGCTCGTCCGTGCGCGTCGCGCCCGCGAAAAACGAGCGCCGCGGATCGATCGACTCGACCGGAACATCCGAACCCAGCGCCAGCGGCACGCCCGCATCCCGCAGGCTGCGCCAGGCGTGCGTGTAGCGCGTCGCGCGCGGCCAGTAGCGCTCGGCGTTGGCGATATCGCCCAGCAGGTGGCAAGGCTGCATGCTGGCGACGATCCCGGCCCGGGCCATGCGCCGCGCGTCCCTCGGTCGCACACACTGGGCGTGCTCGATTCGATGCGGCAATCGCATGGGCTCCAGGCGGCGGGCGGCGACGATCGCGTCGATCGCCTCGCGCACCGCGCGATCGCCGATAGCGTGAATCCAGACCGGCCAACCGGCGCGACTGGCCTGCGCGACGGCCTCGGAGAGCTCGCCCCCGGCGACGACCGGCACGCCACAGTACTCGCCGCGATCCGGATACGGGTCCAGCATGTACGCGGTCTGCGAACCCAGCGCCCCGTCGGCGAAAATCTTGACCGCCGCGATCCGCAGCCAATCGTCACCCCAGCCGGCGGTCAGGCCCAGGTCGCGGGCCGCGGGCAGCGCTTCCAGCGGGATCGAGTGCGCGATGCGCAGGCCCAGCCGCCGCTCGCGGTGCAGCCGCTGCAACGTCAGTAGCGAGGGCGCGTCGTCGAGCGCGTGCACGCCCACCAGCCCAAATCTCCATGCAATTTCAAACGCTTCCTGCAAGGCGCGCTCGATGCGGACGGCGTCGCGCGGGCCCGGCTGCAGCGCCAGATCGCGCAGCGGATTCGGCAGCATCTGAATCGCCGCTTCGCGCACGATGCCGGTCGGCCGGCCGCGCGCGTCGCGATCGAATCCGCCGCCCGGCGGGTCGGCGGTTTGGGCCGTGATGCGGCAAGTTCGCAGCCCGAGCGTGTTCAACCAAGCGGTGTGTCCGTCGCGACTGCGAACCATCGCCGGAACCGCGCGGCAGGCGCGGTCCAGATCGCGTGCGCTGGGCCAGCCGTCGGCCCATGTGTTGCAATCGAAGCCGCGCGCCACGACCCACGCGCCCATGCGTCGCCGGGCTGCATCGCGGGCGATCCGCGCGAGCGTCTCCTCCAGCGAACGGCAGTCCGACACATCGATCACCAGCGCCCGCTGCAGCGCCCAGTAGAAAAAGTGCGTGTGGCAATCGACCAGGCCCGGCGTGAGCAGCGCGTCTCCAAAATCATGCCGCCGCGCTCCGCGATGGGCGGCGGCCAGAATCGGCCGGCGCCGTCCGAGCGCGGCAATCCGCCCGTCGCGCACCAGGACGGCGTCCGCCGCGTCGTCGCGCGCGCCGCGCAGCGTGCAAATCCGCCGTGCGAGAAAAACCTGTTCATCCGTGCTTTGACGCATCCAGGAATGGTCGGCCAAGCGCCGCGGTTGCACAAGTCGGCGAGAAAGCTGGCATGCTCGGGCGATGCAACCGGCGGCGGGTCGCACGACGGCGCCGCGCGTCCAAATTCGCCGCCGCGACCTACGCCACCGAGCGACGCTGTCCAGCCAGCCGAAGATCGCTGCGGCGGCGCTGCGTGAGCGACTGCAGGTAGACCTGCGTGCCGAACAATTCGCAGCCTTTGACGGCCAACTGCCGCAGCACCATGATGGCTTCGTCGGATTTGGCGTAAGCGCAGGCGTCTTCAATCAACACCACGCGCCTGCCGCGGCGCACCAGCCCGAGCGCCAGGATTCGCAGTGAATGCTCGAGCGCGGCGCCAAAGAGCACGAAGCGCCGCGCGGGCATCTCGGTCAGCAGGCGGTCGAGCTTGGGGTTGGTGAAGGGGTCGCGGTGATACTTCGAGAAGATCGCCTGCTGGTGCGTGCGCAGCAGATCGAGCGCCACGCCCAGGCAGTTGTCGTTCTCCACCAGCACGCGATCGCTCATCAGCGTGAAGTCCGGCTTTTCGCGCGAGAGGTCCATCGCGCCGCGCGCCAGGTGCAAGCCGTCGCGCGTTTCATTCGAGCGCCGCAGATCGACGCACGAGATGATCGGGGCGTGCGCGCTGGCGGCGAATTCCATCAGTGTTCGCAGGTTTGCCAGCACGCTTGGGGCGTTTTCCGCGCGGCCGGCGCGGTCGGCGGCGAGATAATCCCATTGCACACAATAATCTACGAAAACATCAGATTTGGCCAACTCGACCATGCCGAATGCTCCGGCGCTGTTCGAACCTCGCTCGCGCTGCGCGAAAGCGCAGCGGCCCATGCGCCAGCGAAATGCGGAGGAAAACGGCACGCGGAAGGGGTGCTTTCGAGCCGTCGCTTCTTTCCCACGTTCCTCGCTGTCGCCGCGAATTCTAGTCAGGTTCTGGCGCGGCGTTCAACGCGAATTACCGACAGGTGCTTGATTTAGAGCAAATCGAGTTATCCGCCACTGAACACGCAACGTCCTGATAATCCGTGCAACGCGCCGCACTGGACGCCGACTCGCAGATCGCGATACTGCCTGCGCGCCGCGCGACGAAGCGCTCCGCGCCAGGACGCGACGCGAAGCGCTGCAACGCCTGAAGCTGTGGCGAGTTCGCGCGGCAACGCACAACACGGCACGAGAGGTGACGCGATGGCATTGATGGTCGGGGTCTCCGGCGTGCGCGGACTGGTCGGCCAGACGCTTACGCCCGAAGTGGCGCTGCAATTCGCGCAGGCGTACGCGACTGTGCTGGGCGGCGGACGCGTCGTGCTCGGGCGCGACAGCCGACCCAGCGGCGAAATGTTCGAAGCCGCCGTCGCAGCCGGTTTGCTGGCCGGCGGCTGCCGCGTGACGCGCGTCGGGATCGCGATGACGCCCAGCGTCGGCCGCGCCATCCGCGACGGGGGTTTTGACGGTGGCGTGATCGTCACTGCCAGCCACAACCCGGCCCCCTGGAACGGGCTGAAATTCCTGGACGATCGCGGCCTCGCGCCCGATCCGCAGCGCGCCGCGCAGATCGCCGACATCCGCGAGCGCGGCGCAGCGACCGCCGTCCGCGGAGATTTCGCGCCGCTTGAGTTCGATGACCAAGCCGGCGAGCGGCACACCGCCGCCGTCAGCGCCGCCATCGAAGTCGACACGCTGGCGCTGCGCGGCACACGCGTGGTGCTCGATAGCGTCAACGGCGCCGGCGGCCTCGACACGCCCGCGTTTCTGACCGCGCTGGGCTGCGAGCTGATTCACATCAACGGCGAGCCGACCGGGCAATTCGCGCACGCGCCCGAACCGATCGCCGAGAACCTGACGCAGCTCTGCGACGCGGTCCGACAGACGCGGGCGGCGGTCGGCTTCGCTCAGGACCCCGACGCCGACCGCCTCGCGATCGTCGACGAGACTGGGCGCTATATCGGCGAGGAGTACACGCTGGCGCTCGCCACGCAACTGGTGCTCTCACGCCGACCCGGGCCGGTTGCCGCGAATCTCAGCACCTCGCGGTTAATCGATGTGATCGCGCAGCGGCATGGCGTGCCCGTCATCCGCACGCCGGTCGGCGAGGCCAACGTCGCCCGCGGCATGATGAATGCGGATTGCGTCGTCGGCGGCGAAGGCAACGGCGGTGTGATCGACCCGCGAATCTCCTGGGTACGCGACAGCATCGCCGCCATGAGCTTGGTGCTGCAACTGCTCGCCGCGAGCGGAAAATCGATCAGCCGGCTGGTCGCCGATCTTCCGCCGATGGCGATGGTCAAGCAGAAGATGGAGTGCCCGCGCGAGCGGATCGACGCGGCGGTGCAGGCCGCCACGCACGCGTTCCGCAACGAAAAGCTGAACACCGCCGACGGCGTGCGGATCGACTTTGAGCAGGGCTGGGTGCACCTGCGCGCGTCGAATACCGAGCCGATCGTGCGCGTCATCGCCGAGGCCCAATCCGCGCAGGCCGCCGCGCAGTTGATCGCGCGCGTGCGCGCTGCGGCGGGGCTGTAGCGGTCGGTCAGCGCAGTGCCGGCACACTCGTTCAGATCAGGGCCAGCACTTCGTCGACCAGCTTGCGAATGCCCTCGAAGACCGGCGCCGGGCCGCGCCCGAGCATGTACGCCGGCGTGGAAACCAGTTTGTGCCCGCGATCAACGCAGATCTCGCTGACGCTGCATGGCTCGTGCAGGCAGCCGGTCGCGGCGATTTGCCGCGCCGTGCCCGCATCGTCTCCGATCGTCAGCCGCGCCCGCAGGCCATGCTTTGCGGCGATGCGTGCCAGCAGCCCGGGCGCGATACAGATTGCGCCGATCGGCTTGCGCGCCGCGAGAAGATCGGAGACGAGCTTCTCGACGCCGGGATGAACGTCGCAGTCGCTGCCGCGCTGTGCGAAGTCGCACAGGTTTTTGGCGGCGCCAAACCCGCCGGGCAGGATCAGGGCGTCAATATCGCTGGCGTGCAGCAGAGCCACGTCGAGAATTTCGCCGCGTGCGATGCGGGCTGACTCGCGCAGCACGTTGCGATGCTCGCCAATCGGCTTGTGGCTGAGGTGATCAACGACGCTGGCCTGCTCGATGTTCGGCGCGCAGCAGACCGCTTTTGCGCCGCGCTGGTCGAGCGCCAGCAGCGTCAGCACGGCTTCGTGAATCTCCGCCCCATCCAGGAATCCGCAGCCGGATAGCATCACGCCGACGCGCTTCATGGGAAGATCTCCGCGCGGCGAGGACTGATCGCGGCCGCGCGCCGCGGACGCGGACGCTCTGCGTACTGTATCGCGCCGCGGGCGGTTGTCCGGCGCTGTGAGCGCTGCTTCGCCGCGCTCGACCAGACTTTCAGGCCTTGTGAAACTGCCGTGTGAATCGCCGTCGCCGGCCCAGGGCTGTCGCCGGTTGCGGGCCGCTGGCCTATGCTAATTGGCACGGCATGGGCAATCTGCGGCCATTGCGACTGGGCGTGGTCTCGTTCCTCAACGCGCGGCCGTTGATCGAGGGCCTGCGCGCCCGGCCAGACGTCGCGCTGAGTTTCGACGTGCCCGCGGCGCTTCCGGCGCGGCTGCTTTCAGGTGAATTTGACGCGGCCCTCGCGCCCATTTTTGACGTGCTGCAACAGCCACACGCACTGCGGATCGTCAGCGACGCGTGCATCGCCTGTGACGGCGAGACCATGACTGTGCGCGTCTTCTCGCAGACGCCGCCGCACCGCATTCGCACGTTGCACGTCGACGGTGATTCGCATACCTCGGTGGCGCTGGCGCGCGTGATCTGGCGCGAGTGGTTTGATTGCGAGCTGCAGATCCGCCCGATCGACGCGCTGCGCGCCCCGCTCGATTCGTTCGAGGCCGTGCTGCTGATCGGAGACAAAGTGGTCGACCAGCGCCGCAGCAGCTTCGCGTACGAAATCGACCTGGGCGGCGCCTGGCGTCAACACACCGGATTGCCGTTCGTCTTCGCGGTATGGGCGGCGCGGGCCGACGGCGACAGCTCGCGGCTGGCCGCCGACGCACTCGCAACGCTTTCGACACGCTTGGCCGAGGCGCGCGACCGCGGCGTAATGGCCGCCGCCCAAATCGCGCGCTCCAGCGACGCGGTCGAGCGCGGCTGGCCGCTCGAACTGGCCGAGCGCTATTTATGCCGTTGTCTCAAATACAAACTGGACGAACGCTACCGCGCCGGAATCGAGCTTTTCAGCACACTGGCCCGCAGGCACGGCGTACTACCCGGCGCGGCCGACCTTGCAATGGCCACCGCGTTCAAGGGGTCTTCGGCGTGACGACGCACAGCTCCGCCGCTTCCACGATCGCCGCGAGCGACAGCGCCACCCGCGCCGCAGCCTGGTCGCGCATCTCCGAACGCGACGCGCTCGAGATGTATCACTCGCGCTCGATCCATGAGCTGGGCCGAAGGGCCTTCGCGCGGCTGCAGACATTGCACCCGGAGCCCTACCGCACGTATGTCGTTGATCGCAATATCAACTACTCCAACGTCTGCACCGCAAAGTGCATCTTCTGCAACTTCAAGACCGACCCCGGGCAGCCGGATGCCTACATCCTCAGCTTCGAGCAGATCGGCAGAAAGATCGAGGAGCTGATCGAGATCGGCGGTACGCAGATTCTGATGCAAGGCGGCCTGGTCCCGGCGCAGGACGATCCCAGCGGGCACGGCCTGCCATTTGCCTGGTACCTCGACCTGCTGCGCTTCATCCGCAAGAACTACCCCAGCGTGCACATTCACGCCTTCAGCCCGCCGGAGATCTGGGCCTTTCACCAGATCTTTCGCATGCCGCTGCGCGATGTGCTGCTGCGATTGCAGGAAGCCGGGCTCGCGACCATACCCGGCGGCGGCGGCGAAATCCTGGTGGATCGCGTCCGCCGCAAGATTAGCCAGGGAAAGACGCTCTCTCACGAGTGGCTGGCGGTGATGCGCGCGGCGCATCAGGTCGGCATGCAGACCTCGTGCACGATGATGATCGGCCACATCGAGACCGTCGAAGAGCGGATCGAGCATCTGCGGCTGCTGCGCGAGCTGCAAGACGAGACCGGCGGCTTCACCGCGTTCATCCACTGGCCGTTCCAGCCGGAGGGCGCGCCGCTGGGCCGCTGGAAGCGCATGCCGCAGCCGGCGGATGCGGACAACGCTCCCGCGAGCCGACCTGTGCCGGATGGCGAGCACCTGCTGCTGGCCGACGCGCACGAATACCTGCTGATGCTCGCACTGGCCCGCCTGTATCTGGACAACATCCCGAACATGCAGAGCAGTTGGGTGACGATGGGCCCGAAGATCGGCCAGTTGGCCTTGTTCTACGGCGCAAACGACATGGGCAGCGTGATGATGGAGGAAAACGTCGTCTCGCAGGCTGGCGCGACGTTCCGATTAAGTGAGGTCGAGATTCGCCGGCTGATTACGGACGCCGGCTGGACGCCGCAGCAGCGCGATCAGTATTACCGTCCGGTGACGACGCCACGCCACGCGCCCGGGCCGCGCGTCGCGCCGGCATCATCCGCGCAGCGCGGCGCCGCGGACGCGCCGGCCAGCGCCTCCGATGTGCCCGGTACAGTGCCGCTGACGATCGCAGACCCGCGCGGCGGCCGGCGCGTGTTCTGATTGCTGACGATCAATCCAGCTTCATTCGGGCGGCACGCAGTGAATCGCGTGCGGAATCCGCCCGACGGGACGGGCGACGGGTGCCGGGGGCTAGCCCCTGGCTCCGATCATGCGCTCCGCCGGGCGAAAGGCAACGCGGCGCTCGCGTGCTTTGCGGTACTCTGATAGGCGATGGCCCGCGATTTTGGCCCGACGCCGGCTGACGCCCAGCCCAATTCCGCGCCGCTGCGCTGCGGCGCGTCGCGAACGTATCTTCTGATCAAGCACGCACTCGATCGTGTCGTAGCTGCGATTGCGCTGGTGCTGCTCTCGCCGCTGCTGCTATGGCTCGTGCTGCGCGTGCGACGCGACTCGCCTGGTCCGGCATTCTTTCGTCAGATCCGCGCTGGCAAGGACGCCAAGCCGTTCATTCTGCTGAAGTTTCGCACGATGCGCAGCGACGTCGATCCGTTCGGCGACTCACCGCATGCGGCGGAGGATCCGCGTGTCACGCGGCTGGGACGCTGGCTGCGCGAGACCAGCCTCGACGAGTTGCCGCAGCTTGTGAACGTGCTGCGCGGCGAGATGTCGCTGGTCGGGCCGCGGCCGTTGTACGTGCAGCAGATTCCGGAGTGGTCGCCGCGGCACCGCGGGCGGCTCCTGGTGCGGCCCGGGCTGACGGGCCTGGCGCAAGTCAGCGGTCGCGGCGCGCTGACGCTCGAAGAAAAGCTTGAGTGCGACGTGCAGTATGTCGAGCAACTCGGGCCGCGGCTGGATGTCGTAATCCTCTGGCGGACGCTCGCGAGCGTCTGGCGCAGGCAGGATGTGTACGAGCAACGCTATTCGCAGGAGCGCGAACGGCGCAAGGGCGTGCCGCACGAGTGACGCGGCAGTCCCTCGCGACGCAGACTCGGCTCGACGTACCGCTCTGGTCTAGCGATCCAGCTCCGCCGCGATGATCTGCATGCTACCCAGCACCGCCACCACGTCGCTGATTTGGTGCCCCTCGATCAACTTCGGGAAGCACTGGTAGTTGATAAAGCTCGGCGGACGGCAGCGCGCGCGATATGCGGCATTTCCGCCGTCGCTGGCCAGGTAGAACCCAAGCTCGCCGGTCGGGCTCTCGATCGCGCCGTATGCCTCGCCCAGCGGCGGCTTGAGTCCGCGATTGGTCATCACCTTTTCGAAGTGGTGGATCAGGCCCTCGATCGAGAAGTAGATCTCGCGCTTGTCGGGCAGCGCCACATTGCTGTCCATCATGACGTTCACGGGGCCGCCGGGCAGGGCCGCGACCACCTGCTCAAGTATCGAGGCCGACTGCTTGATCTCTTCCAGCCGCACCATGAAGCGGGCCAACACATCCCCGCCGTAGCTGATCGGCACCTTAAACTTGACGCCGGGCGCGCCGCGTCCGTCCCAGTTGTCGGCGTAGCAGAGATACGGCTCGTCTTTTCGCAGATCGCGCCGCACGCCGCTGGCGCGGGCACACGGCCCGGTCAGCGACCAGGCGATGGCGTCATCGTGGCTCACCACGCCGACGCCCTTGCAGCGCTCGATGAAAATGCGGTTGCGGATCAGCAGATTCTCGATGTCCGCGATGGCGGCGGGCAACCGATTGCGCAGAAAGTCCAGTAAGCGATCGGTCCAGCCCTCCGGCAGGTCCTGCATCACGCCGCCGACGCGTGTGTAGCTGACCGTGAAGCGCGCGCCGCAGAGCTGCTCGAACAGATCATAGATGATCTCGCGCTCGTTGAAGCCGTAGAGAAATGCCGTGATCGCCCCCAGGTCCAGCCCCGCCGCGCCGATGCACAACAGGTGATCCTGGATCCGACCCAGCTCGGCGCACATGGTGCGAATCGCCTTGCAGCGCGGCGTGATTTCGATGCCGAAGAGCTTTTCGACCGCGTGGTGCCAGGCGATGTTGTTGACGATCGGCGAGATGTAGTTCATGCGGTCGGTCACGACCACATACTGATTGAAGTTCAGGTGCTCGCCGAGCTTCTCGAACCCGCTGTGCAGGTAGCCGATGTCCGGCACGCAACGCACGACGCGTTCGCCGTCCAGCTCGAGCACCAGCCGCAGCGTGGTGTGCGTGGCCGGGTGCTGCGGGCCGAAATTCAGCGTCCAGCGGTCGTCGCCGCCCAGCTCATCGCGGGCTAGCGTGGTACGAAAATCGTCCGAGAGTACCGACATCGCTCACCTTCCTAGGTCTTGAATCGCGGCGAGGCCGCGTGACGAACGATCGAGGACGAACGTGCCGGGCCAGTTGCGCCCGTTGCGCTCGTACCAATTGATTGTAGCGGCTCGGCTCGCGTGGCGCAACGCGCGACGCGGCGCTCGCGTGCGCGGCGAACTGGCGTTACGCTTCGTGCCGCTGCATGAAGGTCCCACGCCATGAACGTGCGCGTCGGCGAGCGCGGCGCGGGCACGCGCCACGCAAGGCGGTCGACGTGTTTTCCTGGGACGCTCTACGACACTTGGCGCAACGCACCTGGCCGATGATCGCCGCCGCGATCCTGGGCGGGCTGGTCGTGGCCGCGGCATTTTCGCTGCGCCGCAGCGTGCCGACGGCCGCCGGCGCACGCGCCGCCCCGGCCGCCCGGCCGGATCCGCTCGTCGGCGGATTCGACGCTTTCCCTTGGACCGATGCGCCGGATCCCGATTTCGCATTGCCGCCCTACGCGCGCTTCCTCGAAGATGTCGTCATCGTGCTGGATCCGGGCCACGTCGGGCAGCGCGATCGCGGTGGTAGCTGGAAACGCGGCCCGACCGGGCTGCGCGAAGCCGAGGTGAATCTGCGCGTGGCGCATTTTCTGCGCGATTTCCTGCTGGCCGCCGGCGCCAACGTCACGCTGACGCGCGAAATCGACGAGAGTTTGGACCTGGCGGACGATGACGATCTCGACCAGCGTGCTGAAGTCGCAAATCGCATGCAAGCCGACCTGCTGCTGTCGATCCATCACAACGCGGCGGACAGCCCGAAGGCGAATTACACGACAGTCTGGTATCACCGTGGGCCCGATCACAGCCCCGCCAGCCTCGACGCCGCCCGGCATATCCTCTTCGGCCTCCACGATGCGCTGCGCCTGCCGCAGCACGTCGAAGTCGGGCTGCAGAACGACTTTTTGATCTACCCGAACGGCGGATTCCGCCTGCTGCGCAGCGCGCGGGTACCGGCCGTCCTGAGCGAATCCTCATTTCACACCAACCCGCAGGAAGAGGCGCGGCTTCGCGATCCGCTCTACAACCGCCGCGAGGCGTACGGCCTGTTTCTCGGCATGGCGCGCTGGGCGAAGTGCGGCCTGCCGCGGGCGCGGATTGTCGAGCCTGCGGACGGCCCGCAGCGCGGCAAGCCGCTGACCATCGCGCTCGATGACGGATTGACGAGCCGCGGCGGGATGGGCCGCGAGTTCCCGAAAATCCGTCGGGATTCGATCCGCGTTGAGCTGAATGGCGCCCCGCTGCCGTTCGAGGTGGATCTACGGCGTGGGACGCTGCGGGTAGACGCCTTGGCGACGCGCGGTAGCGGTCCACTGGCGCTGACGATCGACTTCGAGAACGTGTTTGGGCAGCACGTGCTGCATCCGACGCTCTTTGATTCCGCTGTATTCGTGCCGGCGAGCTCGAGCGACCCGGCCACGGCCGCACCGGCCGCCACACGTCGGCGATTGGAGTCCCGGCAGGATTCGACGGGCTCGGGTAACGCGGGCGATCGGCGAAAGTGACGATTTTGCGACAGTCTGCCGTTTTCGCATCGGTGGCCGTTAAGTGCGACGGAGATTCGTCCGATCTTAGGGTTGAATTCCGCCCGCCTGCGCGATAAACATATATCGGCGTAGGCGAAAGGCTGGGCGCCTGCCATGATTACCGCACTCATCTCTTTCATTTGCGATTCGTACCGACTCAGCCGACACGTGAGGTCCGTACGTGGGTGCCCGACGGTCGGGCATCCTATCGCACTGCGCCGTTTGGGGCGGGAGGCGCGTCGATTGAGGTGAGTTGTGACCGACGACACGATTCGCTGTGAGTGCTCCAAGTGTGGAGCCAAGTACCGGCTTCCAGTGGAAGCCGCAGGCCGAACGGCCCGCTGCAAACGCTGCGGCGAGACATTCAGCGTTCCGAAAGCCGACAAGAGCCTCGAAGACAGCGTCCTGGATTGGCTGATGGATGCCGATCCGACTGAGGCAGACGTCGACACGCCACGCGTGATTAACATGCCGACTTCGGCGAACGACTCCGAAGCCGGCAAGCGCCAGCAGCGCGGCGTGATCCGCATGAAGTCGAGCAGTCCGACGCCTCAGAAATAGGGCGAGCGCGCCGGGCTCTGCGACTGGCGGATCCTGAATCGCTGCGCCGGGAACGGGCGCGCCGCGCTCCGGCTTGCCTTTTCGCGCGCCGCCCGCGACCATCGTCGCCATGATTGCGGCGATCGGCGCCATCAGCGCCATGCTGGCCGTCGCGGCGGGTGCGTTTGAAGCGCATGCGCTGCGTGGGGTGCTCCCCGAAGACCGGCTGGACATTTTCGAGGTCGCAGCGCGCTACCAGTTCTATCACGCGCTTGGATTGGTCGCGATCGGTCTCTCAAACGCAAGCTCGCGTTTGCGCTGGTGTGGCTTCCTCTTCATCGGCGGCACGCTCGTCTTCTCCGGCAGCCTCTACGCGCTCGCGCTGGGCGGCCCGCGCTGGCTTGGCGCAATCACGCCAATCGGCGGCGTGGCCTTCATCCTCGGCTGGCTGACGCTGGCTTGGCTGCTGGCGGGCAGCGCTCGCGATCCGAGCCGCAGCGTCCGGACGCCGCCCATGCCGGAAAACGACGCGGAGAACGCGCCGCGCCGACGCGTCAGCAGTGACGTCGAACCCGCGGCCCAGCCTCAGCGATGAGCGCCCCAGTAAACTGTCTGCACCTGGTCGCCGACGATCTGGACGCGCCGCGACGGTCGGCACTGACGCTGCTGCTCGAGTCCGATTCCCGCCAGGCGGCACAGCGCGTCGTGCACCTCGGCCGTGCGGCGGCGGACCTGCGGCTTCCCGTGGCGGTGGCGCACGTACCCACGCCAACGCGACTGACTTTCCTGGCGGCGCGGCGGTTACGCGGCCTGCTGACGCAGTTGCCATCGAACGCGTCGGGATCGCCTTCGACGCGGTTGCACGAGCTTTCGTCGTCTGCGCTCGCGACGCGGGAAGCCGCGTCGGCGGCGCGCGGCGGCGTCCTGATGGCGTGGACGCCGGCGTGCCTGGAAGCCGCGTTTGCCTGTGCCGCGGAGCTGCGCTCCGTTGCCATCTCCGCGGATCTGTGTGACGACCTGCGAACGCTCTCGCGCTGGTACGCCGTCAGGCCGGAAACCGCGCGGATCACCTGCGTCGTGCCGAGCAGTCTCGCGCGGCGGCGCGTGCTGGAGGCAGGCGTCGCGCCGCATTCGGTGGTGACGATTCGAACAAGCGTCGACTTTGGGGCGCTGCGCACCGACCGCAGCGCCGCGCGGGCGCAGCTCGGCCTGCGCGAAGGCCAATTCGCCTGGCTGGCGCTGCCGCCGATCGCGCGCGACAGCGGCGCCGAGCTGTGTGCCTGGGCGACGATTCTGGTGGACAAGATCAACGCGCACGCGCGGCTGATCCTGCCGCACGCGGGCGCGTCGGACCGCGTCGAGCGATTCGTCGCGGCCGCCGGTCAGCGTCCAATGTTGATCCGTCCCGGGCCGGCCGTGCCGCTGGCGACACTGCTCGCGGCGGCGGATGGCGCGCTGCTGCTGCCGAAGGGCGATCAGCCGGTCGACGGGCTGGCGCACGCGATGGCGGCCGGCGTTCCGATTGTCGCCAGCGCCACGCCGGCCAATTGCGAGTTGCTGTTGCACGCTCAGACGGCGCTGCTCACGCGGCCCACGCCGCGCGATGCCGCCAGGCGGATGCTGGAGTTGATGGAAGACGGACGTGCCACCGCGCTGCGCGCGTCATTGGCCCGCGCGCACGCATATGAGTGGTTCTCGCGGCAGCGCGGCCTGGAGCAATACCGGCGTTTGATCGACAATCTGGGCGCGGGGCGGGCCGCGGACGACGGCATTGTTGACCCGCTGGCGGCGGAATCGGGAGCAGTGCATGAGCTGGCCGGAGATTGACGCGCTCGCCCGCGGCGCGCGGACCGCGGCGCTGACGCTGGCGACCTGCGCAACGAGCGTGAAGAACGCCTGCCTGCTCGACCTGGCGCAGCGAATCGAGACGCATGCGTCGCGCGTCGCGTTGTCCAATCGCGCCGATCTCGACGCTGCCCGCGCCGCCGGCCTTCCTGAAGCGAAACTTAAGCGGCTGACGCTCAGCGACGCGGCCCTGGCGCAGATGATCGGCGGCATCCGCCAGGTGGTCGCGTTGCCCGATCCGGTCGGGCAGGTTGTTAAACACTATTCCGTCCCCAGCGGCCTGCAGGTGCGGAAAGTGCGCGCGCCGCTGGGCGTGATTCTGATGATTTACGAAGCGCGTCCGAACGTCACGGTCGATGCGTTTGCCCTGTGCTTCAAGGCCGGCAACGCCTGCATCCTCAAGGGCGGCCGAGAGGCGGCCAATTGCAATCAGCTGCTGGCCGAAATGGCCCGCGATTCGCTCGCGGCGCACGGCCTGACCCGCGACGCGATCACGCTGATCACCTCATCCGATCGCGAGCAACTCAAACACCTGCTGACGCTCGACGCCTGGATCGACCTGGTGATCCCGCGCGGCGGCAGCGAACTGATTCGCTTCGTGCACGAGCACGCGCGCATCCCGACCGTGCAGCATTACATGGGAGTCTGCCACATCTTCGTCGACGAATCGGCAGACTTGTCCCGCGCCATCGACGTATGCGTCACCGCGAAGACCTCGGCCCCCGCCGCGTGCAACGCGGTCGAGACCATTCTGGTGCACGAGCGCTGCGCCGCCGAGTTCGTTCCGCGGCTGGTCGAGCGGTTGCGGAGCGAGGCTGTCGAGGTGCGCGGCGGCGAGGAGATTCGCGCGCTCGCGGCGGACGTTGTCGTGGCCCGAGATGGCGATTTCGGGCAGGAATTCCTCGACCTGATCGTGGCAGTTCGCACGGTGCCGGACGTGGACGCGGCGATCGAGCACATCCGCCGCTTTGGCTCGAATCACACCGAGACGATCTTGACCGCAAGCAGCGAGAACGCGCGGCGTTTCGTCGAGCGCGTGCAATCTTCTTGCACGCTGGTGAACGCATCGACGCGCTTCAACGACGGGTTTCAGCTCGGGCTGGGGGCCGAGATCGGCATCAGCACCAGCCGCATCCACGCCTACGGACCGATGGGCCTCGAAGAGCTCACCACGCAGCGCTATGTCGTACACGGCGACTACCAGACGCGCTAATCGCGCCGCAGATCGGAGCAGCAGCATGACGCACTCGGGAGCAGCAGCATGACGCACACGCTGGGCGTGATCGGTCTGGGGCACATGGCCAGCGTCATTGTCCGACGCCTGGTGGAGCGCGGCGTTGTGCCGGCCGAGCAGATCATCGCCGCCGATGTGCGGCCGATCGAACTACACGCGCTGGCGGTTCACGTGGCGCCGGACAACGCCAGCGTGGCCCGCGCGGCGCGCACGCTGCTGATCGCGGTCCGACCGCAGCAGTTCAGCGATGTCGCCGCCAGCCTGCGCGGCGTACTCCGCGGCGATCATCTGCTGCTTTCGATCATGGCGGGCATGCCGACGGCGACGATCGCGGCCGCCTTTGCTCCGATCGTCCCGAGCGTCGTGCGGGCGATGCCGAACCTGCCGTTCGCGCGCGGCACGGGCGTCACCGGGCTGTTCGCTGCCCCGAACGTCCGTGAGGCGGACGTGCTGACCGCTCGGCGGCTGTTTGACGCGGGCGGCGCGACGCTGCGCATCGTCGACGAGTCACAAATGGACATCGTCACCGCGTTGGCCGGGTCAGGGCCGGCGTACTTCTACTACTTTGTCGAAGTGATGAGCAAGGCTGGCGCGGGCCTGGGGCTTTCCGAAGCGCAGGCGCAGCTCCTCGCTGCGCACGCCTGCCTCGGTGCGGGTACGCTGATGGCCCAACCCGGCGCGACCCCACGCGCCCTGCGCGACGCGGTGACCTCCGCGGGCGGGACCACGGAAGCGGCGCTACGCGAGCTGAGCGCCGGGCCGGCCGCGGACGCCCTGACTCGCGCCGTCGAGGCCGCGTTCCGCCGCGGGCAAGAGCTGGGCCGTAAATTCGCCAGTGCATAGCGCGGGCTCCCGCGGCTGCACGCCGTCTGATAACGATCAGACTCGAAATATTCGGGCATGTTGATCGGCATACGCGGCTGGTTGGCGTGTGCTAGAATCGTCTGCGGACAGCTGGGGAACCGGCCACGGGTTCGGGCAACATTCGGCTGAAACTGCGGGATGCGGAGGGCCGCCCTTGCGATTGGTCGCGAGCACGGTCAGGCTATCGGCGGGTTTCGCGCTGCTCTTATCAGCGCTTGGCGGAGCGCTGGCCCAGGCCGAGCCGCCGATTCCGATCGAGCCGCCGCCCAGCATTGAGATCGCCTCTTCGATCGACTCTGGCGCGCTGCTGAGCGCCACCCACGGCGCAGGCCTTGAAATACTTTTTTCTACCGAAATTTACCAGGCGGACGCCACCTCGCTGCGGCTTGTATTTGGTGAGGTGCTACTCGGCAGCGGCGCACCGGTCGGCAGTGCCGTGCTGCGCGTGACGTCGCTGCAGGACGGCGCGGTGCAGACGCTCGATGCGCTGGCTTTGAAGCAGTGGCAGTCCACGTCGGCCTATTTCAATGGGGACCGCGTGCTGCTGGAGCTGCTCGCCCAGCCGAATGCCGGCAAGTGCCGTGTCAGCGTCAAGCGCATCATCGCCGGCCAGCGGCACATCGCGCTGCGCAACATTTGCGGCACGACCGACGACCGCGTACCGGTGACCGACGGCCGCCTGGGGCGCTACCTGCCGCTGGGCTGCACCGCCTTCATGATCAACGATTTCAATCACCAGTTCCTGGTTGCCGGCCATTGCACCGGCACGAATCCGGTCGGGCATGTGGTCGAGTTTAATGTGCCCATGTCGCTGCCGGACGGGACGCTGGTGCACTCGATTCCGCAGGATCAGTACCCGGTCGACCCGACCTCCTTGCAACGCCAGTTCACCGCGGAACAGAACGACTGGTCATACTTCGGCGTCTTCGCCAACAGCATCACCGGGCTGACGCCCTACCAAGCGCAGGGGCTCGTGAGCTACACGCTCGCCCCCAGCATCCCTTCGCCGAATAACCAGACGCTGCGGCAGACCGGTTATGGCTCAGTGACCGCGCCACAGCCGCTGGAATGGAATCAGATTCTCAAGACCGCGACCGGGCCGTTTACGGCGCTGGCGGCCGGCTCGCTGGTGCGCTACCGCGTCGACGGCACGTTCGGCAATTCCGGATCGCCGGTCGTGCTCGAAAGCTCCGGCCAGGTGATCGCGATCGCGACCAACTCCGGCTGCACTGCGACCGGCGGCTACAACCGCGGCACAGGCGTGAACAACGGCCTGCTGCAAAGCGCGCTCGCCGCCCCGCTGGCAATCTGCAAAAGCGGCAATGCGCCCGCGGGCGGCGCGCTATACGTTTCATCCGACCTGGCCAACAACTTCGGCACCGCCAGCCGCGCGAACGGCGCGTTCGGGAAAATCACGCTGGCACCACGGCAGATGCACGGGCTCGCGTACAACGCCAACAGCGGGCTGTTCTACGGCATCGACCTGCTCGGCAATCTCTACACGATTGTGCCGAGCAACGGCGCCGCGTCGCTGCTGGGCCCAGTCACCGCTGCGACCGCCACACTAACCGGACTGGGCTACGACAGCGCCTCGAATACGCTGTATGCAGTCAGCGCCAGCGACGGCCAGCTCCACACCGTGAACACCTCGACGCTGGTCGCGACACCCGTCGGTGCGCCTGCCGGCAACAACATCGCCGCGATCGATTTTGATCAGGCCGCGGGCGTGCTCTACGGCATCGACGACGCTGCGGGCGGCTCGCGCCTGGTCCAGCTCAATGTCAGCAGCGGGGCCCAGACACTTGTCGGCTCACTCGGCAGCGGGATCGACGATTGCAACGGGCTGGGCTGGTCCGACGAGGACAACTCTCTCTACACGATCAACGCCGCTACCGGCGCGCTGCTGCGGATCAACCCGGCAACGGGCGTCGCCACACTGGTCGGCGCGAGCGGCGGGATGTTCGGCTCCACGTATGGCCTGGCCGCCGTCGCGCAGTGCCCGTGGATCAGCAATCAGCCAAACGAATCGAGCACCTGCGCCGGCGGCAACGTGACGCTCAGCGTCGTCGCCAGCGGCGCTACCCCGCTCGCGTACCAGTGGCGAAAAGACGGCATGGATATCCCGGGCGCGGTGAATGCCACGCTTGAACTCGTGAATGTAACGGTCGCCGACGCGGGCTCGTACGACGTGGTCTGCACGAACGGCTGCGGCTCGCGCACGAGCAACAGCGTGGCCGTCAGCATCGCGCCGGCCCCCTCGATCAGCGATCATCCCGCCAACCAGAGCGTCTGCGACGGCGGCAGTGCCACGTTCAGCATCACGGCGGCGAACGCGGCTGCGTTCCAGTGGCGCAAAGATGGCATCGACATCTCCGGCGCGACGAGCTCATCGCTGACGATCAATCCAGTCACGCCGACCGACGTCGGCACGTACGACTGCGTCGTCACGAACGCCTGCGGC
>CAZHTF010000062.1:0-20714 GCA_964535305.1 uncultured Planctomycetales bacterium | reverse complement strand
ATCTGCATCAGGGCCCCGAGCACGCGGGCGTGCTCGAACGGATGCTGCCCGGTGGTCAGATGAAAGAGCGCCGCGCCAAGCGAATACAAGTCGGCCCGCGCGTCGAGCTCGACGTCGCTATCGAAACTCTCCGGCGCGGCATACGCCAGCGTGCCAACCCGCTCGTGCTGATCTTCACCCCCGACGACCGCCGCAATTCCCAGGTCCGCTACGCGCGTGCGGCCATCGCTGCCCAGCAGCAGGTTTCCCGGCTTGATATCGCGATGCACGTGGCGAATCCGGTGAATCGCGGCCAGCCCGCGGGCCGCGTCGGCGGCGATCACGGCCGCCTGCTGCCAGGGCACGCGCACGTTTGCGTCGATCAACGTCGCGAGGTCGCCGCCGGCGACGAACTCCATCACGAAGAACCAGACGCCATTGATCACGTCGCAGTCGAGCACGCGAACGACGTGCGGATCACTCACCTGAAATCCGGCGCGGGCCTCGTTTCGCAGGCGTCGCGCGGCGACGTCGCTGGCGGAGCCGCTGCGATGCGGCAGGAGCTTCACGACGCAAGGGTGGTTGAGGTAGAGATGCTCGGCGAAGAAGCTGACGCCATGAGCGCCTTGCCCGAGCACATGCCGCAGTTTGTATCGTTCGCGCAAGATGCCATCTGGCGCGGCGAGTCTAAGAATTGGTGGATCAGAAGCTGCGGAGACTGCGTCTTGGGAAACGGGGAAAACGAATTCGCACATTGCGCAGCGGCGCAGCGCGGCATCGATGCGCCGCAAGCCGTCCATGCGGCAATGCGGGCAGAGCGTGGAATCGCTTTTCTGCGCCGCCCAGGTCATTTTCGGATCGATCCTCAGTGTGTCTCCAACTTGACACACGCTCTTTTATCGGTATAGTTCCTCTAAGAGCGAGGTCGGAAAAAACTCAAACGTCTCAGCGGAAGAGGGCTTGAGCCACGTCGGCTCGGGTTGGCGCCTCAGTTCTGCGCCAGTCTAGAGTTAACTGTAGTCCGTAGCGACGTTTGGGGCAAGGCCGTTCGCCATTTCTTGGGCCGTCTCGAGCGAGGAGAACGCAATGCTGTTCCAAATCATCGACGCGATCACTCTGTTTATCGACGAAATTTGCTGCGCGGTCCCGACCTGGCTGTAGCTCGGTCGTGCGCGGGCTTTGGGCTCGCATCCGGGAGAAAAAACATGATCGAGACGATCACCGAAATCGACGACTTGGTCGTCAGCACGCGCTAGCAGTTCGCTGGCGCGTTCGCCGCAAATTCGCGTCTGGCGATACCTGTTCGCCGGGTTTACGCAGGCCCGCGAGCGGTGGATTCGCTTGGGTGCGGGCTGCATCCATGTCAGATCCGCGCCGGTCGCGGCGCAAATCGCGCCCAGACCATTCGCAACGGCCAGCGGCGCTCTTGCCGGTGCACGTGCATCGCGGATAGTCTCGGTTCCGCATGCGATTGCCGCGCATCTCGCTGGCGCTCAAGTACCGTGTGCTCTTCGGACTCGCGGTGGCGCTGATCATTGCCGCCACGCTGTACGTCCCGTGGCGCCGCATGGAAGAGCTCGTCTTTGAGCAGCCCTTCCGCGAAGCCGAGCGCGTCGTTGACGATTTCTTTCGTCAGGTGCTGCCGCATTCGGGCGACCCGGCGCATGTCCCCGGCGTGGTTCACGGCCGCGACACATCACTGCTGGACGCCAAGCGCCTGCATCAGCCGCGCTACGTGCCACTCAAGAGCAATCTCTTTGAATCTGCGGGCAAGGGTGAGCAGCCTGGCGAGCTGGATACGTTTACACTGAACGCGCTGCGGACTTTTGTCGGACATTCCAAGCGCGAGTTCACATACGAGGCTCAACCCAGCAACGAGGGCCGGCGATTTCACTACGCCCACGCCGTCCGCGTCAGCAAGAGTTGTCTCAGTTGCCACGACGAGGGCAAGACCGCCCGCACCATCTACCGCGAGAACGAGCTGGCGGGCGCCATCATCGTCGCGATGCCGTTGGACCTGAGCGACCGCGAGCTGATCTACAACCGCTTGGCGCTGGTCGCGGCCGGCACGCTCGCCGGCATCCTGGCAATCCTGGTGTTCTACCTGATCACACGCAAATTCATCCTCTCGCCAATCCACGAGCTGCGGGCCGTCGCGCTACGCGTCGCTGACGGCGATCTGGAGGTGCGCTCGACGCTCGACACCGGCGACGAATTCGAGCAGCTCTCCGAAAATCTGAACACGATGCTCGAGCGGCTGCGCGCCGCGCAGCTCGACCTGCAGCGGGCCAATCGCCTGCTGGATGAAAAGCTCGGGCACATGGCCGAGACCAACGTCGCGCTGCACGAATCCAACCGGCTCAAGAGCGAATTCCTCGCGAACGTCTCGCACGAGCTGCGCACGCCTTTGACCAGCATCATCGGCTTTGCCGAGCTGCTGCGCGAGAGCCCCGACGCCGATCGCAACGGCCGCGCCACGCGCTACGCGGAGAACATCCTGATCTCCGGCCGCATCCTGCTGGAGATCATCAACGACTTGCTCGACCTGGCGAAGATCGAGGCCGGGCGCGTCGAGCTGCGCCTGGAACCGGTGAACGTCGGTGATCTGTGCCAGACGATGGCGGACTTCATGCGTCCGATGGCGGACCAGCGGCAGATTGAATTCGTGGTCGAGACCGACGCGGACCTGCCGCCGCTACTGAGCGATCGCGGCCGGCTGCGGCAGGTGCTGTACAACTTGCTTTCGAATGCGCTGAAGTTCACGCCCGAGGGCGGGCGGGTGGTGCTCTCGGGCCGGCTGTATGAGGCCGGCGAGATGCTCCTGGCGGTGCGCGACACGGGCCCGGGCATCTCGCCCGAGCATCGCGAACTGATCTTCGAAAAATTCCGCCAGGTGGATCAATCCGCGACGCGCGAGCACCACGGCACCGGGCTGGGGTTGGCGATCGCCAAGGAACTGACACACCTGCTCGGCGGGCAGATCGGCGTTGAGAGCACGCTGGGCGCCGGCGCGACCTTCTGGGTGCGCATCCCGCTGCAATCGCCGGCGACCGCCGAGCGCCAGCCGATCTCACTGATTTAGTCCAACGCGCGCCGGGCGCATTTCGACCCGGCGTGTTTCCGCTGCTGGATTTCCGGACATTGTTGTTGTGCGGAACATTGCGACGATCCCGCACTTCTCGATCGAATCGGCGGCCTCGGCTCGTGCGATTGAATACCGACCGCAGCTCGTGCGTCTGTGGGTCTGTCGTTGGTTGCAGTGAGTCAGACCTGAGTTGAATCAGACCCGAACCTGGGAGACGCACATGAAACGCATGCTGATTACGACTGTCCTGATCGTCGCCAGCGCCAGCCTTGCATTTGCTTCGGATGCGGCGACCTCCGCTACCGCCGGCAGCACGTCGCGCGGCGGCGTCGCGGCCGCGACCGCCAATTACAGCGGGGACCACGGCTTCGCCCGCAGCGACACGCGCAGCGGACGTGTCAACCTGGCCCGCGGCGTCGCGGTCGGCGTCGACGAGAACGGCCTGTCGCTCTCGGTGAGTAACGCGGTGAGCGCGCCCAATGGCGTGTCGCTCGCGACGAATTTCAACCTGAGCATCGACCGCGACGGCGACGTGTCGCACAGCGGCGGACTGGCCGTCGCGACCGCGCCATTCGAACGCAGCGTCACCGCCGGCGGCAGCGCCGGCAGCAGCCGCCCGGCGATCGCGGTGGCCAGCGGCCGCACCGACCGCTTTGGCACGGTGCGGGCGCGCACGCACGCCGACTCGAGCCCGCGCGTGCTGCCGGCCCGTCGCGTCGTGCGGCTGCGATAGGCGGTGAGGCCAAATTCGGCGCACGTGGATCCATCGTGTGGCGGGCCGGGTCTCCGGTCCGCCCAGCTCGTGCGGCGTCGGGCGCACGGAGCGCGTCGGGCGGCTTTGGTGTCGCGCTCGATAAAGCCGCGTTTGCGGACACGGAAGTCGCGGCACACCTGAAATCTTGAAGGACACGGCAGCCGACGCCACTCGCGTGAGCGGCGCCGGCTGCACTTCATTCGGTTCGCTCGGCTGAGCGTCGGTTCGGCTCAGTCGGGCGGTTCTGTCGCGACGATCGGCTCGCGCAGGCGTTTGCGCCTGTGTTGACGCCGATTACGGGCAGCTCGTCTGCCAGTTTGACAGAAGAATGCCAAGGTCGGACTCGTCGGTGTCGAGATCGCCGTCGGCGTCGCCGCCGGGTCCCATGAGCCAACTTGCGAGCAACGCGCCGAGGTCGGATTCATCGACGCGCCGGTCGCCGTTGAGGTCGCCGGGGCAGGGGATGGCGATGTTTGGCACCCAGAACCCGCCGCGGATTTCGAAGAAGCCGGCGCCGCCGGTGTGCACGCCAGCGTCGTGTTGGCCGATCGTGCCGCCGATTTCGTAGAACCCGCCGCCGAAGGTGCTGAATGTGAAGCCGCCACCGTCGACGGTGTACCAGTCGACGGCGTATTGCGCTGACGCCAGCGGCGTTGTTAGGAGCAGCGCGGCGAGCACGGTGATCGCCGCCGTTGCTGCGCGATTCGGCAAGAATTGTGCTTTCATTGCTTATTCTCCCGAGTTTCGCGCTTAGCGCGATTCCACCAGGGCCGCGACCGCACGCTCGAGCGCCTCCAGCCGCGCGCGCAACTCGGCGTTTTCGGCGCGGAGCGCCTCGACTCCGGGCGCGCTGCGCGACTCCGATGAACCGCCGAACCAGCCCGGCTGAATCAGCACAACCACGCTGCCTTCGCCGCTCCCGTTGAACGCGGAAAGCGCGACGCCGATGGTCGGGCCGGGCTGCGTCATGGCCATCGCGACGCCGGGGATGTCGCTGGTCGTCAGATACTGCCCGGGCTGCACCGTTCCGCTGACGCGGACGGGCACGCGGCCGACGAGCGCGACGTCGATGTTGCCGCGCGTCCAGCCGTCGAGTTGGGCTTCCAGTTGCGTCTTGAGATCTTCGGCCGGCTTGCGCTGCGCCTCAAAGGCGGCCAGTTCGGCCTTCAGGCTGTCGAGCTGGGCGGCGTGCGCGGCGCGGGCCGCGTCATCGTCCGCCGGATCGACCGCTTCGAGCACCGCGAGCTGCTCGAGCACGGCCCGTTCGGCGTCGGTGACGGCGCCCGCCGCGTCCGCGGCCTTCATCTGCGCGTGCAGCGGGTGCGAATCCACGGTGGCGCCGCGCAGCACAACGCCCGGCGCGGTCGAGACGACGCCGACGATGCCGGCCTGGTACGCGGCGCTCGAAGCGACTACGCCTTCCGGCTGCGCCGGGTTAAGCACGACAACCGTGCCCGGCGTCAGGCTCGCCGCGCCGAGAAACGCCTCGGCCAAGTCGCAGCCGTTCGAGGTCGTGAGCGTGCCATCGATGTTCATGTTGCCGGTCTCATCGATGGTGGCCTCCACGTCTGAGCCGGCGCTGCTAAAGAGCCAGGCGGCGTTGACGTTGTCCTCGATGTGCCAGTCGAAGGCCGAGTCGATGTTGCCGATGTTGTCGGCGCAGGCGATGACGCGCGAATCATCCCAGCGGAGAAAGTTGTTGGTCGCGATCGCCGTGTCGGTGAAAAATATCGTCTGATCGCCGTCGAGTACGACCGTCGTGTCGCTCATGAAGAGGTCTTTGGCGGGGACGACGAGCTGATCGGCGGAGGAGTCGCCGGCGCGGATGATGATGTTTGCACCCGCAAAGGTCCAGTCGCGCGCCGGCGCGATGTTCACCTGGGCGCCGACGGGCACGACGATGTCGCCGTTGGCGATGATGTCTCCGGAAACAGTCAGCGTGCCGGTGATGCTGACGTCGTCACTGCACGTGAAATTGTCGGTCGTGTCGTTCCAAGCGAAGCTTTCACCGGTTGCCAGCCCGTCTTCGAAGAAGAAGATGCTCGACGTGCCTTCGCTTGTGCGGATGTAGAACTCGCCAGCGGGAACGATCACCTGGTCGGCGCTGGAGTCGCCCAGGTTGACGATGACGTTGGCGCCGCCCAACGTCAGCGAGCCGTTGTTGACCGAGATCCCTTCGCCCGGCTGCATTGAAATGCTGCCGGCTAGGGCCGCGGCGTTCCCGGTGTTGGAGGGGTCGACGAAAAACGCGACGTTGTCGCCGTCGATCATCGATGGCGCCTGGAACGTGCCGTTGACGTCGAGCGTCGTGCCGGCGTTGAACGTCAGCGTGCCGGCGGTGTAGGCGTCAGCCACGTTGCTGCGCAGAAACGCGCTCGAATCGATACCGTCCAAAGTGCTCGCGTTTCCGGCGCTGACCGCGCTGGCCGCCGAGGCCGCGTTCAGCGCAAACGGCGTCGCCGTCAGCGGCTGGCGCGGCGTCAGAATGTTGAACGCGACGCCGTCAAAGACCGCCAGCTCGAGCCAGCGCTCGTCCAGCGCGGCGGTAAACGGCGGAAAGCCGAAATCGATGATCGTCGTAAACAGCCCGTTATTCGGGATTACGACGTTCGTGTCCGTGCCCAGCAACGCGCCGGCGACCGGTGCGTCAAATAACTGAAAGCGAACTGTCGTGGCGACATTCGGCAGGCTGCCGCCAATCCGCAGCCGGCCCTGGTATGTGATTTCGGAATCGAGCGGTACCTGGGCAACGCTGAGCGGCGTGATTAGGGCAATCAGCGCGAGTGCGCTTGAGACCGCAAGACGTGTTCTCATCTTTCGACTCCTGAGTTGAAGGACTGACGGGCGCGGTCGGCGCGCAGTGCCCCGACGCGAACCCGAACTACAGAAAGATACGCGTAAACAGGCGTACGACCGTCGACCAGCGAGCGGCGAATCCTCCTGCCGCGGAGAGTCCGAGCATGAAGTAGTAGCGTGACCTAAGAAGGTTAGCTCAGGTGTCGGCAGAGTCAAAAAAAAGAGCGTCCTATGCGGAAACAACTTGCATCCGGCCGGGTGTGTGGTAGGATTGTCCTGTGTAGGGAAGCAAGTGGGATGAAGTGGGGTCAGCGGGCGGGCCGCGATGTTCGTTGGTACGCACGAGCTGACCATCGACTCGAAGAATCGGCTTTCGATTCCGTACGCCGTCCGAAGCAAGCTGAATCCGGAAAAGCACGGTCGCTGTTTCTATGTTCTTCCGGGAAGGCGTCTGGGAACGCTTGACCTGTATCCCGATCTGGTTTTTGAGCGCGGGCGGCAGGATACGCCGGCATCCGATCGCCTCTCGGATGAAGCGTTGGCGTGGCTGCAGTTCGAGAGTTCGCAGACCTGGTTGCTCGACCCGGATGACCAGGGGCGCGTGCTGATTCCGGCGCGCTTGCTGAAGCGGGCTGGCCTGGAGCGGGATGTCGTGTTGATCGGCGTGCGCGATCACATGGAGCTCTGGAGTAAGGCGGCCTTCGAGAAGTTCGAGCTGGAGCGCTGGACGGAGTATCCGGCGCAGCGGGCACGGGCCGCAGAGGAAATTGCAAAGATGCGCGACGCTGCGGCGGCACAAGCTGCCCGCGACGCGAATTGACGGATTTGGGTTTGGGTTCAGCGAGTGGTCCAAGCGGGGTGGCGTCGCACTGCGGCGCCATCCCGACCCAGGCAGCTATCAGGTCGACGTTCGGGGTCTTTTCGCCGAGGGCTCCGCGTTCACGAGCGATGGATGATTGCGTCGATCTGAGGGGCGGAAGTGGATGCCGCCCATCCGCCGGCCGTGTGCGGCTCATGGAGGAGCAGCAGCGGCCGCCCACCTTTGCGATGGATCGCGCGGGTGGGGTGCGAATTGCGTGAAGGCGAGTATCATTTCCTCGTGGCCTGCGCGCGCGCCTGCGCAGTTGGTTCAGGTGCTTGCAGGTTTTCTCGTGGCCCTGCCGCAATTCGACCATCAGCCGGTACTTGTCGATGCAATCCTGGAGCTTGCGCAGCCGGCGCCGGGGCAGATCGTGCTCGATGGCACGCTGGGGCTCGGCGGGCACGCGCTCGCGATTCTGCCGCGGATCGCGCCTGACGGCGTGTATATCGGTCTGGATGTTGACGACGCCATGCTGACCTTGGCCCGTGAACGCCTCGCGCAATTTGCCGGAGCACGGCTGCGGCTGCTACAGGCAAACTATGCGGACGCGGCGGAAGCGCTCCGCGCGCAGGGGTTTGAGGCGGCGGACCTGGTCTTGCTGGACCTGGGTGCGAACTCTGCACAGATCGACGATGCTGCCCGCGGGTTCTCATTCGACCGCGACGGTCCGCTCGATATGCGTTTCGACCGCTCCCTGCCGACGCGCGCCGTGGATCTGGTGAACAGCCTGAGCGAGCGCGAGCTGGCGGACATGTTTTATGAATTCGGGCAGGAAGGGCTGAGCCGCAAGATCGCCAAGCGCATCTGCCAGGTGCGGCACACCGGCCGAATCACGACCACGTTGGTGCTGGCGCGGGCGGTGGAGTCGGCCCTCGCGCAGGCTGGTGAAGTGGGCGGTAAGACGCACCCGGCGACGCGCGTCTTTCAGGCGCTGCGCGTCGCGGTGAATTCGGAGTTTGAGAACCTACGGCGGTTCATGAGCGGCGCCTTCGGGCTGCTGCGGCCGGGCGGGGTGCTCGCGGTCATCAGCTTTCACAGTCTGGAAGATGGCATCGTAAAAGAGGCGCTGCGCAAGGCGAGCGCCGCGGGCATGTGCGTTGAAATCACGCGCCGCCCGGTGGTTGCGGAGTCGCGCGAACGTACTCAGAATCCACGCAGCCGAAGTGCGAAACTGCGGGTGGCGCGGCGGGCAATGGCCGCGTAGGGTTGGCATTGGCAAGGAGGCGCCGATGGGGTTGAACGTCAAGCTGGCGTCGCTGGTCTGTCTTTCATTCATCGGTGGCATCTGCTGGCTTGTGAACCAGGTGACGCGGCCGCTGGTGGAGGTGCCGGCCTCGCTCACCGCGCAATATCCGAATGATCCGCCGACGCGAACCGTATACGCGGGGGATAACGGCATATCGCGGCGTTTTTCGCGGCCGAGCGCTGCGAGCGCGCCGATTGAGCGACGCGAATCGCCCAGCACGATGCAGCCCGTTGCGGCCGGGCCGACGATTCCGCTGAGTTCGCGTGAAGCGCTCCCGCCGCTGCACGTACCGCCCAAGGCGCCGCTTGTGGCTGCGTCCGATGCGAGCAGCGCAGCGAGCACCGGCGTCCCGGCGACGGATGCCGAGCCGCTGGTTGCGCGTGATGGTGCAGCGCGCACGGATCCGGAATTGATGAGCGAGACTCCGCAAACGACGTCGCTGCAGCCCGCGCTAACCGCCGCGGCTTCGCCGACGAGCGCAGCGCGACCGATGAGCGCGGATGCGGATACGGGGCAGCGCGTCGGCGCGAGCGGCGGTGTAGCTCCTGCGGCGACTGCGGCATCGGCCGGGCCAACGCGCTACACGGTGAAGACCGGCGAGAATCTGACGCGGATCGCGCGGGCGCTGCTAGGACGCGACGACGCAAAAACGCTGCGCACGCTGCTGGACGCAAACCCGAACTTGAAGAAGCGCAGCGGGCGTGTGTTGGCGGGCGAGACACTGAACATTCCGGCGCTGGCCAGCGCCAAGCCTGTGAGCGATCCGATGCCGAACGGCACAGGGACGGTCCGTGGCGCGAAGCCCGCCGCCGCGGCGCCGCTCACGAACATGACGGCTCCGCCCGGAATTGCATCTGCGGCGAAACCGCCTGCGAAGCCGGCCGCGGCGCAACCCGCGCGTAGCGCCGCGGGTAACAAGCCGCCCGCTTCTGCGGATCGCGGTGCGGCTCGTCAAACCGCCTCGGTCAGCCGGCAATCGCCCAAGGCAAGCACTGCAAAGCCTGCCGGTGCGACGAAATCTACGCAGCCCAAGTCGAGCACGGCCCGCGCGGCGAGCGGCACGCCCGCGAATCGCAGCGGCAAGACGCAGTGGGTGACTGTGCAGCGCGGCGAGTCGCTGCGCGACGTTGCGCAGCGGCATTTGAAAGACGGTCGGCGCTGGCGCGAGATTGCCGAGTTGAACGGGCTGCGCGAGTCGGAGCGCGTGCCATCGGGCAAGCGTCTGCGTGTACCCGGAGGCGCCGGTGTGGATACGTAGGCCGGGTGGCGCCGCGCGGCCGCGCGGGAGCCGTTTGCGAGGCGTCCGCGGCGCGTGAGAATGGCGGGCATGTCTGTCGTGCGACTGGTGCTCATCCTGACTGCTGCGCTGGCGGTGCTGCTCACAATCGTCACGCTGCGGGCCGAGGCGACGCGGCTCGATTTTCACACGAGCGAAGTTGAACGCCGCACTCAGGCGCGCATGCGCGAGATCCGCGAGCAGGAGCTGGAGTTGGCCCGGCTGCGGAATCCATCGACGATTCGCGAGCGCGTCGCCGAGCTGCGGCTCTCTGGCACGGCCGAAGGCGCCGCGCCCGCGACGCAGCCGGCCAAACCCAAGAAAGGCGATCGCTGATGCGGGCCGCGACGATCATCCTGTCGCTTGCGGCGCTGGCGCTGCTGGGCGGCGGCGGTCGGCTGATCTACCTGGAAGAGACGCAGGGCGCCGAGCTGCGGCGCAAGGCCGAGAAGCAGCAGGCCGGCTCGTTCGTGATCCCGGCGCAGCGTGGCGACATTTTGGACGCGGCCGGACGCGTGCTGGCGGGTGCCAAGCGGCGTCCGTCGATTTACGCCGACGCGACGCTGGTCGACGATCCGCGCTACGCGGCGCACTCGCTGGCGCCCGTGCTGGGTATGCGACCCAGCGAGCTCGAGCGGCTGCTGCTCGAAAAGCGCGAGCGTGGCTTCGTCTGGATTCAGCGCGACATCAGCGACGCGACGCTGACGGCATTCAACGACGTCCGCCGCGCGCGGCGCTTGAACGCATTCGGCGTGGTGTACGAGCCGAAGCGCGTGTATCCATTCGGGACGATGGCGGCGCAGGTGCTGGGCTTTGTCGGCGCCGATCAGCACGGCCTGGCCGGGGTCGAGCAGCAATTCGACGCAATTCTGAGCGGCAGCGACGGCAAGCAGGCCGCGGTCGTCGATGCGCGGCGTCGCCTGCTGCGACAGCGATTCGACGAGTACGAACCGCCGCGCGACGGGCACAGCGTGGTGCTGACGCTCGAAGCGCACATTCAGCAGCGCACCGAATATCACCTGAAGAACGCGGTGGATACGTTCAAGAGCGGCTGGGGCATGGCGGTCGTGATGCACCCGGGATCGGGCGAGATCCTGGCGATGGCCACATATCCGGCGTTTGACCCGGCCGATCCGTTTCCGAATGCTCAGGTGGGCCCGCTCGCGGCGGAGGCGCTGGAGATCACGCGGAATCGCGCGATCGCCGACGCGTATGAACCGGGCAGCATTTTCAAGCCATTCGTGGCGGCCCCGGCGGTCGAGGCACGGATCACGCGGCTGGACGAGGTGTATGCGATCAATGGCCCGCAGCACAAGTTCGGCTCGCGCATCATCAACGATACGCACGCGTACGGAGCGCTGACGCTCCGCGAAGTGATCAGCAAATCCAGCAACATCGGAATGGGGCTGCTCGGGGCGCGGGTCGGCAGCCCGCGCCTGCACGAATTTGTGAAGCGCTTCGGATTTGGCGAGGCGACGGGCGTCACGCTGCCGGGCGAGCACACCGGCCTGGTCAATCCGCTGGCGAGCTGGACGGACTATTCCGACCAATCGATCCCGATCGGCCAGGAGATCGGCGCGACGCCGCTGCAGTTGCTAAATGCCTTCAGCGTTTTCTGCAACGGTGGTGTGCTGTATCGCCCGCGGATCGTGCGCGGCATCATCGCGGCGGACGGGACGTTGGTCGAAGATCACTCTGCGCCGATTCTGGTGCGGCGCGTGCTAGAGGTGCAGACCGCCCGCAAGTTCCGGCTCGAGGCGCTGGTCGAAGCCGTCCGAACTGGAACTGGCAAGCGGGCAGACATTGCGGATTACCAAGTCTTCGGAAAAACCGGCACGGCCCAGGTCGCCAGCGCCATCCGCCGCGGCTACGAGCCCGGGGCATACGTGGGCTCGTTCCTGGGGGGTGCTCCGGCCGAGGAGCCGCGGGCGATCGCGATTGTCTCGATCTATAAGCCGAGCGCCGGCGGCTATTACGGGGGGACGGTGGCCGCCCCGGCGGTGGGCGCGATCCTGGCCGACACACTGGCGTACATGGGCGTGCCGCCGGAGCCGCACGAACGCGCTGAAGGCGATACACGCGCGGTCGGGGGCTGGTAGCATGCACAGCAGCATCCGGATGGTTGCGCGTGGCAGGGAACGCCCGCGCCGGGTACACCCGTGCGCCGCGCCGCCGGTGTTGCGGTGATCGCGGATCAGGGAGGAGCAGCGTGACACTCGCGGAACTGATCTCGGGCATTGTGGAAGCGCCGCAGCTTGGGGCCTTGGGGCAGGAGCGCGTCGCGCGCGTTTGTGACGACTCGCGGAATGTCTGCCCCGGAGCGGTGTTCGTCGCGCTGCGCGGCACGGCTCGCGACGGGCGCGAGTTCATCGAACAGGCGCGGCAGCGCGGCGCGCTTGCGATCATTGGCGAAGCGTTGCCGGGCGAAGTCGGAACCGCGGCAGCCGCGCCCGCCGAACACGCAGCAATGCCGTACGAGGCCGAGGCCGGCAAGCTGACGCTCATTACGCCGGACGCGCGGCTTGCGTTGGCGCGGCTTGCGGCCCGCTACTTCGGGCTGGAGCGGCAATCGCCGCGCTTGATCGGCGTGACCGGCACGAATGGCAAGAGCACGACGGTGTTCATGGCCACGTCGATCCTGCGCAGCGCCGGCAAGCGCTGCGGCATGTTGGGCACCGTGCAATATGACCTGTGCTCGCGGACGGTGACGGCGGACATGACCACGCCCGGGCCGCTCGAACTTTGCGGCTACCTGGCGGAGTGTCGCGACAGCGGGGCGGAATTCGCGACGCTGGAGGTCTCCAGCCACGCCCTGGATCAGAAACGCAGCGACGGATTGCGCTTCGCCGCGGCGGGTTTCACGAATTTGACGGGGGATCACCTTGATTATCACAGGACGATGGAAGCGTACGCGGAGGCCAAGGCTCGGCTTTTCGCCGGTCTGCAGGCGGACGCGGTCGCGGTTGTGAATGCCGACGATCCCGCCGCGCAGCGGATGGTGCGCGATTGCCGGGCGCGGGTCGTGCGGTATGGCCTGGACAGCGCCGCGGAGGTGCATGCGCGGATCACGCGTGAGACGCTGCGTGGCACGCTGTATCGCATGCACATCGACGGGCACGACCTGGTGCTGGAGAACGCGATCGTCGGCCGGCACAACGTGTACAACGCGCTGTGCGCCGCGGCGCTGGCGCACGGCTGCGGGGTGGGCCTAGAGGCGATCGAGAAGGGCTTGGCCGCAGTGCGGAACATCCCCGGCCGGCTGCAGCGCGTGCCGTGCGGGGGCTTCGACGTCTTCGTGGATTATGCGCATACCGATGACGCGCTGCGCAACGTGCTGCGCGTGCTGCGGCCGCTGACACGCCGGCGGCTGATCGCGGTCTTCGGCTGCGGAGGCGATCGAGATCGCAGCAAGCGGCCGCGAATGGCACGAGCCGCGGCGGAATTCGCGGACGCGATCATCGTTACCAGCGACAATCCGCGGACCGAGCATCCGGAGGCGATCATCCAGGAGATTCTGAGCGGCTTTGACGAATCCGCCCGGCGGCGCGTGACGGTCGAGGCGGATCGGCGGGTTGCGATCCAGGTGGCGCTGACGTGTGCGCAGCCGGGCGATTGCGTGCTGATCGCCGGCAAGGGGCACGAGAACTATCAGATCATCGGGCGCGAGAAGATCAGCTTTGACGACGTGGATGTCGCCATTCAGGCGGCTGCGGCGCTCGCGCCTGTACAGGGGGCGGCGGCGAAGTGATCCCGCTGATGCTGACGGAGGTGATCGCCGCTTGTGGCGGGCGCGCTTGGGGCGAGGCGCTGCCGGTGACGGTGCGCGGCGTGTCGACCGACTCGCGCAGCGTCGGCGCGGGCGAAGTGTTCTTCGCGCTGCGCGGCGAGCGATTCGATGGGCATGCGTACGTCGCGGAGGTCCTGGTCCGCGGCGCGGTGGCCGCGGTCATCTCTGAGAGGGAGCTAGAAGGGGTTCGGGCCGCGGCGGCGAGCGCGGCAGCGGCGCCGCGATTGCCGGCGGTCACCTCATCATCATCCGCAGGCGCGCCGGCAGCGGCGGTTGCAAGTTCGAACTCCGCCGGCTGCGCGCTCGAAGGCCGGCTGGTGTTGGTCGACGACGTGCGCGCCGCGCTCGGGCGGCTGGCCGCGTTTCATCGACAGCAATTGCCCGGGCAGGTGATCGCTGTCGTCGGCAGCAACGGCAAAACCACCACCAAGTTCATGATCGACCATGTGCTCTCGGGACGCATGCGCGGACGCTGCGCGCCCAAGAGCTTCAACAACGACGTCGGCGTGCCGCTGACGCTGCTCTCGGCCGACGCCTTGGACGAATACCTGGTCGTGGAAGTCGGCACCAACGCGCCGGGTGAGATTGCGCAGCTCGCCGCGATCGTGCAACCCGACCTGGCGCTGCTCACGTGCATCGGCGAGGAGCATCTCGAGCGGCTGGGCAATCTCGAGGGCGTAGCGCGCGAGGAGTGCGCCATTTTGCAGCACGTCGCCGTCGGCGGCTTAGCCGCGGTGAACGGCGACCCGCCCCACATAGCGCCGGATTTGGCGGCGACGACGGTGAAGCTGGTTACGTTTGGCAAATCGCCCAGCGCGGATCTGCGGGTCGGTGCGGTGCGCTACGAAGCCGGGCGGCTGCGCTTCACGATCAACGAGCGCTTTGAATTCGAGCTGAGCACGCCCGGGCTGCACAACGCCTACAACGCCGCCGGCGCGGCCGCCATCGCGCGGCGGCTGGGATTCTCATACGAGCAGATCGCCGAGCGGCTGCGTTCGTTCGCGCTGCCGCCCATGAGAACCGAAATTCTGCAACTCGACGGCGTGACGCTGATGAACGACGCGTACAACGCCAATCCGCACAGCGCCGCGGCGGCGCTGGAAACGCTGCAGTCGCTGCCGGCCCGCGGTCGGCGGATCGTGGTCTTTGGCGAGATGCGCGAGCTGGGCCAGGCAGGTCCGGCGCTGCATCGGCGTGTCGCCGAGCAGCTTCGAGCGGCGCGCGTCGATCACGTGCTGCTGCTGGGGCAGGCGGGCGAGTGGATGTCGGACACACTGACGCATGGCTCGCTCTTTGGCCCGGCCGTGGAGCGCTGCGCTTCGCTCGACGATTGCGCGCAGCGCTTGTGCCGCATCGTCCGCAGCGGCGACGTGGTGCTGCTCAAGGCTTCGCGGGCGGTTGGGTTGGAGCAATTGGTCGCGCCGCTTCAGCGGCATTGTTCCGCCGCGGCGCAGGCGTAGCCATGCTCTATCACTATTTCTACTGGCTGACCGAGGGCGCGCCGTACGCCTACAAGAGCCCGATGTTTCGCGGCGTGATCGCCGTGCTGCTGGCGTTTGGCGTGGTGTGGGCGCTCGGGCCGCGCGTGATCCGCACGCTGGTGCGGCTGAAGGTCGGCGACCAGGCAGAATTCGACCACGAAACGCTCAATCGTCTGACGCAGGGCAAGAAGAACACGCCCACGATGGGCGGCGTGCTGATCGTGCTGGCGATTCTGATCAGCGTGCTGCTGCTGGCGGACACGGCCAATTTCTACATCCGCATGGGGCTGGTGTGCCTGCTGTGGCTGGCGGCGATCGGCGGGATCGACGATTGGCTCAAGCTGACCGCCAGCCGTAGGGCCGGTACGCGCGACGGCCTGCGCATGTGGGAAAAGCTGATCTTTCAGGCGGCGCTGGGGGCATTGCTGGCGATCTTCATCCTGCGGGCCGGGCACGCCAATATTGACCGCACGCGCTTCACCGATATCGACGCCCCGCATCGCCCGCTCTACAACGTGCTCAGCGTCCCGTTCTACAAAGGCGAGCCGATCGGCGAGTACCACGGCGTGGTGCTGCCGGCGCTGGTCTTCGCGGTCATCGCAGTGGTGGTCATCGCCGGCACGTCAAACGCGGTCAATCTGACCGACGGCATGGACGGCCTGGCCAGCGGCTGCATCGTGCTGACGTCATTCGCGTTCATGGTGCTGGCGCACGTGGTGGGCGACAAATCGCTCTCTGCGCACTTGTATCTGTATCACATTCCGACCGCCGGCGAGCTCTCCGTGCTGTGCGGCGCGGTGGTCGGGGCGTGCCTGGGCTTCCTCTGGTACAACGCCTACCCAGCCCAGGTTTTCATGGGCGACACCGGCGCGCTGCCGCTGGGCGGGCTGATCGGCTACGTCGCGATCGTTACGCGGCTCGAGCTGATGCTCTTCATCGTCGGCGGCGTGTTTGTGATCGAGGCCGTCTCCGTGCTGCTGCAGATTTTCTACTTCAAATCCAGCGGCGGAAAGCGCTTCTTCCGCTGCGCGCCGCTGCACCATCACTTTCATCTGGGCGGCTGGACCGAAACGCAGACGGTGATGAGATTCTGGCTGCTGGCGGCGCTGTTCGCCGCATTTGGTCTGGCGACGCTGAAACTCCGCTGAAGGGCACTGGCGAGCGCGACACGAGATGAGCACAACCGCACGCGGCGAGTACGTTCATAGCGGCACATTCGACCTGACCCAGGTCCGCACGCGCTACGACGCCGCCGTTCTCTACCTGGTCGGCGCGCTGATGACGCTGGGCGTGGTGATGGTCTACTCCGCGTCCGCGTCGCCCGACGGCCCGCCGCTGGACTGGGATACCTGGTGGCGGTCGCCGCTGCGGCAGTGCCTGTTCGCGGCAATGGGCTTTGCGGTGATGCTGATCGCCTCGCAGATTCCGCATCGTGTGCTGGCGTGGGAGCGGCGTGCTGACGGCGCGTTCCTGCTGACCCTGGTAATGCTGAACGCCGCGGCGCTGCTGGCGCTGCAGGCGCCCGGTCTGAGCGTCAGCGGAGGCGGCGCGCGGCGCGCCCTGCCGACCGGGCTGATGGGTCTCACGTTTCAGCCTGCCGAAGTCGCCAAGGTGCTGCTCATCATCTGGATCGCGGCGCTTTACACGCGTCCGGGCGTGTCGCCGCAGTCGCTGCTGCGCACCTTCATTCCGGCGATTGCGAGCGCCGGGCTGCTGATCGGGCTGACCGGCCTGGAAGATTTCGGCACCGCGGCGCTGATGGGCGTGGTGCTGATGAGCATGATGATCTGCGCCGGTGCGCGCTGGTCGCACCTGCTGGGTCTGGCGCTGCTGGGCCTGGCAGCGGGCGCGGCGCTGGTGTTTGACAAGCAGTACCGCCTCGAGCGCATTCGCACGTTCTTTTCGGAGGCCCCGGACCCGTCCGCCGGCGGCTATCAAGTGTTGCAATCGCTGATTGCGATCGGGTCGGGCGGCTGGCAGGGCGCGGGCCTGGGGCAGGGCGTGCAGAAATACGACTATCTGCCGCAGGCCGACAACGACTTCATCTTTGCGATCGTCTGCGAGGAGTTGGGCGTCATCGGCGGGCTGGGCGTGATTGCGCTGTTTCTCGGGTTGCTGTGGCGTGGCGGGCGGATCGCGGCTTGCGCGAGCGACACCTTTGGCCGGTTGCTGGCGATCGGCATCACACTGTTGATCTGCGTGCAGGCCGCGTTTAACCTCGCGGTGGTGACGAACAGCATTCCGACCAAGGGTATTTCGCTGCCTTTCGTTTCCGCCGGTGGGTCGGGCGTGCTGTTTCTCGGGCTGGCTGCGGGTGTGCTGGCGTCGATCGGACGCCCGACGCCGCTGCGTTGGACCCGGACTTTGCGCGAATCTGCCGACAGCCAAACGTCGCGTTGACATTGGCGCATTCTGCTATCGCAGTCCGGGTTGCGGAGATGCGGCTTGCGGATTGCCTACGGCGTGCATGGCTACGGGCGCGGGCACGCAACGCGTGCGATGTCGGTATTTCCGACGCTGTTCGAGCGCCACGAGATGCTGATCCTCGCGGGCGGCGAGGCCTACGCGGCAATATGGCCGGATTACCCGGTCTTCCGCATCCCCACGCTGGGCTACTACTACGACAAGCACGCGCGGCGCTCGAACTTCCAGACGCTGAAGCGCAATCTGCCGGCTGTGCTCGACCTGGTGTTGCGCGGACCCGCGTTTCAGATGGTGCTCGATACGCTGCGCGATTTCCGCCCGGATGTCGTGATCAGCGACGCCGAGGCGTACGCGCACCGCGCGGCGCGGCTGTTGAAGATTCCGCGGATCGGCTTTGATCACTTCGGCATCATGGCATATTGCCGGCCGCCGCTGCCGATTTGGGATACGGCCGCGAGTCGGCGTGATGTCTTCGTCTATCAGGCGTTGATGGGCGCGCCCCAGCGTGTGATCGTCTCGAGTTTCTATCCGGCCCCGCCGCGCCGTCGCGGCGTGCGAGTCGTTGGCCCGCTGCTGCGTCAGGCGGTCGTGAACGCGACCCCGCGCTCTGGCAGCTACCTCTTGGCGTATTTCAACAACGGCGCCCATCAATTCACGCCGAGGATCGAGCGCGTCTTGCGGCAGCTCGATTGCCGCGTGCTGGTGTATGGCACGCAGCGGCAGGGCTCGAATGGGAACCTGGACTTCCGGCCGCCGAGCAACCTGCCGTTCATTGAGGACATGGCTGGCTGCCGCGCGGTGATCAGCACGGCGGGCAATCAGCTCGTCGGCGAGGCGATGCACCTGGGCAAGCCAGTGCTGGTGATGCCGGAAGACTGCGTTGAGCAGCGGCTGAACGCCGCGGCGGTCGAGCGGATGGGGATCGGCAAGCGCGTCGATTTCAGCCGCTTCTCAGTTGGTGTGGTGCGCCGCTTTCTCGGCGGCGAGGCGGGCTACATCGAGAACATTGTGCGCCAGCGGCGCGACGGGAGGCGCGAATCGCTCGAGGCGATTGAGGCCTGCATCTGCGAACTGACGGGCGGCGCGGCGGCGCCCGCGCCGGCCCGCGCGCTCGGCGCAGACGTTTCGAGCTCCACGATGCCCGGCGCAGTTACAGCCGGCGGCGCATCATGAGCGCCGCAGCATGAGGCCGATCGCGCTGGCGCTCTCGATCCTGCACAATCGGCTGGGGACTGTGCCGCGGCCCAGTTGGTGCACATACCTGGTCACGTATCGCTGCAACGCGCGCTGTCAAATGTGCGACTCGTGGCGGATTCGGCCAGGCGATGAGCTGACGCCGCCGCAGGTCGCCGAGGTCTTTGGCAAGATTGGGCGGCTGGACGTGGTGCGTCTGACGGGCGGTGAGCCATTCTTGCGGGCCGACATGCTCGAGATCGCCGAAGGCGTGCTGGCCCGCTCGAATCCGGGCGTGATTCACATCACCACCAACGGTTCGTTTCCGCAGCGCGTGCTTGAGTTCGTGCAGCGCTTTAGCCGCGCAGCGCGGCTGCGCTTCATGGTTTCGTTCGACGGGCAGAAGGACGAGCACGATCGCAACCGCGGCGAAGACGTCACCTTCGAGCTGGCGCTCGAGACTGTGCGGCGGCTGGCCGAGCTGCGGCCGAAGCTGGGCGTCGAGGTCAGCGCGAATCACACGGTGATTTCGCCGCGCTCGATGAATGACAATGCGGGTCTGCGTGAGACGCTGACGGCGCTGGGCGTGGACGTGCACATGGTGCTGGCGTACGCCGATTCATCGATGTACGGCGCGAAGCGCCGTGGGACGCGCTCGGAGGATCTGATCAGCGCCAGCGGCTACCCGCTGCATCCGGACCTGGACGGAGCCGATGCGCGGCAGTTCGTGGCCCGCGAGCTCGAACGCGTCGGCGAATTCGGGAGCCCGATGCTGCGCTGGGGCAAGCGCTATTACCTGCGCGGGCTGCAGGCGCGCTTGAATCAGCTTCCCGATCCACGCCCTCGACCCAAGTGTGTCGCGCTGCGCAGCCACATCCGGCTGCTACCGGACGGCAGTGTGCCGGTGTGCCAGTTCAATACCGAAACCGTCGGCAACCTGGTCAAGGAGTCGTTTGAGCAGGTCTGGTATCAGCGGCCCAAGACGGTCGAGTCGCGGCAGTGGGTGGATGCCTGCCCGGGCTGCTGGGCCGAATGCGAAGTCATGCCCAACGCGATATTCTCCGGCGACATCCTGCGCGGTTGACGCCGGTCATCTGCTCGCGATCCCGCAACGAGAATCAGCGCCTGTGAATTTGACGGATTACGATTTCGCCGGTGCCAGCGGCCGATTGCGGCGACGGCGGCGGCGGCTCGCCTGCTCGACTCGCTGGGGCGCGGTCGATGCGGTCGTGCCCGGCGCGCCGCTGGTCGGCGGCAGCGTCTCAGTTTCGGGGGGACTTTCAGATGGCGTCGCGGCGCTGTGCGTCGACGGCGCCGCGCAGATTTCGATTTCGCAGCCCAGGCCGAGCAGCCGCTGCGCGATCGGCTGGTAGGCGCTGGGTGTCACAGCGATCAACGTGTTCGCCGGCGGCGGGCCGCCGCCATCCAGCGCGATCCGCGGCAGGCCCAGTTCCGCAAAGTGCTCGTCGGGAGCGGCGTCGTCCGCGACGGCCACAGCCCCGCGCGCGATCAGCGACGCGAATCGCCGATCGTTCCGCAGGTGCTCCAGCAGCGCTAACCCGTTGTTTCCCAGTCCGTAGAGCAGCAGGCGTCTGCCCGCGAGGCGTGTCGCCAGGCGATCCGCGGCGCGGCGCGCGTCAAAGGTATTCGCGACGGTCTCGCGCAGTGCGGCGATGATTTGCGAGGCGGATTCGGCGAACGCTCCTTCGCTCAGCCAGGTGCCGCAGCGCGTCAGCCATTCGTCCGCGTGGGTTGTCCAAGTCGCACCGCTCGCACCGCCGACCAGCATGAACGCGCTGTGCAGCGCGGCGCCGAGGGCCGCGATCGTGGCGCTGTCCGGAGGGTTGGGCC
>CAZHTF010000061.1:0-21021 GCA_964535305.1 uncultured Planctomycetales bacterium | reverse complement strand
GCCAAGCCGGGCGACGCGCCGCAGGCCGCGCCGCGCCGCGCTGCACCGGCCGCCAGCGCCGAGCAGCCCGCGTGAGGCCGCGGATTGACGCCTCGAGATTGTCCGTGATGAACAGGCTGCTGAAGGCGTGAGTTCATGATCTTTCGCGCACCCAAGCCGACCGACATGTCGCTGAATCTCGCGCCGATGGTCGACGTGATGATGTGCCTGATCATCTTCTTCCTGCTGGCCGGCTCGTTGGTGGATGCCGAGCATCAGCAGCTCGCGCTGCCCATCGCGATCTCCGCCGAGAGCGTCGAGCGCAGCGCCCTGGGCACGCGTGTCACGATCAATGTGCGCAAGCCGGCGGGCGCGGCGGACGGTGCGGCGGCGGAGTACGTCGTGGCCGGCTGGGATGGTGAGAACATCGTCGAGCGCGTGCTGGCGCCCGAGCAGGTCGAGCCATTCCTGCGCGCCCGGGCCGCCGAGCCGCGCGCGGTGGATGAGCCATTGCGCTGCCTGATTCGCGCCGAGCGCGACGTGGCCTACCGCGACGTGGAAGTGGTGCTGCGCGCGTGCGGCCTGGCGAAGATCGCCAAAGTGGTTTTCGCGGCCAACACGCAGCCACCGGCGGAGGGGACGCCGTGAGGAAAGGCCCGCCCGCGCCGGCAGGGGAGCGGATTCCGAACCTGGCACCGATGGTTGACATCATCATGGTGATCCTGATTTTCTTCATGCTCGGCGCCAAGCTCGCGTCTGAGGGTGTGCTGGAGACTGAGCTTGACCCGCGCAGCGGGCCAGGCGCCGGGGCAGCGGTCGAATTGATCCCCTCGGTGAAGATCGCGCTCGAGGCGCTCGACGAAGGCGCGGTCGTGAGAATTTTTGTGAACAGCGAGCCGCTGCCGGGGAACACGTTCAATGCGTTGCAGCAGTTCATGCGCAGCCGCCGCGAGGCCGGCGCAGACACCTCCGCCCCGGTTGTGATCGGCGCGCAGCCCGGCGTCCGCTGGAAATTCGTGGTCAGCGCGATGGATGCGGCGGTGCAGGCTGGTTTCCGCAACGTGCAGTTCGCCGTCGCGCTTGGGGCGGAGGTCGGGAAGTGAACGCGCGGCGGCTTGATGCGCGGCGCCTCGCGCTGTGCCTGGCACTCGGTGCGCTGCTGAGCGCGGCGGCTTTCGGGCAGCAGAAGCCCACCCGCGAGCCGACAGAGCCGGCGAAAGCCAGGCCAATCGCTGGCGGCGCTGCAGGCAAGCCCGGGCAGACCGACAATGCGTCTGCACCCGCACGCAATCAGGCGAGCGCGGACGAAACGGTTGAGGAGCGGCTGGCGCGCGAAGGCCAGGTCGAAGCGCTCGAGCGCCGGTCTGGCGGAATGCCCGAGACGGATCATCTGCGGCTGTTGGCGGCGGCGCAGGCGAACAAGGCCGCGCGGCTGCGGGATGGGGCCGAGCGTGAAAAAGCCTTCGCGAGTGCCGAGCAGCGCTACCGCAAGTGGATCGAGGCCATCGGCCGCGCCGCTTCGATCGACGCGGCGCAGCGGCCGGTCGAGCAGGCCGCGGCGCACGCGGCCCTGGCAAACATGCTGCTCTCGCGCTGGGCCGGGCCGTACCTGGACGAGCTCGAAATCAGCGACGGCGCCCGCGGCGATCGCGAACGCCTGAAGAAACTGCTCGAGTCCGCCCGCGACGAATTTGAGCGAGCCCGGGCGCTGCTGACGCCGCTGCAGAAGCAGATCGACGACGGCGGTTACGAGGCCGAGGAGAAGCTGCTGGCCCTGGGCGTGTTTGATACGATTCGCGCCACCGCGCTAGACGCGGAATTCAGCCTGGGCTGGACGCACCTGTTTCTGGCCGCGGCGCTGCCCGCGGGCGAATCGCGCAACGCGGCCCTGGCGGTCGCCGAGAGCAAATTCTCCGGGTTGATCGACGGTGGGGCGGCGGGCGCCAGCATCTATCGCTGCTACCTGGGGTTGGGCATCGCGGCGCGCGAGCTGGGCAAGCTCGGCGACGCGGAGCGGGCCTTCACGCAGGCGAGCGAGCCGGGCATCGAGCCGGTGCTCGAGGCGCAGATCGCGTACGAGCTTTCCCGTCTGCGGCTCAAGCAGCAGCGTTTCGACGACGCCCGCGCCGCGATTCGCAAATTCTGCGAGCTGGATGCCAACAACTTGCCGCCCGAGCTGCGCGGCGCGCGGCTCTACGTAAACCTGGCCCAGCTCTGGGAGGCCAACAGCCACCTGCTCGAAAGCGCGCACCTGCGGCAGGCGACTGACCCGGCGCGCCGCGCCGCGGCCCGGCTCAACGCGCAGCGCTCCCGCGAGACCGGCCTGATCCTGATGCACCGCCTGGCGCAGCGCGGCGGTCCTTGGCCCCAGATTGTGCAGGGCTTCGTCATGAACGCGGTCGACGCCAAGGCCGACGTCAACACGCTCTCGGCCCTGGAGCTGCTCTTCTCGGCCCGCGCCCTGGCTGCCGCCGAGCGGCACGATGAAGCGCTGCAGCGCCTTAGCCAGGCGGTCGAGCGCGAGGACGCCAGCAAGGATCTGAAGGCGGAAATTCTGAACGAGCTCGGGCTGACCGCCTATCGCCGCGGCGAGATGCGACGGGCGGCGGACGCATTTGCACGCGTGGCGCGCGACCATCGCGGGCATCCGCTGGCGCGGCAGGCGGTGACGTACGCGTATCAGCTTTGGGCGAAGCTGGCGGAAGAGAGCAAGCAGCCGCAAGACTACCAGCGCCTGGCGGATGTGCTGAGCGTGCTGGTGGAGAGCTTTCCGGAGCACGAGAAACGGGACGAGGCCGCCTGGTGGCTGCCGGTGGCGCTGCAAGCTGCCGGAAAGCACGCGCAGGCTGCCAGCGAGTTTGCCAAGATCGACTCCGACTCGCCGCGCTGGGAGGAAGCGCAGTTTCGTCGACTGCTCGCGCTACGGCAGGACCTCGACGCGGAGCGAGCGTCCTTGCCCGCAGCGCAGGTGCTGACGCGCACGCGGCAACTCGCGGGCGAGCTTGAGCAGTATTCGGCCCGGGCGGCGCAGCGCGGCGCCGCAGAGCGCCGCACGCGCCTGACGGAGTGGGCCGCGGCGGCGGCGGTCGAGGCGGCTGAGCTCTGGACCGCGCAACACGTCGAGCGCCACGAAGCCGCACTTCAGGCCGTCGCGGATTTCGAGAAGCGCTTTCCCGAGAGCGCGAGCGCCGGCCGCGTGCTCGCGCTGCGCATCCGGGCGTATCGCGGCTTGCGCCAATTCGAGCTGGCGGCCCAGGCCGTCGAGCAGTATTTGAAATCCACGCCGCCGGACAAGGCCGGCGCGCTGCTGCTCTCACTGGCGCGCGGCATGCAGGAGGAAGTCGATCGGCTCGCGCAGCGCGGCGAGTCGGCGGCCGCAGGCAAGCTCGCGGGCGAATCGGTCGGCACGTTCGAGCAACTCTTGAAGTGGGTGCTCGCGGATGAGGAGCGTGGCGTCGCAGCCGAGCCGGTGCGGCAGGGCCTGGCGCAGATGCTGTACCTGGCCGGGCGGCTCGACGAGGCCCGCACGCAGGTCGACGCGCTGCTCGCGGCCGACGCGCGCAACGGAAACGCCGTGCGGCTGCGTGCCTTGATTGAATTCGCGGCGCTCCCGGAACCGGCGGGGCCCGCGGCGCTGGCCGCCGCGCGGCAGGCCTGGGAGGCGATCTTGCGCGACCCGGGCATTCGCTCGAGCGCGCCGCAGCGCTACTGGGAAGCGCGCTTTCACTGGCTCGAGCTGACGCTGCGGGAGGGCAATGCCGCCCAGGTCGCTCAGGCGATCCGCCAGGATGCGATCTGGAACCCGGAACTGGGCGGCCCGTCCTGGCGCGAAAAGCTGCAGGCGCTGGCCAGCCGCGCCGCGCAAGCTGCGCCGCCCGCCACGACCAGCAGCAGCGCACCGGCCGAACCGTAACGGGCGAGCGCACATGCGGCTGATCCTGCTACAGGCTCCAGGCTCCGCGTGCCCGTACCTGCCGCAGCGCGAGGCGGTCTACCAGTTCGCCGCGCCGGCCGAGCCGCGGCAGGCGCTGGATTCGCCCGCGGTCTACCAGGAGCTGCTGGACCTTGGCTTCCGTAGAAACGGCGAGTATTTCTATCGACCCGCGTGCCAAGCCTGTCAGGCCTGCGTCGCGACGCGCGTGCCGGTCGCGACGTTTGTGCCGAGCCGATCACAGCGGCGTGTCAATCGGCGGAACGCGGACGTGCGCGTGCAGATCGAGCCGCCCAGCGCCGACGACGAACACTGGCGCGTCTACGAGCGCTACCAGGCGCATCAGCACGACGGGGCGATGTCGGGACGCGAGCAATTCGAGCATCTCACGCTGGATTCGCCGATCGAGACTGTGCAGATGAGCTATCGCGTGTCGTCTGAGCTGGCGGGTGTAGGGATCGTCGACATCTGCCCGCGCGGGCTTTCGAGCGTCTACTTCTATTTCGACCCGCGCTTCGCGCGGCGCAGCCTGGGCGTGTATTCGGCGCTGTGCGAAATCCGCGAATGCCAGCGGCGAAACCTGCCGTACTGGTATTTGGGCTTCTGGGTCGCGGGCTGCCGCAAGATGGCCTACAAGGCGCTTTTCACGCCGCAGGAGCGGCTGGGGATCGACGGCGTCTGGCGCTGACGCAGCGCTAGAGCCGCGCGCGGATTGCCCACAGGTCTGGAAAGATCGGTTTGAACAGCGATTCCTTCAGGAACGGGACTCCCAGTGAGCCGCCGGTGCCGGTCTTCACCCCGATCGTGCGCTCCACGATTTTCACATGTCGGTAGCGCCATTCCTGCAAACCCTCATCGATGTCGGTCATCAGCTCGAACAGTGCCACAGACTCCGGGCTGGATTTGTACAGCCGCACCAGCCCGTCCTGCACCTGCTCATTCGCGACGGTCGCGTCGCGCACCGGCTTGTCGCGCAGCAGGGCCGGGATCGCTACGCCGCGCCGCTCCAAGAAGTCGTAGAAATGATCGACGAGCGAACGTTCGTTCAGCCGGCGTTCGAGCGTGGGCAGGGCGGGGTGGCCGTGTGGCAGGTAGCGGAGCGTCTCGGGGCGCTTGTAGCCCAGCAGGAATTCGAGCTCGCGGAATTGCGTCGACTGAAAGCCGGAAGCGGTCTCGAGCCGCTCGCGGAAGCTGGCGAACGACATGGGCGTCATGGTTTCGAGAATGTCGAGCTGTCCGACGATGGTCTTAAGCACCATGCGGACGCGCTTGAGCGTCGCGACGGCGCCCCAAAGATCGCCTGCGCTGAAATCGCGCTTGACCTTATCGAGTTCGTGCAGGAGTTGCTTGAACCACAGCTCGTAGACCTGGTGAATGATGATGAAGAGCGTCTCGTCGTGCTCGGCCGGCGTGGAACGTGCCTCCTGCAGGCTGAGCAGTTGCTCGAGCTTCAGATACGAGCTGTAGGTAAGTGACATGCGTGCTCCCTGCGCGCGTGGGCGTCACAGTCTCCGGGCGAGCTGCTCCGAGCGTTGCCGCAACAGGTGCACCGCCTGCCAGGCGATCACGCCGCCCAACACGGTCAGCAGCGCGCTACGGCTCCAATCCCAACCGATCAGCCAGTGCAGCCCGGCCAACGCCAGCAGCAGCACCAGCAGCGCCAGACTTGCCGCGACCACTGAATTCTGCAACGCCGCGCGCCGCACCGCATCGGCATAGGGCGTGCGCGTGAATGAAACGAGCGTGTACAGCGGCGTGAAAAAGCCCGGCAGTGTGCGATGCAGCGTGCGCTCCAGCTTCTTGTGCCAGAGGAACACGCGCGAGCCGGTGTGATCGCGCATTTCAATGAAATTGGCCAGCGCCAGGTCTGCCAGCGCGTCCGCGTGCGGCTTGCGCCGCGCTTCGTAGCTGCGTAGCGCCAGCGGCAGGTCGCCGGTGTGAGCCCGCAAGCATTCGCTCAGCACCGTGCAATCCTCGAACGCCGCATTCGCGCCCTGGCCGTAAAACGGGACGACCGCGTGGGCCGCGTCTCCCAGCAGCGCGACTTTTCCGTACGCCTGCCACGGGCGGCAGCGCATCGTGACCATCGAACCGGTGGGGTGCTCGCGGAAATCCGACAGCAGGTTGGGCATCAGCGGCAGCGCGTCGGGGAATTCCGACTCGAAGAAGCGCAGCACATCGGCATCGCTGCGCAGCGCGTCGAACCCGCTAAAGGGGTAGAAGAGCGTGCAGGTGTGCGAACCGTCGTGGTTCGGCAGCGCGATCATCATGAAGCTGCGCCGCGGCCAGATGTGCAGCGCCCCGGCCTGCAACTGAAACCCGCCGCCCTGGCTCGGCGGAATGCTCAGCTCCTTGTAGCCGTGCGCCAGGTACTGCTGCTGAAAATCAAAGCGGTCGAGCCGCTGCATGGCTCGGCGGACCGCGGAGAACGCGCCGTCCACGCCGATCAGCACATCGCCGCTGGCCTGCACGCTCTGGTTCGATTGCGCGCTGATCAACTCGGCGCTGGGCCGCTCGAGATCGACGTCCACACAGCGGTGATCGAATATCACGCGTACGTTTGGCAGTTTCTGGGCGGCGGCAAGCGTGATGGCATTCAGCGCGCCACGGCCGACCGAGTAGATGCAGCGCGACGGATCCTGATCGTAAGGCTGAAACGTGAGCCGTCCGTCGCGGCTGTGAATCATGCGGCCGCGCATGGGCATGGCGGTCTTAAGGACTTCCTGATCGAGCCCGACCTGCGCCAGGGCATGCAGGCCGCGGACCGAGAGCGCCAGGTTAATCGAGCGCCCGCCGACGAGCGTGCCCGCGGCCGGGTCGGGTCGCCGCTCGAACAGCTCGACCGCGTAGCCGGCCTGGCCCAGGTGCGTCGCCAGCAGAGCGCCGCCCAGCCCGCCCCCGATCAAAACGAAACGCGCCGCAGATGACCTCGTCATGAGTGCGCAGTATATGTAATGATCATCGTGCGCGGCAGGTCGCGGCGGCGCGTATCCTTGAAGCGGGTCAGTTGAAGTGAGTCAGCTTGCGGTGGTGTTGCTTTCCGGCGGTCTCGACAGCGCCACCACGCTGGCGATCGCACGCAGCCACGGGTTTCGGTGCGTGGCGCTCTCGTTCGCATACGGGCAGCGGAATGCGTTCGAGATTTCGGCCGCCGCAAGCGTCGCCCGCGCCCTGGGCGCCTGCGAGCATCACATTCTGCATCTGGATCTGCGCGCCTTCGGCGGGTCGGCCCTGACCAGCGACCTGCCGGTTCCGAAGGACCGGGATCTGAACGCGAATGAAATTCCGATCACGTACGTCCCGGCACGCAACACGATCTTCCTGGCCCACGCGCTGGCGCTGGCGGAAGTGCGCCAGGCGGAAGACATCTACATCGGTGTCAATGCCCTCGATTACAGCGGCTACCCGGATTGCCGGCCTGAATACATCGCGGCATTCGAACAGATGGCGCAGTGCGCGACACGCGCCGGCGTGCAGGGCGGCGGGGTGCGTATCCGCACACCGCTGATCGCTCTGCGAAAGGAGCAGATCATCCGCGCCGGGCTGGAGCTCGGCGTGGACTACGGCCTGACGCGCAGTTGCTACGACCCAGATCAAGCCGGCCGTGGCTGCGGACACTGCGACAGTTGCCGGCTGCGCCTGACTGCATTTTCGGCGCTGGGCATGCGCGACCCGGCCCCGTATGTCGAAAATGGCTAGATCTCGCCGCGATTTTTTTTCGGCACTCGTCACAGGCAGCCCGCGGGCGGACGCGCTCCGCGCCGCTGGAACTCGACGCAGCGCGGCGCAGCGCTCAGAATGCGCCGAATCCGGAGAACGCCTGTCATGATGCGCGCAAACGCGATCGAGCTGCTGAGTCTGACGCTGCTGCTGCTGTCCACAATGACGACGATCGGCGGCTGTGCGCCGGCCGCCGTCGGCGAGCCGCTGGATCAATCGCTCGACGGCGCGTGGCGGATCACGGCGGAATTCCTGGACACTTGCGCGCAAATCGCGGATGGCACGATCACGCAGATTGACGAAAACTGCGACGAGCAGTTCATCGTGCCGCGCAGCTCGGAGCGCGGCGTGGTCGTGGGCGACCTGGTGAGCTGGGTCGTGTTCGCGCTGGACACGCGCGGCCGCTTCATCCGCCTCGATTTCCGGCTCCGTCGCCAGGATGACGCGACGCTGGTCGGGTTCGAGGTGATCGACGACTTCAGCGGGCGGTCGCCGCTCGTGCGGCAGATTCTGATGACGCGCCGCTGATGCCGCAGAAGCGTGCGCTCCAGCGCGGACGAACGATCGCGCATCGCGGTGCGCGGGCGGCGCTACGCCGCCGGCAGTCCCACCGCGCGGCGCCAGGCGCTGAGCTGGCCCAGGTGCAGCTGCGCGTGCCCTGACATGTAAAACCCCAGCATGCCGCCGATCGTCGGGAAGCGTTCGCGCATCCGTGGCTCGGCGTGATCGTTGGCGGCGAGGAGCCGCGCGTCATCGGCCGCGGCCAGGGCCGCGAGCGCCCGACGCGTGGCGGCGAAGTAGAAGGCCGTCAGCATCGACATCGGTGGGTAGATGCGCGCTTCCGGGTCGTCGCGGCATTCGACGCCGGCTTCAAAGAGCGCCGCCCAGCCATCGGGAACGCTGGCCTGCTCGAGCGGTTGGTGCAGATGCGTCAGCACTTTTGCCGGGTAAAGCGCCAGATGTCCGAAAATGAACGCGGGGTGGTTTGAGCGGATGACGCGCTCGCCGCTGCGCGCGAACGTGGCGAAGAGCTTCGCATCGATCCCATTCAGCAGCCGCTCAGCGTAGGCCGGCTGACTGGCGGCGTGCACGAGAAGTTGCCCGATCTGGCCCAAGTTCAGTCTCCTTTTGCGAACAGATTGTAATCCGGGCGGCGGCGCGCAGGTCGCGTGCGCACGCGTTTGGCGGGACGCGATCCCGCCCGCTTCAGGTACTGATGCTCCGCGGCGTTCTGGTCGATTACGCGCTGTTGTGTCGCCGTGTTACCTGGACGTGCGGAGCTCGCGAAGATCATGCCGCCTGCGACTGTTCCGACACCCGCGCCGCAAGCCGCAAGCGCTCGGGCGCCCGCCCGGCATGCCAGGCAATTTACTCCGAGCGTCTGGCTTTCGCGCGAGCGGCTTTGGCGCTACCCGCCACTGCTGCTGGCGATGACGCTGCTGCTCTACGGACTGACGCTGGCCCGCTCGCAATCTGGAATCGAGCCCAGCGGGCGTCTGATCGGACACGACTTTCTGGCGTTCTACATGGCCGGCGATATGGTCGCACGCGGCGCGGCGAGCGCGCTGTATGACGCCGCGGCCCAGGCCGCTTACCAGCGCGAGTTCATGCACAGCGTGAACCCGCACTGGAACTCAACCTGCCTCTTTCTGAATCCGCCGCACTACGCGCTCGCGATGTCGCTGCTCGCGCCGCTGGGCTACTGGAACGCGCTGCTGGCCTGGTGGTTGCTGAGCCTGGCGGCGTTCGGCGCGACCGCGACCATCTGGCGAACCTGGCTGCCCGCCGGGTGGCGCGGCACTACGCTCATGCTGGTCGTCTGCTCGCCGCCATTCTTTCAGGCGCTCGCCGGCGGGCAGAATTCGTTCTTCTCGCTGCTGATCCTGAGCGGATTCGTGGCGTTGATGTTGCGCGGGCGCGAGCTAAGCGCTGGACTGGTGCTGTCGCTGCTCGCGTTCAAGTTCCAGCTCCTGGCGCTGCCGCTGCTGGTGTTGGCGCTGAAGCGCCGCGTCTGGCCGCTAACGGGTGTGCTGGTCGGCCTGCTCGGCAGCGTGCTGACTTCGCAGGCGTGGCTGGGCGACGAAATCTGGCCAGCTTACTTCGGCTTCGCCGCGAACTTCCGCGACCTGGCGCATCTGCCCGGCTTCGACCTGACGCGCCAGCACTCTTGGTCCGGTGCGCTGCTGCTGGCGACCGGCGCTTGGCTCGGACGCAGCCCAGCCGAATGGCTCAGCGCCGCAGCCGCGCTGGCAACGGTCGCGCTGCTGCTGTACGGCGTGCGCGGCCGCTGGCCGCAGGGCGGCGCGGCGCTTTCAAAGCCGCTGACGCTGACCCTGATCGCAACGCTGCTGGTAACGCCACATCTGTTTCACTACGACATGCTACTGGCGGCGCTGCCTGCGGTGCTCTGGGCGGCGCGAGCCGCAGGCGGGACGCAAACCGGCGCTTCGGGCGCGGAACCCAGCGTGGCGCTCGTACTCTGCGGCGTATTCGTCTGGCTGGCGATTGCGCCGCTGAGCGTCGCCGTGATCCCGTTGCAGCTCACGCCGCTGCTGCTGGCGTACTGGCTGCTGATCGAGGTGCGGCAGGTCAGCGCGACGACTGCGGCGCCGCACGCGCCGCTGCTCGCTCCAGGGCTGTGGTCAGGAATCCGTCCAGCGATGTGATCGTGGCGCTCTGCGCCAGCTTCACTACATACTCATTTGAAAGCGTCGTGAAACGCCGTTCGGTCAGCTCGTCACGAATCTGATCTTGGGCCTCGGCGAAGCTGCGCTTCACCGCCGGCGTGATCCTTCCGCAACCAACCAGGATCCAGCCTGCCGCGATCTCCAGCGGCTCGCTGAACTGCCGCTCGCTGAAACCGAAGACCAGCTTGCTGGCCGCGTCGTAAGGCGGTTGCAGCGGCTTGCCGATCTCGCCGAACAACCCGCCTTGATCGGCGTGCGGGCCGCGCGAGAATTCGCGCGCGACCTCATCGAACGGCCGCGAGCGCAGCGCTTCATGCGCGGCGCGAATGTGCCGCACGGCGTCGAGCTTGGCCCGCGCCTGCTGTTGCGGCGTAGCCTGCGTCCAGGCCAGGTTTTGGGGCAGGAAGCGCGCGAACGGCGCTTCGATCAGCAGCAGCTCGCGCGTTTCAGCCGCGGCAAACTGCTCGGGATTCGCCCGGTAATAATCGATCAGTTCGTCGCGGCGCAGCGCGATTCGCGGCTGCAGCAGCTCACGCGTGTACTGCCGCACGACCAGCTCGCGCTCGAGCCGGGCGCGATACTGTTTCTCGCTCAGGCCGTGCTCCAGCAGCTCGCGATTCAGCCGCGCGAAGCTCCCGCCGTAGTCGCGCGCGACGCGCTCGCGCAGCACGCGCTGCACCGATTCTTCGACGCTCTTTTTCTGCGGCTCGCTCAGGCGCGACATGGCCTGCGCGTACACCAGCATCGAGCCGACGTCCTGCTGCAATTGCACGCGTAGCAGCCGCTGCAGCTTCTCGAGCCGCGCCCGCGGCGTCGACGACTGGTTGGCCTCGGCGATCTTTTCGCGAAGCGGGTAGAGCAGCTCGTCGACGCTCAGCACCGCGTCGTTGACCAGCAGAACGTCGCTGCGGATGGCGCCTTCGGCCGGTTCGGACTTTTTCGTCGCGCTGCCGGAAGCGAGCACGCGCTCGTGCTCAGCCACGACATACACCGGTTGCGTGCTGGCCACAACCTGTCCGCTGGTCAGCAGCGCACTGCGCTCGGCGGCCAGCTCGGCCTCGCTCTTGAGCACCGGGCGGCGCGCGTCGGGTGGCGCGGATGCGTCGTTTGTCTGGCATGCAGGCGCGGGGCAGAGCAGTGCGGCCAGCAGCAGCGTCGCAATCCATGAATGGGGGCAGCGTTTTCGTCGCACGCCGCTGACTATAGTGAATGCCGCGGCGGCTGTCAGGCGGGTCAGAATTTGCCCGTCAGACGCTGAGCGGCGCGGGCGGCAGCGCCCGCGATTTCAGGCGGCGCAGCAGAGGCGTCGCGACCTCGCGGACGAAGCGGCGCGTCTGCTGTGGCGCCAGCCCGACGTAGCGCTCTGCGGAGAGCAGGTTCGAGAGGTTGACGGATTCGAAAGCCGGATCGCGCTGCAGCCGCGGCACCAGGTCATTCGCGCGGCCGAAGCGCTTGACCTGCTCAGCGGCGTCCAGGGCGTGTCGGCGGATGCGCTCGTGCAGCGCCTGGCGATCGCCGCCGGCGGCGACGGCAGCCATCAGGATTTCCTCGCTGGCGATGAAGGGCAGTTCGCCGGCGACGCGGCTTGCGATGGTCGCCGGGTAGACGACCAGGCCGTTTACGATGTGGTAGAGCAGCGCGGCGATCGCGTCCGCCGCCAGGAACGCGGCCGGCAGCACCAGCCGCTTGTTGCTGGAATCATCCAGCGTGCGTTCCAGGAACTGCGCCGCCATGGTCATCAGCGGCGAGGCGTTGAGGCTGATCAGGTAGCGGGCGATGCCGGTGGCCCGCTCGCACAGCGCCGGGTTGCGTTTGTACGGCATGGCCGAGCTGCCGACCTGCGACTTCTCGAACGGTTCTTCGATCTCCTTGAGCATCGCCAGCACGCGAATGTCGTTACTGATTTTGTGCACGCTGGTTGCCAGCGCGGCCAGCACGCCGACGACTTCGACGTCCACCTTGCGCGAGTAGGTCTGACCGCAGACCGGATAGCACGCGTCGAAGCCGAGTTTTTTTGCGAAGCGCCGCTCGAGCTGCGCGACGCGCGCCGGGCTTCCCAGCAACGCCAGGAATGACGCCTGCGTGCCGGTTGCGCCGCGTAATCCGCGGCAGCACAGCCCCAGCAGCGCGCGTTCCAGCGCCTGCACATCCATCAGCAGATCCGAAAGCCAGAGCGCCGCGCGCTTGCCCACGGTCGTGAGCTGCGCCGGCTGCAGATGCGTAAAGCCCAGCGTGGGCAGCTCGGCGTGCTCCAGGCAGAAGGCCGAAAGCCGCGCACACGCGGCGACGACTCGGCCAAGCACGATCGCGAGCGCTTCACGCATCAGGATCAGGTCGGCGTTGTCGACCACGTCCATGCTGGTCGCGCCCAGGTGGATCACGCCCCTGGCCGCCGGCGCCGCATCGCCGAAGGCGTGAATGTGGGCCATCACGTCGTGGCGGGTCTGCTTCTCGTAGCGGGCCGCGCGTGCGAAATCGATGTCGTCGAGCGCCGCGCGCATCTGCCGCAACTGCAGCGGGCGGATCGGCAAGCCCAACTCGGCCTGCGATTCCGCAAGCGCCAGCCAAATTCGCCGCCAGCAGGCGTATCGGTTCGCGGCGCTCCAGACCTGCAGCATCTCGCGCGAGGCGTAGCGGCCGACCAGCGGATCGCTGTATTCGCCAGCGCTGCTTGGGCGGCGGATGCGGGTTTGGCCGCGCGTGCGGGTTGCGGACATCTCGCTTACGCCTCAAGTGCCTGATGCAGGTCGGCGATCAGATCGTCAGTCGATTCCAGGCCGACATGCAGGCGAATGAGCCAAGTGGGCGCTTCATCGCGGCGTGAGAAGAACGTTCCACCCAGGGCCAGGCTTTCGAATCCGCCCCAGCTCACGCCCTGCTTGAAAAGCCTCAGCCGATCGATGATTCGCTTGGTCGCCTCGCGCGATTGCTCGCGCGGGATGAAGCTGAACAGGCTGGCAAAGCCGCGCATCTGCCGCCGGGCGATTTCGTGTTGCGGGTGCGAAACCAGCCCCGGATGCAGCACACGCGACACGCGCGGATGCGCTTCCAGCATCCGCGCGACGCGCAGGCCGCTCTCCTGGTGATACGCCATCCGCTGCGGCAGCGTGCGCAGCCCACGCAACACCAGCCACGCGGCGAAGGGATCGAGTGTCGCGCCGCAGAGCTCCACTTCGCGCCACAGCCGCTTGCGCAGCTCGGCGTCGCGGCCGATCACCACGCCCGCGAGCACGTCACTGTGCCCGGCGAGATACTTGGTCGCGCTATGGAGCGAAAGGTCGATGCCCATGTCCAGGGGCGTCTGGAAATAGGGGCTTGCCCAGGAATTGTCGAAGCAGGTCACGATGCCGCGGCGGCGCGCCTCCGCCGTGATTGGCTCGATCGGCAGGCATTCGAACCAGCCGCTGGTGGGGCTCTCGAGGTAGACCAGCTTCGTTTCGGGCCGCAACGCCGCCAGGAAATCCTGGGGATCGCAGCCACGGATGAAGCTGGTCTCGACGCCGAAGCGCAGCAGGTGTTTCAGGTACGCCTGGGTTGGTCCGTAACTGTGCGCAACCGCGACCACGTGCGAACCCTGCTGCACGCACAGGTTGATCACGGCGCTGATCGCGCCCATGCCCGAGCCAAAACACTCGGCCCATTCGCCGTGCTCGAGCTGCGCGAGCTTGGCTTCCAGAATGGTCGTCGTCGGGTTTCCACCGCGGGTGTAGTCGTAGTGCGGCGCGTCGGGACCGCGGCGATTCGCGAACGCCTCAAAGTCGGGATAGATGAAGGTCGAGGTCTGGTAGATCGCCGGGGCCGCGGCGCCGCAGCGCTCGGCTGGGTCTTCGGCAAAGTGCGCGCAGAGCGTCTCGAAGCCGACGTTCGGGGGAAGGTCTATCTGCTTGGGCCGCGGCTTCATTGCGGCGGCCGATCTGGGCGCGGCCCGTTCGCCGCGGGCGGTGACGGTTCGACACGGCGAAGCTCACCCATTGTGCCCGGCGGGGGGCGTGCAGGCGGCGCCGCGCTGGGCGACGGGGCTTGCGGCGCCGGCTGTGCCTGCGTTCGCGGCGCTGGCGACGTCGTCGAGTTTGCCCGCGGCGGTGGTGGCTGCGAATTCGGCGACGATGCCGGCGAGCTGGGCGGCGAATCCGCCGGGCGCGGCACGACCCGGGCTGCTGCGTCGATCAGCTCGTTTAGCAGAAACTGCTCGAGCAGCTCGTCGCGGCCGGTCGGAGTCCAGTAGTCCGGCGTGGCTCGCGCGGCGCGCAGCCCTTCGGAGGTCGGCAGCCGCTCGCTGTAGATCGCCAGCGCGCCAGACGCGCTGGTGACCTGCCGCGTGGGCGCGTTGAAGCGCTCCTTCTGCGCCTCGACCTTTAATTCGTACTCATTCTGCGAACGCGGCTCGACCAGCACGGTCACCGTGCGGCGCATGGTGTGCAGGCTGGATTCAAGCGCCTGATACGCGCCCTGCGAATCAACGCGCCAGAACTCAAACCACTGTGCGCTAGTCGTCGGCTGCGTGACGATTCGCCCCGCGCTGCGATCGACGCGGGCCGGCTGCAGGTCGTAGCGCCGCATCAGCGTCAGCGTGTCGTCAATGAAGGCGTCGTAATCCGCAAGGCTGACTTGTGCGACGGTCGGGCCGACCGGGGCGCCGGGCGCGTTGCAGCCGCTGCAGACCAGCATCGTCAGAATCAGCGAGAGAAGGGCGCCGCCGCGCATGGCCGGCATCATAGGTGGCGCACGCGGCAATGCAAGCACGGCTATCGGGCGTTGTGCACTTCCTCGGATCGACCTGCGAGAAAATGATGCTTCGGCGAAATCAGCGCGCCGCTTTACGAAATGTTTCCCATCATTAGCTCGGAAGCTGTCGTGTCCCCCTTCACGATCCCGTGTCGGCTGTGGCGCCGGCACGGGGTCTTTTCATTCGGGCTGTACACGGATCGACGGGCGCGATAGTCTTCACAGGAGTTCAACCTTGGACCATATGGCGCTGGAACCCCTCGAAACCGCCGAAGGCAGTGATCACCCATTCTGCCGACAGATTTCGGTCTTTCTTGAGAATCGCGTCGGCCAGTTGCTGCGTCTGACGCGGTTGTTCGACGCGACCGATATCCGCATCCTTGCAATCTCGGTCGATGGAACGGTCGATTGCGCTATCGTGCGACTGTTGGTCGATGATCCCGACCTGGCTTCCAGCATGCTGCGCGACGCGGGCTTCGCGATGGCCGAAACCGAGCTGCTCGTGGTCGAGTTGCCCGCTGGCAAGCGCGGAATGATGACCATCTGCGCCACGCTGATCTCCGCCGAGGTCAATATCAACTACGTGTACCCCTTGCTGCCCGGCGCAAGCCGCACAGCCTGCATGGCGATCCAGGTCGACAACCTGGCGCAGGCGGCGCACGCGCTGCAGGCGCAGCGCTTCCGCGTGATCGATCAGCCCGAGCTCTAACGTCGCGATGAAAACCGCGTGCGCCGCTGCGAATCGCGTCGTGCTCAGCATGAGCGACGGCTACGCGGTGCAGGCACGCTACTGGCCCGCCGGATGCGATGCACCCGCACGCGGCGCCGCACTCTATCTGCATGGCATCCAATCGCACGGCGGCTGGTACGAATGGTCCGGCGCGCTGCTGGCCGCCTGCGGGCTGCATGTGCTGATGCCGGATCGCCGTGGCAGCGGGCGCAACACCGTCCAGCGCGGCGACGTGCCTAGCCGCCAGCGCTGGCTGCAGGATCTTGATGAGCAGGCGGCGTGGCTGACGCGAGCGTCCGATTCCGCGCCCCTGGCGGTTGTAGGCGTCAGTTGGGGCGGAAAATTGGCTTGCGCCTGGCTCGCGCAACGCGCGGCGCTCCGCGAAACACCCCTGCTGCTGATCGCACCCGGGCTGTTCGCCGCTGTGGACGTGGGGCCCTGGGCCAAGCTGCGGATCGGGCTGGCACTGCTCAGCAATCCAACCCGCGCATTCGATATTCCGCTCAACGATCCGCAGCTATTCACGGACGATCCGCAGGCGCAGGCGTTCATTCAGGCGGACACGCTGAAGTTGACGCGCGCCGCCGCGCGGCTGCTGTTCGAATCGCGCCGGCTGGATGGCCCGCTGCGGCGCATCGCGCCCAGCACGCTCGGAGCGACGACGCTGCTGCTGGCGTCGCGCGAGCGCATCATACGCAACGAGCCGACGCAGGCCTGGTGCGCGCGGGCCTGCCGCGCGCTACAAACGCACGTCCTGGAATCGGCGCACACGCTGGAGTTCGATCCGCATTCAGAAGCATTTGAATCGCGATTGCGGTGCTGGGTGCGTGAATTGAACAATGTCAGACGGTGAAATCCGCGACCGCTGATTGTGCGCGGCGTATAAGACCGATAGGATTAACAAATTGACCGGGCCGACTTACAGTTTGGCCAGATCGGGTCAAGGAGGATCGCCTGGCTTGACGATGTCCTGATATGGCGCGGGGACCGTCGGAGTTTGGGCTGCCAAGCGGCCAACCGGGAGTAGTGAAAACTTGAATTCCCCCCTGACTTTCGCGCGCAGCGTGCTGTTGTGCGTGTGTGCAGCGCTGCTTCTAGGCGGCTCGGCCGCGGCCCAGTCGCCGCCGACGCCGACGCTGGTGACGCTGGCGGCCACGGAGACGATTAGTCCCGCGGCTCACACAATGCCGCGCGTACCGACGCTCGACCCGCAGGCGCTGACGCGGCAGGGGGCGGAGCGCTACCGCCAGACGATCCGCGAATATCGTTGCATGTTCGTCAAGCAGGAGCGGATTGAGGGCGTGCTGCGCCCGGTTGAGGAAATTGAAGTTCGCTATCGCGAAGAGCCGCGCACGGTCTTCATGATCTGGCACCGCAATCCGGATCAGGCCCGCCGTGTGCTGTTCATCGACAAGCCGGAGTTCATCGACGAGAAGGGCCGCAAGACTGCCCGCGTCGAGCCGAACGGGGCGCTGGTTCGCCTGGTCGTCAGCGACATCATGATGCCGATTCACGGCGAGCGCGCCAGCCGCGCCAGCCGCCGCACGATCGACGAATTTGGCTTCGCGTCGACGTTTTCGATCTTCGAGCGTTACAACGAGCAGGCGCGCAAGCAGGGCGTGCTGGATTTGCAGTACGCAGGCGAGGGCCAGGTCGACGGCCGCCCGACGTACGTGCTGGTTCGCAAGCTGCCGTACAGCGGTCTGAAAGGGCCGTGGCCGGAGCGGCGGCTGATCGTTCACATCGACAAGGAGTGGCTGCTGCCGACGGGCGTGATGGCCTACGCCGATGACGCCTGCCGCGAGTTGCTTGGCAGCTACCAGTTCACGCGCGTGCAGCTCAACCCTGGCTTCAGCGAGACGGACTTCCGCTTCTAGCGCTTCGCGGTACGACCTTCATGAGTTGTGCGCGCAGCGCACAGCCCGCAGCGACCTGCGCACACCCGCCTCTTATTTCGTCAGATCTTGCGCCGATTTCGGCGGGCCCGATCGGGTTCGCATTTGACCCGGGCACGCCCGCCGCTACGCTATCGCCACCATGCTAAGACCGAACCTTGACGTAGATGTCCGCGATCACGATCCGATCGAGACGCGCGAGTGGCTGGAGTCGATTCAGAGCGTCACGCACGCCGCCGGTCCGGGCCGCGCGGCCTACCTGATTGACCGCCTGCGCGACTGGGCCGAGCACCACCATGTGGCTGTTCCGCATTCGGCCAACACCCCGTACATCAACACGATTTCGCCGCAGCGCCAGGCCCGATTCACCGGCGACCGGGCGATCGAGCGGCGGATCAAAAGCTTCGTCCGCTGGAACGCCATGGCCATGGTCGTTCAGGCCAATCGCCGCTGCGACGGCATCGGCGGGCACATCTCGACGTTCGCGTCGGCGGCGACCTTGCTCGAAGTGGGCTTCAACCATTTCTTCAAAGCCAAGTCGGAGCAGTCTTCCGGCGACCAGATTTACATCCAGGGGCATTCGTCGCCGGGCATCTACGCGCGCGCGTATCTCGAGGGCCGGCTGGATGTGTCGCACCTGATGAATTTCCGCCGCGAGCTGGCCGAAGGTGGCGGATTGTCGTCGTACCCGCATCCGTGGCTGATGCCGGACTTTTGGGAGTTTCCGACCGTCTCGATGGGGCTGGGACCGATCTCGTCGATCTACCAGGCGCGCTTCAACAACTACTTGCAGGATCGCGGTCTGCTGAACACCGGCGACTCGCGCGTCTGGGCTTTCCTGGGCGACGGCGAAATGGACGAGCCCGAGAGCCTCGGTGCGATCACGCTCGCCAGCCGCGAACAGCTCGACAACCTGACCTGGGTGGTGAATTGCAATCTACAGCGGCTCGATGGCCCGGTGCGCGGCAACGGCAACGTGATCCAGGAGCTCGAGGCGGCATTCCGCGGCGCCGGCTGGAATGTCATCAAAGTCATCTGGGGCGGCGACTGGGACCCACTCTTCGAGGCGGATGAGGACGGCCTGCTGGTCGAGGCGATGAGCCGCACGGTCGATGGTCAGTGGCAGCGGTTCTCGGTCGAGCCCGGTGCGTACGCCCGCGAGCACTTCTTCGGGCAGGTGCCGGGATTGCCGAAGCTGGTCGAGCACCTGTCGGATGAGCAGCTTCGTTCGTTGCGACTGGGTGGGCACGATCCGGAAAAGGTCTACGCCGCCTATCACGCCGCCACCACGCACCGCGGCCAGCCGACGGTGATCCTGGCCCGCACGATCAAGGGCTACGGCCTGGGCGAAGCCGGTGAAGGTCGCAACATCACGCATCAGCAGAAGAAGCTGAACGATCAGGAGCTCAAGAGCTTCCGTGATCGCTTCGATATCCCTGTGAACGATCGCGACCTGAAGAACGCGCCGTTCTGCCGCTTCGAGAAGGGCAGCGTCGAGTTCGAGTATCTGCTGGAGCGCCGGCAGGCGCTGGGTGGATTCGTTCCGGCGCGGCGCGTGCGCGTCGCCGCGCTCGAAGCTCCGGCGCCCGACACATTCACCGAGTTCCTCGGCGGGAGCGGCGACACCAAGGCTTCGACCACCATGGCCTACATGCGGCTGCTGGGGCGGCTGCTGCGCGACAAGAACCTGGGCAAGCTGGTGATCCCGATCGTGCCGGATGAAGCCCGCACGTTTGGCATGGAGGCGTTGTTCCGCTCGTACGGCATTTACGCGCACGCTGGCCAGCTCTACGAGCCGGTCGACGCGCACCTGCTGCTCAAGTATGAGGAGCGCCAGAACGGGCAGATCCTCGAAGAGGGCATCACCGAGGCCGGCTCGATGGCCTCGTTCACCGCCGCGGGCACGGCCTACGCCACACACGGGATCAACACGATTCCGTTCTACACGTTCTACTCGATGTTTGGCTTCCAGCGTGTCGGCGATTCGATCTGGGCCGCGGCCGACATGCGCTGCAAGGGATTCGTCTGCGGCGCGACCGCCGGTCGCACCACGCTGAACGGCGAGGGCTTGCAGCATCAGGACGGACATAGCCATCTGCTGGCCAGCACCGTGCCGAACTGCCTGTCGTACGACCCGGCCTTCGCGTATGAACTGGCCGTGATCATTCGCGACGGCATCCGCCGCATGTACGTCGAGCGCGAGAATATTTTCTACTACCTTACGCTCTACAACGAGCAGTACGAGATGCCGCCGATGCCCAAGGGCGCCGAGCAGGGCATCCTGAAGGGGCTGTACAAATTCCGCCCGGCGGCCGACCCGGGCAACGCGCCGCGCATCCATCTGTTTGGCAGCGGGCCGCTGCTGCGCGAAGCGCTGCGAGCGCAGGACATCCTGCGCGAGCAGTTCGGCGTCGCGGCGGACGTGTGGAGCGCCACCAGCTACAACGAGCTGTATCGCAACGCGCTGGCCTGCAGCCGCTGGAACCGTCTGCATCCCAACGATCCGCTGCGCAAGCCTTATTTTGTCGAGGTGCTCGAGCGCGAACCGTGGCCGATCGTGGCCACCAGCGACTATGTCAAAGGACTGCCGCTGCGGCTGGCGGCCTGGGCGCCAGACCAGCTCTGCGCATTGGGAACGGACGGCTTCGGCCGCAGCAGCTCGCGCGAGGAGCTGCGGCGGTTCTTCGAGATCGACGCGGAGTACGTCGCCTATCACGCGCTGTGCGAGCTCTCGCGGGCGCGCAAGGTCGATCCGGCGATTCTGCCCAAAGCGATCAAGACGCTGGGCATCCGCCCGGATACACCCGACCCGGCGACGGCCTAGATTGCCTGGCGGCGGAGCGGTTGTCATCGAGAACTGCCGCCACGGTGAGCACACAGAACTCATCTGGGCGGCCGCTGCAGCGGGCCAGTTGGGTTTCAGTGCTCTCCATGATTTCGCTTCGGGCCTGAAGGGCGACGCTGCGCGTTCGCCCCACCGGGGCGTTCCGGCGGCCCGAAGTACCAAGCGCGCCGCTTGACGCTGCCGCGCACGGCCCGTAAGACACTTATTCTCTCCAAATCGCGAGAAACGAGGTCGGCGAATGGCCGAAGTATTGCTCGAGAGCGTCAGCAAGGTCTACCCAGGCGGCATCAAGGCCGTCGACAACGTCAACCTGAAGATCGCCGATCGCGAATTCATCGTCTTGGTCGGACCATCCGGTTGCGGCAAGAGCACCACGTTGCGAATGGTCGCCGGGCTCGAAGATATCAGCGACGGCACGATCCGTATTGGCGAACGCGTGGTCAACGGCGTCCCACCCAAGGACCGCGACATCGCCATGGTCTTCCAGAATTACGCGCTCTATCCGCACA
>CAZHTF010000060.1:0-21060 GCA_964535305.1 uncultured Planctomycetales bacterium | reverse complement strand
CCGCGGCGCTGCGCATCGCCGGCGGCATCTTCACCAAGATCGCCGACATCGGCTCGGACCTGATGAAGATCGTCTTCAAGATCAAGGAAGACGACGCCCGCAATCCAGGCGTCATCGCAGACTGCGTCGGCGACAACGCCGGCGACTCGGTCGGCCCTTCCGCCGACGGCTTCGAGACCTACGGCGTTACGGGCGTGGCGCTGATCAGCTTCATCCTGCTGGCCGTGAGCGACCCGGTCGTGCAGGTGCAACTGCTGGTCTGGATCTTCGCGATGCGCATCATCATGGTGATCGCCTCGGGGCTGTCGTACCAGATCAACGAGTTCATGGCGGCCAACAAGTATCGCGCCAGCAAGAAGATGGACTTCGAAGCCCCGCTGACCTCGCTGGTGTGGCTGACCTCGATCGTCTCGATCGTGCTGACCTACGCCGCCTCGAAGCTGCTGATTCCGAACATCGGCGGCGATCCCTCGCTTTGGTGGAAGCTCTCTTCGGTGATCACCTGCGGCACGCTGGCGGGGGCCGTGATTCCCGAGCTGGTCAAGATCTTCACCTCGACCAGCTCACAGCACGTCCGCGAGGTGGTCACGTCATCCAAGGAAGGCGGCGCGTCGCTCAACATTCTGTCCGGACTCGTCGCCGGGAACTTCAGCGCCTACTGGCTGGGCATGACCATCATCTTGCTCATGGCCGTCGCTTATTACTTCAGCATGCAGGGCCTGGGTGGGCTCATGATCGCCCCGGCCGTGTTCGCCTTCGGCCTGGTGGCGTTCGGCTTCCTGGGCATGGGACCAGTCACCATTGCCGTAGATTCGTACGGTCCGGTGACCGACAACGCCCAGTCGGTGTACGAGCTGTCGACGATCGAATCGATCCCCGGCGTCAAAAACGATATCCAAAAGACGTTCGGCTTCGCGCCCGACTTCGAGCGTTCAAAGGAGTACCTGGAGGAAAACGACGGGGCCGGCAACACGTTCAAGGCCACCGCCAAGCCGGTGCTGATCGGAACCGCCGTGGTCGGCGCGACCACCATGATCTTCTCGATCATCATGGTGCTGACGCACGGTTTGCAGCCGGGGTATCTGAAAAACCTCTCGATCATGCACGCGCCGTTCCTGCTGGGCCTCATCGCCGGCGGCGCGGCGATCTACTGGTTTACTGGCGCTTCGATTCAGGCGGTCACGACCGGCGCGTATCGCGCGGTCGAGTTCATCAAGCGCAACATCAAGCTCGAAGGCTCTACCAAGGCCAGTGTCGAAGACAGCCGCAAGGTCGTGACGATCTGCACCGAGTACGCCCAGAAGGGCATGTTCAACATCTTCCTGAGCGTCTTCTTCGGCACGCTGGCGTTCGCCTTCGTCGAGCCATTCTTCTTCATCGGCTATCTGGTCTCCATCGCGCTCTTCGGGCTGTTCCAAGCGATTTTCATGGCCAACGCCGGCGGCGCATGGGACAACGCCAAGAAGATTGTCGAGACCGATCTGAAGGCAAAGGGCACCGACTTGCACGCGGCCACGGTCGTGGGCGACACGGTGGGCGACCCGTTCAAGGACACCAGCTCGGTCGCCATGAACCCGGTGATCAAGTTCACCACGCTCTTCGGCCTGCTGGCCGTCGAGCTGGCGATCCACCTCAAGACGCCCGACGACGTCACCGGCACTTACACGCACACGAGTCTGACCGTCGCGCTGGCGGCGATCTTCTTCCTGGTCTCCGCCTTCTTCGTGTGGCGGAGCTTCTACGGCATGCGGATCGGGGCCAGTACGGCGGGCTAGGTCCTGGCTGGCCCGCGCCCTGATTCATTGAAAAAAATACGCTCGTGCGGGCCAACGGCAGTGCCGCTCGCCCGCACGAGCGTTTTTGAGCGCCCGAATGCGAGCGGCGCGCTCGGCATCAGAATCGCTGTGCGTTGCGGCCGTGATCCTCGTGTGCGATGCCCAGAATCAACGCCACACCCACGCCCACCAGCGACAGCACCGTCTCTTCGCTCACGCTCAGACCGACCTGCGCGGCGTACGCCGCCAGCACGGTTGCCAAGGCGACCTGCACCTTTCGGCTCGACAGGGGCCAGATCCAGAAACGCCAGGATTGCCGGCTACTCGGGTTCATCGCCACCTCCCGCCGGCGGATCGATCACGATTACCGGATACATGATCTCACCAGCGTCTGATTGCGGCACGTCGACATCACCCGCCGGCTCGTTGCGCCGCGCGGGCCGAGGCGCCGCCCCGCCTGACTCGGCCGGCGGCGGCAATGCGGCCGACGTCGCGGCGGTTGGCGGCCCCGGTGGGATCGGCAGCGCCGCTCCCGCTTGCGCCGCGGCCGCAGCCCGTACGCGATCGAATTTGGCCTCGAGCGATTTGAGCAGCAGATCCAGCGGCGCCTGATCGCCGAACAGCTTGGCATCGACGCCGATCCGTCGCAGCGCGCCGGCCCGCTCGTGCTGCACGTGCCAGAATTCCAGCAGGTCGCGCTCGTTCCAGACTGCGTTCAGCGCGGCGCGCTGCTGCGGATTGAGCGGCTCGCCTGCAGCCTGCATGCGCCGCAGCGCATCGCGAAACAGCAGGATTCGCAGCGATTCATTCTGCCGTTCGAAGACAGCCTGCTGCAGCTGGTCGGCCCGATGCTGCATCTGCAGCGCGATGCGGGTCGACTCCGCCGTGCAGCCGAAGCCGCTGGCAAGCAGCAGCCCAAGGCAGATCAGGCCGTTGCCGCCGTACGTGACGATCGTCGTGTTCATGCTTCTTGTCGGCCCCCTTTCTAGAGCGCGCCCAGCGCGCCGAGCGCCCGGATCGCGAACAGCACGCCTTCGCCCCACTTTTCGGCCGCCAGCGCTTCGCTCATTTGCTGCGTCGTGCGGCGCAGCTCCTCGTGCCCGATCCAGCCGTCGGGCGGCGTGTCGCTCGGCAGCGCCGCCGACTCGTAATCGCGGAGCGCGGGCGTCTGTGTCTGCCGCACGCGGGCTGCCTCGATCAGCAGCGCGTCGATCACGTGCCGCGTTGCAGCGACGAAGGCGCGGGCCGTCGTCGCGTCGATGCTGCGAGCCAGTTCGTCCAGTGTCATGGCGTCTCCTTTGCGGCGGCCCTGTAGAAGATGCCGCCCAGCGTCTCCAGTTGTCGCGATAGCCGCGAGAGCCACTCGGCCTCGACGGCGCGGTGCGAGCGCAGCTCTTCGCGCAGCGCCGCAAGCGCCTCGGTGTTTGCCCGAATGACGCCCAGCAGGTGCTCGTTGATCTCCGTGACCTGCAGCGATTGCCGCAGCGCGTCCTGCGAATACGTGGCGGCCTTGGCGCGCTCCTGCCGCTCGCTCCACCACATCACGAACAGCAACCCGCAGATGCCCAGCGACGAAAGATTGACCATCAGGTCCTGCATCATCACCCCGCGCAGCTCCTTGCCCTGCCGCACATATCTGGCTGAATCGCCGCGGGCGGCGCCGCGCGGCGCGCCTACAGCCCGTCCAGTTCGGCGCGCGTGAACTGCCGCGCTTCCGACCTGTAGCGCGGCGCGTCGTCCTCCGCCGTGCGCTGCGACAGGATTCGTGCGGCCGGGAGCGGCAGGCTGCCCTTTGCGACCGTTTCGAACCAGCGGAGCGCGTCCTCGTACGTCACGCGGACGCGGTCCGGGACGTCGCCGAAGAAAGGCGTGCTCTTCCACGCCAGGAATTCGGCCAGATCCAGCGTGCGCGTCCGCAGCAGCATCGTCAGCTCGGGATGCGCCGTCAGATCGATGGGCGTGCGGTAGCGCTGCGACAGATATGCGTTCGCCACCGCTTCGGCTTCGTCCAGAATTTGCTGCGCGACCAGCGCGCTGGCTGTAGCGCCGGCGTCGCGATCGGTCAGCCGCGCGTACAGCCCATCACCCAGGCGGTCGTTCAGCTCGCTCGTCAGTGCGTATGGCATGCGGTCTCCGTCGGCATCGCCGACCGCGCCTCGAGCGGCGCGGCCGGCGCAACATCCAGCCCTACGTCAGCACGACCTGACAGGCGTCCTGCCAGAAGCCATAGCCAGCCTCGTGCACAGCCTTCACGCCGTACTGATGTTGGTTCTCATTGACTTCCAGCTCGCTGCCCTCTGCCAGCACCTGCATCTGGACGGGCAGCTCTTCCTGGAAGATGAAGGGCCGCGCCTCGCCGTCCGTGCGGAAGACAAAGACGCGATCGCTCAGCGTGATGCGCGGGTTTGAAACCCACTCGACCGCGAAGGTCTCGCGATTGGCCAGCGGGTTATCTGAAGCGGCGATGGTCTTGCTCGAGAGCGCCACCAGCGTCTGCGGCAGGTAGCCCGTGGGCACCATGACCAGGAAACTTCGCGCCCCGTCGGCGATCGGCTCGCCCTGGTCGTCGCGGAAGCCCAGGATCTGCGCGATGCCCTTGACGATCGCGTCGTACATTTCCTGCGCCGTCGGGATGGCCGGGTTGAGCACGTCGTGCAGGATCGTGTTGGATTGCGTGCCCGAGACGCCCTCCGTGTGCCCGGAGGAGAAAAACGGCACGCCGTCGTAGCCGACGTTGAGGTTTCCGTTGTTGATCAGGTCGCTCAGCAGCTTGTTCGGATGCAGCGCGACGCGCCGCGCCATCTCGTTCACGCGGATCATGATCTGCCCGGTGCGGTCGCGGCGCAGCTCGTCAGCATCGACGCGGACGGTCGTCTCCCACACCTTGTTGACGATCGTCACACCCGCAGCCCGCAAGGGCCGCACCTGTCGCCCGCCCTTCCATTCGCGCACCTGCGGGACCATGCCCAGCCAGCGATAGGTCTCGGATTCCTGCGTGCTGGAGAAGCGCATCGCCAGCTTGGTCCACCAGGCGCTCTGGGCCGCCTCTTCCAGCCGCCGATAGAAGCGGCCAATGATGGCCCGCGAGGTCAAACCCGTATCGAGCGTTACTGCCACGTTCAATCTCCTTCCAGATGGCCGCCGGGCGCATGCCCGCGGTCGGCTGCGATCCCTTGAACTCTTCGGCCCGCGGCTAGGTCAGGTCGCGGTTGAGCACTACCCACTCGCCCGTCAGCGCCATGATCTGCACACAATCGAACTGTGAATCGACGGTCGCCAGCGTCGCCGCCCCGTCGATCAGCTCGGCCGCGTTCGGGTCGATCGTGATCGCGAAAGCGTTCGCGTTGGTCTTGATCAGTCGAATCCAGGCTCCGATTCGCACAGACGAGACCGCCGGCAGCGTCACCGTGCGGGCGGCGGTGTTGGCCATCAGCAGCACGCGATTGATCTGGTCCAGCGTCAGCGTCACGTTCGTGTCCGCCAGTTGCAGCACCGGATAGTTATCCAGCGTGCCGGAATAGCCGCTGATCGGCTGGCAGCGGATGCGGGCCAGATTCGCACCCTCAACCGCGACGATGCGACCGATGCGCGAACCGCTCAGCGGCGTGAGGATCACGGTCGAATCGTCGATCGCGAACACCTCCTTGCCTACGTCGCCGATATTCACGCCCGTCAAGGTGTGCACGATGTCGATGTGCTGATGCAGCTTGACGCTGATGCCGCCGGCCACCGCGCCGGCGAAGTTGTTCAGCGCCTGGCGATAGGCCACGCCCAGAAACTCGTCGCCGATCACCAGCGGCCTGGCATAGCCGTTCGCGCGGTTGCGCCCGACCAGCGCTCCCTTGAAGATGGTCGCGTTCAGGTCGACCGCGTGCTCGACCAGTTCCTCAGATGTGTAGAAATTCAAGTCTCGATTCGCAAGCAACGGCATTTCAAAGCCTCCAGATGGTGCCCGCGCTGCCTCGCCGCGCGCAATTCACTTTCAGAGCTACACCGTGTTGAATCGGCGGACACGCCCCGCCGCATTCGCCCGCGCGTACGCCGCCAGGTCTTCCGCTTCGAAGCCCAGTTCGCGCAGCCGCGCGACATCCTGCGTATCCCCCGCCCCGCCGCCGCTGCGGCGCACCAGCCGCCCGGGCGGCAGCAGGATCGGGGCCCTTGCCAGCCGCGCCTCGGCCGCCTGCGCGTCGCGCAGGTAGTCCTCACGCCAATCCATGCGGGTGCTCTCAAGCACCTTGCCCTGCCGCATGCCGCGCTCGACGAACGTGTCGGCCTCCTGCGCCGTCAGCTTGCGCCGCAGCGCCACAACCTCGGCCTGCGCCGCGTGCAGCGCCTCCGCGTCTTTCAGGTCCGCCGGCGCGTCGGCCTGCGCATCGACCTCAGCGTCCGCGGCGAGCGCCGCCGCGGGATCCGCGTCTGCGTCGTCACTCGCGCCCGCAGTAGAGCCGTCCGCAACAGGACCGCCGGCGTCACTTGCTTCGCGCGCGTGCGCGCCGCGGAGTGCGTCTTGGCGTGCCGCCGCGAAACGCCGCTTTGCAGCCAGCGGCGTAACGCCCTGCATCGCCGGATCGTTCGTGAGCGCCACCGGGCCGAGTGCGGCGATGTCGCTGCAGTCTTCGTCTGTCCAGTAGATCACCGGCGAGAAGTAGCGATATTCGCCGCTGCGTAGCAGCTCGCGCGCCCGCTCGGTCCATTCGACCTGCGTGGCCCACAGCCCGTCTTCCCGCAGCTCCAGCGACCCGATCCAGCCCGCGGCCGGACGCAGCCCGTCGGCACGCGCCGCGCGGCGATCCAGCGATTGATGCTCGTAGTCGATCGCCAACTTGCGGCCCATCTGATCAAACCAGCGCTTGGCCGAGACGGCGTGCCGCCGCTTGAACTCGAAATCGCCGCCCGCCAGCGGTCGGTCGACCTGCACCAAACCGAACGCGATCAGGCGGAATTCGCTGACCGGCTCGCCGCCGCCGCTGCCCAGCACGCTGCGGCGCAGTTGGCAGGCATGCTCGCTGCCTGCGTCATCCCGGACGCGCTCGAGCTCGCGTGTCAGCTCGCGCGCCGCCAGCCGCTGCGTGATGTCTTCCAGCAATTCGCGGCAAGCGCTGGCGTGCGCCGCCGCGTCGTCCCAGATCATGCCGCGGACGCGCTCAAGCCGATTCAGCAGATCTACCCGCGCCGCCAGCTCGAACGGCGAAGTCGAAACGAGTTCATTCATCGCCACACCTCCGTCATCTCTGGCTCCTTGCCCGCGCCGCCTCGGCGTCACAGCCGTCAAGCCTTGTCGCGATCGCGCGAGCGCAACCTGCGCTCCGCGTCGCCGCGCTCGCGCGGCCGGCGGCGCATCAGCTCGATGTTGCCCTTCTGGTTGAATGAGCCGGTCGATTCGAAGCCCAGCGCGCGGTAGAACGCGCGCGGGTCGCCGCTGCTCATGTCGAGCTTGGCCCGCACCTCGTGCGCTCCGCTGGCGCGGATCAGCTCTCGGCCGATACCCAGCCCGCGATAGGCTGGGTGCACCAGCGCGTTCACCAGCCGCGTGCCGCGCGTCGTAATCGCCACGCCAACCAGCACCGCATCGATTTCCGCCACGTACACCTGGTGATGCCGGCCGCTCAGGATTTCCGCCAGTTGCCCGCGCCGCAGGAAATAGTCGCGCCGCAGCATCGTGTCGAAGAAGAACTCCAGCGGCGTGCGATCGCTCTCCAGCGCCGGTCGCACCTTCAGGTTGGCACACGTCGCGCTGCTCGTTTGACCGCTCGCGGCATCGCGCGCCGCGGCGGCGCTGCGCTCCGCGGCGCTCGCCCCATTGTTCGCAATCACCGCGTTTCCCGTGGCGTGCGCCGCAGCGCCGCGCGCCGGCTTGCGCTCGCGTTGGCCGCTCGCTGCGCGGCTCATGCGCTGCCTCCGCCGCGGAGCACCGGTTCGCCTTCTCGCGGCTCGGGCACGCCCAGCGCCCGATGCACCCAGCCCCGCGGAGCGCGCAGCCCCAGCTCGTTCACCGCCACCGCCAGCGTCTGCGCCAACGACTTGCTGTCGATCGATTGCAGCAGCGCGCGGCGGAAGCGCGGCACCGGCGTATGCGCACCGAAGCGCGCCTGCACCAGCGGCGTCAGCAGGTCGCGCCGCAGCGTCAGCGCCTCCTGGGCGATGTCGTCGACCAGAAGGTCCTCGCGAACGCGATCGTGCACTTCCGCGGCCGCCCGCGAGCCGCCTGCCCGCAGCTCGGTTGTCAGGTGCTGCCCGAGCCAGAGGATCGTGACTTCCGTATTGCAGTAGTCCTGTAGCGCGCGATACGTGCGGTCGCCGCCGCGAACCGCTTCGAGCAGCTTGATCTCGATGTTCTTGCTGAAGATCGCGACCGAGTCCGTGCCCAGCGATTCGAGCATTTTCAGCAGCGCCTGCTTATCCACTTCTGGCGTGCCCGGCTCAAACTGCGCCACCCGCAGCGGCATTCCCGCGACCTGCGAGTGAATCAGCCAGTCTTTCAGGCTCAGGTTCTGGGCCAGGTACAACAGCACCGACGCCCGCAACAGCCCGCCTTCAAAATGCCGCCCCGCCGCGCAGCGCGGTTGATGCACGATCCATTTGAACGGCTGCTCATCCAGCGCGACGCCCATGGTCGGGTCGCTCTCGGTGCGCACGCGCAGCCGCCAGGGCTCGCTCGCGTCGGTCGTCAGCCGCGAGAACGGCACCGGCACGATGTCCATCAGCCGCCCGTCTTCCCAGACCAGCTCGCAAACCGCCAGTCCAAAGCCCAGCGCGCTGCCCAGGTGATTGAGCGCCGCGCCCCAGCCGTCCAAGTTGTTTAGCACATCGCGGCAATACTCGGCGGCCTCCGCTGCCCGCAGGTCCGCCGCGGCACGTCCGCGCGGCGCGCTTGTTAGATCGCGGCTGCGTTGCGCCGTCGTGAGAACGCGACTGCGCTGTTCTGCGAGCTCGCGCCCGGGTTCCGCGGTCGACTCGATCTCCCAATCCAGGCCCGAGAGCGCCAGCCGCCGCGTAGCCTCGACCGCCGCCAGACGCGGCCATTTCTGCAGCATTTCGGAGAACAGTTCGAATTGAAGCTGCGGCCATCCGGCGTCCGCGGCCTGTAGAAATGAGAGAGCGCGCGAAGGCGTCAGCCCCACGCTCGGATAGCTGCGGGCCGCGTCGTCGCGCCACGGCCGAACCACACGCCCGCTCGCCGCGCCCGCGGATGAATCGCGCTCAGGCAGCAGCGAACCCAGCGATTTGAACAGTCCAAACAGGCGACGGCGCGCAGCGCGGATCATCGGCGGCCTCCCGAGCGCCGCCCGCCAGCTTGATGGCGATCAATCGCGACGCTCAGCAGACCCTAGGCCGCCGCGGTTGAGAGATTCTAGAAAGGAGGGCCGCGCCGCCGCGATTTGTCAGGCAGTGTCGGCGAAACGCGCGCGCTGGTTGGCGCACGCGGTGCTCCCGCCGGGACGGGGGGCGTGCCGGGCGCGGCATCGTCGAGACCGTCAATGAACGAAGGGAGCCGCGCAGCATGCCGCGCGGCTCCGTTGAAACCTGCTCTTCGGCCAACGCCGACTACTTCGGTGCGATCGGCTGCATCACACCATCAAACCCAGCCGCGGGCCGCGTCGTCGGCGCCGGACTCGCCTTCGCGCCTGAATCCGCCTTCGGCGGAATGCTCGCGCCGCTGATCGGCGTGAGCGGCTGCATCTGCAGGATGCCGCTTGTCGGCGTCGCGCCGTTCGACGGAGCGGGCATCGCGCTCGTCGAACGTGACGCGTTCGGCGTGGTACCCTTGTTCGTCGCGCCACTCGTCGCCGTCACGTTCGTCGTCGCGCCATTCGTCGCTGCAGCGTTCGCGGTCGCACCGTTCGTGCCGCTCAGGGCCGCGTCGTGACGCGCCAACACCGTCCCCGTCTGCGTCGACTTACCGGAATTGCCCGTCGCCTTTTCCGGCTGGCGGACCGCGTTGCCCGTCGTGATCGGCTGCGTCGGCTCGCTGGTCGTCGTCTCCAACGTGGTCGCGAAGCTGCTCTGCTCCACCGTCGTCGGCGTCGAAAGAATCGTCGTCGCACCGGCCGCCGGCGAGCTGGGCTCGATCGGCGTCAACGGCATCATCTGCGGCAGTTGCGTCTGCGCCTGAGATTGCGTCGCCGACGGCGCCTGCCCGCCGATCGGCATCGCCGTAGGCGCTTCCGTAAAGTTCGGCGTAGCGCGCGGCGTCGTTGCACTCGCCGTCGCCGTCTGCTCGGTCGGATTGCTTGCCGCTGCCGTCGGTTGCGTCACGCTCGGCAGAGGTGCAGTCGCGCCGCCGGCCACGGTGCCGCGCTGCGGCGTACGCTGCGCCTGGCTCGCGGCGACATCGTCGAATGCCAGCGCCGCGGCCGCGATGTCGCTCGACTGCGGAGCGGGCTGACCCTCGCCGTGCTTGGCCGAGAGAAATGCCACCTCACGCAACTGCGCCCGGGCCGCATCCATTTTCGGATCCAGTGCCAACGCCGCATCCAGCGAGCGGGCCGCATCGGCATACTGCCCCGCCTCGGTCTGCACCACCGCGATGTTGTAGTGCGCGTCCGCCTCGCTGCCCACCTGCTTGAACGACTCGAACGCCTCGGCGTAGCGGCCCAGCTTAGCCAGCGCCAGCGCCAGGTTCATTCGCCCGCGCGTGAACGTCGGCTTGAGCTCCAACGCGCGCCGCAGGGCCGCCTCACTCTCGGCGAACTTGCCTTCCAGATACAAGCTGAAGCCCAGGTTGTTGTGCAGGTAAGCCTGATCGGGCTTGCTGGCCACCGTTCGGCGGAATTCCGCGCTGGCCTCGCCATGCCGCCCGAGCTTGTTGAGCGTAATGCCCAGACGGTTGCGGGCGTTGAAGAACTCGGGCATCAGCTTCAGGGCTTCCTGATACTGCACGATCGCCCGCTCGTAGTTGCCCTCGCGCTCCAGTAAATGCCCGTGCGCAAAGTACGTGGTCGCGTTGATCCGCGGCGAAGCCTGTTCGGCTTCGACCGCGCCCGCGTCCGGCTGGCCGCGGCCCGGCAGCGCGCCCGGCGTCCCGCGGACCGTGTTCTGCGGTTGCTCACAGCCAGCCGCCAGCAATGCGCCCAGCCCCAAAGCCCCCGCTTTCAAAGCAATCCACTGCATCCGATACACGGTAGCCTCCTTGCTTGCCTACTTCGGCGACGCGGCGCCCGCGCCAGCACCCGGGCTGGCCGAGGGTCCGGCGGCGCCGGCGCCGGCCTTGGGTCGATACGAACCTTCGATCAGCTTGATCAGGATCGCGTCCTCGGCGTTCAGGCCGCGCCCGCCCGAGAGGTCACGCTTGACGACTTCGCTGCCGCGCGTGTCCACGCCCGCCTCCGACAGGAACTGCAAGACCGCCATCACGCGCTGGTCAACCAACCGCTCGTCCGCCTCATCCGAGTTCAGCCGAATGGTGCCGCCGTAGCTGTCCATCAGCGCGACCAGGCGGCTGAGCCGCTCGCGGCCGAGCTCGTTCAGGGCTGCACGGTTCGGCACGAAATGCACATCTGAGACCGTCATGCTGGCCAGCAGCGCGTTGTCACTCATGTAGACGAACGTGCCCTGCAGGTCGGTGGTCCGATCGGATGCGCCGTGCGGCGGGGCATTCAGCCGCGCCGAAGGTTCCATGCACCCGCCACAGAGGCAAGTTAATACTGTGGATACAAGAACGAGACGATTCATGCGGATCTCCGGTGCGGGACGTTGCGCGCTGCCGTGCGTTCCAACCTTGCTTCGCTCGCCGGCAACGTCCTCATACGGATCGGCAACCCAGGCGCGTTCCTGAAGCTGGGTTTGTGAACGCGCGCCGCGCACGGTGGTAAGATTCTTCGCATGCCGCAGGTTCGCTGGATGTTCTTTGCCGCCGGGGCCTTCCTGCTGGCGCTCTCCGTGGGCTCCAGCGCCGGGTACGCCTGGTATCTGCGGAGCGACAGCTACCGCGCCTGGTGCGCAAGAACGCTGAGCGCAAGCTTGGCGCTGCCCAGCGAAATCGGCCGCATCGTGCCGCGCTCGTCGCGCTCGCGCGAATTCCAGGACATTCGCATCTGGCTGCCCGAGCGCCGCGCCGTCGCCGCCCAGATCCAACAGGCTGTGCTGATCAACACCCCGACCACCCAAGACCCGCTCGCCTATCAAATCGAGCTGCGCGGCGGTTCGGGCGAAATCTCCACCCGCACCTGGCTCCGCAGCGACTACCGCGGCGTGTTCGAAGCCGGGGCACGCACCGGGTTCGGCGAATCGGGGCCGCGCGTCGTGAACTTCAGCGGCCTCGACCTGCTCATCGAGCGCCCGGAACTGCGGGCCCGGCTGCGCGGCGCGAGCGGGCGCGTCACCTTTGATCGCAATGACGCCGGGCAGGCCGAGGTGTTTTGCCACGAGCTGAACGGGTTGCGCAGCGCGCAGCCGCTGATGCTGCAGGCGCAGTTCTCCGACAGCGGCGCTGGCGCACGCATCGACCGCCTGAGCATCCGCGTCCCGACCCTGCCGCTCGCGGCGATCAGCGAAGCCACCATGGGGGCCGAGGTCCGCCCCGGCGGGCAGTTCGACGGCACGCTGGAATACAGCGAAAGCGACTCCGGCCGCACGATCCAGGCCCGCGGCCAATGTCGCGATCTGAACCTGGCCGATTGGACACCGCGGTTCGTCGGGCGCGCCTGGCGCGGCAGCGCCGCGGAAGTCGAGCTGCAAGAACTGCGCTTGGTCGACGCCCGCCTGGCGGAACTGCAGTTTCGAGGCGTGCTTAACGAGATCGCGCTGGGCGACCTGCTGGCCAGCGCGGGACTGCCGGGCACCAGCGGCGAATGCGCCGCGCGCGTCGTCGAAGCGCAGATCCTGCCCGACGGGGCCGAGCGGCTGGTCTTCGCCGGTCGCTGCTACAACGTATCGCTGGAAGACCTCTGCGTCGCGCTGAGCTACCCACGCATCAGCGGCAATCTGAAGGTCAACATCTCTGATCTCACCATCGAGAAAAACCAGATCCGCTCGCTCGATGCCCAGTTGCTCGTCGAACGTATCGGCGACAGCCCAAATTGGATCGAAGGCGCGCTGCTCCGCGAGATCGCTCGCAACGTGCTCAAGATCAACCTGCCGCCGATCCTGCCCGAGCGCATCGAGTTCACACAGCTTGGCTTGCGGCTCGAGGTGCGCGACGAGCTGCTGCGCGTCTTCGGAACGCACGGCCCGCGCGAGAAGACCATCCTGACGGTCCGCATGTTCGAGCAGGATCTGCCGCTGGTGCACGAGCCGGAACAGCCGATCGATCTGCGGCCGATGCTGGACACGCTGCGCGCCCGCCTGGCCGAACACGTCGCAAGCAGCCAGCCCAGCCGCTGAGCAGCAGCCGCTAGTCGGCGGCGCCGCGTGGCGGCGCTAGCTTGTCATCTCGATCACGATCTTGCCGAAGTGCCCTGCGGCTTCGAGCGCTTCCAGCGCAGCGGGCAGCGCCTCGAACGCGAAGCGCTGGTCAATGACAGGCATGATGCGGTGCACTTCGAAAAAGCGCAGCATGCGCTCAAAGGCGCTCCGCGAATCGACCAGGATTCCCTGGATCCGCTGGCGTTTCATCAGCACGCTGACGGTCGGCACCTCGCCGCGCACGCCGCTGAGCACGCCGATCAGCGCGATCATCCCGCCACCGCGCGTCGCGCGGATTGAGCGTTCGAGCGTACCGCTCCCGCCGACTTCGATGGTAACATCGACGCCGCGACCCTCGGTCAGCGACAGCACGGCCTTGTCCCACTCCGGCGTACTGCGATAGTTAATCAGGCCGTCTGCGCCCAGCGCTCCTGCGCGGGCCAGCTTCTCATCGCTGCCGCTGGTGACGATGACGCGCGCCCCAGCGGCCTTGGCGATCTGCAGTGCGAAGATCGAGACCCCGCCGGTGCCCAGCACCAGCACCGTCTGGCCCGCGTCGATCCGCCACTCGCTGAACAGCGCGCTCCAGGCAGTCAGCGCCGCGATCGGCAGCGTCGCCGCCTGCGCATCGTCCAGATACGCCGGCGTAGGTACGACCGCCTCCGCCGCGAGGGCCACCTGCTGCGCCGCGAAGCCCGGGCCGGGAGTCCCCAGCGCGCCGCCCAGGTATTCACTGCGGAACGGACCGTCGATCCAGCCTGCCAAGTAATGCGTCATCACGCGATCGCCCACACGCACCCGCCGCACGCCCTCCCCAACCTGCGCGATCACGCCGGCCGCGTCGCTGATCGGCGTCGCGGGCAACTGCAGCTTCGGGTTGTAATGACCGCGGATGATCATCAAGTCCCGGTAGTTCAGGCTCAACGCGCGCACATCCAGCAGCACTTCGCCAGGCCGCGGCTTCGGCGACGTTGCATCAACCAGCTTCAACTGCTCAATCCCAAATTGCGCCAGCGTGTATTGCTTCACATCTGCTCCCTCGACCGCGCTAGCACAGATTCTAAAGCCGCGATGCTCGCTGCGCGCCGCTACCCGCCGAACGATTCGCGCCAGTAACCGGAACTGCGGCAGCATTGACGCCGCTGAGCACCCCGCCTACGCTTGCAAATACTTGGCTTGCCGCGATTGGCGACGCGGTCACGAGTGCAGCTACGCGAGTTGAGGATCCCCGAATGAACAAGCTGGGCTGGGCGCAGGCGGCCGGGCTGGCGCTGCTGACTTTGCTGGTCGGCTGCGGCAGAACCGACGACGCGCCGCGACGCTTCAACGAATTCATCGGCGGCGCTGCGCCGACCGCCGCGCGCGCCGCACCGCGTAAATCCGCCCCAGACTACGCCGCCTACCAACCGGCCGCGTTCCCAGGCGGATCGGCAATCTCCGGCATCGTGGCCGGCGACGGCGGCGACGCCGAAGCCCAGGTCCGCACATTCATCCAGGGCTTCGCCGAGTCGGTCGCGAAGCTCGAAATCGAGCGCGTCTTGGATGGCTTCAATCCCGAGCATGTCGCCGCGCTGAAGGCCGATATCTCGCCCCTGCTCGAAACGCGCGAAAAACTCGAGCTGTTCATGAACGTGGCGCGTGACAAGTTCGGCCAGGCCCAGCAGATCAGCTTTGATCCCACGCAGCTCAAGCCGCTGCTCGACCAGTTGCTAACCGTCGAAGTGCTCGACGCGCAGAACGCCGCGCTCAAGCTCAACCCCGACGGGCTGCGCTCGGTCGCGGCCCTCGCCGGGCAGACCGCGCCGATGCCGCCCGAAGCGCTCGCCCAGGTCCAGGCATTTTCGCTTGCGATCATCAAGCAGGAAGGTGGCTGGAAGATCCAGCTCCCCGCGCCACTGACGCCTCAGCAGGCGAACGAGATCCGCATGGGTTGCGAAATCGCCAAACGCGCGCTGGATTCGCTTACGGAAAACATCGAGAGCGGCGCGATCGCCTCGCTCGAGCAGTTGCCCATGGCGGCGAACGCCGCCGTAATGGGCGCCATGATGGGCGCGGCTGGCGAGCAGGCCCCGGCGAACGAACCTGAGGAAGCGCCCTAGCCCGCCCGCGGCGCGCCGTTTCGCGTCGCCCGCGCTGGAGTGTCGCGCACGAATGTCGCAGCCCGAAGCCCAGCAACCAACACGCCTGCGCGATCTGCAGCCCGGCGATCGCGTCGATGACCAGATCTTCCTGCTCACACAGAAAGACCTGCGCACCACCAACAGCGGCGGGCTCTACATGCACGCCGTGCTGGCTGACCGCTCGGGCCAGCTCCTGGCCCGCATGTGGAACGCCAATCAGGCGCACTTCGACTCACTGCCCGAAAGCGGCCTGATCCACGTCACCGGCCGCGTCGAAAACTTCAAAGGCGCGCGGCAGTTCATCATCGACGCCGTGCGGCGGGTCGAGGACGAGCGCGTCAACCCCACGGATTTCCTGCCGCGAACGCAGTTCGACATCGAGCAGATGTGGGCGCGGCTCAAGGAGCTGCTGCGCGGCATTCGCAACTCCTACCTGCGGAATCTGGTCGGAAAATTCATCAACGACGATGTCTTCGCCAGCGCTTTTAAGCTCGCGCCCGCCGCCCGCACCAACCATCACGCCTTTGTCGGCGGATTGCTCGAGCACACGCTCAGCCTGCTTGAACTGGCGGTGCTGGTGCTGCCGCGCTACCCGGAAGTCAGCGCCGACCTGGTGCTCGCCGGCCTGTTCCTCCACGACGCCGGCAAGACGCGCGAGCTCTCGTTCCAAACCAATTTCGACTACACCAACGAGGGCCAGTTGCTCGGGCACATCGTGCTCGCCACCACCTGGGTGCAGGAAAAGGCCCGCCAGCTCGAGCGCGAGAGCCAGGTCGCTTTCCCGCCGCAGATTCTCTACGCACTGCAGCACATCCTCGTCGCCCATCACGGCAAATACGAATTCGGCAGCCCGCGGCTGCCGGCTACGCCCGAGGCGCTGATGGTGCACTACCTCGACAACCTCGACGCCAAGCTGAACATGATGCTCGCCGCGATCCGCGCCGATCTCGACGAGACCAGCGACTGGACCGGCTGGATCTCCGCACTCGAGACGCGCGTCTTCAAGCCGGATGTGCTCCGCCCGCCGCCGGGCGCGCTGTGAGGCCGGTCGACCATGAGCGAAGCCCTCTGGTTGCAGGTGGATCAGTATTTTGAGCGGCTGCTGCCGCCGCAGGACGATGCGCTTGAGCACGCGCTGCGTTCCAGCGTTGAAGCTGGCTTGCCGCAGATTCACGTTTCACCGCTGCAAGGCCGCTTTCTGGAGCTGCTGGTGCGCGCCGTCGCGGCCCGCCGCGTGCTGGAGATCGGTACGCTCGCCGGCTACAGCACCATCTGCATGGCCCGCGCCCTGCCCGCCGACGGCCACCTGATCACGCTCGAGCTCGACCCGCGGAACGCCGCGCTCGCGCAGCAGAATCTGCAGCGGGCCAACGTCGCGCAGCGCGTCGAGATCCGCGTCGGCCCAGCGCTGGCATCGCTCGAGGCGCTCGCGCGGCAGCCCGCCGGCCCGCCGTTCGATCTGGTGTTCATCGACGCCGACAAGCCCAACATCCCCGCCTACCTGGCCTGGTCGCTGAAGCTGGCGCGCCCCGGCGCGCTGCTGCTGATCGACAACGTCGTCCGCGAAGGGCAAGTGCTCGACCCAGATTCGAGCGACGCCAGCGTGCAGGGCGTGCGGCGTTTCGTCGAGCAGCTCCAGCAGACGCAAGCCCTGGCCACCGTGCTGCAGACCGTTGGCGCCAAGGGCTACGACGGCTTCGCGATGATGGTCGTCGGCGCTGCTGCACCGCGCGACTAACTCGGCCCCGCGAGCGCACCCTGCCGCCGTCGCACGCGCCTGCGACACATCCGATTCTGCGTAGAATGCCGCGATGGGTTCTTCGCACGGCGTGCTCTCCTCCGCAAAGTGGATCGCGCTTTGTACGATCGCGTCGCGTGTCACCGGGCTGGTGCGCGACGTCTTGCTTACGCGCGCACTCGGCGCAAGCTGGGTGCAAGACGCCTTCACCTACGGCTTCCAGATCCCCAACCTGTTCCGCCGGCTCTTCGGTGAAGGCAGCATGGCGCCCGTCTTCGTGCCGACGTTTACGCGCACTATCGAGCGCGAGGGACGCCCCGCGGCCTGGGCGTTGCTCAGCCGCACCAACGCGCTGCTGACGGTTGCGCTGCTGGCGCTGCTGGCGGTAATCGAGGGCATCGTCGCATTGGTCTGGCTGCTGACGACACCAGCCGACCCGCAACTGACCGCGGCCCGCGGCCTGCTGCTGCTTCTGACAGCCCTGATGGCCCCTTTCATGGTCAGCATCTGCCTGCTGGCGCTGTGGTCGAGCATCCTGAACTGCCTGGGCAGTTTCATCCCCGCGGCGCTCGCGCCGCTCGTGCTGAACGGCTGCATGATCGCCGGCACGCTCTGGCTCGGGCCGGCCCTGGGCGCCACGCCGCGCAGCATCGCGATCGGCGTCGCTCTCAGCGTCCTGATCGCCGGCGCGCTGCAACTGCTCTACATCGTGCCGGCGCTGCGCCGCGCCGCCGTCCCGCTCGGCTGGCGCTGGCAGCCGCGCAGCCCGGACGTTGTGCACATGCTGCGGCTGCTGCCGCCCGTCGCGCTCAGCCAGGGTGTGCTGGTCTTTGGCGTCTTCCTGGACGCCAACATCTGCACACTGCTGACCCGTATCGAAGGCGGCGCAGCCAGCGGCAGCTTTCTGGGCATCGCCTTTGACTACCCTCTGCAGGAAGGCGCACTCTCAGTTCTCACCATCGCGCAGCGGCTCTACCAGTTCCCCCTCGGCGTGCTCGCAATCTCCGTCGCTACCGCGGCGCTCCCGGCCTTCAGCCGCCTGGCGGCCCGGCAAGCGTGGAGCGACTGGACAGGCGAAGTGCGCCGTGTGCTGCGCTTCGCCGTTTTCGAGGGCTTGCTCGCCGGCAGCATGATGATCGTTTTGGCCGAGCCGATTGTGCGACTGCTCTTCGAATACGACCAGTTCACCGCCGACGATACGCCCCGCGCCGCGCGGGCCTTGGCCTGGTACGGCGTCGGCCTTTGGGCGTTCTGCGCGCAACACATCGTGACCCGCGCGTTTTACAGCGTCGGCGACGTCCGCACGCCCCTGGCGATCAGTTGCGGATTCGTGCCGTTCAACGCGCTGATCGCGCTGATTCTGCTGTGGTTCGAAGGCATCCGCGAGGCGGCCTTCGCGATCAGCTCATCGCTGACCGCCGCCGGCTCCGTCGTGCTCGGCGCGGCGCTGCTGCAGCGTCGCATGCACGCGAATGCGGTCCTCACCGCCACGACACCAGCCGCGGCAACGGACCAGATCAAAACGGCCCCGCGGCAGCTTCGCGCGGAAACGCGCGTGATCGACGCCGCGACCCTGATCGCGCTGGCCGGCATGGCGCTGTGCGCCGTGGCGGCGGCGCTCGCGGATGCCTGGCTGCGCCCGTGCCTGATTCTGCCCATCGCGCGGCAGTTCGAGAGCACGCTGCTCTCTCGCAGCATCGACACATTCGGATCGCTGGCGCTCGGCTCGGCAGTATTCCTGCTCGTGGCGTATCTTCTGCGACTGCCCGAGGTCCGCACGCTGCTGCGTCGCCGAAAACCGGCTCCCGCCGCAAGCGCCGGCAGTGCAGCGGGCGCGGATCGGAGCATCTCCGGCTGAAGCCGGCGTCGGCCGCGCATTCGGTGGGTCTTTGACCTACTGGGGGCCGGTCGGCTTCAGCCGCGGGTTGTTGCTCCCCGCGACGTCGCAGCGCCGCTACACCGCCATGATCTCTTTGCTCTTGCTCTCGACCAGGTCGTCGACTTGCTTGCAGTATTCGTCGGTCTGCTTCTGGGCCTTTTCTTCGCCGCGCTTGGCGTCGTCTTCGGTCAGCGTTTTGGCCTTCTTCTCCGCCTCGAGCGCCTTGAGCGCATCACGCCTCGCATTGCGGATTGCCACCTTCTGTGCCTCGGCGAGCTGCTTGACCCGCGCGACGAGCTGATTCCTTCGTTCGGTTGAAAGCGGCGGCACCGGCAGGCGGATGAGCTTGCCGTCATTCTGTGGGTTGATGCCGATGTCGCTCTTGTCGATGGCGCGCTGAATGTCCTTGAGCGTGCTCGGGTCGAAGGGTTTGATCACGATCACATTCCCTTCGGCCACCGCGATGCTGGCCAGCTCCTTGAGCCCCATGGCCGACCCATACGACTCCACCTCAACGCGCAGCGAGTCCACCAGCCCGGTCGAGGCCCGTCCGCTCCGCACGCCGCGGAACTCCTGCTTGAGGAATTCGACGCACTTTTCCATCACTTCTTCTGACGAAAACAGGATGTCGTCTACGGGCATAGTCTCGCTCCGCGTCAGGCGTCCCCCGCGACAACGCGTCAGGATAACCCAAAATAGCCGCGGCGTAGAGGTGCGCCGCCGCTTCGCAAGACTTGAATACGAAGGCGCTTGCCGCGTCGTATCCAACCGCTAACCGCAGCCGCGGACGTGCCACTACCCAGCCGGAGCCCGCCAATAACCCAGCCGGCGGAGGCCGAGCTGCGGCGCCAGAAACGCCTGAAAAACTCGGCAATGCGAGCATCGCCGTGCGCCACGCCGCGGATCGCATGGCGCGTTACGCAACCTGCCCGGGTGGCGGGCCGATACCCGGTGTGTCAGTCATCATTGCTTGGGGAGTCCGGGGGACCCGGATCAACAGGCGTAACGAAGTTGCGTTCCCCGATGGAGGTCCGTGCGTGAAGACCATCTTTGTCACCGGCGCCGAAGGCTTCTGCGGCCGGCACACAATCCGTCACCTAACCAAGTCCGGGTACGATGTTGTCGGGGGCGTGCGCAATCGTGCCCGAAAACTGGCCTACGAGCGGCGTTTCGGCAAGGCCCTGGTCTGCGACGTTAGCGACGCGATCAGCACGGCCCGTGCGATCGCCAGCGTCAAGCCCGACGCCATCATCCATCTCGCCAGCACCTCGCGCGCCGGCGAGGCCGCCAGCGACCCGCTCTCCGCCTATCAATGCATTGTCACAGGTTGGAGCAGCGTGCTTGACGGCGTCCGTCGCAGCGTGCCGCGCGCCCGAATCCTGCTGGTCAGCTCGTGGGAGGTCTACGGCGCTTCGCTACAGCCCGCCGTTCCCGTCGATGAGGCCACGCCGTGCCGGCCAATCGCGACCTTTGGCGAGCTCAAGCACGCCGCCGAATCGATCGCCAATACGTACTTCAAGAACTACCACCTGAACCTTTCCGTCGCGCGGCCGTTCAATTTCGTCGGCGCCGGGCAAGGCGATCAGTTCTTCTTCGGGGCCGTCGCCAAACGCCTGGCGCAATGGGATGCGGCAGTGCACGGCAACGAGCTGCGGCTGCCGGACCTGTCCTTCCAGCGCGATGTGCTGCATGTGAGCGACGTTGTCAGCGGCCTGCAGAAGCTGCTCGAATCCGGCAAGCCGAACGAGGCGTACAACATCTGCTCCGGGCAGACGTTCGAAGTGTGCAGCCTGGTGAACAAGCTGGTCCAGGCCAGCGGCAAGCACCTGCAGCTCACGGATCTGCCAGCATCGACCAACGGCGCCACGCCCTACGCCTGCGGCAAGAACGACAAGCTCCGCACCCTTGGCTGGCAGCCCAGCGGCTCGGTCGAAAACGCGCTGGCCGAGCTGGTCACCAGCTACGCCACGCCCGAGACCGCGAACGCGAACCAGAGCTGACGCCGGCCGGCTACGGCCCGCGTGTCGACAGTTTCTGCGGCAGGGATCCAGCGCCGGGTTGCGATCAGATTCGCAATCCGGCGTCACCGCTTTTCCGCATACGGCGCATCAGGCCGATGCGCCGCGGCGGCGATCACGCCTGGCGGAAAAGCCGCGTCAGCGTGGCGAAGACCAGCGGTGTAACCGCGCCGAGGCAGCCCAGCGC
>CAZHTF010000059.1:0-21678 GCA_964535305.1 uncultured Planctomycetales bacterium | reverse complement strand
GTTCGCCGGGTTTGTTGCTACGGAGATTGATGAACGATGGAGCGGATCAGCGGCGTCGGCGGGCGGCCATCAGCCCACCGAGGCCGAGGAGCGCGGCGGCGGAGGGTTCCGGCACGACAACCACAACATTGTCCACGAGCGTACCGATGTTGCCGTCGATGTTGCCGACGAATGACAGTAAGCTGGTAGAGCCCGCGCCGCCCGTGACGTTGTACGAGAACGTCTGCCACGTGCCGAAGCCCGGGGAGTCCAGCGTATCGACCAGCGTGCCGTCCCAGAATACCGAGACGCCGCCCAGGTTTGCGCCGAGGGTCTGCGAGGAAAGGGCGAACGACAAGACATAGCCCTGTCCCGGCGTGGTGGGCAGCGCCTGCTCGACACCGCCGCGGCCCGGGCTGCCGGCGAGTTCGACCGCCTGCACGCCATCAAAGGCCCACGCGGGATTCGCAAAGAATGTTGCACTGACGATATCAACGCCCTGGCTCGGACTTGGTGCGGTAACTGTCCAGCCGGCGATCGAGGTTGAACCCTGGAAGTACGCGATAAACCCGCTGGTGATCGCCGGGTTCTCGAACGAGCCGTTCACAACGATGTTCGCGCTGGCCGTGCCGGCGAGCAACGCAATTCCAACAACTAGACTCAAGTTTTTGACCATATCTCTCACACCTCAACGTCTCTGGCAACTCGCAGGATCGGCCACGTGCCGACCAGGCGAGCCGCTTCTCCTCCCGTCGCGAAATTATACTCTGGAGTCTTGTGACTCCACAGCCTTTTTCGGTGAACATTGAATGAGTTGCTCTACCGGGAAGAACCGGCCGAGAAAAGCCGCCGCACTGGGTAACCTGCGCGTCCAATGCGTGCCCTCGGCCCTCCATGCCATGGCTTGTTGGACTGATAAGCTGTGACAACTCGGTAAGAACCGGCAGCAATCGCCGCACTGTTGGTTGATTGGTCGGGCTAGGGATATAACCCGGTTCCCTCGAAACAGCGGGCCGGATTCCGTTAACGTAAAGTCGCTTGCAGGATCGATTAGAAGTTGCGCTGGCCGAGTGTCACGGTTCCGTCGCGTCGCAGTGCTGGAAACAGGCGGACTGGCCGCAGTTTACCACACGGCGGGTTGCGAGGCAGTCGACGGAGTTGCGCGAAACGACCGCCCCTCAGGTTATGCGAATCGTTGGGCAGGCGCGGCTCCGGCGGCGTATGTAACGAGCAGACACCTCGGAGTCTGCTCATGCCGCCGAACTGCCCCTCGGTTCTCTCGCCCGCCCACCGCCGGCGTGAAATCGCATCGATTCTCGCCCGCGGTCCCGGCCAGTAGTTGGAATGCAAGTCTCTTGGTGTCATAGCGTTGCGCCATCCTGGCGCGTTGGCTTCTATTGTTGATCGCTATTTAATCAATTTTCTTGATACGCAGCTCATCATGGTGTACAGTTCCAGCAGTTGAACGGTGCGTCGATGCTGGCGCTCTCTCACACATCCGGTTACGCAGTGCTCGCCCTGAGCTGTTTAGATGACCCTGGGCAGCGTTGGGTTCTCGCCAAAGACATCGTCAAATGCACCGGCGTGCCGGGCCCCTATCTATCACAGATCCTTCATGCGCTGAGTCGCGCCGGGCTGATCGAAACGAAACGCGGCTACCTAGGCGGCTACCGCCTGTGCCGACCCGCCAATGCCGTCAGCGTTCTTGAAGTCGTGGAAGCTGTGGACGGATCCGAGTGTTTCGGCGGCTGCCTTCTTGGGCTCGAGGAGTGTTCGGAACAGCGGGCATGTCCGACACATGAGTTCTGGAAGGCAGAGAAGGCACGCATCCGGGCGCATCTGGCCAACTTGTCGCTCAGAGAGGTCGCTGACTACGAACGCGGAGTTCAGGGTTGCTGCGGTCCTGGCGCGCCGCTTACTGGGAAACTGGGCGGCAACGGACGCGCGGGCAAGGGCAGCCCCGGCCAGGGGGCTGGACTGCTTCGCAAATCCACGTCGAACCCAAAGCGAGCGACCCGTGCCTGTACATCTGCATCCATCGCGTCGACTTCGCGCAAATCGCCCAGCAGGGGCACGGCCCGACGCCGGCGGCCTTCTGGTTGAGGAAAATAAGGAGCTCGGTATGAGGTCATCACTCAGGCTGGCAGCAGCAGCCCTGCTTGCCATCGCGACCGTGCCGATGGGCGGCTGTCCGTGGTTCACCCCTCCACCGGGTGACAACGCCAATGACAATGGTGCGGTTGACGACAACGCCGGCGGCGATAACACAAATGATAACACCGGCGGCGGCGGGGGAGGGAATGGCAACGACAACGCGGGGGGCGGCGATGATCAACCGCCGAAGATCACGGTCGGCTTGCCGGCCAAGAACATCGGATACGACCTCATTGGCCTTCACGACCCCGGTTCAGCCCGGTACGACGCCAATTGCATCGGTTGTCACGGCGAGCGCACCAATGAGGTCGCGCTGGACGGCGTAACGCCGGCCGCTCACAGCACCATGCAGTTCGGATTCCTAGGCGAAGGTAACGCTCGCTGCGTCAGTTGCCACCAGAATGCCCCGGATTTCCTCAACCACTCGGCGGGAGGATTGCGCAAACTGGTGAATGTGGAGCGGGATCTCGCGGCGGATTCAAGCTGCACTTCGTGTCATTCAAGCGGAAACCTGGCTTTCTACGTCCGCGGCTTCTAAGCCTCGCGGCGCGGTTGGATAAGGAGCGACTTATGGTCCGCATCAAGAGCGTGCCCGGCCCCGACGCCGCGAGCTGGGACTACCAGCAGGTAACGCGGCGCGCGTTCCTCAGGTCCACGGCTGCGTTCGCCGCCGCGGGCGCGTTTGGCGGGATGTTCTTTCGCGAGAACTCTGCCTTGGCTGCCAGCTTCGGCGATCCGGTGCTGATCGAAACCGACCCGCGCGTCCAAATCAAATACAGCACCTGCCAAGGCTGTCACGGACGCTGCGGCATTCGCTGCAAGGTCGTGGACGGTGTACTCGTCAAAATTGACGGCAACCCGTTCAACCCGTGCAACTCGGACGCCCACCTGCCCTTTGAGACCGATGCCGCCGCAGCAAGGCTGTTGCCGGCGACACTGTGCGCGAAGGGGCTCGCGGGGATGCAGTCGCTATACGATCCCTATCGCCTGAAGGAGCCGCTGAAGCGCGTCGGCCCGCGCGGGTCGGGGCAGTGGCAGACCATCTCATGGGAACAGGCCTTTTCGGAAATCGGCGCAAAGCTGGCATCGCTCCGAGATTTGAACACGCCGATCGATCCGGCCGCGCCGGAGTTGGGCAAGAAAGTCAACCAGATCATGTTCTCCGGCGGGCGCAATCAGCAGTCGCGCTTCACCGACCTGTTCTGGAAAAACGTCGTCGGCACGGTCAACGCCCGCCACGACCATACCAGCATCTGCGAGGAAAGCCATCACACGGCGCACGAACTGCTGACGGGCAACGGCATTGCGGCATCGTTCAAAGATCACACCAAACCCGACTTGCTGCATGCGAACTTCGTGCTCTGGTTCGGCTCCGATCCTTGCTCTGCCAACTTCCCTTTCCTGCCGCTCGCGCGCAAGGTGATCGAGATGGTCGAGCGCGGCGGCAAGCTGTACGTCGTTGACCCACACTGCAACGTCGCGGCGTCGAAGGGCGCCTGGGTGCCGATCAAGCCGGGCGTCGATGCCGCCCTGGCGCTGGCGATCGGGCGGTACATCATCGATAATGACCTTTACAACACGGCCTTCCTGCAACGCCCGCATGACGGCGCGGCCAACCCAACCAACGAATTGAACGTTACGGATGCAACCCTGCTTGTGAAGATCGTCGGCGGGCATCCATTGGCGTTCCTTCGCGCCGACGAGGCGGGGATCTCCGGCGGGACGAGCACGGATTTCGTCGTCTGGACCGGCGGTGCCGCGGTGAAGTTCAACACCGTGAACTCCGCCGACCTGCTGCCGGGCACAGTAGTCGTGAACGGAATCACCTGCAAAACCGCGTTCCAACTGTACGTCGAGCGTGTCCGCGAGAAAACGATCGACGAGTACTCCGCGATCTGCGGCGTGGACGTGGCCACGATTCAGTCGTTGGCGCAGCAGCTCGCGACCGCCGGGCGGCGCGGCAGCGTGACGATGTACCGCGGCCCAGTGCAGCATACGAACGGAACGTATACGGGCTTGGCGATCCTTTCTCTCAATCTTCTGGTGGGCAACTTCAATTGGAAGGGCGGCCTCGCGTTCGGCGGCGGCGGTTGGAAAGACGCCTTTCCCGGCGCGCCATATGATCCGAATTCCTTCCCCGGCAAGGTCACGGAAGCTGGTATTCCGCTTACGCGCGTCGGCAAGTCCTACGACACGAGCACCGAGTTCGCCAACAACGGCTATCCAGCCCGCCGGCCCTGGTTTCCAGTCGCACGTCACTACAATTTTCAGGAGATCATTCCGAGCATCGAGCAGGGCTACCCCTATCCGATCAAGGCGCTGATCCTGTACTGGAATGGAATACCCTATTCGACGCCCGGCGCGCGGGCCGTTTGGGAGCGCACCATCGCCGATGAGACCAAGGTCGAACTGGTGGTCGCGATCGACATCGCCATGGGTGAAGTCGCCGCCTGGGCGGATTACATCCTGCCCGACACGACGTACTTCGAGCGTTGGACGGCGGTGACGGTGGCGCCCACGATTGTGACCAAGCTGCACGGCGTCCGCCAGCCGGTCGTGGGCACGCTGGACGCCGACATGAATTACACCGGCGTACTGCCCAACACCAAGACGCTCGAAGACATCCTGATCGGCATCGGCAAGGCGATGGGCCTTCAAGTTCCCTGGAACCGCGCGTGGGACTTCTGGAAGCAGATTCTCACCAACATCGGGGCCGATGCGAGCGGACCGGGTATCGACTATCTGCTCGCCCGCGGCGGCCGGTTCGAGAATGCGGATCGGGCCTATGACGGGGAGAAGCTGCGCAACCGCTTCTCGACCCGATTGTATTTCTTCTCAGAGAAGCTCGCAAAAACACGCGACTCGATGACCGGCGCGTACTTTGACGGCGTCGGAAAGCACGAAGCCATCGCCGACGCGATGGGCAACCCGGTCGACCCGCTCGACGCCGCGTTTCCGCTGCAAATGGTGACATACAAGCTCTCCTGGCACACCCAGATGCACACGATCCGCTACCCGTGGCTGGTCTCTATTCAGCCCGAGAATTTCATCGAGATCAGTTCGCGGGATGCGAGCGCGCGGGGCATTCGTACCGGCGACGAAATCCGCGTCACTTCCGCTTCCGCTCCGACCGGCGTCGTTGGGCGTGCCCGCGTGACGGAGACGCTCTGTCCCGGTGTGATCGGCGTCTCGCACCACTTTGGGCATTGGGAGATGTCGTCTCGGCCGTACAAGGCCAACGGCGTCGATGCGGCCCACGACCCGACGCGCGGCAAGGGCGTCCCGGCCAACACGATCATGCGACTCGATCCACACCTTGGAAACGTCACGCTACAAGACAAGATTGGCGCAAGCGCGTCGTTCTCGGACACGCGCGTGCAGGTTGTGAAGGCCTAGAAACGAGGAGGATCGACCGTGGCACACGTTGGATGGGCATTTGACCTGAACCGCTGCATCGGCTGCCGGTCCTGCTTCGTGGCCTGCAAGGCCGAGAACAAGACGCCACTCCGAACCGACTGGCGACTGGTCATTGAGCATGAGCGCGGCGTATACCCGGCGGTCGCGCGGGAGTTCGTGTCCCTGACGTGCAATCACTGCAACGAGCCGGCGTGCCTCAAGGCGTGTCCGGTGACGGGCGCAATCACCAAGCGCGCGAGCGACGGCGTGGTGCTGATCGACCAGGAGAAGTGCATCGGTTGCCGCTATTGCATGTTTGCGTGCCCCTATGGCGCGCCGCGCATCGACACAGAGACGAACAAAGTGAGCAAGTGCACGATGTGCGTTCATCGCTTGGATGCGGGGCTCGAACCGGCCTGCGCGACGGCCTGCCCGACCGACGCCATTACGTTTACGCACGATTTCGCGGGCGAAACACAGGCGGCACCGGAAGGATTCTCCGACCCGGCGCTTACGAGACCCAACATTGACTTCGTGCTGAGGCGGAAAGCCAATGGTTAGCCAGTCAGCGGAAACACCGGTGAGCCTTCCAGACTTGAGCGCCGCGCATCAATCGGTCTACGGGTTTCTGGCGGCGTGCTTCGCGCGGCCACTCGCGCAGCGCGAGTTGGAGGCGGTGAGTCTGGGCGGAATGACGCAGACGGGTGCGTCGCCGTGTGATGCCGAGTTGTCTGCGATGCTCCAGAACCTCGCCTCCAATTACGACCCACAGGCGTGTGAGCAGGAGTTCATGGCACTATTCAAGGTGCCCGGTGGGCGGTACGTCGCGCCGTATGAGTCCGTGTTCCGGGATATCCACGAAATCGAAGGCCAACGCGTGGGCGGCTTGCTGCTGGGACAATCCGCCGTCGACGTCCAGAAGTGGTATCGATTGGCCGCGCTGGAATTCAAGGACGACTGCAAGGAGCTTCCCGATCACATCGCGCTCGAACTGGAGTATCTCGCGCACTTGTGCGGCAAAGCGTGCGAATTCACCGCGGCAGGCGACGAAGCGCACCTGCGACGAGCACTGGAGATGCAGCGCGACTTCTTAGCCGCGCACATTTGCTCGTGGATCGGCGCACTGCGCGACCGGATTGTTGAAAAAACCAGGAGCGCCTTCTACCGCACGGTCGCTGACATGGCGGTCGCGGTCACCACACGCCACTTGATCGCGCTTGAGCACGCCATCGGGCCGTCGCAGCGCTCGTCATCGCCGCTGTACCGCCAGGCGCCGAACTGATGTCGCCCCCGACGATGCGGCATTGACTTGTGGAGTGATGGAGGGCGCGTGGATGATTCAAGACCAGCGTGCAACCGCGTTTGCCGAAGTTGTGGCCGTGTGTATCTCACCCGGCGGTGTCCCGAAGCACCCCGTGCGTGAAGCACAGGTGACCTGCGAAGGGCTGTCCGGCGATGGGCACGATCACGAAAAGCACCGCCGTTCACACCGTGCCGTGTGCATTCAGGACATGGAGTTGTTGGACGACCTGCGCGCGGAGGGGTTTCCGGTCGGCCCCGGCGTCATCGGCGAGAATCTGACGGTGCGCGGCCTGCGGGTGCAGAATTGCTCGGTTGGCGACCGGTTGCACTTCGAGGATGGGCCGGTGCTCGAACTCACCGAGCCGCGGAAACCGTGCTATGTCCTCGACGCGATTCACCCTGCCATTCAGCATGCGGTGATTGGACGTTGCGGATTCATGGCGCGAGTCGTACAGGGTGGAAGGACTTTTCCGGGACAGCGAGTCACGCTGGTATCCGGCGACCACGCTTGCCCGCCGCTCGCGAGCATCGGCACGTGCCCGCAGGATGTGAACGCGCATGGGTAGTACGCGAAACATCCTATTGGGTGTACTCGCGGGCGGACAAAGCGTGCGGATGGGCCGAGACAAGGCGCGCCTGCCGCGCCCAAGTGGCGTTTGGCCGTTCCTCGAACAGTCGCGAATGCATGCGTGACGTCGTCCATGCGCGGCATTGTACCAGCCGGCCCTTGCGCTCGATCTGATCCTGACTGCAAGCCGCGCCGACGTATTCCTCGTCGACCCGAATCCTCTCTCGCCGAATCACGATAGTCGCCAGCCGCTCTGCATGGCCATTGAAGGGGCTCCAACGCTCGAAATGCGCGACGCGGAAACTCAATTAAAGCTCACAAAGTACGTATTACCGCCGATCAAATTTCCCACGATGCCCGTTGCCGAATCGAGTGCGTACTGGGAGATTGTGATCGCGTAGTTCTGCCCCGTCGGCGTGCCGCCCGGGAGTTGTACGCTTAGCCTGAAGGTCGAAACGAACGGGCTTCCCTCGGCGCCGGCGGGGAGGTCAGTTTGGAAAGACAGGCGCCCGCTCTGCGCATCGCTCTTTGAGTAGATGTATTCGCCTGTCTGGCTTGACACCTGCGTCATCTGCGATCCGTCGCTCGGGAAAGGAAGGAGCACGATGTTGGTCTGATACGTCAATGTGAGCTGAGTGCCGACCGGCAGCGGCTGTAAGTCGGTTCCCGGCGCCGTTTGGGTATCGATTCGAAGGACGGTCGGCACGATCTGCCGTTCGAAGTTGCTGATCTCGCCTTCGATCACCGGCACCGTCACGACGTGCAAGTTTTTCCAAGTGACGTTGTTGCTGTTGCGCACCCAGGTGGACAGGCCCCCATTCGCGGCCGGATAAGGATCGGCTTCGTTGTCCACGAGCGCAATCATGCAGGCATGCGACGGCAGGTCGGCGGGCGCCGTCCAGTTGAATGTGAGCGTTGCCTCGCCGCCCAGGCCAGCCACGGTCGCAGGCTGGCTTGCGATCAGGTTCCAGTTGACGGGCGTAAACTGCGGCGCTCCGCCCGTCGCCGGCGCGAAGTAGAGCAGCGTCTGCGCGAAGTGCGGGCCGACTTCCGTTCCGCGATTGTGTACGGTGACGTAGACGCGATGGGCGAGACCCGCGATCGGGTTCTCGTTGACGTGAAAGGCCAGGTTCTCGGGGAGGGTGAAGGGCGGTGCGTCCACGCGCACGTCTGGACTTTGCCAGGGCTTGACGATGATGCCGGTATCCCCGTCTCCAACGCCGCTGGGCGACGGCACGTCACCCAGGTCGAGTGAGTTGTCACGCACAAAGAGGTCGATGGTCGGCGGCACAAAGGGCGCAAACGCGTCGCGAAATGCCTTGTCGCACACGGCGCAGAAGTGATTCACCGCGCAGCGCATCCGGCACGACGTGGACGGGCGGAAAGAACCGCAAGCCGCATATCCCGCGCCTTCGTACATCCCCACGGTCTGGTAGGTTCCGTCTGCCGACAGCGGCAGCGTCGAAGCCGAGCAGTCGCCGGCTTCCTCCCGCTCGCAGTTGTCGTCGTCCAGCGCCGTAGGAATCGCGGTCGTCGCCGCGACCAGGCTGCTCCATTTCAACGTCGGGTCGTTTGCCGTGAGTGGCCCGTCCACGTTGGGCCGCAGCAGTGAGGCCGCGATCGCTGTGTCGGTGTATTCCGTCTCGTACTCGTCGCTCAACCCGATCGCCGCGTGACCGAACTCGTGCGCGAAGATGTCGGGGCCGTCTGCATGCAGCGAAATGCGCATCAGTCCTCCGCCGCCGATGGCAGCGCCTCCGTAGCGCGCGTCGTTTACGAGCAAGCAGATCGTGTCGGGCGAGCCTGCGCCGTAGTTGCCCGGCGCGCTCTGCGCGATTTCGTAAAGGAAATCCGCGCCGTCCTCCGTGATCTTCAGCAGTCGGCACTCGTCACCTGGTTGCCCTGTATCCCCTGCATCGCAGCTGTAGTAGGCCTGAAAAGGCGTGTCGTTCGGAGCCGGGTTGCCCGCTGCGTCTTCGTTGCCGGCGCCAGCGCCTCTCGATGGGATGAAAGCGGAATGAACGTTGATCGCCGGCCGCATCTGGTCATAGATCGCATAGGTCGACCAAAGATGCGCCAGCACCTCATTGACTTCCTGGTTGAACAGCTCGCGGTCGGAAATGGTGTCCTGAAAACCCTCGGCGACGAAGAGGATGTCCACGCGATCCTGCGGCGCACCATTGCTTACGACCGTGTCGTATTCGGCATCGTCCGTGTCGTAGCCGGTCTCACCCACGGCCGAGCGGGCGGACTGCTTGCTCGCGCGAATCGGCTTGGGGACGGACTGGGCTTGAAGGTCGATTGTCCCGGCGAAGATCGGGCTTTCGCTGGATCGGAAGCGCGAGAAGGTGACCTTGCGCCCCGCTTTCATGTCCGGCACGGCGACCAGGAAGCTGGTCGGCCTGCGCCCCACGTCCACCCAGCGCATGCTCGCGCCGCGCTGGCTCTCGGGCGCCTCCAAATAGGGACTGAGCGGGTCGTCGATGAAGTGCGTCGAAAGCACCTTTCCGGTGGCATCAAGTACGGTTACGCGCATGAACGCACCGAGCACGTTCTGGGGCCGCTGCGGATCGAGCAGCTGTGCGCTCAGCCGCAGCGTCGGAACCCCAATGCTGTCGCGACGCTTCTCAATGTAGCGATGTCCGGTCGCGTGTTCATTCACGAGGGGAACATGGACCATGAGTGTGCCGGCGTCGGCAGGCGGCAGTGGGTCTGGGCGGGGTCGGATGATCGGCCGCAGCGTCGACAGGTTCGTCGCCAGCGGAATTTCCCGGCGGACTGGTACGCCGTCCCGGTTGGAGTATTGAACCGGCAATCGCGTCGCAGGCCGAAGCGGAGTGGTGGGAACCACTCGCGACGTCCATCCCGTCACGCGCGACCTCGACAAACCGCGAACTTCGCCGGTGTTGTCGACAATGACGCCGATAATCTCCTCCTCACCGCCCGCGCTGTACAAGCCGCCGGCCGCGTTCGCGCGGGCCGTTTCGGCTGTCCAAGGAAGCTCACTGCCATCTTCCAGCTTCAGCACGCCCGCTGCGCCGCTCTCGCCGATCGTGCCGGTGAGCGTGGCGCCCAGGCTGGTCGTTTCGTACGTCGTACCGGCAATGACGCCCAAGTCCATTTGTTGCCCGCTCAGCTTGCCCTCGAACCAGGCACTGAGCGACCCGCTACCCTCAACCCCGTCGCACACGTACGCCAGCACCTCGTCGCCCTCGACCTGCACTGCGACGAGGGCGTCACGGTCGGACACTCGGCCGACGAAACCCTTGTTGCCCAACTCATCGAGCGAATTCTGAACGTCCGGAAACAGAAACGCGCAGCCGGGCGCCGTTGCCAACGCGGTCATCAGGGCGAGTTTCACGACTCGGATAGTGCAACGTTTCATCGCACGATCTCCATTCCGCTTGCGGGGCTTTCATCTGAGCCCGGGTTATGATTACGCTTGAAAAAGGGCCGTCCCGAAGGCCCGCCGACCAATACGCGAGAAAATCGGCCGACTCCCGACAGCCCGGTCGTGACAATCGCCCGATCACGTTCGGTGGGGCAGGTGGCCGTGGATGCCTGATCGCGAAGACGCGCCTATGTCAGATGGCACCGATGTAACCCAACTCCTCAACCGGCTCGCTGCTGGCGGTGGGATCGGCGCGGACAAACTGTTGCCGCTGGTTTACGACGAACTGCGCCGGCTGGCGGCCACTCATCTTCAAAATCAGCGGCCCGATCACACGCTTCAGGCCACCGCCCTCGTTCACGAGGCCTACCTGCGGCTGGTCGATCAGACGCGGGTCGAGTGGCAGAGCCGGGCGCATTTCTTCGCCGTCGCCGCGCTGGCGATCCGCCGCATCCTGGTCGACCACGCCCGGGCGCGCGACTGCCAGAAACGCGGCGGGCAGCATCAGAAACTGTCGATTGACGCAGCGCCGACGATTTCGGCTGAGGCGCCCGGCAGCGATCTACTGGCGCTCGACGAGGTTCTGGAGAGGTTCTCGCACGTGCACCCCGACAAGGCGCGCGTGGTCGAGATGCGTTTCTTCGGCGGATTGACGACGGCTGAGACGGCCGCGGTGCTGGGCGTCACAACGCGGACGGTCGAGCGCTATTGGGAGTTCGCCCGCGCCTGGCTTTACCGAGCGCTCGAGGCGCCGCGGTCCGCCGCGCCGGCGGAGTCCTGAGATGTCGCAGCTGCCCGCCCGATCCGCCGACGAGATCTTCTTTCAATCGCTCGACTTGAGCGGTCCGCAGCGGCAGGAGTTCGTCTCACGGGCTTGCGGCAGTGACGACGTCCTGCGTGCGGAAGTCGAGTCGCTTCTGAACGCTCATCGGCGAGCGGGCGACTTCCTGCGGACGCCGGCCGTTCCGAGATCGTCCGCGTCAGATCCATGCGACACCTTGGCTCGCGCTGCCAGCGCGGAGGCTTGGCTGGGCCGGCTGATCGGCTCGTACCGAGTTGCCAGCGTACTTGGCACCGGCGGGATGGGCACCGTCTTGCTGGCCGAACGGGCGGATGAGCAGTTCCAGAAGCAGGTTGCCATCAAAGTGATCCGCGCTGGGATGGCGACCGAGGATGCGCTGCGGCGTTTCCGCATCGAACGGCAGGTGTTGGCGCAGCTCGATCACCCGAACATCGCGCGGCTCATCGACGGAGGCGCCACCGACGATGGGCTGCCCTATCTCGTGATGGAGCGCGTCGAAGGGATCGCGATCGACCGCTTTTGCGAGCAACGCCGTCTTTCCGTAACGGAGCGCCTGCACCTTTTCCGCAAAGTCTGCGCGGCCGTTCAATATGCGCATCAGCACCTCGTCGTCCACCGCGACTTGAAGCCGGGCAACATTCTGATCACGCCCGACGGCGAGCCGCGCCTGCTGGACTTCGGCATCGCCAAGGTGCTCGATCACGCGACCGCCGAATCGGGCCCGAATGCCACGGTACCTGCGCTTCGACTGCTCACGCCGCGCTACGCCAGTCCCGAACAACTGTGCGGCGAAGCTGTCACGACCGCGAGTGACATCTACTCACTCGGCGTGATTCTGTACGAGCTATTGACCGGTTTGCGTCCCTTCGCGACCGAAACGGATTCCGCGCACGACATGGAGCGCCTCGTCCGCGCTCAGGAGCCGACGCGCCCCAGCACGGCGGTGCGGCGCTCGACGCAGAGCAGCGCCGATGGCCGCGTCGCCGCGCCGCGCACGATCGCTCCAGCCGTCGGTCTTCCCGAGGCGGACACTCGTCGCCTGAGCCGCCGCCTGGCCGGCGACCTGGACAACATCGTACTGATGGCCCTGCGCAGGGAGCCGCCGCGCCGCTACGCGTCCGTCGCTCAGCTCTCGGAGGACATCCGCCGGCATCTCGAAGGTCTGCCCGTCGCGGCGCGCGCCGCCACGCTCCGCTACCGGGTGACTACGTTCGCTCGCAGGCACGCCGTGGCCGTCACAGCCGCAACGAGCCTCTTCCTTGGCCTGCTGGCGGCATCGATCGTCAGCACGTTGCTCTACGTTCGCGCCGACGCGGCTCGCCTGACAGCGCAGCGGGCGGAATCGGAGGCTGAGGCGCAGCGGTCGATCGCCGAGCAGATCAACAACTTTCTCCAGCAGATTCTTGCGGCGCCGGACCCCGCCCAAGCCGGTCCGAATGTGATGGTTCGCACGCTGCTGGACACCGCCGATCAGCGAATCCGCGAATCCGACCTGCCCCGCGCGCAGCCCGCGATCGAAGCGGCAATCCGCGCCACGCTCGGCAATACGTATCGCGCGCTCGGGCTCCTCGCGGAGGCCGAGCCACATCTGGCGCGGGCGCTTGAGATCCGCCGCGCGGCCATTGCCGCGAACACAACGCACGCTCTGGGATTGGCGGCGAGCGTGCATGACTTGGCGTTGCTACGCCAGGCTCAAGCCCAATACGACGCTGCCGAAGCGCTCTACCGTGAGGCGCTCGCGCTGCGCAGCGCCATCAGCGCCAACGGCACCCCACTGCTGGCGGACATTCGCAGCAACTTCGCGTCGCTATTTAGCACCCGCGGCGAGTTCGACGCCGCCGAGCGGATGTTTCGCGACGCGCTTGAGGAGTATCAGCGCATCTATCGCGAGGACCACCCGCGCGTCGCGTCGGGGCTCGACAACCTGGGAACGCTGTTGCACCGGCGAGGCGAGCACGGGGCCGCCGAGCCGCTTCTGCGCCACGCCCTGGAGATACGCAAGGCAGCCTTGGGGGAGGAGAACTACGACGTGATGCGGAGCCTCAGCAGCCTGGCGCTCGTCACGCGCGACCGCGGCGACAACGCTGCTGCTGAAGCACTATTCGCGGAAGCGGTGCGAGTAGCCCGCAAGGTTGCTGGCGACGACCACCCGGCGCTCGCCACAACGCTCAATAACCTGGCTGTCTTTCATCAGCATTCCGGTAGCCCAGCCGCGGCGGAAGCGCCGATCCGCGAGGCGCTCGCGATCCGCCGAAGGCGGCTGGGCCACGACCACCCTGAAGTCGCTGCGACATTGAACAGTCTGGCGGCGCTGCTGAAGGCGCGCGGCGCGTTCGATGAGGCCCGTGACCTGTACCGCGAAGCAATCGGAATCTATCGCTCGGCGTTTTCGGCCGATCACCCTGAGACCGTGACCGTGGTCAACAACCTCGCAGCCTTGCACTACGCGCAAGGCGATCTCGCCGACGCGGAGCGGCTTTTCCGCGAGGTGCTCGAGGCGCGTCGTCGAGTTCTCCCGGACGACCATCCGAATCTGGCGATCAGCCAGAATAACCTGGCGGTGGTGCTGCTCGACCTTCGTGACTACGCGCAGGCCACGACGCTGCTGCGCGAAGCGATCTCGCTCCAGCGCCGGAAGCTGCCGCCAGGAAATCCCCACCTGGCCAGCAGCTTGGTCAACCTGGGTGCAGCGCTTTTCGATCAGCACGAATACCAGCAAGCCGAACTCGTTCTCCGGGAGGGACTGGAGATTCGAGAGCGGCAACTCGCCACCGACCACCCGCTGACCGGCACGACCCGAGTCTTGCTCGGATTGACGCTACAGGGTCAGGGTCGATGGGATGATGGCGAACTTCTGGTCGCGGATGGCTGCAGGTCCATCCTGAGCGGTGCGGCGCCCAAACAGAGGCGGACGGCGCTCGAGCGGATCGTGCGCGCCTACGAGGCATGGGACAAACGCGACTTGGCTGATGCATATCGCGGAATGCTCGCCGATCTCACCGATCTGACGCCATCGCCAGGGCAGAGTCCTTGATCGGGGACAACGTCTCCGTGTTCGCGGCTCCGGAAACGGTCGCGGCAAGCCAAGTCCGCTCCATCGACGCCGAGGCGCAAGCCCCATAGCCGTGTCCGCCCGATTCCGATGTGGGCTCGACAATCGATACGCCGCGCAGTTCGCTGGGTTCGTCTTCGCGCCGACGACGGGCGCAAGACGCGCGGGTCCTGTTGAATTCCAGTCGATGCCATCGAGTCTACGCTCGTCCGATGCCTGGACTCACCCACGCGATTACCGCTTGCCCGCACCACGCCGCGCGATCGACGTCGCGGCGGAAGCGGCGCTCGCGCTCAGACCCGCGCCGGCAGCCGCCGCGCTTCGCGCGCCGGTCCGCACATCATCCGGAGGCGCAGTCCAGATCTGCGCACGCGGCGAGCGCGGCGGCAGCAAACGCAGCGCCAGCAGCGCGAGCGCGCCGAACAGTGTCATTCCCACCGCCAGTTGCTGCGAGATCGTGAAACCAAAGAGCGCGTCGTGCGGGTTGTCGTCGCGGATCACCTCGATCAGCCAACGCGACATCGGCTCCAGAATCAGCAGTGCGCAGATCACCTGCCCGTCGCGCGTGCGGCGCCAATACAGCGCGCTCAGCAGCAGCGCGAGCAGCGTCGCCGTAATGGTCGAATAGACCTGAGCCGGGTGCACGGGGAGCGAGCGGTGTTGGGCGGCGAGCTCGCGCATCTGCGCGGCGCTCAAGCCAAAGCGCTCCATGTTGTTTCGCACGTCGCCGTAAAGCAGCGCCGCGTTTCGAACGCGTTCATCGGCCCGGGCCACTTCGCGCTGCAAACGCCGTTTTTCGTCGCCGCTGGCGCGATCCAGCGCCTCGCGCGCCTGGCGGGCAGCCTCGCGCGCATCGCGCTCGGCCTTCTCGGCATTCAGCAGTTGCGCCTCGCTTGCCGCCAGGCTGTCGCGCTCGAGCGGCAGCGTCAGCCCGACCGAATGCGTATAGAGCAACTCGGCCGGCAGCCCCGCGCCCTGTAGCTTGTGCTCCCAATGATCCGCCGCGGCCGGGCTGGCCGGTGGAAACGTTATCGCCCACGGAAAGTCGCAAGTGCCGCCGTAGCAGCAGCCGTTCAGCAGGCAGCCGACGCGTCCGATCGCCAGGCCGATCGCCGAAGACGGCGCGATGATGTCGAAGTACCAGCGCAGCGAGACTTTCTCGACCCAGCGCAGCCACGCCACGACCGATGCGATCGACAACAGGAAGCCGCCATAGAATTCCATCCCACCTTGCCGCACGTCGACAATCGAAATCAGCACGCTGAGCCAGTTTCCGCGGCTGGCGAACTGATCCCAGTAGTGAATGACGTACATGGCGCGGCAACCGACGATGCCGGCGAACAGGCATACGAATCCGCAATTCAGGATGACGTCCGGGTTGCCGCCGGAGCGCGCCGCGCGGCGTGCCGCCCACAAGATGGCCACCAGAAACCCGATCATCAACATGAACCCGTAGCCAGGGATCTTCCAGCCGATCAGCGGGATCTCGAAAAGGATTGGGTACATTGCCGCGTATCCGCGCCTCCTCTGCGCAAGCGACGCTCGAATCCGAAATTCACCGCGATTGTACCGCGAGGTGCACGATCGCGCCGCAACGAGCGATCGCGCCCATCCTACGGCGACCGCCACGCGCCGGCGGCCAACCCGCGAAATGTTTGCACGCGGTTGTTGCCCGAATCGATCACCAGCACCAGATCGCGCTGCCCCACCACGAGGCTCCACGGATACGCCAGCTCGCCGGCGCGCCGCCCGGCGCGACCCCAGATGCCCAGGCTCCGCCCGTCGTCGGCGAAGCGCTGCACGCGGTTGTTGCCGTATTCGCAAACCACCAGCGACCCATCCGAAAGCAACCCCAGCCCATACGGAAAACGCAGCTCGCCCGCGCCGCTACCCAGCCGGCCAAACTGCCCGAGAAACGCACCGTTCGCCGCGAAATGCACAATGCGATGCCGCACCGCGTCCGCGACCCAGAGCGACCCATCCGCCGCGATCACCAGCGATTGCGGACGATCGAGCCGCGCCGCCTCATCCGAATCGCGCCCGCCAAAGCTGGTAATGAAATCCCAATTCGGCGTGAACTTGCTGATGCGATCGTTTCCGCCATACTCGGCCACGTAGATTTCGCCCGCCGCGTTGATCGCGACATCCGTCGGCAACCGAAACTGCCCGGGCTCATCGCCAAATGAGCCAAATCGCTGCAGCTCGCGGCCGTCCGCGTCAAAGACCATCACGCGGCTGTAATGCGTGTCCGCCGCGAAGACGCGCCCGTCGGGCGAAATGCCCAAGCCGGTGGGCTTACCGGCGTCGATCTGCGGCATGCGCCAGGCGCGCACGAACTCACCCGATTGGCCCAGGAGCTGCACGCGCCCGCCCTTGTCCACAACGTAGAGCTGCCCGTCAGGCGTCGCCACCGCGGCTCGCGGATAGTTGAACTCCAACGCGCCCACGCCCGTGCGGCCGAAGACGCGCTCGGTCGGCGCGGCGGAATTTGCGGGCGGCGCGCAGCCGTTGGCGAGCGTGGTTGCGAGCGTCATGGCCAGCGCGAGTATTGGCACTGGCGCGCCGCGCAGATTTGGCAGGCGAGCGCATGCCGCGCAAGCCAACTCGCGCGGCGCGCGCCGCCAGCGCGTCGACGCGCGTGACGCACAGCGCCAGTCCGCACGCAACATTCTCAGCGATTGATTCAGGGACCGGCGGCAGATTCGCCGCTAACGGGCGCAGGTCCGGTTGTGGCCTGCCGCACGCTTTGCAGGTCGGACAACAGCGTCTCGAGCGTCACGGCGCCGTTGCGTGTGATTCGCGGCGGCTCGCCGCCTTGCAACAACGCGTACGCCGGCGAGGTGTCGAGCTTCCAGCGGGCGGCCAGCTCGCGGTCGGCATCCAGGTCCAGCGTCACGCAGTAGAAGCCCGCCGTCGCTTGCCGCACGCCCGGGTGACTGAGCACGTTGTCTTCGAAGCGCGTGCACTCGACCGCATACCAACTGCGGAAGTAAACGAATGTCGGCTTGCCGCTGCTGCGGCTCTCCTGGCGAACGCGCTCGTCGAACGCGAACGCCGCCCAGCGGATCCCGCTGCTGCAGCCCGTCGCCAGCAGCGGCAGGACCAGCGGCAGCAGCGCGCCGAGCGCCAAAGCCGGCAAAGAAAGGCGTCCGGGCCGCATCGTTCGCGCGGCCGCGGACACCCGTTTCGCAAGCGCGTCGGCCGGAAGCCGCATCGCCCGCGCTAGTCCTTCTTGTACTTGATCGAGCAGCCATACGGCTGCGACTTGGTCATCGCCGGCGTCTTGCCGTCGAGCACCGCATCCAGCACTTCCGCGGTGTAGTTGCGCTTGCCCTTGTCATCGTGCGCACCGATGTACGCCAGCGTGCCCTTGTTGATGACAAACATGTGCGGCGTGGTCTTGGCGCCGTAGAGGCGGCCGACCTTGCCATCATTGTCCATCAGGATCGGATAGCCCAGGTTGTTGTTCTTGGCGTATTCCAGGTTTTCAGCCGCCTTCCGGAAGTGCGTGCTGTCAACCGCCAGCCAGACCACGCCCTTCTTGGCGTACTTCTCGCTGGTTTCCTTCATCAGCGGCGTGGCGGCCTTGCAGTAGGGGCACTCGAAGTTGAACCACTCGAGCACCACCACCTTGTCCTTGTAGTCCGAGAGCTTGTGCTTCTTTCCATCCGCACCGACCAGCTCAAAGTCCGGCGCCGGCTGGCCGACGTCGATCTTCGTCTCTGCGGTCTTTGGCTCTGCCTTGTCCGCGCTCTTGAGCTCAGACTTCTCCTGCGCCCACGCCACGGATGTCAGCAGCACGCACAGCGCCAGGCTGGTCGCTTTCCAGGATTGCATTCGGCGATTCTCCTCGTAAAGTTTGTTCGTTCCCGCCGGGCGAGATTGTAGCGCCGGCGCACGTGAATATCAAAGCGGCTCTGCTCGCGCATGGATCCATACCCGCCGCTGACATTGCTGCCGCTGGATGACGCGCAGCGCGACCAGGCGCTCAGCCTGATCCTCGCGCCCGAGGACGCCGCGCGCCGCCTGCCGCGGGCACAGGTGATCGGCTTTCGCCTGGCGCTGCAGGACTGCGGTATCCGCCTGCAGTGCTGGGCCGCCTGCCAAGACGAACAGCAGCTCGGATTGGTCTGCCTGCTCATTCTGCCTGGCGATTCCGCGCTGCTGATGACCGCCGCGCCTGGGCGCTGGGGCATGACCCGCGGCGGCTGCCTCGCCGCCGTGCGCGGCGCGTTGCAGCATGTGTCGCCGCAGCGGCTGCATTTTGCGCAGACGCTTCTCGAGCCGGAGGGGCACGAGAAGCGCGCCGTCTTCGAGCAGGCCGGCTTCGCGCGGCTGACGGACATGATCTACCTGGAGATCGCCAGTCGCGACCTGGCCCCGACGCCGCGGGCCTTGCCGGCGGCGCGCTGGGTCTCGTACGCCCGCAGCACGCACGCGCTGTTTGTCGACGCGCTGCGGCGCTCGTACGAGGGCAGCCTGGATTGCCAGGAGCTTTCGCGGATGCGCAGCACCGAGGATGCGATCGCGGCACACCGCGCCGCCGGCCCGTTTGAGCCGGCGCTCTGGCAGGTGCTTTTGCTGGAGGAGCGGCTGGCGGGCTGCGTGCTTACGGCCCGCATGCCGCAGCGCAGTGCGCTGGAAGTGGTCTATGTCGGTGTCGCGGCGGAATTCCGGCGCGGCGGCGTCGGGTCGAGCTTGCTGGCGCGGGCCGCGAGCCTGGCGCGCGACGTGCACGCCGAGCGCATCACGCTCGCGGTTGACGTGCGCAACACGCCGGCACGCGCGCTTTATTCGCGGCTTGGATTCGCGCCGCTGCGCGTGCGCTCGGCGTGGTTCTATCGCTGGCCGCAGGCCGCATCGGGGACGAGCGGCGCATAAGCTGTGGATAACGCGTGCACGCAAGTTTTTTTCTTTTCGCTTGCGCAAGAGCAAGGCGAGGGTTACGAAGCTGTCAAACGAATTCACACTCGCCGACAATTGCGAACGTCTCTTAGCGCGGTTATAGTTCACACGCTCGTGAGCGGAGGACTTTCGGCGTATCCACTCACTTCGCGGTTCTCTTGATGAAAATCGGACGTAGGTCGGGGAAAACCGTGGACAGTACGGTCGCGGAGAGAGTCTGCCTTCTTCAGGAACGGATCGCCCAACGAATCGGGCTGAGTCGCTTCAAGACCTGGTTCGGAGATTCGACCACGCTACGGCTGGAGGACGACCGGCTGCTTGTGCTGGTCGCCACGCCCTTCGCCGAAAAATGGATCGCCGACAATTTCCTCTCCGAAATGCGCAGCGCCGCGCTCGATGTGCTCGGTGAGCACGCGCGGGTCGAAGTGCGGCTCGCGCCGCGCGACGAGCAGGCCGCGCGGCACCCCGGCTCGCTGACCCGCGCCGCACCGCACGTCGCGCATGCGCATCTCCACGCGCACCCGCACGCGCACGCCCACCCTCAAGCGCACGCGCCCGCCGCGCGCCCGGCGAGCGCCGCCGTCGCCTTGCGCGGCGAGCTGGATTCATACATCGTCGGCCCGCCCAACCGCCTGGCCTACGCCGCCGCGCTCGAGATCGTCCGCAAGCCGCGCGGCGCCGTTCAGCCGCTGGTCGTGCACGGCGGTTGCGGCCTTGGAAAGACGCACCTGCTGCACGGGATCTGCAACGGCGTCCGCCGAGAGCATCCCACGCTCGAATGGCGCTACGTCTCCGGCGAAGAGTTCACCAACGAGTTCGTGCAGTCCGTGCGCGGCGGCCGCGTCGACGCCTTTCGCGCCCGCTTTCGCCGCGTCGATCTGCTGGTGATTGACGACGTGCATTTTCTGGCCAACAAGAAAGCCACGCAGGAAGAATTCCTGCACACCTTCAACGCCATCGACAGCTGCGGCAAGACGGTGGTGCTCTCCTCCGATCGGCATCCGCGCGCCATCGTCAACATGGCCGAACCACTGGTCGATCGGCTGATCAGCGGCGTGGTCGTGCAGGTCGAGCCGCCGGACTTGGCCACGCGCCGCGAAATCCTGACGCGCCGCGCGGGCGAGTTGCAGTCGCGGCTTTCGCAGGAAGTGCTCGAATACGTTGCCCGCCGAGTCGAGCGCAACGTGCGCGAGCTGGAAGGCGCGTTCTACAAGCTCGCGGCGCTGGCCTCGCTGATGCGCGATCCGCTGAGCGTCGACGCGGCCCGCGCCGCGCTGGACGAGCATCTGCCGCGCAGTCGCCGCGCGCCCGAAGCCGCGGACATCGAGCGGATCGTGGGCACCTGGTTCGGCGTCTCGCGCGACGTGCTGCAATCCGACAGTCGCGACCGCACTGTGACGCTGGCCCGCGCTGTGGCGATGTTCCTGGCCCGGCGGCACACGGGCCTGAGCTTCCCCGAGTTGGGCCGCGCCATGGGCCGAAAGAATCACTCCACGGTGCTGATGGCGGCCAAGCGCATCGAAGCACACCTGGCGAACGACTCCGACGTGACCTGGAAGACGCCCGCCGGCATGCGGACCGACGCCCTGAAGCGCATTCTGGCCGAGCTGGAAGACCGCATTCGCGCCGAATTGTCCGCCTAACCGGGCTGTGCCATCGGCCGTGCTTTCGCCGAATTCGCCCACACTGCGCCGCCATTTCCGCGGCGGCGCGCGCCGCGCTCGACGGCCGTTAGACTGCCACGCACATTTCCGCACTTCAACGCCACAGCCGCCACGAATATACTTCTGCACGGGTCGATCGATCCCGCTTCACGGAACGGTGTGAAATGTCTCGCGCAATTTGGAACGCGGCTCGGCTGCTGGTGCTCGGCGGACTCGTCCTGCAAGGCGGCTGCTTCGCGCGGGCCCTGGGCAATCTCGACCTGCTGCTCGGCTCGAATGCGATTGAGAACGCCGCCCGCCTGCCGTTCAGCGCCGTCGCGCCGCTGGCCGAATTCCTGCTGCGGCTGGGACCAGGGTAGCGCCGCATGCCGCAGTTGCTCGTCAAATCGCCGGAGGGGCGCGTCAGCTCGCATGAGTTGGGCCGGACACCCATCAAGCTCGGCCGCGCGGAGCACTGCGACATCG
>CAZHTF010000058.1:0-22025 GCA_964535305.1 uncultured Planctomycetales bacterium | reverse complement strand
CGACCACGTACTTCGTCCGCTGGGAGAACACCTGCGGCCCGAGCACGTGTGCGTCGGTCACCGTAACCGTCAACACCACGACGCAGATCAGCGGCACGGTCGTGCTAAATGGAGTCGACGCCAGCGGCGGGCCGATCGTTCGCTGCATCCGGCTGATTCCTAGGAGCGCCGGCGGCTGTGCGCCCGCGGTACACACCACCGTCACGTTCAACGGCAACCCGGCGACGGGCAGTTTCACGATCGTGGCCGCGTGCTCCTCGATTTGGACGTCGATCTGCGCCAAGGACGAGCAGCACACGCTAAACGCGACCGTCGCGCTGACGCCCAGCGACAACGATTACGTCGCCAGCGGGCCGCTGCAGCTCGACGGCGGCGACACCGACAACGATGGCGACGTCGACATCAATGATGTCACGTTCTTCATCTTCCGCTTCGCCACCGCCGCCAGCGCCGGCGGCTGCCCGTGGAACGGCACGCGCGATGCGGACTTTTCCAACAATGGCGTCCACGGCGCGGAGGACTACTCGACTCTCTCGGCCAACTGGCTAGCGTCGTCGAGCTGTGCCTGCCCGTCACCGATCGTCAATGACGGCATCGATGCCATCGATGAGTCGCTGCCGGTCCCGCTGAGCGCCATCCCGGCCGCCGCGCTCGATCAGGCCGTGGCGCGAACCGTCGACCTGCGGCGCGACGGCGTGATCGATATCAACGACGTTCGCGCATTCGAGCTGCGCTACGGCCTGCCCGGCCTTCTGTCTACCAGGATGGCTGGCGGCGCCGCGCTGCCGCCGCTCGATGAGCTGGACGTGCCCGCGCAGGCCGAGCAGCCGTAATTCGAGGCCTGCTGGTCGCACCGCTCGGCGTCACCGCGGCGAGGGCGGGTGAATCCGAATGATCTGACGCGTGACCCGGTCGGCGAAGCGCCGCCGGGTCGCGTGTTTGTTCGCCGCGCGCCGCAGCACGCGATCGAGCACTCGACGCTGGTTTTCCAGACGCAAGCGGTCGCGCGATGCGCCCCAGCTCGAAGCCGAGCCGCGCGATCACCTGCCGCTTGCGCCCGCGGCCCGCTCGCCACCTGCCCGCGGCCCGCGATACGATCCGGCGATGCCGCGGAAGTTCTTTATCATCGATGGTCATGCCCAGATCTACCGCGCGTATTACGCACCCTTCGGCAATCTGAGCGCCCCAAGCGGCGAGCCGACCCGCGCCACGCACGTGTTCTTCCAGATGCTGTTGAACCTGCTGCGCGACCAGCAACCTGATTATCTGCTGGTCGTGCTCGACGCGGACGAAAGCAAGCTGCTGCGGAAGGCCATTTATCCCGAGTACAAGGCCCATCGCGACCCGCCGCCCGAGGATATGCCGGTGCAGGAGCGGCGGATCGTCAGCACGTTGCAGGCCGCGGGTGTCGCCATGCTCAGCCAGGTCGGCTACGAGGCGGATGACGTTATCGCCACGCTGGCTCACCGGCTCGCCGGCCCGGAGCTGCACATCACCATCGTCAGCAAGGACAAGGACCTCGAGCAACTGCTGAACGCAAACGTCTGCATGTACGACCCCGGCAGGGACCAGGTCATCACGCCCGAGCGGCTGCTGGAGCTCAAGGGCTGGCCGCCGGAGAAGGCGATCGAGGCCCAGATCTTGATCGGCGACAGCGTCGACAACGTGCCCGGCGTCCCTGGCATCGGCCCGAAGACCGCCGCAAAACTGCTGGCCGAATACGGCAGCGCCCTGGGCGTCGTCGAGAATGCCCAGCGGCTCAGCCCCAAGCAGCGCGATAACGTGCTGGCGTTCGCCCCGTACCTGGAGCGCACACGGCAGCTCGTTACGCTGCGGACCGATGTGCCGCTGCTATTCGAGTTGGAGCGAGCCGAGACCGCGCGGATTCGCTGGCGCGGCGCACGCCGCGTGTTCGAAGAGCTCGGCTTCCGCCGACTGGTTGAGCAGCTTCCGCAGCACCCCGCTGACGACGAAGAAAACGCCGGCGCATCAGACGACGCTCCCGCAGACAATTCGGCCGCCGCGGCGGCGCGCACACCGAGAGTGTCAGCGCATGCGCAAGCCGCGGGCTTGCACGCCGCGCTGCCGGACGAGCTGCCCGCAGCGGCCGCGGTCGATTCCGCGCGCGACGCGGACACCCATGCAGCCGCGCCGCAGCTCTTCGCCCGCGATGCGGCCGCGCTGCGCGCCCCGCCGCGGGGCGACTGGCGCATGGTCAACACGCCCGCGGACTTTGAGCATTTTGTCAACGAGCTGCGCAAGCAGCCGGCCTTCGTAATCGACACCGAAACCACAAACGTCAACCCGGTCGACGCCGAGCTGGTCGGCCTGGCGTTTTCGTGGAAGCATGCGGTTGGCTGGTATCTGCCACTGCGCTCGTTATATGGCGAGACGCTGGCGCTGGAGCGCGTGCGGGCCGAGCTGGCCCCGTTGCTGGCGGACGAGCGCTGCACCAAGATCGGTCACAATCTCAAGTATGACCTGATCGTATTGCAGCAGGCCGGCATGCCGCTGCTTGGCCCGCTGTTCGACACGATGATCGCGGCATTCGTGCTCGACCCCGGCCGCAGCAGCTTCGGGCTGGACCCGCTGGCGCATGCGTACTTCGGCCACAGCATGATTCCAATCGCCGATCTGATCGGCCGCGGCCGCGATACGCTGCGGATGGACCAGGTGCCGCTCGAGCAGATCTGCGAATACGCCGCGGAGGACGCCGACTACACCTGGCGTCTGAAGCTGCTCTTCGAGCCACACCTCGCCGAAAGTGACCGCGCCGCGCTCTTTAGCGAAACCGAGATGCCGCTGGTGCGCGTGCTGGCACAGATGGAGCAGAACGGCGTAAACCTGGATGTCGAGCTGCTCAATCAGCTTCGCGACGAGATGCGCGCCCGCGTCGCGGCCCTCGCGGATCGCGTCTTCGAAGCGGTCGGCACAGTCTTCAACCTGGATTCGCCCAAGCAGCTCGGCGAAATTCTCTTCGACAAGCTGGGCTTCCGCGTCATCCGCCGCACCAAGACCACGCGCTCCACCGACGCCGACACGCTCGAGGTGCTCGCCAGCGAGACCGGCCATCCCGCCCTGCGACTGTTGTTGGAGCATCGTGAGCTGCAGAAGCTGCTGGGTACCTACGTTGAAGCCCTGCCCGCGGCCCGCAGCAAGCGCAGCGGCCGCGTGCACACCAGCTTTCACCAGACCGGTGCGATCACCGGTCGGCTCTCCAGCAGCGAGCCGAATCTGCAGAACATCCCGGTACGGACCGAGCTGGGCCGTCAGATTCGCCGCGCGTTCATTCCGCGTACGCGTGAGGAGCAGTTGATCGTGGCGGACTATTCGCAGATCGAGCTGCGCGTGCTGGCGCATTTTTGCCAGGACGAGGCCCTGATCCGCGCATTCCGCGAAGACCGCGACATTCACGCCGTCGTCGCGGCCGAGGTCAACGGCGTGCCGCTCGAGACCGTCACGCGCGAGATGCGCTCGCGGGCCAAGGCCGTGAATTTCGGCATCATCTACGGCCAGACGGCTTTCGGCCTGGCGCAGAGCACCGGCATGAGCCGCAACGAAGCACAGCAATTCATCGACAGCTACTTCCGACGCTACGCCCGCATCCGCGGCTTCATCGACCGCTGCATCGCCGACGCCCGCCGCGACGGCTTCGTCCGCACGCTGCTGGGCCGCCGCCGGCCGATTCCCAACATCCATTCGGCCAATCGCCCGGCCCGCGCCCAGGCCGAGCGGCTGTCGGTGAACACCGTGATCCAGGGATCAGCGGCCGACATGATCAAAACCGCGATGATCGCGATTCATCGGCGGATCGAGCGCGAGCAGCTTCCGCTGCGGATGCTGCTGCAGGTGCACGATGAGCTGGTGTTCGAAGCGCCGCGCAGCCGGGCAGCCGAGCTGGCCGAGCTGGTGGCCGAGCAGATGCGCACGGCCCTGGCGCTGAACGTACCGGTGAAGGTTGACGTGCTGATCGCCGAGAATTGGTTGGAGGCGAAGTAAGCGGCTTTTCAGCCACCTGGCCTGCTCAGATTGGGGCCAACGTCCGTCACTCATCACCCGGTCGCGCGAAACCCCCGTGCGGACGCCCGCGAGCGATCGACACTGATTGTACCGGGACGGCCAGCTCGCTCGCTAGTCCACCGCCGCTTGCCGTCGCAGGGCCGCGATGCGCTTTTCGATCGGCGGGTGCGTGCTGAAGAGGTTCGCCACACCGGCATGCAGCGGCTCGCAGATGTACAGCGCGTGGAACGCAGGATTGGTCTCGGTCGGGATGCGCTCATTGCCATGCTGCAGGCGGTTGAGCGCGCGGGCCAGGCACAGCGGGTCGCCGGTCAATTCACCGGCATAGTTGTCGGCCGCGTACTCGCGCTGCCGCGAGATCGCCATCTGAATCAGCATCGCGGCGAGCGGCGCCAGCACCACCATGAGCAGCGCGCCGAGCGGGTTCTGATTCTCGCGGTTTCCTCCGCTGAACATCAGCATGTAACCGGCGTAGCTGATGATGCCGGCCAGCACGGCGGCAATGGTCGAGATCAGCACATCGCGATGCTTAATGTGCGCCAGCTCATGCGCCATTACGCCCGCAATCTCGTCGCGCGGGAAATTCCGCAGCATGCCTTCGGTAATCGCGACGGCCGAGTTCGCTGGGTTCCTGCCGGTCGCGAAGGCGTTCGGCGCCGGCTGCGGGCAGACGTACACGCGCGGCATCGGCAGCCCGGCCCGCGCCGCCAGCTCCTCGACCATGTCGTACAACCAGGGGATGTCCTGCCGCGAGACCTGCTGCGCCTGCATCGACGCCAGCGCGATCTTGTCCGAGAAAAAGTAGGCGACCAGGTTCATGCCGCCGCCAAGCACCAGCCCGATCATCAGCCCGCTCGGCCCGCCGATGAAGTGCCCCAGCAGCATGCACAGCGCGATCAGGCTGGCGAGCAGGAAGGTCGTCTTCAGGTTGTTCAAAACTCTCATTCTTTACGGCCTTTCTCTATGCCTTCGGGCGATCGTTCATTCGACCGCCGCTTGATTCTATTTCGCATGCGTAGGCCGACATCGCTCCGCGTCGTCGCGTGCCGCTCGGCCGCCTCATCATGCCATATTTCCGTGCACATGTCTCGGCGCTTGGCTGATTCCAAATCCGGGCCGGCCTTGGAATGCCCCGCCCGCCAGGCCGTTCCTGCGCACTTCACGCCGCGCGGCCCGACGCTACGATACGTCGATGGCGAGTGTTGCGCGGCTAATCGGCGTTTGGGCGGCACTGCTGCTCACCCCGCTGTGCGCCTGCCAGCGCGAGCCGCACGTGCCGCAATTCGTCAGCCTCGGCGGGCGCGTGGTGGGCCGCGTGAACGAGACGCGCGAGCTGACCGTCAAGCTCGCCAGCAGCGACGGGATCGAAGCCGAGACCGTCAACTGCGTCGTAAACGCCCACTCCGAGATTTACATCAACGACCGCGCCAGCGGGCTCGACGCAGTTGCCATCGGCGACCCGCTCGAGATCATCGGCTATCGTGATCGCACGGCGCGGGCCGATACGTTCGTCGTGGTGTTCGCGTACGTGCGGCGACCGTTTGCTGCGCCGCCCCCGCCTGACCTGTCGCGCAGCGCCGCGCTCCAGCCGGCGGGCCTGCCGTGAACCGCTTCGCCGCCGCGCTGCTGTTCTGGCTGATGATGATTAGCGGCGGCACGATTCTGGCGGCGGCCGGGCTGCTGCCGGCGTGGCTCGAATACGACGCGGCCAGGGCGCGGCATCAAGCGGCATTAGCCCGCGAGCACGAGCTGGAACTTAAGCAGCAGATTCAGACCAATCAGATCGAGCACCTCAAGCACGATTCGGCGTACATCGACCGGCTGGCACGATCCGAACTCGGCCTGAGCAATCCACAAGTGCAGACCATCGTGCTGCTGCCGCCGGCGACGGACGAGATCGTCCGAGCCCCGCAGACGCAGCCGGTCGCGGTCGATGAGCTGGCGCTCACCGCCCGCGTGCGCCAAACGCTCAGCGAATATCCGGTGCTCTCGCCGCTGCTGCTGGGCCGCTTTCGACCCGTGCTGATCGCGCTTTCGGCGGGATTGGTGCTGGCGGCGCTGTTGCTGCTGAGTCGACAACGGCCGGTGCCGCGCGCGACCAAACGCTGATCTGATCCCGTTTGGAATCCGCCGAGGCGAGAGCCGCCACAGAACACCGCCGGCGCGCGACGTTCACCGCGGTCGCAAATCACGGCGTTGGTGGCGACGCCGGCGGGTAGCACGCCTCAACCGCACGCAGCAGCTCCTGTACCCCCAGCGGCTTCTCCAGAACAGCCCGCACCCCGTCCGGCGTGCTGCTCCGTAGTGATTCCGGCGGGAATCCAGTGATCAGCAGGATCGGCAGGGCCGGATACTCACCATGGACGCGTGCCGCGAGCTGCGCGCCGTTCGTCGAATTCGCCAGCATCCAATCGGTGATCAGCAGGTCGAATTCTGCAAGCTCGAGCTGTGAACGCGCTTGCTCACAGTTTGACACCGCCTCCACAACATGCCCATTGGCGGCAAGTATCGGCTTCAGATGCCGGCGGTAACCGGCCTCATCGTCAACAACCAACACCCGGGCCATGGTGCGCACCACCTGCAATCGTCCCACACCCCGCCACCGGCAACTGCACGGTTACCGTCGTACCCATGTTGGGCACACTCTCGATGCTGATCTGCCCGCCGTGCCGCTGCACGATGCCGTAGCAAACGCTTAGCCCCAGTCCGGTCCCGCCGTCGGCGATGCGCGTCGTGAAGAAAGGATCAAAGGCGCGCCCGATCTGCTCAGCCGTCATCCCCACGCCCGAGTCCTGCACCTGCAGCCGTACCTGGTCCTGAAGCGCGCACGACCGCAGCACGACCGTCCCGCTCGTCTGCAGCGCCTCGGCCGCATTGCGCACCAGGTTGGTCAGCAGTTGCTCCATGTCGGTCTCGTTCGCGAGCACGTCCGGCAGGTCAGCCGCCAGTTCGAATGTCAGCTCTGCATTGCGCCCGACCAGATACGCGCGGCACAGCCGCGCTACGTAGCGAATCGTCTCGTTCAGGTTCACACGACCGCGCAGCACGCCGCCGTCTCGACCGAATTGCATTACCCCACGGACGATTCGCGCGCAGCGCGCCACGCTCTCACGGATGTCGGCCAGGTACTGGCCGACCGCGAGCGGGTCGCTTAGCTCCTGGCGCGCCAGCGTGGCGGCGAATTCGATCGCCCCGAGCGGGTTGTTGATCTCATGCGCGATGCCCGCCGCGAGCGTACCGAGCGAACTGAGCCGCTCGGCCAGCATCACCTGCCGATGCGATTCGCTCAGCTCGCGCGTGCGTTCCGCCACGAGGCGCTCGAGCTGGTCGCGATCCAGCCGCAGCACCGATTCGGCTTCTTTTTCGGCCGTAATGTCGATCGCAATCCCTAGGCGCTGCGCGGCGCAGCCGGCTGCGATCTCGATCGCGAACGACTCATCTCGCAACCAGACCACGCGGCCATCGCCCCGGACGACGCGATATTCTTCCCGGAGCGGCTCGGCGTGCGTCCAGGACTGCCGAACGCTCGCGGATACGCGCTCGCGATCAGCCGTATGCAGCATGTGCAGCAGCGGATGCTCAGGCGGCAACACTTCGGGAATGATCCCAAGCACGCTTGTGACGTGCTCGCTGACAAACTCAGTGCCTTGCGGGCCCGTAACGTACACGATCGCCGGCATGCGTTTCAGCAGCTCGCGATAGCGACCCTCAAACCGCTGCGCCGCGCGCTCGGCGCGTCGCAGGTGGCTGATGTTGACCGCAACGGTGCGCACGCCGCAAACCTGGCCCGCCGGGTCGCGCAGCGGTCGAACAAACAAGTCGAAATGCTCGGGCGTTCCATCCGGCGCGCTGACGGAGATTTCGACGCGCGCCGGCTCGCCGGAGGCGAGCACGCCACCCTTTACGGCGGTCAGCTTCGCCGCGTCCGCCGCGTTGAAAAGCTGTTGATCCTGCCGGCCGATGATCTGGCTGGGCTCGATCCAGGCGTGGTTGTGAATCCAGGTGTAGCGCAGCTCCCGATCCTGCTCGAAGAGCTCCACCTGCGAGTGTGCCAGCGCATCCTGCAGCAGTTGCGCGCTTCGCGCGGACTGAGCCGCCACAATCGCGCGTCCGAGCGCCATCGAGATGGACGCGGACGCGGAACGCAACAGATCGTGCAACGCCGCGGAACGGCGCGTCAGCTCGTGCGCGGAGGAGATCAGCAGGACTGCCGCCAGCGACGCGGAATACACCAGCGGAAGCGCCAGGAGCTGCCCGCCATTCTCGGCCCCGCCGGCACCGGCCGAAAAAGCCGACGAGCCGGGCCCAACGGCAGCGGTAGACGCGGCTGCGTCTTTCGGGCTGCACGCTTCGCGCGCGACAAACTCGCCGCGCTGAAGCTGCGGTTGAATCTGCTGCAGCCACGCGCGCGTCGTGCCGCTCAAGTCGACCGGATGATTAGTTCGATGCCAGCACGGCGCGACCGAAAGCGCGATCCGCAGCTCACTGCTGTCCGGAATGTCCATCAGGATGAAATCGGCGTCGAGCGCTTCGCCGAGCTGCGCGATCGCGGCGCTTAGCGCGTGGCCGAGCTCTACGTTTTCGAGCAACGCGAAATCGAGCAGCGCCAGCGATTCGATGTAACGCTCGCGCTCGGGTTCGCGGTCTGAAAGACTCACCCGCGCGTTCGCCGCGGTCATCTCCATTGATGGAGCCTAACTGCCGGATTGACACGCGGCAACGACGTGACCCGGTCGCTCGGCGGAAGCCGCCAGCCGCTCCGCGTCGCGGTGCAATTGCAATGCCAGATCCGTCAGACGATCCAAGACCGCAAATCGGAAGGACACGCTCGCTGCGGCCCCGACACGCCCCCTTGCTAGGGAGCTGGCCCCTGACTCTGCTGTTGCGGTTGGCGAACGTCGCACCAGAAGCCGGGGCAAGAAAACGGCGAAGCGCTCACAAGTCATCGCATTTCAAGTCGATTCCACAACGTGCACGATCGGGGTGACTGGATTCGAACCAGCGACCTCCTGGACCCAAACCAGGCGCTCTGATCCAGACTGAGCTACACCCCGCAAACGCCTTGCAATCATAGCCGCGATCGCGCGGTGCGCCACGCGCCGCAGGTCGCCCTGGCCCAAGCTGCAAAGGCTACTGCCGCGCCCATGCAGCACAGCGCTCATCCACAGGACGCAGCTCGCGCCGCGCGCACAGCAGCATGCGCCGCCGCACCGTTTCGTAACGCGTCGCCTACCACACCGCAATCTCGCCGACGACTTCCTCCACCAGATCCTTGACGGTCAAGATCCCGACGCAGTTGCCGCTGCGATCGGTCACGACCGCCATCGCCTGCCGCGCCTGTTGCAGGCGCAGCAGCGCCACGGGCACGCTCTCGGCCGCCGGCAGCCGCACTGCGGGCCGCATGTGCGCGCTGATCGGCTGGCGCTGCTCGTCGGTGAGCACGTCGTAGACGTTCACCACGCCGATCACGCGTCGCGGGTCACCGTCATGCACCGGCAGGCGCGAGAAGTGCGCCATGCGTGCGATGCGCAGAAAGTCGTCGTGTGAGAGGCTCAGCGGCACATGCGCGGCGCGGGCCATCGGGATCATCACGTGGCTGCAGCGGACCTGGGCCAGGTTGACGACGCGGTCCATGATGTCGCGCTGCGTGCTGCTCAGCCCGCCGCGGACCGCGCCCTCCTGGATCAGTTGCAGCGCGTGGCTGCGCGGGTGGAGTTGCTCCTGGTCGCCGGCGAGCGGATCGAGCCGCATGACAAACGCGCCCGTGATCTTGCGCAGCGCCAGCACCAATCCCGTGGCCCGCGCCGCGCGCACCGCGATATGCAGCGGCAGCGCCAGCGGATACATCAGCCGATCACCCTCGCGCTGAAACAGGTCCTTGGGAATCACACCGCCAAAGACCAGCACCAGCGGCGTGAGCAGCAGCACGGTGTACAGCTCAACGCGTGCGGGGTGAACGGCAAGCCGCAGCAGGCATTCCGCCAGGCACGCGGTCGCGATGTAGTCGGCCAACGTATTGCCCAGCAGCAGCGTGATCAGCACGTCCTCCTGCCGATCAACCAAATCGGAGAGCCGCCGCGCGGCGGGATCGGCTTGGTCGCTGCGGACGCGCAGCCGCACGCGGTTCAGGCCAAACAGGCCGGTCTCCGCGCCAGATACAAGGCCGCTGAGCAACAACCCGAGCGCGACGCCCAGCAGCAGCAGGAGGATCGTGAGCGTCATCTCAGCCCGAGCCTCCCGCAGCCGCCGCAGCCGGCGCGCCGTGCGGCTCAATCAGCCGCAGCCGCAGGCGCTCGACCCGTCGGCGTTGCACGCTTAGCACCTCGAGCTCGAGGTTTCCGATGCGGGCGCGATCGCCGACGCGCGCCGGCCGCCCGAGCTGCGTGGTCACCAGTCCGCCGACCGTTGCGACGCGGCGGCTGGTGCGCGGAATGCGGATCGACTCGGACCAGTAGTGCACGCTGAGTCGCCCACTCACTTCATACTCGCTGTCGCTGATGCGCTCGAGCTCGGCCTCGCGCGGAGCGTGCTCGGGCGCATCCAGCTCGCCGACGATCTCCTCCAGCACGTCCTCCAGCGTCACCAGCCCCGCGACGCCGCCGAATTCGTCTACCACAATCGCGATCTGCGAACGCGTCTGGCGGAAATGTTGCAGCAACTGCTCGCAGGTGATCATCTCCGGCACAAAACGCACCGGCGTGACCAGCTCGCGCAGCGGCCGGTTCCGCTCAAAAAACAGCACCTTGGCGTAAATCAGACCGACGATGTTGTCGATCGCCCCGTCATACACCGGGATCTTCTTGAATCGCGTGCGGCGGATCAGACGCCGCAGCCCTTCAGGCGCGGACTTCACGTCGTAGGCCACCAGCTCGACGCGCGGCTTCATCACATCCTTGACGCGGCGGGCGCTGAGGTCGATCACCTCGCGCAGGAAGAGGTCCTCGACCGGGTTGATCACGCCGTGACGCCGGCTCATTTCGAGCAGCGTTCGCAATTCACCGGTGGAAAGCTCGCTTTCGCGCTCGCCGTCGCGAATGCGGCGGCCGAAGAAGACGCGCGTGAGCGGCTCGACCAGTAGCCCGTCGATCAGCCGCCCGGCGGGTAGCAATACGTAGCTGCTGGCGCGGATGAAGAGCGCCGCCGGCACAAGCAGGCTGGCGCTGAGCTCCGCGCCGACCACCTTCGGCACGGCCTCGGCGAAAATGATGACGATCAGCATGCTCACCACCGCCGTCAGCAGCGTGACCCACTCGCCGGTTTGCGAGGACATCTGATCCGCGAGCACGTACGAGGTCGCATAGAAAAGCAGATTGACGAACGTGTTGCCCAGCAGGATCACCATCAGCGTCTGCTTGGGCGTCTTCAACAGCGCCGCGCCGGTGCGGCGGAGCAGGTTGGTGCTCTGCGCGTTGGCCTGAAGCTGCGCGCGCGTCTGCGAAAAGAGCACGGCCTCGCTGCCGGCGAAGCAGGCCGAGAGCGCGATCAACAACAGCATGATCGCCAGGTTCAGCGCCAGGCCGACCGTCTGTAGATCCAATGCCGCCAGTGACATGGGCGTCAGCCAGTTTCGCCCGCGGCGCGGCGGCGCACGCTGGCGGCGCCGAGTGCGAGCAGAAACGGCATGAAGAGCAGCAGGCATGGCACGCCGACCGGCGGCAGCGATTGGCCGCTGGACGCTGCGCCGCTGCTCGCGCCGCGCACGCCGCGCGCTACGCCGCTCAGCCCGGTCGGCTGTGCGACGCCAAGCAGCGCCAGGATTGTCGGCGTCGTATCGGCGATGCTGACGCTCTCGCGCAGCACACCGCCCGCGGCAATGCCTGGCCCGCTGACGATCCAGGGGATCGTGCGGTTCACGTCGATATTCAGAAAGTGATTTGTCCCGTCGCCGCCGTGATCGGCGGTCAGCACGAAATACGTGTTGCGCGAAAGATCGGACTGCGCCGCCGAGACGATCCGCTCCACCTGCTGATCGCTCAGCCGCAGCGCATCGAAATACGCGCTGCTCATCCAGCCGAACTGGTGCCCGGTCGAATCCGGCTCGCGCAGATGCACGAAAATCACATCCGGCCCGTCGCTGCGAATGTGCGTCAGCAGCTCGTCGACCAGCGGCTCGAGCTCGCCGATGGTCCGCACAGTTTCGACCACGTCTGGCGGCGCTAGATAATCCAGCTTCGACTTGCTCGCGAAGAACGCGCTGCGCATGCCGGCATTCGCCACGAAATCAAACAGCGTCGGATACGCGATCCGCCCCGGAAGGTCGAAGTTCGCGACCAGTCCGTGCACGTCGCCAACCAGCCCGGTCAACAGCGTCGCGTGATTCGGCAGCGTCGCCGAGGGCAGATCGTTGATCGCCTTCTCCGCGTGAATCCCGCTGCGACGCAGTGCGTCGATCGCGGGCGTCGCTTCCGGCGAGATCGCATCCGGCCGCAGCCCGTCTACCGTAATCAGGATCAGGCGATCGCCAGCGGCGGCAACCACACTGTTGCACAAAAGCGCCGCGAAGAAAAGCCCCATTCGCGGCACGCGCGGCGCGCTCGGTCTCAATCGCATCCCTGCTCCTTCTCAACGGTGACGTGAAGCGCCCACGGCGCATCTACGGCTTCGCAATGGTACACCGCTCCACAAGGTTCTTGCAGATCCGGTCGCCCGTGCGGCGACCGCCGCAGTGCGCCCCGCGCTGAGCACCGCGACCACGCAACTCCGCTCCGTCGCACGGACGGGAGCGCGGCGGATCGAGATTTTTCCGGAAGTTCGGTTTGATTTTTGTGCTACAAGTGTCGTAGAGTTTGTTACAGATGTAGCACTTGTCGCGGACGCCGCTCAGGCGCGCTGGGCCGGAGAAGATTGCGCGCAGCACTCGACCGTGAAACGCCATGAATCTCAGCGATGCAGAATGGAAGGTCATGAACGCGGTCTGGGCCAGCCGCGGACCGGTCAGCGGCCGCGACGTGCTCGAATGGGTCGAGCGCGAGACCGACTGGGCCTACGCGACCGTCAAGACGCTTCTGGCGCGCTTGGTCGAAAAGGGCGCGTTGAAAATGCACAAACGCGGCAACACGAGCTTCTTCACAGCCCTGATCTCGCGGGCACAGACGCGGCGGCACGCGTTGTTCAACCTGATCAACAAGGCGTTCGATGGCGCCGTCGGCCCGCTGGTGCACTGCCTGATCGCGGATGAATCGCTCTCGCGCCGCCAGCAAGACGCCTTGCAGCGACTGCTGAACGAGATCGACGACCCAACGCCCGCCAAACCGCCGGAGAAACGCGATGCTGATGCTGAATGACATCGTGCGCGCCTGGTGGACGTGGATGTGGCCGCAGCTCTGGCAGAGCAGCCTGCTGCTGCTCTTGGTCTGGGGGCTCGACGCGCTGCTGAGCCGCCAGCGGATCTGGCCGCAAGTGCGTCTGGCGCTCTGGACACTGGTCGCGATCAAGCTGCTGCTCCCGCCTGGCAGTTACCTGAGCTGGAGTGCGACGGCCGGCGTGCTGGCCGCCGGCGATGTGCCGTTCCTGATCAGCGGCGTCGCCCATGTACTCGATAAGCCGCTGCCAACCGACATCCTCGAGCCCGCCCTGCTCGCCGGCAGCAAAGCCGCGCAAGCCGCGCAAGCGCCGAGCTGGATGCTGCTGACGGCAACACTCTGGGCCATCGGCGTGGCCGCGCTCGCCGCAACTTACCGCCTGCGCACCGCCGCGCTGCGCAGCGCGCTGCGGCGTGACGCTGAAGTGTCGCCGCCCGCGTGGCTGACGGGACTGGCGCATGAAGCCGCGGCGCAACTGGGGCTGCGGCGCGTGCCGGAGCTGATTATTACGCAGCGTTTCGATTGCCCTGCGATTTTCGGGGCCCTGCGGCCGCTGGTGCTTGTCCCACGGAGCATGCTCGCGCTCTCGCACGTGCAGATTCGGCACGTGCTGCTGCACGAGCTGGCCCACGTTCGCCGTGGCGATCCCGCCGCCCAGCTCGCGTTCCTGCTGCTGCAGATTGTCTACTGGTTCAATCCGCTGCTGATCTTGGCACGGCGGAGAATGTATGAGCTGCGTGAGCTGTGCTGCGACGCGACCGTCGCCCGCACGCTGCGCGAGCGCACGCGCGAGTATCGCAGCACGCTCGCGGCCGCCGCCCGAAGCATGACGCGCCGCTCCACGGCGCTTGATTTTGAATCTGTCGGGGCGATCGGGCTATTTGAGCGCAAGGCCAGCATCGCGTTGCGCTTGCAGGCTCTGGAGCGGCCGGCGTACGGCCGGGCCGGCTTGCGGCAGGCCGTGGCCGCGATGACCCTGCTGATCGCCGCGACGCTGCTGCTGCCGATGGGCCGGGCCGCCGATCCGGTCTGCCCGATCCAATGCCACGGTCGCGCGGATTCGCCCGCGGACGCCGAACATGGCGCTGCCGGTGCGGGTTCTGCGGCGAACCTGGCGCCGTTCGAGACCGGCCAGAACGATGCGGCCGCGGAGCGCGCCTGCGGCGCGCCGCGCAATTGGGAATTCGCCGATCGGTGCGCCGCACGCGGGTTGCGGCCGAGCGTCGCCGCTTGTCGCTTCGCTGAGCCTGTCCGGGCGAAGCGCCTGGCCGGTAACGAGATTCCGCGTTTGGTTGCTTGATTTCACGCTTTGCTGGAGTGTGGCGCCGCTGCGCGCTCGAAGCGGCACTGCACTGCAAAGTGGCCGTAGGCTGACGACTGACGTAGTGTTTTGTAGTTAATATCAATAGTTTCGAGTGTTGTATAGGAAAAACAAGTTACTTCCCACAACGGAGAGAAAGACGATGCGACTCAGAACAGCGTTCGCCTCATCGATGCTGCTGACCATCAGCACAGCCCTGCCCGCGGCGCAGGCCGACGTCCGCGTCGTGCACGCCTCGCCCGACGCCCCAAACGTCGACGTGATCGTCAACGACAACTTTGCAACGCCCGCCTTCAGCAATGCCCCCTTCCGCGGCGTAACCCCGTACGCGACCCTGCCCAGTGGAACTTACAACTTCAAGGTGGTTCCCAGCGGCACGACCGCGCCGGTCGTGATCGATGCCACCCTGCCGCTTGACGCCGCGCTGGACTACACCATCGCCGCCACCGGCGTGCTCGCCAGCATCGCCCCCGCCGTCTATCAAGATGACAACACGCTCTCGAGCACGCAGGCCCGGCTGCGCTTCATCCACCTTTCACCCAATGCGCCGGCCGTCAGCATTAACGTCGCCGGCGGCGGCCCGTCGCTATTCTCTGACGTCGAGTTCCGCGAGAACGGCGGCTACGTCTCGGTCGCGCCCGGTACGTACGACCTGGATGTTCGGCTCTTCAACGGCGGCGGGCTGGTCCTGTCGGTCCCGGGCGTCGCGCTCGCGGCCAACACGGTCTACACCGTCTATGCGACGGGCCTCGTCGGCAGCACCTCGACGCCGCTCTCCGCCGTGCTCAGCGTTGATGCGATTCCCGAGCCCGGCACGCTGACACTTCTGGGCCTTGGCGCGATGCTGGCGCTGCGCCGCCGCGCGTAAGCCTTCAGCCGGCTCGCCTCGTTTGGTTCCACGGCTGATTCGTGCGCTCCTGCAATGCCCAGCGCCGGGCCGCGACGCCCGGCGCTGCGGCTTTTCTTGGCTCACACCATCTGCTCGGCGCGGATTCGCCCCCCGCCCGAACGCGCGCCCCGGTCGCTCAGCCGCGCGCCAGAACCTCGCCGCGATGCTCGGCGTACCAGGCGATTGTCTTGCGCAGCCCTTCTTCAAAGCTGGTGCGCGCCGAGAATCCGAATCGCTCCTGCGCACGCCGCACGTCCAGGGCGCGCCGCGGCTGGCCGTTGGGCTTCGCTGTGTTCCAGACGATGCGGCCCTGGTAGCCGATCTGCTGCGCGACGGTCTCGGCCAGGTCGCGGATACGAATCTCGCGACCGTTGCCCAGGTTGACCGGCTCGTCCGAATCGTAGCGCTCGGCGGCCGCGACGATGCCCTCGGCCGCGTCCTCGACATAGAGGAACTCGCGCGTCGGCGAGCCATCGCCCCAAAGCTCGACGCTGGGCGTCTGGCATTGCCGCGCTTCCCAGAATTTGCGAATCATCGCGGGGATCACATGCGAGCTGTTGAGGTCGAAATTGTCGCGCGGGCCGTAGAGATTCACCGGCAGCAGAAAGATCGCATTCAGCCCATATTGCGCGCGGTATGACTGGCACATGACCAGCAGCGCTTTCTTGGCGACGCCGTAGGGCGCGTTGGTCTCCTCCGGATATCCATCCCAGAGCGTTTCTTCTCGAAACGGGGTCGGACAGAATTTGGGGTAGGCACAAATCGTGCCGACCTGCACAAACTTGCGCACGCCACGTTGCCGGGCGTGCTCGATCAGGTGCAGGCCCATGGCCATGTTGGCGAAGAAGAATCGCCCCGGATTTTCGCGGTTGGCGCCGATGCCGCCGACCTCGGCCGCCAGGTGCAGCACCAGGTCCGGCCGCGCATCGTCGTAGAGGCGCACGACGTCGGCTTCGCGGGTCAGATCGTACTGCCGCCGGCGCGGGACGAAGATCTGCTCGCGCCGCGCACCCAGCGCGAGCAGCCGCTCAATGACGAACGATCCGAGAAACCCGGCCCCGCCGGTTACGCATATGCGGTGATCGGTCCACGGCTGCGTACCCATCCTGAGTCCTTTCTGGCTCGGCAGTGTGCGGCGGCAAGCATCCGCTGGTCAAGCGCCGCACCTGCCAGCATCCCGCGATCTGGCCAGCAATTTTCTGCACGCCGCTGTCATCCTGCATGCGGGGCTGTGCGTTAAGTATGTTGTCGCCGGTCGCCGCAAATCGGCGTGCAAACCGGTCGGACACAGGAGCCCGCAAATGTGCCGCTTGAAACCGCGCCATTTCGTTGGATTTACAGTTCTTAGCCTGGTGACGCTCACGGCCGGCTGCCTCGAACGCAAAGAGTCCATTCGCGTCGCGCGCGATGGCTCGGTCGCGCTCGAGCTCGAATTTACCGGCGACCTTGGCGATTTCGACACTGGCGATGCCATGCCGCAGCGCGAAGCCGGCTGGAGCGTACAACGAAACGAGAAGACGGACGACCAGGGCAAGACGGAGGTGCGCCTGCTCGCCAGCCTCAGCACGGCGTGCGGCGAACCGCTGCCCGATTCGTTCGCCGCCCGCGGTGACCGCAATCGCGACGCCGCCCTTTCATTCCCGACGGAGGTGAGCATCGAGCAGCGACCCGACGGCACGTACTACCACTTCAAGCGCACCTATCAAGCGCGGCAGTATGCGCGCTACGCATTCCTGCAGCGCGAACTCGAAACCGCCCGGCTCAAAGAGCTCTCCGCGAAAGACTCGGCCGATCTGAGCGATGAGGAGCGCGGCGAATTCGTGCGGGCGCTGCAGCGAATCGAAGGCCTGAAGCGGGCCGAGTTCGCTTTCGCCGCGATCGAGCAGGCCCGCGTGGGCTGGCCGCAGGATGTGGGCCTGATCGCGCAACGCGCCATTCGCGAGCACTTCGAGCAGGGCGAAACGCCGCGACTGACGCAGCTCCTGCGCCAGCCCAACAGCGAGCAGCGCGATCGGGACATCCAGCAGCTCTCGCGCGAACTGATCGAGCAGACCCGACCCGTGCTGCGCGCCGCGCTCGAGCGCCAGAAAATTCCAGCCCGGCAGATCGCGGCGTTCTTCGACGCGCTCGATGCGGTCGAGGCCCGTGATGCGGTTACCGAGGACCTTGCCGACGAATCCTGGAAAATCCGGCTCGAACTGCCGGGCGAACTGATCGCGCACAATGCCGACGAACTCGACGAAGGCCAGCTCCTCTGGGAGTTCGATGCGAAGAGCCTGCACGACCGCGACAAGCTGCTGATGGCGACCAGCCGCGTGGCGCGCTAGCCATCCGCGATCAGCTGGTCAGCGAGCTCGCGATCTGCGGCGCAACGATCCCGCGAATGGAAATCCTTCCATGCTGGATGTGGCGGCGGCATTCAAGTCGCACCGAGCGCAGGTCTATCGTTGGGCATACGCCTTGTCCGCCTCGCACGCGGACGCCGCCGACCTGACGCAGGAAGCCTTTCTGCGACTGCTGCGCAGCGGGTCGGTTGCGCCGCGGCAGGTCGTCGGCTGGTTGCGCAAAGTGACCACGCGGCTGGCGATCGACCGCTGGCGGGCCAAGAGCGCCGCGCGCCGCGCGCTCAAGGCCGTCCAGCCGAGCGAACAGACCGCCGCGGCGATCCCGGCGTTCGAGCAGCGCGAGACGCTGGCGCGCATGCACGCAGCGCTTGGCGAGCTCAGCGAGCAGCAGCGGCTGGTGCTGCTGGCCAAATGCTTCGATGAGGCCACGTTTCAACAGATCGCCGACGAACTTGGTCTGGGCGTGCCGACCGTCAAGACGCATTACCTGCGCGCGCTGCACGCGCTGCGTGCGCGGCTGAACCAGGGCGAATCCTTGCAAGAACCCGTCCGCCGGAGCCGAACATGAACTGCAATCAATTCCACGAGCGCCTGGCAGACCACCTGGGCGGAGAGCTGCCGCCCGCCGAGCGGCCCGCGTTCGAAGCGCATCTGGCGCAGTGCGCAGATTGTCGCGCCGCGGCCAGCGAGCTTGAAGCCGCGCAGCGGCAACTGCGCGCGCTGGACCTCTCTCAGGCCGCGGCCCAGACGCACGCCTGGCGCATCGGCCTGCCAAGCCAACCCGCGCGCCAAACGCCAGGCTGGACGCGAATGGCCCTGACCGGCTTGCGATATGCGGCGCTGGTCCTGGTCGCATTCGGACTGGGTTACTGGGCTGGCGCAGTCCGCGAACCAGCACAGCCCGACGGTGACGCGCGCAACGCGATCGCCGCACCGGCCGCCGCGCGCGCGGCAGCGCCGTCGCTGCTGTCGAACTACCAGCGCGCCGCGATTGAATTCCCCGGCACTTCAAGCCTGGGGTTGGCGCTCCTGAGCGTTGCACGCGATTGAGTCAAGCGGCCGCGCGTCGAGTTTAGCGCCACGCCGATATCGTTTGCTTGGCATGCGCGGTGTGACGCCGCAACGGATGGCGCGGACGATGATGTGCCGTTCGTTCGTTTCTGTCGCTGGGTGCGGTAATCGGATGCGCGTCTGAGGTCTGCGGATCTAGAAAAGCGAGTGGGCGGCGCTCTACCTCGAGCGCCGCCCATCAAGACTGGAACAACCTCCACGATTGCCGGTGGAAGCGGTTTGCTGGAACCCTACGTTCAAGGGGGCGGCCGCGGTCGTCACCGGCCCAACGCGCAATGGCGCCTCCGCCGGCAAGCAGACGTTTCGGCCTCCCAGGGTTCAGCGTATCGGTTCGCGCAAACGGATGCTCCCGTGTCGCACAACCCAGAGGCTGATCCAAATTTCAATCATACGCTCGCCGAACACCCACACGCGTGAATGCATGCAAAGATGCCGCGGCGACGTACCACTCCATCCGAGTATAGCACCACTTCGCAGCTCTGACACAAAATCTGCGACCCGGCGAACACGACCGGCTCGGCCACCTCGCACGATCAGGCACTGGGCCGCCGCGCAGCGCCAGACCCTACGGGGAGTCCGACTGAAAAAGCGGAAGCTGCACCGTCCGTCCCGCTGCCTGCGCTCGCGTGGAACGCGAATTGCAGCGCGACTCTCGGTCGGCAGCGGCGCCCAAAAGCGGTGCCGCGCCGGGTGACGCGGCGCCCGCGGCCTGCGGCAGCGCCGCCCGCGGGTCGTAGAACGCCTTGGTGCACTTGCCCGCGTCGCTCCAGGTTTCCAAGCCGAGGCGCCGCGCGCTCAGTTCGAACAACTGCTGGATTCCGTGCCAGTATTCGCCCTGGCCTCGCATGCGGGCCCCGAAGCGCGCGTCATTCAGTGCGCCGCCGCGCATGTCGCGGATGCGCAGCTCGACCCGCGTGGCGCGCTCGGGCAGCGTCTCGCGCATGCGCGCAAGGAACACGTCCCGCACGCTGCCCGAAAGCCGCAGCGGCACGTAGCCGGCACTGCGCGCCCCGCACGCGCGTGCCAGCGCCAGCACGCGCGGAATCTCGCGGTCGTTGAGCCCTGGAATCAGCGGCGCAAACATCAACCCCAGGTCCACACCGGCATCACGCAATCGCCGCATCGCCTCGAAGCGGCGCGACGGCGGCGGCGCAGCCGGCTCAACCCGCCGCGCCAGCGCGTCGTCCGCAAAAGCAATGCTGAAGAAAACCCGTGCCCCCGCGCCCTGCTGCATGGCGCTCAGCAGATCCGCGTCGCGCGCCACGAGGAATGACTTGGTCACCAGCCCCACCGGCGTGCAGAACTCGTGACACACTTCCAGCAAGCGGCGCGTCAGCCGATAACACACCTCCAGCGGCTGGTAACAATCGGTCACGCCCGAAAACGCGATCGACTCTCGCCGCCAGCTCTTGCGCGCCAGCGCGGCCCGCAGCAGCTCAGCCGCGTTGGTCTTGACGATGATCTTGCTGTCGAAATCCGTGCCTGCGCCCAGGCCCAGGTATTCGTGCGTGGCCCGCGCGTAGCAATACGCACAGGCGTGCTGACAGCCGCGATAGGGGTTGACGCTGTAGCGAAACGGTAGATCCGGGCTGTCATTCTCGCTGACAATCGAGCGGGCCTTCTCCTCAAACACCTGCAGCGCGATCGCCGGCGGCTCTTCGAGCCACTCGCGCTGCGCCGCGAGGTACGGATTCGGCGGATTGTCGACGCGACGGATCGCCATGCCGGAATCATATTCGGGTTTTGTTCGGTACGCAAGCGCCGGAGAGTCGCGCTGCGCGCCAGACCCACAAGCAACCGGACGCCGGTGCGCAACATGTTGCGCGCATCGGCGTCCGTGACTTGAGCAGCGTACGTGCGTCACGCATCGGCGGCCGAAGCGTGAAGCAGCCGACCTCCGAGACTACGGAACCACGCAGCCCCAGCTTGACAGCAGAATGCCCAGATCAGACTCGTCCGTCGTACCGTCGCCGTTGATGTCGCCATTGATGTCGACATCCCAGGATGCCAGCAGGATACCCAGGTCGGACTCGTCGGTATCAAAATCACCGTCGATGTCGCCGCCGCAGCAGTCGACCGTCGGGCCGCAGACCGAGCCCGCGCCCTGAAAGCGTCCGCCGGCGTTGGTGCACGCCGAGGCGATCGACGTGATGCAAGTGCCCGGCAGGAAGCCCGGGATGGACGCCGGCCCGACACAGCACGCACCCAGTCCGGTCGCGACGGCGATGCTCACGTTCGTCTCGCCGCCGCCTGGGAAGATGCTGCCTTGTCCGACCTTCAAGTAATACTGCGTGCCGGCGTCGAGCTGCAACACGAGGTCGAGCGGCTCCAAGTCAATTCCGCACGCGACCTCGGTAAACGTCCCGCCGCAGGTGCCGGTGAAGATCGCCGCAACGGGGCCGTAACCCGTCGCAGTCGTGACAGTAACGACGTAATAGTCCGTGGTTGGCGGCGTGAAGCTGTACCAAACACTGTTGAGCATGCCGGCAGAGAAACCGCTATTGCAGGTTCCAAGCGGCGCGTCCTGGTTGGCGCCGCTGTTGTCGACGCTCGAGCTGAACGGCAACGCCGAGACGAGCTGCGCCGTGCTGCACGAGTCGTTCGCCGGTGGCGGCGCGTTGATCCGGAATGCAACCGCGCAGCCATCCAGGCGCTGTTGATCGTCGGTCGTGAACTGCTGCGTGGTGACCGAGCCCAGCGGCGCGTCCAGCGGCACCGTGTAGAGGTACGAGTAGATGCCATCGCCCGCGAGCGCATCGCCGTCGGTGCCGTCGTCGCTCATCGGCTGCGCCGAGCTACCGCCGGCGCTCGACAGGTCGACGAAGGCGCGAATGCCGGTGCTAAGCGGGTTGGTGCCCGGATCGACGCGCGCGCGGAACAGGATGTTCCCGCCGACGGAGACAGCGTTGGGCGACGGCGTGAGGCAGGAGATATCCAACGGCAGATTGCAGTTCACGTCGAGCTGAACGTTGCCGACGTTGAGCGTCTGGTTCCACGGCGCGACGTAAATCAGGAATTCTTGACCCAGCGGCAGGTTGTTCGCGCGAACGATCGATCGCGCGCCACTGCCCGGGCAG
>CAZHTF010000057.1:15275-22160 GCA_964535305.1 uncultured Planctomycetales bacterium | reverse complement strand
ATTCAAGCCGCGCGGCGCGATGCCGCGCTCCGCAGCTTCTGACTGCGCTGCCCAGTGTCAGCGATGGCGCGCTGCGGCGCGTGGTCGACTTGTGGATCAGCCAGACGGTCGTACGTGGGCTGGGCTCGACGGCGCTGCACCTGGCGTACGTCGCCGCCGGGCGAATCGACGCAACGCTGATCACCGACAGCAAGCTTTGGGACGTCGTCGCCGGTTGGGCGATGATCGAGGCCAACGGCGGCGTGTGCGTTCCGGTTGCGGGCGGTCCGCGCTTCCCGATCGATCTGTCCGCGTACGCCGGCGCGGCGACACCCTGCCTGGCCGCGCGCGACGCACAGGTGCTGGCGCGGCTGCGCGGCGAGCTGTAGCACTGCACCGTGCGCACAAGCGCTGGCTGAACGTGCCAGCGGCGAGAACACCGGTCCATCGGCGCCGCCAAGCAGGGGCTATTTCAGTACGTTCAACGAGAAGTCGAGTTCCGCCGCGTTTCCGGCCTGATCGAGCGCGCGGACGCGCAGTCGGTGTGGCCCGGCGCTGACGCTGGCGGCCGCGCTGTCCCAAGTAAACGCCAGCCGCGCTTCGGCGCCCGAGACCGCGATTTCCTGCAACGATTGCCCGTCGACCAGCAACTCGGCGCTGGCCAGCGCTTCGTCGGCGGCGCTGACCAGCACAGTCGCCACGCCGCGCACGCTGGCGCCGTCTGCCGGGCTCAGCAGCGTAAGCGTCGGGGCGCTGCTGTCGCTTGAGCCAGAGATGCTGACATCGATGCTGGTCTGGGCCGCGTTGCCGGCCAGGTCGGTGGCGATCGCGGTGAGCCGATGCCGTCCCCGCGCGAAAAGCCCCGAATTAATTCGAAACGCGTAGGGCGCGATGTTGTCGATCGCGACCGGCACGTCATCGACCAGCAGCGCTACGTCGGCGATGTCGCTGTCATCGGACACGGCCAGCTCGACCACCACCACGCCGCTGACCGCGGCCCCATCGGCCGGGCGACGAATGCTCACGCTCGGCGCGGCCGTGTCGGGCGCGTCGACAACCGAAAGCGCCAGCTCAATCGCGGCGCCCGCGTTCAACAGCCCGGCGCCCACGCGCACGTCTTCGCCCGCCGCGGCGACGTCCACGGCCGTCTCGAGCAGGATCGCCCGCACAGTGCTGGGTCGCAGCTCGGGCTTGATCGACCAGATCAGCGCGGCGACGCCCGAGACCATCGGCGCGGCGAACGACGTGCCATTCGAGAGGCCGTAGGTGTTGTCGAGCTGCGTGGTGTAGATGCCGGCGCCGGGCGCGGCGAGGTCGACGAATTCGCCGTAGGTTGAGAATGTCGCGGGTTGCAGATCCTGCACCACGGCGCCGACGAAAAGCGCTTCGGCCGAGCCGCCGCCCTGCATCTGCAGGCCGGTATTGCCGCTGGCGAAGACGACCAGCGCCCCGGCGAGCCAAGCGGCCTGTACCTGCCGCAGCACGATCGGGTCATCCTGCATCGAGTCGATCGAGACATTGATGACCTTCGCGCCGGCATTGACGGCGAAGGCGATCCCGCCGGCCACGGCCCAACTGGTGGCGTGATTGACTTCATCGGTGACGCGCACGGGCAGGATTGGGCTGGCCGGCGCCACGCCGGTCACGCCGATCTGGTTGTTGGTCGCCGCGGCCAGCACGCCCGCGACGGCGGTGCCGTGCCCGTTTCGGTCCTGCCAGCCGGTCGCGCCGTCGGCGGTATTCGCGCCCTGGCGCAGCTTGTCCCTTAAGTCTGGATGATCGCTGTCGACGCCGGTGTCGATCACGGCGACGAGCACGTCGGCGTCGCCGGTGGTGTATTCCCAGGCCTGCGGCGCGCGGATCGCCTCGAGGTGCCACTGAATGGCAAACGCCGGATCGGCCGGTTCGACGCCCACTTCAAAGACGCGGTTGTCGGCCAGCTCCTCGATCAGCGGCGAGGCCGCCAGCCGCTCGCGTACTTCGTCGCGCCGCGCGGGATCGACCTGCAGCAGCGTGGCCGAGAGCGTCGAGAGTCGCTCGCGCACGGTCGTGCCCAGATCTTGAAATAGCGCCGCGAGCTCGGCGTCGCTGGCGCCCGGCGCGCTCAAGGCGATCAACTGGTCGGCGACAAACGTTCCCGCCGGTGCGCCGTCGTCCGATTCGGTCGTGGCTACGTCGCCTGGCGAGTTTGACGTGGGTCCGCCGCAACCGCCGAGCTGCGTCGCAAGCAGCGCGGCGAAGCGCACCGTCGCGGACAGGCGTCGGCGCGTGGTTTGGGCCAGATCGGCATGCATCGTGAAGGCTCCTGGGCCTGAAGCTGCGGCGAGGGCGCAGCGCGAACTTCCCAGGGAGCATCGACCGCCGCGCGGCAGGGCTTTCACGCGGTTGTCGACCGCGCCGCGGCGTTTCACACATCAGCGATTATCAGGCAGCGTTACGCGGGGAGGCGTGTGTGCCCGCCCGCGTGCCTATGGGCGGAACCACTCTTCGCAGGCTTGGCACAGTTGTGGCAATGCCGCGAATTGATGTGCAGCGTGCAGCGCGCGGAGCGACTGTCGCGCCGGGCCGTTCCAGAGCGCCGCGAGCGTGCTGACGCGCCAGTCGCCAATTGGATGTACGCCGCGCACGTCTTCGGCGCACAGCGTCGTTGCGCCATCGGCCAGCAGCATCATGCGGTTCGCCAGTCGGCGACAGCCACTGCGCAACGGCGGATGCGCCGGGCTGATCGGATCGGTTGGCATCAAGCCGCCGTAACGGTTGTACGTTTGTAGCAGCGCGGCGCCGGTGATCTGGATCCAGTGGTCGTAGAAGGCTTCGAGCTGGTCGAGCGTCGCGTGGCAGCGCGTTAGGCTGGGGATGACGATCGGCTGCGGGCAGGCGCGCTGCAGGCGTGCTTGCTGAATGCGCTCGATATTCGCCAGCACCTGCTCGAACGCATCGCGGCGGTGCAGCCGCTCGTAGGCGCCGCGCGTGGTTGCATCCAGCCGCACTTCGAGCAGATCGACACCGCTTAGCAGCGCTTCGAGCGCCGCCTCCGACAGCTCGACCAGCGTGCTGCTGACCGCGAGCCCGAACACGCCGGACTGCTTGATTTGTGCGCAGGCGTCGGCGAATTGCGGATGCAGCAGCGGGTCGCCGTGTCCGCCGAGCAGCAACAGGCGATCGTCGAGCTGCGCGTATTCGCGCGCGATTCGCTCGAGGGCCGCCAGATCGCTCAAGTTCCGTCGCGGGACGCGCGAGCCGCGCGGTCGCAGTGTCGATTCGGGCAGCGGGTCTTCGGTGGTCAGCTCCAGCTCGATCTCGACTGGCAGGCGCAGCGCGCGGCCGTCGCCGCCGCGGGCCACGTCGGCGCACAGATCGGCCGCGCTGGCCTGGCCGCCAGCGCGCGTCAGCCAGTCCGCGATTCGCATGCAGGCGGCCTGCGTATCGGCCACAAAGCGGGCCCGCGTCTGAGCGACGCCGGAGGGAATCCGCAGGCACTCGACGCGCGTGATCGGATCCGGCCGCGGCAGCTCCGGCCGATAGCCCAGCAGGATTCCGACTGGGACATTGTGCGCCACCAGCTCGGCGGCCTGCTCATCGGTCAACACGATGCCCGCCAGCCCCGGCGGTGCCTGCGTGAACGTCAGCGCGGCCTCGGCGTGATTGCGCTCCTGATGTGCGAGCATCGCGCCCGCCAAGGGCGCATCCAGCAGCGGCTGGGCCGCGCACAGGCACAACGCCGCCTGGGCCTGCGTCTGCGACAGCAGCCGCGCCACCAGCGTCGGCTCGATGAATTCATCGAACCAGGTGGTGCACAGCGGCCCGCCGCGCCAACTGTCGAGATTCCACTTGCGCGCCGCGCGCAGCAGCCCGGGCCGCGCCCGCCGCCCGTCGTCGATCGGCAGCATGCGGATACGCTCGCGCAGCCCGGCCTCGTCGATGCTGGCCTGGGCCAGCGGCGCGTCGCGCGGCTGCACGACGAGCACGCGCGGCGCGGCGTAGTCGATCTGCGCAGCGCGGCGGAGCGTGTGCTGAATCAGCGGGGCCCCTGCCAGCGACTCGCGCAGCCGCGAGCGCGTGCCCCAGAAGGTCTGCTCAAAGTCGGCGAAGATCGCGATGACGGCTTTCATTTCGCACGCGCCTCCAGCCGCGCCAGCGCCTGGGGCAGCAGCGACTCGAGGAACTGGCAGCCAGAGACGAAGTCGCGCACGAAGTCCTGATCGCGGCGCAGCCGCCGCCGCGCGGTCTCGGGCGTCTCATGGCTTGGGTCACCCAGGCGGCGATCGGCCTGATAGCGACGCAGCTCGGCAATCTGCGACACTTCGACGACCAGACGATAGACGTGCTCGAAACGCTGCATGCGGACACGCAGCTCATCGACCCGCGTAATTAGCCGATTGAATCGCGCCGGCTGCGTCAGCAGCTCGCACAGTTGCTCTAGGCACTCCAGCGTTTCTTCGGCGATCTGGCGTGCCTCGCGGATTTCGCGCAGCCGTTCGCACAGCGCCTCGCGCGCCGGAGCTATTTCGGCGGCGTCCTCGGCCGGGCCATCCGCGGCGAGGCACTCCGGCGGCAGCGGCCGCGTGCAGAATTGCCGCAAGGCCTCGCTCAGCGGCATGTGCGTCACGCCGTCCAGCTTCATCCCGGCCGGGCTGGTGTGCAGCACGCGCGCCTGCATGCCGGAAAAGTCGGACTGAAACTGCTCGGCGTAGCTGAAGAGCTGGTCGTCGGTGTAGGTCGCGCGATCGCAGACGTCCTGAACCCGCCGCAGGATTGGCCGGTTTCGCACGATTCGTTCCCACTGCTTCATCTCGACCGTGCAGAAGCGGCCCAGCTCGGGGGCCCAGATGCTCTCGATCGGCATGCCGGGCGGGTAGTAGAACGCCTCGCTGTAGCACAGGTCCTGCCCAACCAGGATGATCGGGTCGCAACCCAGGTGCTCCGCCAGATACATCGCCAAGTGCGCCACGGTGCTGCCGGCTTTCAGCGCGCCGCGCGGCGGCGCGGCCGGCCCGAGCAGCGCGTCGTAGAAGCGGTGATGCAGCACATGCAGCGGCCCATCGAAGGTGTCCAGCACGCGGTGCGTGGCCTTGGGCTCGGCCACCAGCCGCGCTCCGCGGGCCGGCGGGGCGGCGTCGAAAAACTCGGCCGAAATCGCGTGGTAATCCAGGCTGGTGACGAAGTGCGGCGGGCAATTCAGCGCCTGCAGCAGCTTGTAGACGGTCTGTACCGCGATCAGCACGCAACGCTCGCGCACCGCGGGCAGCAGCGGCAACGCCTGCGCCAGCGAGGGCCCGGCCGCGACCAGGATCGCCGGGAAGCCCGCGGCGCGGCCTTTCAGTTTCTCGATGCCGGGGTTTTTCAGGTAGTGCGGCAGATTCAGGGCCACGTTCTCGAACGTGATCCGCGCATTGCGCAGCAGCGTCACCATCTGCAGCCGACCGAACGAAACGTAATCCTGCAACGCCGCGCGAACCTGCTCGAAGAACGTGACGCGGATGCGACGTGACGCCGGCGGATGGACGAACTGCAGTCCGAGCATCACGTCCGCATTGCACAGGCTCAGTTTGCTGTGCAGCTCGGATCGCTCGGCCGAGGTGAGGAACAGCAGCCGCCCGCTCGTAAGCGACGTCTCGAGGTCGACGCTCAGCAGGGCCGCCTTGATGGTCGGCAGGTCCTGCTCGGCGACGATGATCACCGGGCGCTCGTAGAGTCGCTCGAGCTCGGGCACGTGATAGCCCAGGCCCAGCCCGCACAGCAGGAAGGTTGGCGTATCGACCGGGCCGATGCCCAGCACGAATCGCCGCGCGTCCTCGACCGGGTCGTAGCGGCTGTGCACGTACACGGCCGGCCCGTCGTCGTCGGCGGCGCGGAGCGTCAGCGCGCCGCTGCGCGCGAATTCCAGGGGCGGGAGCTGTTCAAACGCCAGCGCGTCGACGCGGGCCGCCAGGGCCGGATCGCAGCGGTAGAGCGCCGCCAGATTGCGCACGTAGCGCTGCCGCGCAGCGCGGGTGTCGAATGTCGGCAGGGCGGCCTGCATTCCCAGCTAGATCGTGGTTTGTACCCGCCGCACGCGACTCGCCGCGCAACAACTGCGCGGCAAGCAGCGCGCTGCCGCTGGAAATTCGCTCAAGAACGAGGTCTCGGGTCAATCTGTGCAATCGTGCGGCCGATAGGAAAGGTCTCGACGCAGGCGCGTCGCAGAACGGCGTGTGAAACGATCGTTTCGTCTACGCACCAGTCCTGTCATCGCACAACATGGAGGTCTCGAGCATGAGCGCTGCCAACACGAACACGACCAACTACACCACATTCAACACCAAGAGCATTGGCACGACGATCCCGTTCGACGCGATCAACGAGCCGGGCGCCTACATCTGCAACTGGAGCGGCCATCTGCTGCGCGTTCCGGAAGACGGCGTCACCCCGGGTCGCAGCCCGATGATCAACATCGTCGGCACCGATTCGCTGACCGTCACCAAGATCAGCGAGAACCCCTACATCACGCTGACCAAGGCCAAGCTGGTTGCGTCGAATTTCGACCTGGCGGTCAACTTCTAATCAGCTAAATCGTCGGAAGTTCGCAGAACAGCACACGCCGGATTTCACACAGGCGGGGCCAGCCCCCGCCTGCTGTGTTTCCGGGCGCCGCCGGCGTGCGCATTCGACCTGCAGGCCACGCCGCGCTACGGGCAGCCGCCGGACCAGTTCGCCAGCAAGATCCCCAGATCCGCCGAGTCGGTGTCACCGTCGGAATCCAGGTCGCCGCCCGCGGCGTTTTGCCACGCGCCCAGCAGAATGCCCAGGTCGGCCGGATCGACGCAGCCGTCGCCGTTCAGATCGCCGGGCGTGCCGATGTTAAAGCGCACGTATTCGTTGGCGTCCAGCGTCGCATCGCCGTTGCTGGACGGGACCTGCGCGCGG
>CAZHTF010000057.1:0-15265 GCA_964535305.1 uncultured Planctomycetales bacterium | reverse complement strand
CTGCTGAGCAGCGCGCCGCCGTCGGGGTTGGCGTACGCGGCGAATGCGAGCCAGACGCTGCTCGGCACCTGTGCGAATTCGCCGGCGAGGTCAAGCGTGCCTTCGAGCCAGCCGCCGTTGGCTGCCGTCGCGGCCTGTGTGCCGACGGCAGCGCCCTGGTCGAACCAACCCTCGAAATCGTTGCTGTTCTCATCGGCAAGGAACGCGTCCCAGGCGGCGGCCTGGCCGGCCTTGGCCCAGGGCGCCGTGCGCAGCGCGCCGGGCGAGGCCGCCACGAAGATGAAATGATCGTTGCCTTCGCCGGCGTCCGGGGCGGCGACGTACAGACGCGTGCCTTTCACACCGGCGTACAGCGCCAGGGCTCCATTCTGCGCAACGAGCTGCGCATCCGCGTCGCGCAGGCCGTCCATGACCCAATCCTGCTGCGTGCCGCTGACGCTGACGTGCCAATCCTGGCCGCTGTTGTTGTCCCATACGCCTGCGCCGTTGTTGAACGCGACATCCACCTGCGCCGCGCTGAGCGGCACGCTCACCGATGCTTCCCAGCGGTTGCTCGAGGGGTTGCGCGTCATGCTGAGATCCGGCGAAAGCACGCTGGCCCAATTGTTGAAGCCGACATGCGCCTTGACGCTCGTCGCCGATGCCAGCACGCGCCCACTGGCGTCATATGAAATCAACAGGGTCTGGCCAGCGTGCGGCGGGTCGGGCGTCCAGGTCACGGCGCTCCCACCGCCCGTGCCGCCGCCGCTGCCGACGTACACGTGCTGAATTGGCGAGCGTTTGAGCAGGCCGCGCGCGTCGACGGCTTCGACGTAGTAATTCACGAGCGCGTCGCGCACGCCGATAACCTGCGCGTGATATTGGTCGGCGATGTACGTCGGCATCACGAAGAAATTGATCGAGCCGTCGTTGTAAATGTTGCCGGCGGGGAAGCTGCGGCGGGTCATCGGCATTGATTGCCACGCGCCGACGCCCGCGCCGCCCGCATAGGTGCGATTTTCGTCGGTCATGACGGCGTCCGCGTCCAGCCGGTATTTGAGCGTCACGGAGGCGACGCCCGAGACGTCGTACACGAAGGTCCAGACCCAGAAGTCGCCGCTGCTCTGCACCTGCTGATAGCCATATTGCGGGCCGAAATTGAGGCTGCCCGGGTTGTGTGGGTGCCGCTGCGGGATCCAGACGGTCGGCGGGGTGCCATCGCCGCTGCCGTTGCTGATGACCACGTCCGCCGCGGCCACCGCGAGATTGCTCGCGACGGTCGGCTTGACCTCGTGATCCAGCGGCGTGCCGTAATACATGAAGCCGCTGTTGAGCCCGGCGAGGAAGTAGTGCCAGGCGCGCTCGGCGTGCGACGTAAGCCCATCGGGGTTGAGCACGCGGCTGAGGTTCACGCCGCCGGCGATCTGCTCGGCGGTCTCGACGCGGTTCTGGGCGGCGGTGATGACGGCCCAGTTGCGGGCGTCGACATGCCAGCCGTTGGCGACGTCGATCTGGCCGGAAGCGTTCAACAGCGGCCAGTTCCAGTTCAAAAAGGTGGGCGCGCCGAAGTCGCCGTCGGCGTTGACCCACGCGCCGTCTTCGACATGCACGATGTCGGTGGTCGGGACCGGGTGATCCGCGAGGTATTGCTCGATCGTGGTGGCGACGAAGCCGGCCGCGTTGGCCTGCGAGACGAAATTCGGCACGGCCTCCATGTAATAGCTGAAGCCCCCGCCCCAGGCGTTGTCGCCGTCGTGCGCCAGCAGCACGAGCTGTGGCCGCGTCGGCGGGTTCTGGGCATTCAGCGTGTGAAACGAAGCCAGCCCCAGTGGGGCGTAGCCGTCCTGCCAGGAGAGCGCCTGATCCGCCGGCACGACGATGATCTTCGACTCGACGCCCGTATTGGGATCGACATAGCGCGCATAGCGCGGCGTGTACGCGAAGGGGTAGGCGTTGACCGGCGCGCAGCCGCGCGAGATCGCGGTGCGCAGCCAGTTTGATTGGGGCGGGTTGAGCTGATCGGCACGGTTGGGCGGGTCGCAGTTGACGCCGCCGGAGCCTAGCACCAGCGGGTAATTGCTGACGGCCCGCGAGATGTGCTCGTTGGAGACGATCACCCAGCGGACACCCTCCTGCGCCAACGCGGGGATCAGCCGCTGCGAGAAGGCCATTTCTGGCGGAAACAGGCCGCCGCTCTGCGCCGGCGTGGCGCCCCAGGTTGCGGCGTAGGCCTGCTTATAAAGCTGGATCTCCTTGCGGACGGTGTTTTCGTCCACCAGCGGCAGGAGCGGGTGATGGAAGGGAAAGAGCACGATGTCCATGCGCGGCTTTCCGCGAACGGTGCTCCAGCCGCGCGCGGTGCGGAAAGGTTGATGCCAGTTGGGGCCGTAGCCGAGTTGGGCGGCACTACCGAGGCTGCTGACGTTCTCGATCAAGCCGCCGGAATAGCTGATCTGCACGCCGGCCTCTGCCGCCCAGCGGATGGCATTTAGGCTGTCGTGCGGGCGATACTGATAGGCCGCGACGCGATCGGCCAGCGAGAAGATTTGCCGCAGGTCGTCGGCGGGATTCGCCGCACCGGCGTCTTTGTCCTGTATCGATTGCCAGGCGCGCTCATAGCGGTCGACGCCGCTGGTCTGCCGCCCGGGCCAGTAGATCGGTTGCTCGAGATGCCAGAGGTACGTGAAGTGGACATTTTCGGCGACGACGGTGGTTGCCAGCGTGGCCAGCGCCGCCCACGCCAAAACGACACGCGGAATTTGCATAGCGGGCTCCAGCGAAAGCCGAATGCTATCGTTACGGAGGGCAAGCCGAAACCAAATTCTGTCCGCCCTGGGCGCGGTCCGGGAATATACTTCCCGCGCGTATAGGTGTTCGCCGATGCAGCCGCCTCAACGTCCGAGTTTCTCTGCGAAGCACGCGACAGCGCTGGCGCTGGCAATCATTCTGCTGGCAGGGGCCGGCTATCGCCACCTATCTGCAGCGTTGCATCAGGAAGCGCGCTTCGTGCCGCTGATTGGCGAAGGGCTGGCCGCGATCCCGAAAGAAATCGGGGAGTGGCGCGGAATCGAGCTGCCGCTCGAGCAGGCCATCATTCAGCGCACCGACACCGACGCGCACCTGAGCCGAATCTATCGCCGGCCCGCCGGTCCGGATATCTCGGTGTTTATCGGCTATGGCGGGCGCGCCCGCGACCTACTGCCCCACCGGCCGGAGGTCTGTTACCCGAGCGCCGGGTGGGTGCCGCGCGGGGCGCGCACCGATGAAGTGCTCTCCGCCTCCGGCGAAGCCGTGCCGATCAAGGTGCATACGTTTACCCGCGGCGGCTTCGACCAGCGCACGCTGGTCGTGCTGAATTATTACATCGTTGACGGAATGTTGACCACCGACGTAGAGCAACTGCGCAGCGTGCTGGGGCGCGGCGGCGGCGCCAGGCGCTACTTGTGCCAATTGCAGCTTGCCACGCAAGTTGAGCTGCGCGGCAGCGTTGAGCAATCCGAGGAGGCGCTGCGAACGTTCGCAGCGCTCGCTGCCGACTCGCTGCGCGACGTGCTGGCCGCGGCCCAGGTGAAATCGCCATGAGTCGCGCTGCGGCCATGGAGCGCGCTTCCAGCTCAATGCCCGCCGCGGCGGAAGTGCCCGCGGGCGTGTTGCGCCGCGCGTTGCTGGGCGCGGCGCTGGTCCTCGGCGCGATCGCCTGGGCGTATTGGCCGGTCTTGAGCGGGCTGGTGCGCGAATGGTGGAACAACGAGGACTACTCGGTCGGCGGGCTGGTGCCATTGATCGCGGCGTACCTGCTCTGGGCCGATCGCCGCAAACTTGCGCAGCTTCCGGTGCGGCCGGCGTGGCTGAGCGGGCTGGCGGCGCTGCTGGCGGTGCAGGGACTGTGGGTCTACGGATTCTTACACGTATACGAATCGATCGAGCGCTACGCGCTGCTGCTCACGGCGATGGCGGCGCTGCTGCTGATCTGCGGCTGGCGCGTCACGCTGCATCTGAAATGGGTGCTGCTCTTCGGCCTGCTGATGATTCCGCCACCGGGCAGAATCCAGAACCTGATCTCCGCGCCGCTGCAGGACGTGGCGACCGTCGGGGCGGTCATGGCGCTCGAATTGATCGGCATGACGGTCGATCGCGAAGGGCACGTGATCGTGTTGAACGAAGACACGCGGCTGGCGGTGGCCGAGGCGTGCAGCGGTCTAAGAATGTTGACGGCGTTCATGGTCGTGGCCGCGACATTGGCCTTCCTGGTAGAGCGGCCGGCGTGGCAGCGGACGGTCGTGGTGCTCTCCAGCGTGCCGGTCGCGATCCTGTGCAACCTGATTCGCCTGGTCGTTACGGCGTTGCTCTTCGTGCTGGTGGGCAGCGGCGTGGCCGAGAAATTCTTCCACGATTTCGCAGGTGTGCTGATGATGCCGCTGGCGGTCGCGATACTGATGTGCGAGCTTTGGATTCTCAAGCAACTCGTACTCGCCGAGCACGAGCCCCCGGCTGCTTCGGCCAGTGGTGCTTCCCAGCGGCGCCGGGCGCGCACATAATCTGATGCCGTAATGCCGGACGCGCCGCCTCGCGAACGGGGGGTGGCGGCGCGGGCGGAAGTTGCCGGTTCGTCCCGCTCCCCGTCCGGAGTCTTCCATGGCGCGGCGACCCGCGAGGACCAACGTTCGACTTTTGATCATCCTGCTGAGCGGCACGCTCGTGCTCGGCGCAGGCCTGGTCTCGGCGTACTTCCTCAGGCAGCAGTGGATCACCGCTGCCGCGCTGCGCGACGGCTCGGCGGCGTTCGAGCGCGGCGAGTGGCCCAGCGCAGTCCGCAATCTGCGGCGCTACCTGAGCAAGAACCCGCGCGACGCCGAAGTGATCGAAAAAGTCGGCGAAGCCTACGCGCGCTACGCGCCATTGACCGAAGACTCGGTCCGCAGCGCTATCCAGTTCCTTCGGCACGCTAGCCTGCTGCGCGGTGGTGACCCGCGGCTCGATGCCCGGCTCGCGAATATCTACACCTCAATCGGAGAGTCCGGGGAACTCGCGAGCTTGGCGAAGCGCCGGCTGGAAAAGCAGCCAGACGACGCGGCCGGCACGCTTTGGGCGGCGCGGGCGCTGCTGCTGCAACGTAAGAACGACGAGGCCCGCGCGCTACTGACGCCGCTGCTGCAGCGCCTGGCGGATCAACCCAAATCGCGCGAGGTGCTCGACGCGCACATGCTGCTGTACGCGATCGAGTCGAACACGAGCGCGGAGGCCGCGTTGCAGCGCCTGGACGCAGCGATCGCATACGACTTCGAGCCGACCGAGGCGCTGCTGGCACGTGCCCGCCTGCTTCGCAGCGGCGCGCTTCGCGGACAATCGCGGGAGGCGGCGGCGGAGCTGGCACTGGCGGACTTGAAGCGCGCCGACCAAATCGGCTCATCGGATCCGCGCGTGCTGCTGACGCTGGCGCAGGAGTGGCTGGATCAGGGCGATTCACAGGCCAGCGCGGCGGCGCTGCAGAAGGTGCGCGCCCTGAGCCTCGAGCAGCGCCGCGCCTACATGCTTGATCCGCTTGACGCCGATGTCGCGATCTTTCTGGTCGAGGCTAAACGCGCCGTGCGCGATGGGCAGATTCAGCGCGGCGTAGAGCTGGCGGACGCGGCGTTGCAGGAGTTCCAGCAGGCGGCGCATCGCGCCGCCGTGCTGCCGATTGCGGTCGATCTTTACAACCACGCCGAGGCGCGCAAGTCGGCCCGCGCGGCGCTGGATGAATATCGCAAGCTGGTCGGGCGCGACGCGACGCTGAGCGAGCGGGCCGATCTGCTGGAGGCGGTTGTGCTGCGCGGCGAGGGCCGGCATCAGGACGCGATCCGTCTGCTGGAGCCGATCACGCGGCGCGGTTCGACCAACGCGACCGCCTGGCGGCTGATCGGATTCTCCTATCGCGACGTCAACCAGGCGCGCCGGGCGGCGGCGGCGCTCTCGCGGGCGCTGGAACTGAGTCCGTTCGATGCGCAGGTGGCCTACGAGCTGCTCGCGGCCCTGCGCGCCTGCGGCGATTGGACCGCGGCCCACGATCTGGCCTCAAAGCTTGAATCCGCCGCGCCGCAGCCGCGCATGACGTTGGCGCTGCAAGCGGCGCTCGAGATGGCCCAGAGCGCCGAGTCGGGCGCGGCGCGTGCGGTCGCGGCCCAGGTGTTGCAGGAGATCGAGCAGCTCGTGCCACCGGAGGATCTGCAGCCGGCGCATGCCGTGCTGCGGGCCCGCGCGCTGCTGGCCACCAATCGCGCCGCCGAGGCTGAGCAGCAACTGCGATCGGCGTTGTCGAAAATGCCGGATGCGCTGGAGGTCGCGGCCGAGCTGGCCCGCGTGCTGGGCGGCTCGCAGCGGATCGACGAGGGGGCGGCGGTGTTGCGCTCGATAGCGCAGCGCAAGCCGGAGCTGGCCGGGCCGTGGCTGGCGCTGGGTGAATACCTGCAGCTTGCCGGCCGCGCGGATGAAGCGCGGCAGGTGCTCGCCGAGGCGCGACCAGCGATCCAGGACGCGCCCGAGCAGAACAATATGGACATGGTGATTGCACTGCTGGATGCGCGCGGCGGCCGGCCGCAGGAGGCCGAGCTTCGGCTGCGCGCCCTGGCCGAGCGGGAGCCCGCGGACCTGCCCTCGCGCTTGCTGCTGTTTCAGCTGGCGCTGGCTGGGCCGGATGCGGCCCGTGCACAAGCGCTGGTCGACCAGATCAAGCAGATCGAAGGCGAAGCCGGGCTGAATTGGCGTTATTGCCAGGCGGCGCTGCTGCTGGGCGCCAGCGATGGGGCCGCGCGCGGCAATGAAGTGGAAACGTTGCTGAATTACTGCCTTGACGCCGATCCGGAATGGGCGGCGCCGGCGCTGATGCTCGCGGCGCTGCGCGAGCGCGAGGGCAAGCTGGTCGATGCGGAGGCGGCCTATCGGCGGGCGCTGGCGATCCAACCCGATTCGGTGACCGCGGCCAATCGCCTGAGCAGTCTGTACGCACGGCAGCGGCGTTTTGCGGACGCCAAGGATGTGTTGGATCGCCTGCCGGCGCACGATCAACGTTCGCGCGCAGCGCGGCTGGACGTAGCCCTGCAGGAGCGCGATTTCCCGCGTGCGATCGAGGAGTTGAAGCTGCTCTCGGCCGGCGATCCACGCGACCTTCAGGCGCGGCTGACGCTGGCGCAGCTCGTCTATGCGCAGCAGCGCGACCTGCCGCGCGCCTTGAAATACCTGGACGAGGCCGAGGCAATCGCGCCGGAAGCGCTCGAAGTGCCGGTCGCCCGCGCCGCGCTGCTGTTTTCGGCGGGTCGCGGTGAGGAGGCCCTGGCGCTGCTGGATCAGCGGCTGGAGAAGGACAACAGCTTCGCGGCGCGGCTGGCGCGGATCAAGCTCTTGCTGCAAATGGAGCGGACGCCGGACGCGCTGCGCGAATTTGAGGCGTTGCGCAGCGTCGCGAGTGAGGGCGCCGGCGACGAGGTCTACGGTCAGTATCTGTACGACAGCGGCCAGATCGACGCGGCGATCGAAATCTGGTCGGCGAGTGCCGCTGCGCATCCGCAGAATTCCTCGCTGGCTCGCAGGCTGATGCGCGGGCTCTTTCGCCGCAATGCCGAGGGCGACAAGCCGCGTGCGATCGAGCTGCATCGTGGGCTGCAGCGTGAGAGCCCCAAAGACCCGGAATTGCTGCGGATTCAGGCGCTGCTGCTGATTGAATCGGGCAAGGCCGCGGATGTGGCCTTGGGCGAGAAACTGCTGGACCAGGTGGTTGCGCTGGATCAGACCTCGCGCGACGCGCACCTGGCGCTGATCGGGCTGGCGGTGGGGCGGCGCGACTACTCGCTGGCGCGGCAGCGGGCCATTCGGGCGGTCGGCGCCCTGCCCTCCGATGCGACCATGATCCTGGCCCAGGCCGACGTGGAGCGCGCTTCAGGCGAACCACGTCAGGCGCGCGAGTGGGTTCGCAGCGCCCTGGCGCGCGAGCCGAGCCGCCCCGACGCTGTGGCCACGCTGGTTGACCTGGCGCTGCAATCGCGCGAGGAGACCTGGCTTCGGGACGCACGCGAGACGCTCGACGCCGCCCTGAAAAACAACCCGCAGGACGAAACGCTGATCGTGGCCAGCGCCCGGCTGCACGAAGCGCAGGGCGACCTTGCCACCGGCCTGGCCCAGCTCGAGCAACTGATGTCCGCCAGTCCGCAGCCCGCGGGCGTTGGCGTGCTGCTGGCGCTTTCGGAATTGCTGCGGCTCTCCGGCCGGCTTGATGAATCGCGGGCGCGCATGGAGGAGGCCGCGCGGCTCGCGCCCGACAATCGCAGCGTGCTGCGCTTTCGGCTCTTTTGGCACGCTGCGCTCGGCGAGCACGCCGCGATCTTCGAGCTGGTGCGCCAGAATCGCGGGCAGTTGAATGATCCGGAGCTGCTGGCGACGGCGTGCGGCGCGCTGGGCGCGTCTCCAGACAGCACGCATCGCAGTGCCGCGCTGGCGCTCTGCCAGGCGGCGACGCAGCTCGCACCGGATTGGGGCCTGCCATATCTGCGGATCGGTCTGCTGGAGTATCAGGCCAATCGCTTGGACGAGGCGGAAAAGGCCTACCGCCGCGCGTTGGAACTCGATCCGTTGAATGGCGAAGCGCTCAACAACCTGGCGTGGATTCTCGCGGAGCACCGCGCGCAGTTCACCGAGGCCGAGCGGTTGGCCCGCAAGGCAGCCACGATGAATCCCGAGAATCTGGATTACCAGGATACGCTGGCGCGCGCGTTGGTGCGGCTGAATCGCACGGGCGACGCGCTGCCGATCCTAGAGCGTTGCATTCGCCTGGCGCAGAGCGCTCCGCCGGCACACGCGCGGGCGCTGTTGCGCTGGATCGCGACGGCGCATTCGCAGCCGCAGCCGCCGCTGGCTGAGCTGCGCGAGCGGCTGGAGCAGCTCGCCAAGCTCGAACAGCAGCACGCCGTCCTCAATGACGCGGATTGGGCCGAATTTCGCGCGTTGCAGGAAAAGATCAGTATTCCGCGCTAGGTCAGCGCCGCGAATCCAGCGCCGCGGCGGATCGCGGGTCGCGGCTCAGCGTCGCGATCCGTGGCGCGCGGCGCTCGCGGCCCCCGCCCTCGCCCGCAGATTCGGCTTGAATAGGGGCGTGCGGGTGTCTACATTAAGTTGAAAGGCTGCTGAGCGAGCCGCACCCGCGCACCCGCTGGAGGGTTCGCGCCATCCCCAGCAGTTCCAGAAAGGCCCCGCATGCGACCGACCGCGCCGCGTTGGCTCCGCCCCCTTGCGCTTTGCCTGCTGATTTCTGCGCCGCCGCTGGCTGGCGTCCGCGCGCTGGCCCAGTTGCAGCGCTTCGATCAGCACCGTCTCGTCCGCGTGACGCTCGAAACCCAGGCCGACCTCGACAAGATGCTCGCGATCAGCGGCGATCACTGGTCCGAGTCGCTGGGCCTGGGACAGATCGTTTTCCGCGTCGCACCCGAATCGTTGCCGGCCCTGCGCGATAGCGGCCTGGCGCACCAGATCGTGCTCGACGACCTGCAAACGCTGCTGGATCGCGAGCAGGCTGCCTTGCAGCTCCGCGGCGGCGGGTGGTTCGACAACTACAAGACCTACGCCGAGATCAACGCCTATCTCGATACACTGGTGGCCTTGCGGCCGGATTTGGTCACCAAGTTCACCGTCGGGCAATCGCTCGAGGGCCGCACGATCTACGGCGTTCGCGTCAGCGGCAGTCTGACCGCGACGCGCCCGGGCATTCTGTTCAACGGCGGGCAGCACGCGCGCGAGTGGATCAGCCCGATGACGATGATGTACATCGCCGATCGCCTGGTCCGCGACTACGACACGAATGCGGCCATACGGGAGGCGCTCGACAAGCTCACGTTCTTCATCGTGCCGCTGGTCAACCCCGACGGCTATGTCTACACCTGGTCCACCAATCGCCTTTGGCGCAAGAACCGCCGCGCAAACAGCGATGGCTCGTTCGGCGTCGATCTGAATCGCAATTGGTCGGTCGGCTTCGGTGGGCCTGGCTCGAGCGGCACGCCCAGCAACGACACCTATCGCGGCACCGCGGCGTTTTCGGAGCCGGAGTCCGCCGCGCTGCGCGACTTTGTGCTAGCGCATCCGGAAATCGTGACGCACATCGATTTTCACAGCTTCTCGCAGCTCATTCTTTCGCCTTACGGCTACAGCACCAGCGAGCCGGCCGAGCCGGACGGCCCGACGTTTCGCGACATCAACGCGCGCATGGCGGCGGCGATCGCCGCGGTGCACGGGCAGACCTACGAGGCCGGCCCGACCGGCGCGACGCTCTACGTGGCCTCCGGCGTGATGAGCGACTGGACCTATGAGAATCGCGGCATCTGGGGCTGGGGCGTCGAGCTGCGCGATACGGGCCTCGACGGATTTGTGCTGCCCGCGGACCAGATCATCCCCACGGGCGAGGAGAATTTCGCGCTGACGCTCGCGCTGGCGGATGTGTTCGAAGACACACTGCAGATCCGACAACCGCTGCCTGCGCCGCAGACGACGCTCTCCAGCGCGCCGCGCATCGATCTGGACATCGCGCCGCTCTACGACACGCTCGACCCCGCTTCGCCGCAGCTCTTCTGGCGCGTCGCCGGCGGCGCGGCCTTCGCGGCGCTTCCGCTGTCGGCCGCTGGCGGAGTGGCGCACTTCGCGACGCTGCCAAGCGTTCCTTGCGGCCGAACGATCGAGTTCTACGCGCAGGCGGCGGATAGCAGCGGCCGCACGGTTACCGCGCCGGATGCCGGCGGCGCCGCGCCGTTCACAATTGTTGCGACCGATCTGAGCACGCTCTTCGCCGATCAGATGGAGAATGGCGCGAATGGCTGGAGCGTCGGCGACGTGGGCGACAACGCCAGCGCGGGCGTCTGGAGCCTTTCGGACCCGCAGCCGACCGCCGCACAACCCGCCGACGATCACACGCCCGGCAGCGGCGTGAACTGTTGGGTCACCGATGGCCGCAGCGGAACCAGCTTGGGCCAATTCGACGTGGACGGCGGCAAGACCACGCTCAAGACGCCGGCGATCAACCTCGGCAGCGCCAGCGACCCGCGCGTTTCGTACTGGCGCTGGTATTCGAACAGTGCCGGCAGCGCGCCGAACGCGGACACGTTCCGAATTGACATCGCGCCCGTCGGCGGGGCGTGGGTGAATGTTGAAACGGTCGGGCCCGCCGGCGCGCAGGCCGCGGGCGGCTGGTACTTCCACGAATTCCGCGTGCGTGATCTGTTGCCCGCGTTGCCGGCCAGCTTCACGCTGCGCTTCGTGGCGGAAGACATCGGCTCCGGTTCGGTGGTGGAGGCCGCCATCGACGATTTCCTGGTCGTTGATCAGGCCTGCCCGCCGCAGCCGTGCGTCGGCGACCTGACCGGCGATCAGCGGACCGATTCGTCGGATCTCGGGGCGTTGCTATCGAGCTGGCTCGCCGGGCCAGGCGGCGATCTGAATGGCGATCAGCAGACCGATTCGGGCGATCTGGGGATTCTGCTTGCGGACTGGCTGTGCGGTGCGAGTTGAGCGGAGCGTTCGCCGAAGTCCAAAGGCGTTATCGAGCGTGATACTCTGGTTGACCGGCGCTCCGGGCGCCTGAGCAGCCGGAGCGTGGCAGCGGGCGTTAACCGCGGCTTGCCCGGAGTACGATAGAAAAGTGTATTCGTGGCGACCTCACCCGCCACGGCGGCACGCTTGCAATTGCAGACGCGTGCGACAAGCCGTATCGCCGTCGCCGAGCCGCGCGGCGGTGGTCACAGGGTTTCAAGGAGCGCGCTGATTCGTCCCTCATTTGCGCAGCTTGTGTTCACGACGCTGCTGTGCGTTGCCGCGCCGCGCATTCTCGCCGGTGATCCGCCGCGGGCCGACCCGCCCGCAGGTCCGCCGCCGGCGTCCACAATTTTCCACGACAATTTTTCAAGCGCTATGGACGCCGCCCGCTGGAGCGAATGGCAGGCCGATTGGGTCGAGAAGGGTGGTGCAGCCCGGCTCGCGGCGCCCGGGCCCGATCGCGCCGCTCAGATCTGCACGCAGCGGCTCGATCTGCGCGAATACGCGCGCGTCGCGCTTTGGATCAGCGCCAGTCCGATGCCGGGCCAGGCCGGCGCAGCGCTGCTGATTGAGTGCAGCGATCGCGATGGGCACTGGCTGCCGGTCGGCGTGCTGAGCGGCCCCAGCCTGCGCGGCGTCTTGCCGCTGCCGGCGGGCGGGATGCACGAGCGGGTTCAAGTGCGGCTGCGTGTCGCGGCCGATGCCGGCGCGGCGGGCTGGCTGGTCGACGAAATCTGGCTCGAGGCGCGATGCATACTGCTGATCGAGCCCGATCCGCGCGCGGCGGCCACGCTGAGCGTGACGATCGGCGAAGCGGCAGAGGCCTGCTCAAGCAGCCGGTTGCTGGACGTGCCGCTGGGGGCCGATGTGCGCGTCGATGCGCCGCTGCGAGCAGGGCAGCACGTCTTCGGCCGCTGGCTGAGCGCGGGTATCCCGGCGGACGCCTTTGCGGCGGACGCGGCCAGCATCGCGTTTGTGCCACGAAAGAACGCGCGGCTCACCGCCCAGTATGACCGGCTCGGCGATCTCAACAACGACGAGCAGACCGACAAGCTCGACATCGATCCGTTCGTGCTGGCGCTGCTGGACCTGGGCGAGTATCAGCGGCGATTCCCCGGGGTCAACGCGCTGCGCCGCGGCGACGCCAACGCAGACGGGCTGCTCGACAGCCGAGACATCGAACCCTTCGTCGACGCGCTACTGGGTGCGCCGGCGCCGCGCTAGCCGCATGTACCGCCCATGATTCAATCGCGCGAACACTTCACGCCGGCAGAGATCGCGGCGGTGCTGCGCGAATACGAACTGGGCGAGGTCTTGAGCGCCCGCGAGCTTTCGCGCGGCTCGCGGCGTTCGCCCAAACTGCTGCTACATACGCAGCGCGGCGAATTCCTGCTGAAGCGCCGCGCGGTCGGCCGCGATCAGCCCGAGCGTGTCGCCTTCGCGCATGCCCTAACGCAGCATCTTCGGGCCGCCGGTTGCCCGCTGCCGGATGTTGTGCCGGCCCGGGTCGCCGGGCGCAGCTTTGTTGAGTATCAGGGTCGCGTGTACGAGCTGTTCGAGTATGCCGCGGGCGCGGCCTATTCCGGCTCGCTGGAGGAAACGACGCACGCGGGCAAGACCCTGGCGCGTTTTCACGCCGCCGCCGCGACCTTTGATACGCAGAATGCGCCGACGCGTACGGCGTATCATGACGCCTCGCCGGTGCGCAGCGGGCTGAATTCGATACCCAGCAGCACGACCGGGCACGACTCGGTCATCGGTCACGAGGCCGAGCTGCTTTCCACCACGCAGGAGCTATTCGAGCGCTACGACGAAGCCGCCGAGGCTGTCGGCCAGCTTGGCTTCGAGGTTTGGCCCAAACAGGTGATCCACGGCGACTGGCACCCGGGCAACATGCTCTTCCGCGGGCACCACGTGGCGGTCGTGCTCGATCTAGATTCCGTCCGCGTGCAGCCGGCGGTGGTGGACCTGGCGAATGGACTGCTGCAATTCTCGATGCTGCGGGCTGGAGGCGATCCGGGAAGCTGGCCAGAATTCTTCGACGAAACACGCATGCGGCGTTTCTTCATCGGCTATTGCATGCGTGGTCCGCTGCCGATCGAGCAGCGCCGCGCCGTGCCTCACCTGATGATCGAGTCGATGATCGCCGAATCCGCGGTACCGATCGCCGCGACCGGCTCCTTCGGGCCGATTCCAGGCTTTGGTGTGTTGCAGATGGTGCGGCGAAAGGTGCGCTGGCTGCTGGGGAACTTCGAAAGGATTCAGCGCTGGATGCTCGAGTAGTGCGCCGCATCAACGCGGGCGGCGTTCGTCGCGTGCAGGAGGCGAACGCGCCGCTACGACCGTGGGTCAGGATTTAGCGCCTGCTGGAGCGCGGCGTTCGCCTGAAGCCGCGTTGCTACGGCGAGGGTGGTCGCGTGCTGCGTTTCGGACCGTTGAGCGGCGCATCGCTGAAGACGAATTCCAGACCGATCAGGTAGCCCACCGCGGCCCGCGTGCAGTGCCGCACGACCGCGTGGCCGTAGCAACTCTTTTCTGGCTGATGCAGCGCGATCGAGAGCCGCGTCTCGCTCGGGATCGGGCGGCGCGTGCGCATCGCCAGCCCATGCTGACTCAGGTTGTGCAGCGTGGCCAGCAGGTGCCGCTCGCCGTAGGCGTCGTCCGGCAGCCAGACTTCGACCGTGCCCGCGAATGGCCAGCGCTCGGCACGCCGCGCGCCCATCGGCTGCTTGGCGTGTGCCGCGACCGTGGCCGTGCCCAGCAGTTCGGCGACCACATCAGGCGATAGCTTCACAATCTGTTCGGCGTCCATTTGGCGCTCCCGTGAAGCGGCCAGCGCGGGGCTGACCGGGATTTCACGTGGGTTGCATCGTCCGAATTCGCGCTGCTAATTACTTGCGCGTAATGCGCCACATGATGAGGCGAGCACCGGCTGTGGGTCGCCACCTGCTTTTTCGGACGGCGCAGATTTGGGCCCTGTTTCGGCCGGGCTGGGGCTGCGTATCATGCCGCGTGCATGTACCTCTCCGTCATCGTCGTGCTTTCGATCGTGCTCGCATTCGTCAGGCCGGCGTATCGCCTGCTGGTCGACCCGGGACTGGTGATCGCCGCCGCGGCGCTGGCGACCTTGCTGCCGCCGCTGCTAGCGGTGCTGCTGTGTCGGCGCGTGCTGCAGCGGCTCGACGCCAATCCGGAAGACCCCGCGCCGGGCCAGCAGCTTTTCGCGCGCGGCATGCTGCGGATCCAGACGCTGCTGCTGACGCTGCACGCGGCGCTGCTCTTGGCCAGCGACTGGCTGGAGCTGTGCTACGACGCTCCGCTACTGGGCGGCTGGATCGTGCTGCCCTCGCTGCTGGCGATCGTCCCGTTCCTGCTGGCGATCGTGCTGATCTGGATCGCGGTATACCCAGCGGAACGGGCGGTGCGGCAGATCGCGCTGGAAATCTATCTGTTTCGCGGGCATCCGGTTACGCCGGTGCTGCCGCTGCCGCGGCACCTGATGTTCGCGTTCCGCCACCAGGTGCTGTTCATCCTTGCGCCGATGCTGCTGATCCTGACGGCCCGCGACGTGATCGATCTTTACGCCGACGACATTCGGCGCGTCTCGCAGGTGCGGTTCATGCCGGATCTGCTGATGGGCGCGGCGGCGGGCGCGGTCGCGCTTTTCGCACCGCTGATCCTGCGCTTTGTCTGGATCACGCAGCGCCTGAACCAGGACCTGCGGCTGCGGCTCCACGACCGG
>CAZHTF010000056.1:0-22297 GCA_964535305.1 uncultured Planctomycetales bacterium | reverse complement strand
GAGCCTGCGCCAGCGCTTCGAACTGCTTGCGCGACTCGAGCCCAGTGACCGCTTCGCCACCCACCACCGCCGCCTCGTTCAGCATGTCGCCTTCGAGCTCGGCGTTTCGGCGGCCGCCGGCGGCCAGCAACTGCTCGCTCTCCTGCAGGCTGCGCATCTGCTCGGCCAGCCGCTCGTACGCCGAGCGATACGCCTGGAATGACGCCTCGTCACCCGGCCGGAACGACTGCGCCTGCACCTGCTCTAGCTGCGTCCGCGCCGCTTGCAGGCCGGCGCGGGCGCCGTCCAGTTCCGCCGCGCGGCTTGCGACCTGCTGCGAAATCTTGCTGGCCGCCTCGGAAGCCGCTTCGAGCTGCGTTTGAACGTCCGCCATTTCAGCGCGCAGCGTATCCAGCGCGTCGCTGGTTTCGAGCGCCGCGTAGTGATCAGCCTGGGCCCGCGCGGCGCGCCACTCCAACGCCTTGAGCAGCAGGCCATCAAGGGCCGCCACCAGTTGCGCCCGCTGCTGCCCGGCCTCGGCCACGGCGCCGGCGGCCCGCACGTACGCCACCAGCCCGGCTATCTGCGCCGCGTAAAACTGGCCGGAACTGGTTTGGTCCGCTTCGCGCGCCAGGGCCTCGGCGGAGCTCAGCAGTGCCTGATTGTCCTTTACGAATTGTTGAAAACCGGTGAGCGCGCTCTGCAGCGCCGCACCGGTCGCCTGCACGCTCACCTGCGCTTCGCCGCCGATTCCGGAGCGCTCGTTCAGTCGCTGCGAAGCGCGGACACGTTGCGCCAGCGACTGACCGATCTGCTGCAACGGCGCTTCGGCCAACTTCGCCAGCGCTTCCAGATCGGTCTCGCGCAGCGCGCCGGCGTCTGCCCGCTGCGCGGCGAGCGGGAGAATCGGGATGTAGCGATGCAGCAGCCGCCGCGCGGCCTCGGCTTTTCGCACGGCCTCGACTTGCGCGGCCGGGGTGGCCGGCGTCAGCCGCGGCACAAACATCGCCGCCAACAACAGCGCGGCCAGCACGACGCCCAGGATTACAGGTGGTTTCAAGCGCTAGCTCCGCTCGTGGGCCGTATTTTGCGGTCGATCTTCCGAGCCTGTTTTAAGTAATGCCACGGACGCCGACTGTCAATTCGACGCCGGCGGAAGCAGCTCGCGCCAGGCCGACCCGCCCGCCGACCCGAGCAGCCGACCCTCGCGGTCGACTACGAATACCCAGGGCACGCTGCGAATGCCCCAGCCGCGCACAAACTCGCCGCCCCAGCCGCGCTCGTCGTACACCTGTGGCCAGCTCAGCCCCAGCGAGCGGCAAGCCGCGGCCAGCGCCGAGCGCGTCCCGTCGACACTGACGCCGACAACCGTCAGATCCGGTCGCGACCGCCGCAGCGTCTCGATTTCCGTCACCTGCGCGCGAGCATTGGCGTCGAAGCCAGCCCAGACGACGATCAGCAGCGTCTTTCCTCGCAGCGAGCGCGTCTCCAGCACCGCGCCATCGATCAGCGTGAACGTGCAGTCGAACACCTGACCGACCGCCTCGCAACGTCGTAGCCACGCCCGCAACTGCTGCGTCGTGGCGTGATCGGCGTGGGCGCGCTCCAGCAGCGATGTCAGGGCGCGCTGCTCGGCCAGGTCGGCCCGCTTGGCCGCGAGCTCGAAAAGGGTGCTCGCCAACCGCGGCGCGTGCCGGCTGGCGGCGTGCTCAATCAGAAATTCGCGCGCCGCGCGCTGCCAGCTCACGCTGGGCTCGGCCGGGTCAAGCTGCGCGGGGCGCGCCGCCGTCTGCGTGTCCTTCCAGAAACGCACGATCAGCGCCCAGTACGCGGCTTCGTGCCCGATCCGCTCGGTCGGCGGACGCTCCGCGTAGCGGGCCGCGGCGGCCGCCAGCGCGCTCAGGTCGCCGCCGGTCAGCGCCGCATGCTGGAAGCGCGCTTCGAGCTCAGCTTCGACCACCTGCTCGACGTGCGCCCCGCCCGGATACAGCTTCAGGTACAGCTCGGCCTGCTGCAGCAGCGCCTGAGAATTCGCGGCGGCGTCCCCAAAGCTGGCCTCAAAGGGCTGCGTGCTCGCGGGACGGTCGCGCAGCATCGCGATCTGCGCCCAAAGCTCGCCTTCAGCGTCGGCGACGGCAGCAAGTACCGTGTTCGCCGCGACATGCATCGCCAGCAGTGCGCAGAAGCGGCGTGGGCAGCGCGCGGCAATCATTGCGCCACCGGGTATTCGCGCGGCGCTGCGCTGCGGGTCGCGGGCGTCGCAGCGAGCAATGCATCCAGCTCCGCCGGCTCGAACAAGCGCGTGATCGCCTCGGTCTGCTTGGCCACGCCCAACAAGCGCCGCTCAAGCCGGAAAGCGCGCTCGAGCGCGCCGGCCGCCTCGTCGCGCCGCGTCTGCCGGCAGTGAATCAAGGCCAGCAGGAATTCTGCCGACGCACGCCGCGGATTGGCCAGGATCGCGGCGATCACGTCGCGCTCGGCCTGGGCCAGCTCGCCCTGGTTGAACGCGATCGTCGCAAGCGCCTCCCAGGCGGCCGCGTGCCACGGCGCGCAGCCGACTGCCTGCTTGAGCCGCGCCACGGCCAATTCGCTGCGACCGCCGCGCAGCTCGAGCATGCCCTGCCAATACCACGCCTCCGGGCGCTGCGGAAAGCGCTCGGCGTGCGCCAGGGCTTCGCGGGCGCTTTCGAGCTGACCAGCTTGCAGCAGTGCCACGCCGCGCCAGGTCAGCACGTCATAATCCTGTGGCTGGCGCGTCAGCAGAAAGTCCAGCAGCGCCAGCGCTTCAACCAATCGGCCGTCAAGCACGCTAACCACCGCGTGCAGCAATTGCCGCGCTTCGCGCTGCGGCCCTTCGTCGGCGCCAAGCTGCGACACCAGGATTCGCAGGTCGTCGCCGCGCTCGAGTTGCATGAGCAGCCGCCCGAGCCGCACGCGATCGGTGACGAACGCGGGCATGCCGCCTTCCAACCGCCCGAGCGTCTCCTCCGCCGCCACCAGGTTGCCGCGCGCGGCGTGAATGTACGCCAGGAGCGTGCGACCGGTCGGATCGCCGCTGGCGGCCGCTCGCTCGGCGAAGGGCTGCGCCGCATCCAGTTGCGCGGCGTCGATCAACAGCCGCGCGCAAAGCTCGTCATACTCGCGCAGCGATGCGCCGCCGCGCTCGGCTTGCTCGGCCAGGCGCGCGGCCTGCTCCGTCCGATCCAGCAGGCGCGCCACGAGCGCGGCATCCAACGCTGCGCTGGGCGGCAACGTCGCCAGCCGCGACTCCGGTTGATCCAGCAGCGCCGCCGCCGCGGCTGCGTCTGCGAGCTCGGGCGGCGCGTCGTTGCTGCGCCGCAGCAAGGCGCGGCCGCGCTGCACCAGGGATTCAGCGCCGTCACCGTTCAGCGTGGCGCCGTCTGAGGACGCGGCCTTGCCGGGTGCGGTCGCCGGCGCGCGAGGCGTCGATGTCTCACTCGGCACACTTGAACGCGGCGCCTCGGCGGGCTGAGTCATCACGCTGTGCGCCAGCGGAACCGGCGGCAGCACAGCAGGCTGCGCGGCGGGCGAAACCGCGGGGCGCGTGCTGGCGCTGCTCGGGCCGGCTCCGCCGCTGGCGGAGCGGTTGGCGATCAGCCCGTGCAATGCGGCCTCGAGCTCGACGATGCGCGTCCCGAGTTGATCGATCGCGCGCGTCTGCTGCGTTATCACCGAGCGGCCCAACAGCGCCACAAGCAGCACTAAACACAGAGTCAGCAGCGTGCTGACAATCCAGAACACATACAGCCGCTCGACCAATCGAACGGTCGGTGCGACCGGGCGCGGGCTGTTTCGCGCATCAGGCATGAGCGTTCCTTGGTCAGGGCGCGCCCGGACCGGGGGCGGCATCGCCGGGACTGCCGCCCGGGCCAGCGCCCGAGTCGGACGGATCCGGTCCACCTGGGTCGGCGTCGCCGGGTTCGTCGCGCGGCGGGTCGTGCTTGTCGTCGTCCTCGCGCGTCGCCCGCGCCAGGTCCGCCTCTGTCAGCCGGTACATCCGCCACACGTCCACATACTCCGAAGGTCCGGAAGCGGCTGCGGCTCGCGCGCGCGCGATGCGTAGCGTACGGGCCAGGATGAATGAGCCGAACAGAAATACCAGCAACAGCAGAAATGTCGCCAGTAGCGTCGTATACAGCGCGCCGACCCTTGCCGCCAGCGGGATCCCGCCGCTATGCACCACCGCCCCGCTGACGCGCGGATCGGCGGCGACGGTCAGCTCAAAATTCTGCGACCAGCGCAGATACGCGAAGCTGATGATGATCAGCAGCGATCCGACCGCGATGAAGGCGCCGGCGAGCTTGCTGGAAGGTGGCGAGTTTGAGAAACGCACGGGGTCCTCTTCACACCGACCGCGCCGCGGCACACGTGCTGCGTCGGATCAGCGCCGCGCGCCGATCTGCGGCGACCGGCCGAGTTCGGCCTCCAGCTCCTCGAGCAGCTCGCGCGCCCGCGGCGAGAGCTCGCGCGGCGCGATGATGCGGACCACCGCCAGCAGGTCGCCGGGTTCGCCTCCGCGCGCATCGCGCACACCCAGGCCGCGCAGCCGCAATTTGGTGCCGCTGGAGGTGCCCGCCGGGACGGTGACGCGCGTGACCTCGTCCAGCGTTGGCACATCGACCTTGGCGCCGAGGGCTGCCTGCGTCAGCGTAATCGGCACATCCACCAGCAGATCGTTACCCTCGCGGCGAAAGGTCGCATGCGGCCGAACGCGGACGCGGATGAGCAGATCGCCGCGTCCCGCGCCGCTGCTGGCGCCCTTTCCGCGAACGCGCACCCGTTGCCCATCGGCGATGCCCGGCGGCACGCGAAATTCGATCCGCTCGCTGTGGCCGCTGCCGGCGTCGAGCAGCAGCTCGCGGCGCGTGCCGCGCACGGACGATTCGAAGTCGATCTCAATTTCGTGCTCGACATCGGCGACCGGGCGAGCCGCGCTTCCCGCAGCGCGCCGCCGTCGCACCGGGCGCTCTCCGCCGCGGCGGAAAAACTGCTCGAAGATGTCGGAGAGGTCGCCGAAGCCGCTGATGTCGTCGCCGCCGAAGTTGACACCCCCGGCGTCGGCCCAATTCTCGAAATGCGGTCGCGGCCCGCCGGCACCGAACTGGTCATACTGCGCGCGGCGCTGCGCGTCGCCCAGCACTTCGTACGCCGCCTGCACTTCTTTAAAGCGTTCGGCGGCGGCGTTGTCGCCGCGGTTTCGATCGGGATGATGGCGCTTAGCCAGCCGCCGATACGCGGCGCGGATCTCGTCCTGCGACGCGCTGCGCGAGACGCCGAGGATTTGGTACGGATCCTTCGCGTGCATTCGCTCGCCTGGAAAGCGTGCCACGGCTAGGGCAGGTTCGCCAGTTCCTGACGGGCCTGGTCGTCGAAGCGCGTTCCCGGGTACTTCTCCACCACTTTGTTCAGCAGCTCCTTGGCCCGCGCGAACTGGTTGGCGCGAATGAAGCTGCGCGCCTGAGACAGCCACATTTCGCAGTCCTTGGCCGCCAGCACGTCGCGCACCTCGCGCATCACGAGCTCGTTTTGCCGCATGCGCTTCAGGATCGCGGCGGAATGCTCGGCGAACTCGCTGCCGGCGTAGTTGTTGCTGATCTCCTCCAGCTTGCGATAGCCGACCCCGAATTGCCGGGCTTCGATCGCCTCGCGCGCCTCGGCGTAAAGGCTGCGGGCCTTCGCGTCGGACTGCTGGCTCTCCAGAATCTTGGCGATCTCCGGGTGCTGATCGCGCAAGGCCTCCAGACGCGTTTGGGCCGTCTTGCCCAGCTCAAATCGCTCAAATTTGCGCGAGACCGTACGCAAAGCCCGCACGGCCTCGGCGAAGTTCTTCTGATCGACCAGCGCATCGACCCCGGCGAGCTGATCACGGGCGATGGCTTCGAGCAGGTCGACGTAATCCTGGCAGGTGGCGCGTAGCGCGTCGCCCGCTAAGGCGATCTCGGCTGCATCCGTCGCGGCTTGATACGCCGTGCGATACTGCTCCTTCCGCAGCGCTTCGCGGGCTTCCTCCAGCAGCATCCGCACACGGCGAGCCTCGGCCGGATGCGTCTTGCTGGGCGGTACTTCCGCCATCGCGTCGCGCACGGCGCGCGAGAAGTCCTCGGCGTTGGCCGGCATGCCGGTGAATGAGACGCGCCCGCTGGCATCGATCACGACGAAGCGCGGCAGCGAGCTGATGCGATATTCCTGCTGCGTATCGCTTTGAACACCCACCGGGAAGAAGGCCTTCTCGCGGGCCAGGATCGGCTCGACGCGCTTGCGGTCCGCGTCGGACAAGCCCACCACGATCACGCCCTGTGAGCGGCCCAGGCCCGGGCTGTTCTCCATGACGTTAATGAAGGTCATCAGGTTCTGACCACCGGCCGCGTCAAACGACGTGAAGAAGAACAGCACCACCACCATGCCGCGCAGGTCGGTCAGCGTCAGCGGCTCCTCGGTGTTCAGCCATTCGCGCGCTTCGATCTCCGGCGCAACCGCACCCTTCTCCAGGTCCGCCAGCACGCTCGCAGCGCCGAAGCACGCAACACAGGCGATCGTCGAGAATTTGCGCTTCATGCAGATCCCCATTCGCAAGCTCCCAACAAAGTATAACTTATCCGCAACGGCACGCGGGACAAGCCGGCCGCAGCGAATACGCCCGCTGGCCGCAGCGAGCGGCATCCCTCAGAGCCAGCGGATCGCCAGCAGCGTCAGCACAATCGCCAGAACGGCGCCCAGCACCGCCCAGACACCGCCAGCAGCGCGGGCCGGAAGCTGTCCGCCGCGCGTAACGTATTCGCCGCAATGCGGACACTGCTCGGCTTCTTCCCAGATCGCCCGCAGACAACTCGGGCAAGCCACCGTCTCACTGTCGGCGTCGTCGCTGTCGCCGAAGCGCTCCAGGTCGGCCGGTTGCGGCGCGTCGCGATCGTCGGCGAAGTCGTCATTCGAGTCCGGCCACTGCCGCGACATGCGCACTGCCCTCAAAATGCCGCCGCCCGCGATGCGCCGCTCAGCGAACAATCGGCAGCATTCGACGGAAGACGTCCGTTCCGGCGCGGCCCATCAACTCGTAAATCACGGATTCGACCGTCGTGAGCAGCACGCCCGCGTCGCGCATGCGGCCCAACGCCACCTCGCGGTCCTGCACCCGCCGCGAACCGACCGCGTCGCACAGCAGCACTGGCGAAAGCCCGGCCGCGAGCAAGTCGAGCGCCGTCTGCAGCACGCACACGTGCGTCTCGATCCCGAGCAGCAGCACCTGCGGCCTGTCCAGCTCGCGAACGCGGCTGAGGCAGTGCTCCTCGCCGCAAACGCTGAAGCTCATCTTCTGCAGCAGTGCCGCCTCGCCGGCCGCGGCGCGAATCTCGCCGTGCGTCGGCCCGAGCCCCTGCGGATACTGCTCCGAAATCGTCACCGCGACACTCAGCAGTGCCGCCGCCCGCAGCATCCGCACGCTCTGCTGAATCAGCTCGGCATGGCCGGAAATATGCGGGATCAGCCGCTCCTGGATATCGACCACCAGGAGTTGCGCTCGGTCACTCGTCAGACGCATCGGCGGCATTTCGGGCCTCCGCTCGGGAGTGTATCCGACGCGGCTGAGCGGATCGAATCGAGCGCGCCGCATCCTTCAGCGAATGCGCCGCTTGCATCGGGCGCGCCGAAACCCGCGTCATCCCGTATCATCCGTCGCAGCGTTCGATCGAAAGGGAGCCTGATGAGCACGGCCGTATCGCAGCCGGAGTTTCCACGCCGCCTGGTCGCCGCCGAGGCCGATCTGGGGCATTGGCCGACCGCCGAGCACTATTACCGCGAGCTGGCGGAGCGTCCGCTGGATTCGGCGGAGCAGTACGAGCAATGGCTGCTGGACTTCAGCGAAGTGGAGTCGATATTCGGCGAAGAAGGCACAGCCCGCTACATCGCGATGACGCGGCAGACCGACGATCCGCAGCGCGAGGCACGTTTTCTGGATTTCATTGAGAACGTCAAGCCGCTGCGCGAGCCCTGGAGCGACCGGCTGCGGCGCAAGGCGGACCAGGCGGCCCGCAAGTTTGCGCTTCCGCGGAAGCGCTACGAAGTGCTCGAGCGCAGCATCCGCAACTCGATCGAGCTCTATCGAGAGGAGAACATCGCACTAAAAACCGAAAACGAGGTGCTCTCGCAGCAGTATCAGAAGATTACCGCGAGCATGACGGCGCAATTCGACGGCCGCGAGCAGACGCTGCAGCAGCTCGACCGCTACCTGGAGGAGCCCGACCGCGCGCTGCGCGAGAAAACCTGGCGGCTGGGCGCCGAGCGTGTGCTGGCCGACCGCGAAGCGATCGACGCGCTGTACGACAAGATGGTCGCGGTGCGGCACCGCATCGCGCAGAACGCCGGCTGCCGCGACTTCCGAGAATACGCCTTCAAGGAGCTGGAGCGCTTTGATTACACGCCCGAAGACTGCCTGGCATTCCACGACGCAATCGAAGCGGTCGTGCTGCCGGCCGTCCGCGAGCTGGCCAATGAGCGCCGCCGAAAGCTGGGCCTGAGTCAACTGCGCCCGTGGGACAATGCCGTCGACACCGACAGCCGCCCGCCGCTGCGGCCCTTCGAGACCGACGAACGCCTGATCCAGGGCTGCAGCCGGATCTTCCACCGCATCTCCGGCGAATTGGGCGAACAATTCGACCGGCTGCACCGCGAGGATCTGCTCGACCTGGGCAGCCGCAAGGGCAAAGCACCGGGCGGCTACCAGGCGAACTACGAAGCGCGACGGCTGCCCTTCATCTTCATGAACGCCGTTGGCACCGAGCGCGACGTGCGAACGCTACTTCACGAAGCCGGCCATGCCTTTCATAGCTGGGCCAGCCGCCAGGATCCGCTGCTGCCCTATCGCGGGTGCCCGACGGAGTTTGCCGAGGTCGGCAGCATGGGCATGGAATGCCTGGCACTGCCCTACCTGGACGAATTCTACGGGACTGACGCGCCGCGGGCCCGCAAGCGCTTCTTCACCGAGATGATCTCGTTTTTCCCGTGGATGGCGTGCGTAGACGGCTTCCAGCATTACGTCTACACCAACGTCGACCACGACATCGAACGCCGCAAAGACGAGTGGGTCAAGATCTGGCGGCGCTTCGCGCGCGAGACTGATTGGAGCGGTCTGGAGCTGGAGCAGCGGCACCTCTGGCACCGGAAGCTGCATTTCTTCGAAGTGCCGTTCTATTACGTGGAATACGGCATCGCCCAGATCGGCGCGCTGCAGGTCTGGCTCAACAGCCGTCGCGACTACGCCCAGGCGGTCGCCTTCTATCGCAACGGGCTGGCGCTGGGCGGCTCGCGTCCACTGCCGGAGCTGTTCGAAGCGGCCGGCTGCAAATTCGATTTCAGCGCGGCGACGCTGCGGCCGCTGATTGAGGCGGTGATGGAGGAGATCCAGTCACTCTCGAAGCAGGGCGCGTGAGGCTTCTGCCGCGCAAATCGCGGCTTGCCGCTGGCGTCAGCGCCGCGGCGAGCGCAGCGCGCGGCGCGGGCGGAACAGCAGCGTGTTGGCTTCGCGGACTTCCTCGGCCAGCTCGTAGTTCTCGCGGATGAACGCCTCCATTTGCGCGTCGAGCGCTTCGCTCGAGTCGGGCCGTTCGCGGCCGGCCCGGGCCAGCTCGCCCAGCCAGGCCCAGTCCGACGCGCTCATCACCAGCAGCGCCGGACGCTTGCTCAGCACGCTCTGCAGGATCTCTTCCTTGATGAACCGCGCTCCGTCGCGCACCTGGCCGATTTTTTCCATGGTGGCGAAGCGCGAGGCGTTGATCCGCCGCGCAACCAGGTACACACCCGGCTGATAGCCCCAGCACTGGATCAGGTCGCCGGGCTGCGTATTGGCCGCGACGCGCTCGCCGACGATCTCCCACTCGGCGCTGACGAATCCCTTGTGCGCGTCGGGCTGGACGCGCTCGATCCAGACGCGCCCGACTTCACTGATGTGAAGATAGAGAGCATCCAGCGTCAGGTAGCCCAGCAGCACAAAGACGCCCACCACCCAGATGCGCCGCTGCATCGCCGCCAGCAGCCCGAACTCTGCACGCAGCACATTCACCAAATAGATTGCGAAAAGCAGCAGCGGCGGCAGCGCCGGGATGATGTAGTGCCGGAACGCGTGTGGACTGATCAGCGCACCGTAGAGCGCCACGACGAACCACATGCCAAACAGCAGCATGTAGCGCGGGCACGTGGGTCGCAACGCCTGCAAGGGCTTCAGAATCTCGCGCGGGCGAAAGATGGGCCGCAGCCACCAAAGTCCGGCGTGGATCGCCGCCGCCGCTGCCGCCAGCAGCGGCATCTTGAGCACCGGCAGCAGCTCAAACTGCAGCCGGATGCGATTGGCGACCGTGTTCGTCAGGTTCGTGTCGCCGGTCGCCATGTAGGCACGATTGAATCCAAACGTGGCAAACAGCGCCGCATCGAGCGCGCCCTGCCACGCCAGCAACGCGGCGGCGAGCGCCAGTGGCAGCGCCGCGCCGGCGAGCAACAATAAGCAGCGGCGCAGGCCGGCGCGCCAGGCGAGATCGCCGGCGAGCACCAGAGCGATCGTGTGCAGGCCCATGCAGCCCCACGCGGCCAATCCGACCTGCTTGAAAAGAAACGCCAGGCCCGCGAGCCCGCCGGCCAGGAGCCAGCGCCAGTTGCGGTCGTGCGTACACGAGCGCACGTACGTGAGCATGGCCGCCAGCTCGCAGGCCACCAGGAAGGTCTCGGTGCGGTTGGTCCCGGCCTGGTAGTACGAATTTCCTAGATAAAACCCGGCGAAAATCGTGCCCACGACCGCGACGTCGCGGTGATAGACCGATGCACAGATGCAGAAGAAGAAGACGTGCGCGAGAACCAGGGCCGCGGCACACAGCGCGATCACACCTGCGTACGAATCAAGGCCAAGCAGCATGCCCAGCGCGTTGATCCAGTACACGCCGGGCGGCTTGTTGTCCCACACGTCCAGGTACGGCACCGCGCCGTGCGCGATCCGCCAGCCGAAATACCCGAACATCTGGTCATCGACCACGTCCGTCCGCAAATGCGCCGTAATCTGCGAGAGCACCAGCACCGGCGTGACGAACAGCAGCATCGACAGCAGCAGCACCGCCAGAGACGATTGCGGCGGATTCAAGCCCGCTGAAATCGCATTTGGCGGCAGTGCGCTGGATTGGCTCATGTCGCCGACCGGGCGTGGTCACGCGTGCACGCGTGCGCGGTATGGAGAAGTTTCTTACGGATACGCCACCGTCACCAGCAACGGCGCAAGCACGTTCAGCTTGCGTTGCTCGATGCGAGAGAAGCCGGCCTGCGCCGCGTGCGCGCGGACCTGGCTCCACGGCGCGTGATGCACGTTGCCCTCGATCCCGGCCACGCAGACGTCGAAGATTACCCAGCCAATCACGTTGTCGCGAAACCCGTCGATCAGGATCAGCATCCCGCCGCGCCGCAGCACGCGCCGGAACCCGAGCAACACCTGCGCCTGGTGCGGATAGTGGTGAAACGAATTGCAGCAGGTGATCACGTCAAACGAGCTGTCGCCAAACGGCAGCCGCTCCGAATCGCCCACCAACGCCGACAGCCGCCCGCGCTGCTCGCTTTGTGAGAATTTCTCCGCGGCCCGCGCGGCCATCACCGGCGAATAATCCAGCCCCACCAGCTGCTCAGCCGCCGCATCTTGCGCCTGCAGCGCCAGCAGCGTGCCGGTTCCGCAGCCGACATCGAGCATGCTGTAGCCGCCGCGGTGCGAGTGCTTCCAGCGCGCAATCTGCGCCTGGCAGACGCGGATGCTGGGGAAGAACACCAGCTCATTCAGCCGCGAGCGATCGTACGAGAGCGCCCAGCGGTCAAAGTGCGCGCGCGCTTCGCGCTTGACGTGGGCCGAATCTGCGCGGCGGCCGCCGCTGGCCGGTGCTGCGCCGCCTTGAGCCGTCTGCATTCGGCATACAGTATTCGCGCCGCGCACAGGCGTGCAAGCCAGGCGAGCGCCGCGCGCTGGCGTCACCTCAAAAAGTGGCGATAAGGTACGCGACACTCTCGCAAGGAGCAGCGGTGCTCGGACAATACATGCTCACGTTGGCACAGTCTGCCAGCAGCCCCGCACCCGGCGAGCTCACATTGCACGCCTGGATCACCATCGTCACTGTCATTCTGGCGTTCGCGGCGCTGGCCCGCGAAGTCGGTCCGCCAGACGCCATCATGCTCGGCGCCGCGCTGGTCCTGTGCCTGACCGGCGTGCTTACGCCGCAGGAGATGTTTCACGGCTTCGCCAACACCGAGATGCTCACCGTGGCCGCGCTCTTCGTCGTCGCGACCGGCCTGCGCGAGACCGGTGCGCTGGAGCGCTTCGGAACGCAGCTCCTTGGCCGGGCCCGCTCCGAGCAGGCCGCGCTACTGCGCATGGCGCCGCAGGTGATCGGCTTCTCGGCGTTCCTGAACAACACGGCGGTCGTGGCGATGCTGCTGCCGGTCGTCAGCGACTGGTGCCGCAAGCATCGCGTCTCGCCCTCACGGCTGCTGATCCCGCTTTCTTACCTGACCATCCTGGGCGGCGTATGCACGCTGATCGGCACCAGCACCAACCTGGTTGTCAGCGGCCTGATGCGCCAGGCGCGCGGCACGGCCCAATCGCCCGAGCTCCAGGCGCAGCTCGCGCCGCTGGGGTTCTTTGACCTCTCGTGGGTCGGCGTGCCACTGGCGATCATCGGCTCGATCTACCTGTTCACGCTCGGGCGGCGGATGTTGCCGAACCGGCTCGACCTGCTTGAACAGTTCGGGGCCCGCTCTCGCGAGTTCATGATCGAAATGCTTGTGCAGCCCGGGTGCCCGCTGATCGGCAAGACGGTCGAAAGCGCCGGCCTACGACACCTGGAAGGACTGTTCCTGGTCGAGATCCTGCGCGAAGGTCGCGTGATCGCCCCGGTAGCGCCGGATGAGCAACTGCTGCAGGCCGACCAGCTCAGCTTCACCGGCGTCATCAGCCACATCGTCGAGCTCGAACGCACGCCCGGGCTCACGCCGGTGATTCATGGCGTCGACGAGAACGACACGCGGCGAAAGCGCTATCGGCGCTACTGCGAGGCCGTAATTTCGCGCACCTCGCCGCTGATCGGCCGCAGCGTGCGCGATTCGAACTTCCGCGCCCGCTACAACGCCGCCGTCGTCGCGGTGCATCGCAATGGCGAGCGCTTGGAAGGCCGCATCGGCGACATCGTGCTGCGCGAGGGCGATACCCTGCTGCTCCAAAGCGGCGCCAACTTCGCTCAGGCGCACCGAAACAATCCGGCGTTCCTGGTGGTCAGTGGCCTCAACGACGCCCAGCCCGTGCGGCACGAGCGCGCCTACGTGGCGCTGGGGCTGCTGGCATTCCTGATCGGAATGATGGCATTCGGAACCGGCTTCATGCCGATCGTGTTGGCGGCGTTCCTGGTCGCGGGCCTGATGGTCGTGACGCGCTGCCTGACCTCGTCCGAAGCGCGACGTAGCGTCGACCTGAGCACGCTGCTTACGATCGCCGCGTCATTCGCGGTCGGCCTGGCGCTTGACAAGAGCGGCGCAGCCGATGCACTGGCCAGCGGGCTGCTCTCGGCGACCGGAAACCTCGGGCCGCACGCGGTGCTTTTCGCGGTGTATGGCGTAACGCTGCTGGCAACCGAGCTGATCTCCAACAACGCCGCCGCCGCGCTGCTGTTTCCGCTGGTGCTGTCGGTTGCGGAGCAGACCGGCATCCCGGCCCGGCCGCTGCTGATCACGGTGGCGATCGCGGCCTCCTGCGGGTTCGCTACGCCGTTTGGCTACCAGACACACATGATGGTGTACGGTCCGGGCGGCTACCGCTTCTCCGACTTCATTCGCGCCGGACTCCCGCTCGACCTGGTTTGCTGGCTGACGGCGGGGATTATCATCCCGCTGGTTTGGCCGCTGACCTGACGCCGACGTCGGCGCGGGGGCCGCGGACGCAGCGCACACGATCGCGAGATCTCGCTCATGCCGGATGCCACACTGCCGCCGGAACGCGTTGCCGAAGAAACCTGGCGGATCTTCCGCATCATGGCGGAGTTTGTCGAAGGGTTCGAGGTGATGTCGCACATCGGGCCGGCCGTCTCGATCTTCGGCTCGGCCCGCACAAAGCCCGACGACGCCTACTATCAGCAGGCGCTCGAAATGGCCCGTCAATTCGCCACACGCGGGCTGACCGTGATCACCGGCGGCGGCCCGGGCATCATGGAGGCGGCCAATCGCGGCGCGGCCGCGGCCGGGGGCCGCAGCGTCGGGCTGAATATCGTCCTGCCACAGGAGCAGCGACCCAATCCCTATCAGAATATCCCGCTCGATTTCAACTACTTCTTCGTACGAAAAGTGATGTTCGTCAAGTACAGCGGCGCCATCGTCTGCTTTCCCGGCGGCTTTGGCACGCTCGACGAATTCTTCGAATCCATCACGCTCATCCAGACCAACAAAGTCGAGCCAATGAACGTCGTGCTGATCGGCAGCGCCTTCTGGACGCCGCTGGTCGACTGGCTGCGTAATACGCTGCTGAAAACGCACGCGTACATCAGCCCGCCAGACATCGAGCTCTTCACCGTCACCGATGACATTGACCTGGGCGTGCAGATCATCTGCGAGCAGGCCGAGCGGCTGCGGCTCGCCAGCGGCAGCCTGGGTCCGACCTTTGCCACCACGCCGCTGACCGTCCGCCGAGCGGGCCGCACGTAGCGCAACCCGCGCGTCGAGCGTATCTTGCCTGCTGCCCGTTTGGTGGCTCGGATCGCGCGCCGGCCGTCGCGTTGCGAATCGCCCGCGTTCATCCGGCGCCTGTTGTCGGGTGACCTTTGGCCCCGTACGCGCCGCAAGGTGTAATCACATGAAAGGCGGTCTCCCGCCGGGATATCTTCCCGAGTTTGTCTGGTTCAACCAGAAGACAGCCATCTCATGTGATTACACTGCGGCGCCTCGCTGGGGCGAAACCGGCGCGCTAATTCGTCCGGCACGGGCACTCCAGAATCCCGTCCATTGCCCCGCAGAAGAACCAGCCAGTGCCCAGTTGATCCGGCGGGATCGGTCCGCGGATGGTTCCCGGTGCGGAGAATGTGCCGCTCATGCTGACGCGGATGACGCAGCCCGCGTGCGGCCCGAATGCCACCCGGCCGCGCATCACGCCCTCGACCGGAATGGTCCAGCGGTTGTTTGCCGCGTCGAAACGCGCCGCCGCGCAGGTCTCACAGGCCGATCCGCAGGTAGGTGTGGGCGAGGTGGCCAGGCAGCGAACGGGGCGATCGGTGCCGACGCCCGCCGTCCCTTCCATTGAACCCGCAACCGCGATGACCGGCAGCATGTTTGCGGACATCCAGTAATTGCCCCAGAACGCGCCGCGCGTCTGGCAGGCGTCGCCCAGGCGCAGACGAAAATCCAGCGTAGCGGACAGCGGGCCGGAAAGCGTCGGGCTTTCGTCGCAGCGGACGATGACCGGCGTCGGCGTGTTCGAGCAGCCGTCCGGATTGTTTTGCACCATGACCTGCAACGTCGCCCCGCGGCCGACCAGCGTGCGACATGTCGTATTCGCCGCCGTCCCGCAGACGACCTCCTGCCAAGAGCCGTTGAGCAGCAGGCCATTGCACAGATTCTTGCTGACGCCGACCAAGCACGAGGCCGCTGTGGGCAATACCCCGTTGCCGCCGTCGCGCTCGAGCTGGCCAGGATCCAGGTCAATCGGGTCGACGATCGGCTGGTTGCCGGGCAGGACCAACTCGGGCTGCGCCGAATCCTCTTGACCCGTGGTGATTACCGCCGCTGCGCCTGCGTGGGGCGCTACTGCTTGCGGCGGCGCGACGTCCGTGGCGGGTGGTGGCAGGCCGGTCGCGGGCACGGGCACCAGCATTTCAACGGCAGGTTCGGAGATCGGAGTTTGCGGGTTGTTGTCGGCAGAAGTCGGCCAGGCCCAGGCCAATGTCGCCAGCGCGAGACCGGCCCCGATCAGCATCATTCGACGAAGCATTGTGGCTCTCCCTCAATTTAGAATGGCTGCGGCTGCTGGCGTGCGACCCAACGCGGTCACGCCGTGAGAGCGCCGCCCAGATCGGCTACCCGTATTCTGCAACGGTCCGTCAAGGTGTCCAGAGAAATCTGGATTGGGGTCGGAGCGCTTGGGCGGATTCGCGCAGGCGCGCGGGCGAACAGACTCTACGGCGTCCTTCCCGCGGCCTTGTTGCCGCCGCGCTGGATGAAGCCCTCGTAGCGGGTTCGCAGGCCGGCATCCAGCACGCGGACCTGGGCCTTGTTGAACAGTTCGGTCGCCAGCTCGTTCATTCGCAGCCGCGTGGCGCGATCGCGCATGCGCTGCTCGACCGCGCCGCGGACGTCCTCGAAACGAACGTTTTCAGGCGCGACGCGGCGTTCCAGCTTCAAAATATGCGTGACGCGCTCGACCTGAAGCGGGGCGGAGACTTCGCCCGGCGCCAGCGAGAAGGCCGCCTCGCGCAGCAGCGCCGGAACGCTGCTGTCCTCAAACGTGAACGCCGGCAATTCCCCGCCACGCGCGGCGCTCTCGGCATTACGACTCAGGCGCCGCGCCAGGTCGGCGAAGTCCGCGCCGCGGCTGAGCGCATCGACCGCCTCATCAACGCTGCGGCGGTCGGTCAACTGAATGTGCCGCACGACAACTTTTTCGCCGTAGGCACGGGCGAACTCTTCGCGTAGGTCGGTCTCTTCCAGCTTCAAATCAGCCGCGACCAGCTTTCGCAGATGCGCGTTGCGTTCCATTGAGATCATGAACTCGGTCATCGACACGCCGCGCTGCTCGAGCACCTGGTCGAGCGCCTTGAGCCGGTCGTCGGCATCGAGTTTTACGCTGGGGTCGCTGGTCTTGATGCGTTCGAGCGCCTGCTGCATCTCGAAATCGATCTCCGCGGAGGAGACCTTGAAGCCGCGTTTACGCGACTCCTGCTTGACCACGTCGAGCACGATCAGTTGTTGCAGCAGGGGCAATCCGTGCGCGTCGATCAAGGCGTCGACCAACCGCGCGCGGTTGATGGGTTCGCCGTTGACGATTGCGATCGCGTCGCCGTCGCCGCCGCCCCGCGCCTGCGTCGCCGCGCTCAGCAGTGCAGCGCAAAAAACCGCCAGGACGAAGGGTTGCAACGGGCTAGCGGACATGGCGTGCTCCTTTCGGCCGGTTCAGGCGTTCAAATCCAGCGGACGAAACGGCGAGCGATCCGCCTGTGCCGCCGTGAATTTCACCGCGGGCAATTGCGCTGCCAGCCGCATGCTGAGCGCGCCCAGCGCCGGCCGCTCGCTGGCGTCGTGCCCGAGATGAATGGCGCAGATATCGTGCTTGAGCAGCTCGAGCGCGTCGTGATGCTTGAACTCGCCGGTCAGCACGAGTGCCGCCGGGTCGCGGAAGCGCCGCACGCCAAAGGCGCCTGCGGCGGCGATGACGGATGAAAACGTTCGGCGGAGGTCGCCGACGATGCGTGCATTGCTCAAATCCACGTGCGGCTGCAGGCGCTTCACGAGCTCGCTGCCGGGCTGCGGTTGCGCCAGCACGCCGACGCGGCCCAGCCCGACCTGTCCGCGGCCGGCCAGCGTGCTCAGCGGGTAGATGTCATACGCCGGCTCTTCGTACGGGTGATTGGCGTAGATGCAGCGCACCAGCTCGCCTAGGCGGCGCTGCGGCGCGAGCATCTCGAGCCGCACTTCCGCGACGCGCTCGAGTTGGCCGCGCTGGCCGATCACTGGGTTGGTCGAATCGTCGCCGCGAAATGTGCCCTGGCCTTGCAGCTCGAAGCTGCACTCGGCGTAGTGTCCGATCTGCCCGGCCCCGGCCCGCGCGAGCTCGCTGCGCAGCCGCTCGAGTGCGTCACCCGGCACGAACACGACCAGTTTGCACAGAGACTCCGACGCGGGCTGCGCGTCGAGCGGATAGCGCCGCGCCAATTCGAAGCAATCAAGCAGGACATCGTTGGTGCCGCCGACGGCGGCGTCGAGCGCCGTGTGAATCGCCAGCAGCGAAACCCGCGCCGCGAGCAGCTCCGCCAGCCGACGCGTCGATGCCTCGGCGCCGGGCGCGATGCGGCGTGTGCCCTTGAAGATCGGCGGGTGATACGCGAGCACGCAGTCAAATCCGCCGCGCAGCACTTCGTCGGCGACGGCGTCGGTCAGGTCGATCGAGGTCAGTACACGCGTCGCCGGCCACTCCGGCTGCCCGGCGATCAGGCCGACGTTGTCCCACTCGGCGGCATCCGCCAGCGGGGCCAGCCGATCCAATTCGTCCAGCAAAGTTGCGACGCTGCTCGGCGCGCAGTTTTGTTTCGGTTCAAGCATGGCCGCACTCGCGAAGCACGCGGCTGCGGTAGCTCTCCGCCAGATGCAGCGTCAGCTCGCCGGGCTTTTCCAGGCCGATCGCCTGGCGCCCGACGCGGGCAATCGGGGCCAGCTCGATCATGCTGTTGGTCAGAAACGCTTCGTCGGCGCTGAGCAAGTCGTCGACACTCAGCGCGGCCTCTTCCACAACGATCCCCAGCTTCTCGGCGATCTCGATGACTGCCGCCCGCGTGATGCCGGGAAGCACCGGCGTATCCAGCGGCGGCGTCAGCAGCTTCTCACGCCGCACCAGGAACAGCGAGCTGATCGCGCCCTCCGCCAGCAGCTCCTCATCGTTGAGCCAGATGCTCTCGAACGCGGATTGCGAATACGCCTCGCGCAGCGACGCCAGCCGCGCGAAATAGCTGCAGGTCTTGTGGCCCGCGAGCGGATCGAATCGCGACTGCCGATAGGTCGAAAGCACCACGCTCACGCCACGCTGGTAGATCTCCGGCGGATACGCCAACCCCGGCGACGCGGACGCCACAATGGTCACGTCCGGCGTCTCGCGCTCGCTGATGCGCACCGCGCCGCTCGTCACCGTGAGGCGCACGCGCGCGTCGCTCTGCTCAATCGCGCCCGCGACAAGCTCGACATTCTCGCGGAGCCGGTCTTCGTCCGGCGTGACGCTCCAGCCGAGCCGCACGGCGCTGGCCCGAAGCCGGTCGATGTGCTGCTCGAGCCGGAAGACGCGGCCGTTGTAGAGTCTCATGGTCTCGAACAGGCCGACGCCCTGCATGAAGCCGGAGTCAAATACGCTGACGCGCGCCTGGTCGGCGGGCATCAAGTCGCCGTTGAAGCTGACCCACTCACGCACGCGCAGGCTCCAGCCGAGGCGGAGTGACGCCGAGCGCTTCGAGCACGCCGCGGGCCTTGGCCAGCGTTTCGTCGTACTCACTGTCGGCGTCGGATTCGGCGACGACGCCGCCGCCAACGTGCAGTGTGCCACGCGAACCGCGGATCTGCAAAGTGCGGATGGCGACATTGAAAGCCAGCTGCCCGTCGAGGCCTAGCAGTCCGATGGCGCCGGTATACGCGCCGCGCGGGGCCGTCTCCAGCTCGTCAATAATCTGCAGCGCGCGGATCTTGGGCACGCCGCTGATCGACCCGGCCGGGAAGCAGGCTTCGAGCAAGTCCAGAGCGCTGCGCTCTTGCCTGAGCTGCGCCTGCAGCGTTGCGACGGTGTGCAGCACGCGCGGGTGGGTTTCCAGGCGGCGCGGCTCCGTGACGCACACGCTACCAGGCTCACAGACGCGGCCAAGGTCATTGCGGTGAAGGTCGACGATCATTGCCAGCTCCGCGGCGTCTTTGCCGCAGGCCAACAGCTCCTCGCGCAGTCTCGCGTCGTGCTCGGCGTCGACGCCACGCGGCCGCGTGCCCTTGATCGGGCGAGTCGTCACGCGCCCATCGCGCAGATGCAGGAACAACTCCGGTGACGCCGATGCGATGGCGTGGTCGTCCCAGGCCAGCAGCGCGGAATACGGGGCCGGGTTCCTGTCGCGCAGGCGCGCATAGAGCTCGATGATTGGCGGCAGTCCGCTGAGCTCCAGCCGATGAGCGAGATTGACTTGATAGATGTCGCCGGCGGCGATGTACTCGCGCGCCCGCGCGATGCGTTCGTGATACTGGGCACGCGACGTTTCGATCCGGAGCTGCGTCGCGCCGCTGGCCGCATCCAAACTCGCCACAGCGCCGCCCGCATCGGCGTTCGCCGCTGAGCCACCAACCGGCAGCGCGCTGCGGACTGCCGCGCTACGGGCATGCTCCCAGCGCTGCGCCAGTTCTTCCGCTGATGTCGGCGAAAACGGCAAATCCGCGCCGGGCTGTGCCGCGGCGATCGCGAACGCCGCCCGTTGCGTGTGATCCAACACGATCGCGGCGTCGTAAAGCGCCATGCGGATCCGCGGCTGATGCAGGTCGGCGGCGATTCGCGCGTGCAGACGCTCCAGTTGCCGCGCCAGCTCGAATCCGACAAATCCGACCCAACCGGGGCAAAGATCGAACGCGCAGGTCGGCCAGCGCGGCAGGCGCTCGGCCGTGCGTCGCCAAAGCTTCCAGGCGCTTTCGTCGCGGTCGAGCACGTGCGGCCCGGCGCGGAGCGTCGCCTCGCCATGCGCGGGCTGTTCGAGGATCAGCGCCGCGGCGCGTGCGACCAGACTCCATCGGCCCAGCGGCACGCTGCCGGCAGGCCACACATTGGCCGCGGCGGCACCGTCAAGCCAGGCGTAGTCCGTCGCGGCGCATAGCTCTGGCAGTAACGCCGGAATATCGTCCGAATATCCGACGGGCGTTATGGACCATTCGGGCATTCTCGAGATCGTAACCCTATTCCGTCCTTTCGGTTACAAATCGGCGCGTCGTCGAGTGAATGCGACCGACGATCCGCACGTCAGAAGTCGCACAGCCTCTGGACCAACGCCGGTTGGCGGCGTGTGTCCAACGAGACGACGGAGCGAATCGAGTAGTCATACTCGAGCGTACTTGCAAAGGAGAGTTCCAAATGACGATGCGCAAGTCCCTCTTGGCGGCCCTGATTGCCGGTGCGCTCAGCACCCCGGTGCTGGCGGACGATTTCGGCCTGCGGATCAGCTACGGCGGCGGCGGCTGCTATGACCGCGTCGTGTACTACGACGAGCCGATCGTGTACGTGTCGCGTCCGCCGGTTGTCTATTACGAGGGCCCGCGGTACTACCGCAGCTACTATCGCCCAGTGTACCACTACTCGTATTACCCTCGGACGTACTACTATCGTTCGTGTGGCCCGCGCTTCTATGGCAGCGTGTATTACCGCTAACGCCTGTGCGGCGAGAGAAACGAGTCGGCGTTCAGCGCCTCTGTGAACCTGATTACACACGCGCGGCCTGGGGTTGCACCCAGACGCGCGCGTGCCAGGCAAACGACAGCCCCAGCGCGACGCCGAAGATTAGGTGCGCCGCCAGCGTCACGACCACGAAGCGCGTCGTGAAGTGAATGCCGAAGAATCGCGTGTACGGCGAGAGTAGCAGGCATATCTCGATCACCACCGCCATCAGCACCGCCCAGTGCCAGCCGCCGGCGTAACGACGGGTTGCCTCGCCGATCAGCGCCGCAAACATCACGCCGAATGTTGCCCCGTTGCTGAAGTGATAGGCCCAGCCGAGCAGATGCGCCACCAGTGAGTAGCTGGGCTGCTCAACCGGCTCACCCAGCAGCATGGCGCCGAAGCGCGGGAAGACCTTGAACAGCGGCATCGGCGGCACGATCGCCTGCAGCCCCCATTCGTTCGAGAACACGAACGGAAGGCGGAAGACGTCGTAGGCGACGGCCGCGACCAGGCCGGCGGCCGATCCGATCATCACGCCGCGCCAGAGTTGCCCGTCGCCAGCCTGCCGATCGAGCAGCGCCAGACCGTAGAGTGCGACGGTCGCCGGGATCAGGATCAGCAGTGCGAACGTGCGCATATCGCACAGGTGATACATCTCGGCCAGCAGGCACCAGATCGATGTCGCCGCCAGCACGAAGACAAGCGCGCGGCCGGCAAAGGTCCACTGAAGCCAGCCCGGAAGCCCGCCGGCGCGATTCGTGTGCGTTTCCATGATTCCAGATCGTAACGGCCGTCGGCGGCAAAGCACACGCCGACTGCTACGGCGGTGACGCTCGAAATGCGGTGCTGAACTGCGCGGCCGCAGAAGCTCGCTGCCGCGCTCAGCTACACGCCGCGCTTGTACGCGCACGCTGCGCACTTACAATCGCGGCGAGTTTGGGAGTGCATCTGGAGGTTCGCCGTGTCGACCCGAAAAACCCGCCCGGTGTTGTACGAAGTCTTGCGGCGTTCGAGTGCCGCGCGCGGCGGGGCCTCGCGCGGGGCGCTGAGCCTCCCGCCGCCGGGCACCGTTGCGCCCAGCGGCAGCGAGAGTTCTCCCGTCGCGCAGGCGGCGCCGGAGCGCGGCGCCGCGGGCACGATCGCGGCTGCGGCGAC
>CAZHTF010000055.1:0-23212 GCA_964535305.1 uncultured Planctomycetales bacterium | reverse complement strand
GGATTGCGGCGTGCTGTGCCCCAGTGCGTCAAGGGGGGCGACGATGGCCGTTCCGTTGCCGGCGCTCAGCGCGGTCTCGAGCGCATCCGCCAGGCGGGTGCGCAGTTGCGGGCGCACTTCGAGCCGGTCGACGACCACGTCCACATCGTGACGGCGATAACGATCGAGCAGCGGGGCGCGCTCCAGTTCGTGCAGCTCGCCATCGACCCGGACGCGGACGAAGCCTTGACGGCGCAATTCGTCAAACAGGTCGCGATGCTCGCCCTTTTGGCTGCGGATCTTGGGCGCCAGCAACAGGAAGCGCGTGCCCGCGGGCAGCGCCAGCACGCGCGCGATCATCTGCTCGCGCGTCTGGGCTGAGATCGGCTTGCCGCAGCGCGGGCAGTGCGGCACGCCGGCCCGCGCATACAGTACGCGCAAATAGTCGTGAATCTGCGTGATGGTGCCGACCGTGGAGCGCGGGTTCCAGCCGCTGGTCTTTTGCTGAATCGAAATGGACGGCGCCAACCCGCTGATCTGGTCGACATCGGGCTTGGGCAGCTCGCCCATGAACTGCCGCGCGTACGAGCTGAGCGATTCGATGTAGCGGCGCTGACCTTCGGCGTAAAGCGTGTCGAAGGCCAGTGAGCTTTTTCCCGAGCCGCTGACACCTGTGAAGCAGATCAGCTTGTTCTTCGGAAGCGTGAGCGCGACGCCGCGGAGATTGTGCTCGCGCGCCCCGAGAACCCGGATGACGTCGTCGTCGCGGGGCATGCTGGCACGCGCTCGTGGCTCGCGGCTTACGCCGGCATTTCGAAGATGGTTTGCGTCTTCACGAGCGTGCGCTCCTGCGGGAAGGCGTGGAACGCGTGCACGTGGAACTCGCGGTCGCGGGCCTCGTGATCCAGGTAAGAGAACGGCGCCATGTCGCCGTCGCTCCACTGCTCAAAGGCGTGATACCAGCCGCGCTTCTGCGCGTGGCGGACCAGGTCGTGATGCACGGACTTGTACAGCGCGTCGTCCATTGTTTCGACCTGCGTGCTGATCAGGTAGTTCCAGCCTTCGGGCGTGCGGCGCTCGAGGTCGCGCTCGCCCTTCAGCCGGAAGCGCGTAATCACGCCCCGGCTGGGCAGCAGGTCGTTGTCGCCGGCGATCAGTTCAGTGACCGATGTATCGGCGCACGTGACGGTGACGATGTGCCCGAGTCCGATAATTGAAATTTGAGCGCGGTAGCGGCCTTGCTGGACCTGGTAATCAGCCACGTGCCGGAAGAGCTCCGGATGCAACGGACGATCAAAAACGAACAGGTTCAGGTCAACAGCCTGCTGCAGTGCACTCCCGAGTTCCATTTTCTTTGCGATCATTGTTCGTCTAGCGCCGATCTCAGAAGTTTCCAAAAAGAACAGTATATCGGGCAACCTTGCGATTCCCACCCGCACATTTACCGAATCCACTCAATTTGAGTACGTCCGCGAAACGCGGCGGTTCACCAGCCGAAACTACTGTAAGGCTATGCCTTTCAGCTTTTTAGGCTCCGGAGCAGTCCGAAGTCGTAGATCCCGGTGCTGTGTCCATCCCGCCAAACAACGCGCAACGCATAGTTTCCGACCAATTCTGCCTCCGCGACCTGCACCATATCCGCCAAATCACCCCGCAACGGCAGCACGCGGAGCGGGTTCCGCCCGGCCTGCTCGCGCTCGGCGCGGCAGGTCGCACACGGGCACGCCCGCCGTAGGGCCGTGAGCGAAATCTCCTGCTCTAGCCCGTCTGTCCACACGATCCGAAGGCTGCGGCTGCGATCGAGATCGAATTGCACGGGGTAGACGCTGCCGCGTCCAGAAGCCATTCATCACCCCTGGCCGAGATCGATTCGAAGTGCCGTGCCGCAAAATTCGCGACCTACGCCGGCGTGGCGACCTCGCGGGAGGCCGGTCGCCGACCGCGCTTTGAACCGCGCGCGTCGTCGCCTGCCGGTGCGGGTGATTCCGAAACAAAGAACGACCCGATCGAGCGCAGCCGCTCATAGCGACGCCGGAGCAGGCTTTCGAGCTTCAGCCTGCGGAGATCGCGGAGCGCTTTGGCGATCCAGGCTTCGAGGCTGGCCGCCGCCGCGTTCATATCGCGATGCGCGCCACCGAGCGGCTCTTCGATGATCGCGTCGATCAGTTCGAGCCGCTTAAGCTCCTTGGGCGTCAGCCGCAGCGCGTGCGCCGCGCGGGCCGCATGCTCGCCGGATTTCCACAGGATCGCGGCGCAGCCTTCCGGGCTGATGACCGAATAGTACGCGTGCTGCATGACCGCAACCTGATCGGCAACCGCGATCCCCAGCGCACCACCGCTGCCACCTTCGCCGATGACAGCGGCGACGATCGGGACCGGCAGGCGCGACATTTCCATCAAGTTAATCGCGATCGCCGAGGCGATGCCGCGTTCTTCCGCATCGACGCCGGGATACGCCCCTGGCGTATCGATCAGACAGACGACCGGCACGCCAAACTTGGCGGCGAGTTTCATCTTGTGCAACGCTTTTCGATAGCCTTCGGGGTGTGCGCAGCCGAAGTTGGTCTCGATCCGCTCCTTGACGTCACGGCCCTTATGATGCCCAATGAGCATGACGCGATGCCCCGCCATGCGGGCGAACCCGCAGATGAGGGCGCGGTCATCGCCGTTGAGGCGATCGCCGTGCAGCTCGCAAAAGTCCTTGCAAATGTGCCGGATGTAGTCGCGCAGCAGCGGGCGTTTCGGGTGTCGCGCGACGAGCACGTTTTCCCAGGGCGTCAGGTTTTCGTACGCCGAGCGGATGGCTTTGCTCAGTTGCTCGCGGATACCGGCGATGACGTCCGAATAATCGCGGCCGGACTCCGCCTGGGTAGCTTCGAGGCGCTGTATTTCCTGCTCCATCTTTGCGATGGGCTTTTCGAACTCAAGCAGCGGGTATACGTGGGCAGACGCGGGCGGCACGACAGACGCGCCATTCGTACTCATTCCTACTCCCCAACGCAGACGTCGATATGCCTGCTTCCCTGCAGACACGGCAAGTCAGGGCGGGAATGTAATCCCGTGACTTTCCGGTTTGCAAGCGCAATTGCCGAATCGTCTGATAATCATCGGCATGCGGAGGCAGTTTCGACTCCGGGCACAGACTCTGTAAATCACCACTCCTATGGATGTTACGAGTGCGCGTGGGTGCAGGTTGCAGCGGTGTGTCAGGCTTGGGAAAAATTCTGACGGATGTTATCCGGACAACGCCAACCATGCGTCGATCGTGCCCTTTCGCGATCGACTATGATCTCGCCCACCAGTATGCAATGCAGGTCAAGGACGATGTCCCATGCCGCTTTACCGCGTCGAGATTCGCCCACGCGATCAGCAGGTCGCCAGCCACGCAATCATTCGGGAACTTGAAAGTGCCGGCTTGCGCGGCGTGCGGAGCGCCATCCAGAGCAGTCTGATCTTCCTGGACGCCGAGCTTGATCGCGCGGAAGTCACCACGATTACGCAGCGATTGCTGTGCGACCCCGTCACGGAGGATGCCATCATTCTGGCGCAATCCGACCCGACGCCCAGCGGCTCTGCGAAGCAGACCGAGGTCGAGGTGCACCTGCGGCCGGGCGTGATGGACCCGACCGCCGAGTCGACGCTTGCCGAGCTGCGGGCCGAGGGCGTGTCGGTCGAAGGGGTTCGGACCGGGCGGCGATTTGTATTTGAGGGCGACGCAGCGCCTGCCAGCATCTTCCAGGCCGTTTCACGGGTGCTCGCGAATGACGTGATCGAGGAGGTGGTCCTGGGCAGCGCCGGCATGCGCCCCATGCCGCAGCCGCGCACGCCGCCGTTCACGTTGCGGCGTGTGGCGATTCGCGCGCTTTCGGACAACGAGTTGGAGCAGCTTTCGCGGCGCGGGCACCTGTTTCTCTCGCTTGATGAGATGCGCGCGATCCAAGCGCACTATCGCGAGCAGCAGCGCGAGCCGACCGACTTGGAGCTCGAGACGCTGGCGCAAACCTGGTCTGAACACTGCGTTCACAAGACGCTCAAGAGTGCGGTGACGTATCGCGGCGCGCCGATGCCCACGCCGGAATCGCTTGGCGGCGCGTTACAGACGCCGGGCGCGCCGAGCGCCCCGCAGCAACCAATCTTGACACGCTCGGCCGCACCGCCGCCGGTCGTGTTGCAATACGGCAACCTGCTGAAGGACACGATCGCCCGTGCCACCGCCGAGCTGATCAGCGCCGGCCGCGGGCCGGAGTGCCTCTCTGTATTCAAAGATAATGCCGGCGTGATTCGCTTCGATGAGGCCTTCGGCGTCGCGTTCAAGGTCGAGACGCACAACCGACCATCGGCGATCGAGCCGTACGGCGGGGCCGCGACAGGCGTGGGCGGCTGCATACGGGATGTCGTCGGCTGCGGGCTGGGCGCAGCGCCGATCGCGAACACCGATGTCTTCTGCGTCGCGCCTGGCGAGATCGCTTATGAGCAGCTTCCCAAGGGTGTGCTGCACCCGGCCCGCGTGCTGCGCGGCGTGGTGCGCGGCGTGGCCGACTACGGCAACCGCATGGGCATCCCGACCGTCAACGGCGCGGTGCACTTCGACCCGCGCTACCTGGGAAACCCGCTGGTGTACTGCGGCTGTGTCGGGCTGATCCCGCAGCACCTGGTCGAAAAGCAGGTCAACGACAACGACCTGATCGTGTTGATCGGCGGGCGAACCGGGCGCGACGGCATTCACGGCGCTACCTTCTCATCCGCCGAGCTGACCGATACGCACGTCGACGAATTCTCGCACGCGGTGCAGATTGGCAACGCAATCACGGAAAAGCGAATGGTCGACGCGCTGCTGCGAGCGCGGGATGCCGCGGGCGGTTGCCTGTATTCGGCGATCACGGATTGCGGCGCCGGCGGGCTCAGCAGCGCGGTCGGCGAGATGGCTCAATCCTGCGGCGCCACGGTCGAGCTTGAGCAGGTGCCGCTCAAATACGTGGGCCTGCGCTATGACGAAATCTGGATCAGCGAGGCGCAGGAGCGCATGGTACTGGCCGTGCCGCGCGAAAACTGGACCGCGCTCCAGGCCATTTTGAGAGAGGAAGACGTCGAAGGAACGGTCATCGGGCAGTTCGGCGGTGCGGCGCAGCAAGCCGCCGGCGGACCGCGGCTCATCGTCCGCTACCAAGGCAACATCGTTGGCGAGCTGGCGATGACGTTCCTACACGATGGGCTGCCGGCGACGCTGCGACACGCCGAGTGGAGCGCGACCTTTGAGAGCAGCCCCGCCGCGGCGCCGCGCGCGTCGAGCGCCGCGGAGTTGCTGGATCAGCTTCGGCTGCAACTCGGGCGTCCAAGCATCGCGAGCAAGGCGTGGATTGTGCGGCAGTATGACCACGAAGTGCAGGGCGCCAGCGTGATCAAGCCCTTCTGCGGACCTGGATCCGGTCCAAGTGATGCGGCCGTGCTGCGCCCGCGGCCGCAATCGCAGCGCGGTGTGGCGGTCGGTTGCGGGCTGGCGCCGCAGTTGGCCGAGCTGGATCCGTACTGGATGGCACTTAGCGCGATCGACGAGGCTGTGCGAAACGTCGTATGCGTCGGCGGCGACCCGCGGCAGACTGCGCTGCTCGACAACTTCTGCTGGGGCCGCTGCGACGATCCGCGGCAGATGGGCGCGCTGGTGCGCGCCTGCCAGGGCTGCTACGACGCGGCGATCGCGTACGGGACGCCTTTCATCTCCGGTAAAGACTCGCTGAATAACGAGTTTGCGCTGGCGCCCGCGGACGTAGAGCGCGTCATCGCGCTGCTGCGAAGCGTGGAGCGCGCCCAGGCAGCGCTGCACGGCGGGTTCCGGCTCAGCGCCGCGAGCGAAGCGCGCATCCGCAGCACGGGACGGCTCTCCATTCCGCCGACGCTGCTGATCAGCGCCATCAGCCTGATCGCGGATGTGCGCGGCTGCATCAGCGCCGATCTTAAGGAAGCCGGCAACACGCTCTACCTGGTGGGCGGATTCGATCCTACTCGCTTCGCGCTTCGCGACGCCGGCCGAGTGCACGAGGCGGTCTCGCGCGCGATTCGCGACGGCCAGGTGCGCGCCTGCAAGGATGCATCGGAAGGCGGCTGGCTGGTTGCGCTGGCCGAGATGGCGCTGGGCGGTGTGAACGGCGTGCGGCTCGAGCCCGACGCGCACATGCTCGGGCCGTTCGAAGAGCGCGTCGCGGCGTACGTCATCGAGGCGGGCCGAGAATTCTCCGCGGCGATGTCGTCGGCCGCGGTCGCCTGTCGCGCCGTCGCGCAAGTGACCGAAGCGGGCGTGTTCGAGATCGGCGGCACGCGGGCCACGCTCGATGAGCTGCGTCAAGCGTGGCAACCCGAGCGCCGCGCCTGACGCAAAGCGCGTTCCGGCGAACGGCGCGAGCGCGACTGATCAGAGCGCGTCGAGACGGCGACGGCGGCGAAAGAACTCGCGCAGCAGCTCGGCCGCGGGCCCGGCCAACACGCCGCCCTGCGTTTCGAGCTGATGATTGAGGCGTGGATCGCGAGTGACATCGTAGAGCGAGCCGCAAGCGCCGGCCTTTTCGTCGGGCGCGGCGAACACCAGCCGCGCGACGCGTGCCAGCACGAGCGCCCCGGCGCACATGGTGCACGGCTCGAGCGTGACGTAGAGCGTGGCGCGCTCCAGCCGCCAATGCCCCACGAACGCCGCCGCCGCCGACAACGCAATCATTTCGGCGTGCGCGGTGGGGTCCTGGAGCTTTTCGCGCTGGTTGTAACCGCGGCCGATGATGCGTCCGTCCTGCAGCACGACTGCCCCGACTGGAACATCTTCGCTCTGCAGCGCGCAGCGCGCCTGAGCGAGCGCCTCCTGCATGTAGCGCTGGTCGATCTGCTCCTGCGATGCATCGAATACGCTCATTCGCACCCGTCGCAACGTTGGCCGCCGCGGGGTGCGATTCTATGATGCCCGCGCAGGAGACCCAAATGCCCAGCGATTCTCTGGCCGACCTCACGGTGCGTGAATTTCTCGAAAAGCTGCGCTCGTCGGCGCCGACGCCTGGCGGCGGGGCCGCGGCTGCGCTGGTCGGCGCGCTGGCCGCCGCGCTGGGTCAGATGGCCGCAGCGCTCACGCTCGGCAACGCGCGCTTCGCGTCCAACGAGCAGCAGGTTCGCGCGCTAGCCCAGCGCCTGCAGCGGACCGAAGCGCTGCTGACACGCCTGATGGACGAAGACGCGGCGGCGTATGGCGAGCTGGCCGGCGCATTTCGAATTCCAAAAACGGACGCCGCGCGCGGCGCGCGGATTGCCGCCGCGGCTGACGTCGCCGCCGCCGTTCCGCTTGAAACCGCGGTGATTGCTCAGCAGGCGCACGCGGCCCTGCACGAGCTGGCAAACGTGAGCAATCCAAACCTGGCCGCGGATGTGCAGGCCGGTCAGCATCTGGCCCGCGCGGCGGTTGCGGCGGCGCTCGCGAACGTGCGCGTCAACCTGCCCTTTGTCACGCCGCAGCGAGTCGAAGCGCTGCAACGCGAGTTGGCGGCGCTGGAGCGCGCCGGTGAATCGCCGCACGCCGCCGCGCTATGCAGCGCGACGGGCAAGCTCGAAGACGCGGAGTAAGGTCGGGATTTGCGCCGCGGCAGTTGATTGCTTTTGTCGTTGCGAATGATGTTCGGGATCAGCGTGCCCGTCGCGACAGGGCGAAGCCGAGCAGCAGCACGAGGTACACCGCGCCGGCGAGCACGATGGTCGTCGCGCCGGCGGGCAGGTTGGGCCTATAGCTGAGCGCCAGGCCGCCGCTGGTCAGGGTTGCGCTGGCCAGCGTTGCGAGCCCCATCATCTGCCAGAGCGTGCGTGCGAAGAACGCCGCCACCGCGACCGGCAGCGTGAGCAGCGCGATGACCAGCACGATGCCGACCACGGTGACCAGCACGACGACGGTCAGCGCGGTCAGGCACAGCAGCAGCAGGTAAAAGAACTCGACAGGGACGCCGCGCAGCCTGGCGAACTGCTCATCGAAGCACACCGCCAGGAACTGGTTGTAAAACGCTAGCCCCAGCCCGAGCACCAGCAGGTCCAGCGCGGCGATCAGCCACAGGTCTTCGGAACGGACGAAGAGGATGTTGCCGAACAGGTAGCTCATCAGGTCTTCGTTGTAGCCGGGCGTCTGCGAGATGAAGAGCACGCCCAGGGCCATCCCGATCGCCCAGATCGCACCGATGACGGTGTCTTAACGCTGCTTAGCCCGCAGGCTAACCACGCCGATGACGATCGCCGCGATCAGGGCGGCGATCACCGCGCCGTGCAGCGGCGTCAGGGCGCTCCAGCCGTGCACGACATTCAGATAGCGGGCCGCGCCCATGCCGCCGAGGACGCAATGCGACACGCCGCCAGCGATATAGGTGATCCGCCGCACGACGACGTACGTGCCGACCACGCCGCAGGCCAGGCTGGCCAGCAGCCCGGTGAGCAGCGCGTTTTGCAGGAACGGCATGCTGCCGACGGCCTGGAAGAACTCGCTCACTGGCGACGGCTCCCCGGGGGTTTTCAGGAATGCGCGTGGTCGTGGCCGTGGTGCACCATGTGCACATCATGGCCGTACAGCTCGCGAATGGACTCGCCAGTAACACGGCTAGCCTCGTGCGCGACAACGCTGCGATTCACACACAGAATGCGCTGCACATGCTGCGATACGAAGCCGACGTCGTGCGAGACCAGGATCAGCGTCAGCCGCTGATTGAGCTCGCGGAAAAGTCCGTAGAGCTCGTCCTGGGCGCGCGGGTCCACGTTCGCGGTCGGCTCGTCCAGCAGCAGCAGCTCCGGATCGCACGCTAGGGCCCGCGCGATCAGCACGCGCTGCCGCTGCCCGCCGGAAAGCGCCGAAAAAGAGCGATGACGCAGTGGATGCAGATCGACGCGCTGCAGACAGTCTTCGGCGATGCCGCGATCACGCCGCCCGAAAGGCCCGAGCCAGCGGCCCTTGCCAAGCCGGCCCATCAGCACGACGTCCAGAGCCGTCACCGGAAAATGCGGATCGAGCGCGGCGTACTGCGGCATGTAACCGACGCGTTTGCGGGCCTGCACGGGCGTCTGTCCGCAAACGCGCAGCGTCCCGCGCGTGGCGCTGAGCAATCCCAGGATCAGCTTGAGCAGTGTGGTCTTGCCGCCGCCGTTGGGGCCGATCAGGCAGACGAATTCGCGCGGCTGGATCGTCAGCGAGACGTTTTCGAGCACCAGCGGCCCGTCGAACGTGAAGTCGACGCGGTCAAATTCGATCACCGGCAGCGCAGCCGCGGGCGGATGATGCGCGTGATCGCAAGAAGGTCCGCTCAAGATGGTGATCCTTGCGGGAACGCCGCGCGGATCTTACGGGCCACATCGCGCAGATTGACGAGGTAGTCGCGTGAAAGATCGTCGATCGGCACGATCACCGCGCCGACTTCGCGCGCCAGCGCCGCCGCGCTGCGCTTCGAGAATTGCGGCAGGACGAAGATAACGCGCGCTTCGGCGGCGCGGGCCCGCTCGATCAGCGCCAGCAACTGCGCCGGCGTGGGCTCGCGCGCCCCCACTTCAACCGGCACTTGCTTAAGCCCGTACGCCGCTGCGAAATACCCAAATGCCGCGTGATACACGAAGAACTCGCGGCCGCGCAGCGGTTGCAACGCGGCGCTCAGCTCGGCGTGTAGATCGTCGAGCTCGCGCTCGAGCCGGGCGAGGTTGGCCCGAAAAAGCTCCGTTCCGACCGGGTCGTGTGCACACAGCCCCTCGCAGATGTTTCTCGCAATTTGCTTGGCGAGTTGCGGATCCATCCAGATGTGTGGGTCGTGCGCGGCCTCGTCGTGATGGTGTTGCTGGTCTGTGCCGGGCCCGTGGTCGTGATCGCAGGCCTCGCCGGATTCCAGCAGACGCCGCGGCACACCTTTGGCCGTGTCGACGAAGCTGAGATTCGCGAACGTGCCTTCGAGCTTGCTCACCATCCGCTGCTCGAACGGCAGACCGATGGTGAAATACACGTTGGCCTGCGCCAAAGCCGTCGCCTGTCGCGGCGTCGGCTCAAAGACATGTGGCGACTGGCCCGGTCCGACCAGCACCTCGACGCGCACGCGATCGCCGCCGATGCGCTCGACGAAAAACGCCTGCGGCAGGATACTGACGAACACCTGTAGCGGCCCATTTTCGCCGCGCGGCGTCGCCGAGCGGCCACAAGCGGTCGTGCCGAGCAGTGTCGCAGACAGGACCGTAACCGCGATCGCGGCCGCGGCGCGCGACAGCCCGCGCGGGGCTACCGGCCTAGTGCCGATGAACCGCATTGGCGCTCTCGCTCTCACAAACCAGGTGGCGCTCATGACAATCGCCACACTCGCGAACCGCGTGGCGTCGTGCGAACGCGTCCCAGTGCCGCTTCTGGTCGGGCGACATCAGCCCGGTGCCGTTGCAGAGCGGGCAGGCGTTCGCCAGCGCGGCCAGCAGCGCGTTTCGAATGAACTCGGAGCGATTGGGAAGACCAGCGAGCGCTTCGAGCAGCGAGCGGTCGGCCTTGAACGTGACGATTTCCTGCGGGCGAGGTTGCCTGCGCACCCGTATCCTCCGCATTCAGATGCCGCGTGGCGCGTGCGCGTCAATCGCGACTGCCCGCGAAGCATCGTATTACTTGGTATTACCGCTTGTCAAGCGCGAATTGGAGGCGGATATGTCGGTGTTTCGGGAACGCGCGGAGCTGATCGACCACCTGGTCTTCAAGCTGGGGACGCAACGCGGCCGGCTGGCGGCCTGCATGGACATTCTGACCGATCTGACCGTCGTGCTCGGCACACACACGGCGTATTGCCAGAAGGGCAAATCCGACGCGCGGCCGGCGGCGGACATCCGAGTCGCGCTGCAGCAGGTCGCGCATGTCAAGGAGCTGATCGCCACGCTGCTCGGCCCGCGGCCTGGTGCTTCAACTGGCTCGCCGGCCCGCGGTTAACGTCGCGCAAGGATTGTGTGGCGCGGCGCTTGGCAATCCGCCCGAGGCTTCTTATACTACCCGACTCGACGCTGCGAGCGATTTGGCGCGCGGCTGCTGGAGCTAGAGGACCATGGTCAAGCTGCGTTTCAAACGTCTCGGTCGCTCGCATGTCCCGTATTACCGGCTCGCGGCAGTCGACTCGCGCAACCCACGCGACGGTATCGTGCTGGAAGAGCTGGGTGTCTATGACCCCGCCAATCCAAAGACCGAGCGCCAGGTGCAGTTCAACGCCGAGCGTATCCAGTATTGGCTAGGCGTCGGCGCGCAGCCGACCGATACGGTGCGTACGCTGCTTCAGAAGGCGGGCATCGGCAAGAAGTAGGTCCAATTCGGCGAAACATGCGACGGCGAAGCGATGCGTATCGACGTACTCACGTTGTTTCCGGAGGTGATGCAGCCGTATCTATCGGCCAGCATCCTGCTCCGCGCACAGCAGGCCGGCCTGGCTGAATTTCACCTCCACCAGCTTCGCGATTACTCCACAGACCCGCATAACAAAGTAGACGATCGGCCCTTCGGCGGCGGACCGGGGATGGTGCTAATGTGTCAGCCCATCGTCGACGCCGTCGCGGCGATCGAAGCTTTGGATTCTCGTCCGGCCCTGCGCGTTCTGATGAGCCCGCAGGGGCGGCGGCTTGATCCGCAGCTCGCGGGGCATCTGGCGCAAGACCCGCCCCGCCGGCTGATCCTCTGTGGTCACTACGAAGGCTTCGACGAGCGCGTGCTGGAGCTGCTTACGCCGCTGGAAATCAGCCTGGGGGATTTTGTGCTGACCGGCGGTGAGTTGCCGGCGCTGGCGTTGATTGACGCGGTTGTGCGGCTGCTGCCGGGGGCGCTGGGCCACGCCGACGCGGCCGCGAGCGACTCATTTCAATCCGGGCTGCTGGAAGGCCCGCAGTACACGCGGCCGCGCGAGTTCCGCGGACTGGCTGTGCCGGACGTGTTGCTGAATGGCAATCACGCCCAGATCCAGGCGTGGCGTGGCGAGCAGGCACGCGCACGCACGCGGCAGCGACGGCCCGATCTTCAGTCCGCGGTTGCGACTGTTTCCGATCTTCAGACTCCGATCGACCGCGCCGAGCGCCCCCGAGCGGGCTGCGGCGCTGTCGCTGTTTTGGAACGCGGCTTTGCGGCGAATTCGTGAGAAAGGCAGGACAGCAGCGATGAGAAACCCCCTGTTTAATGTCGTCGAGAGCAAATATCGCCGGGAACCCGGCGCGATCGAGATCGGCGACACGGTGGTGGTGACGCTCCGCATCGCGGAAGGCGACAAGGAGCGGCTGCAGGACTTTGAGGGCACGGTGATCGCCCGCAAAGGCTCAGGCCTGGACGAGATGTTCACGGTTCGTCGGCTGGTGGGCAACGAGGGCGTGGAGCGCACCTTCCCGCTGCACTCCCCCAAGATCGCTTCGATCAAGAGCGTCCGCAGCGGCAAGGTCCGCCGCTCGAAGCTGTACTACCTGCGCGAGCGCGTCGGCAAGGCCCGCAAGCTGCGCGAGCGGCGTGTCACAGCCGAGGCGCGGCAGGCGACCGAGAAGGCCCGCGCCGAACGGGCCCGCGCCTTGGCCGAGGCGCAGGAGACGATCGCCACCGCCCGCAGCGCGGGCAAAGCGCGTGAGCCGCAGATGGCCGGGGCGAAGTAGATTCCGCCCGGCGTGCCGGCGTTGCGCCCGGCGCCGGAGGGATTATGCCAACGCGACTGGAGCAGTTCCGGACATTCCGCGAGAAGATGAACCGCCGCATCCTGGAGGCCAAGAACCTCCAGATCAACCGCTTTTTCACGCTCGACGGAAACGCGTACGAGCCGGGGGCGTTGGACACCAGGAGCAAGGAACTGTGTGGGCTTGCGGCCTCGATGGTGCTGCGCTGTGACGACTGCATCGCTTATCACGTGATCCGCTGCAAGGAAGTCGGGCTGACGAATGAGCAGATCTTCGAGGTGTTCAACGTTGGGCTGATCGTCGGCGGCTCGATCGTCATTCCGCATTTGCGCCGCGCGGTGGAGTTGCTGGACGAGCTTGACAGCGCCGGCCCGCTGGACCAAGTGTCGAAATCGCAGATTTGAGATTTCGGATTGATTGCCCGGTCGTCGGACTGCTCCATCACCGCCGCGGCTGTGATCGCGCGCGAGTGCTTCGTATTTGAGTCGACCCCCAGCGCGGCGCGCACAGAGTCACAGCACCTGAAGCTGCTGGCGCTTGATATTCAGCATGGATTCGAACGGCCCCTGAACCAGCAGCTTGTCGCCGGCGAGGATGCGCGTTTCGGGCGCGGGGAAGAGCGTCGCCTCGGCGTGCTCGGGCTGGCGCTCCACGACCGCGAATCCCAGCTCACGCAGGATTTCGGCGACGGTCTTGCGCTCGAGCGGCCCGCCCGGGTGTGCGAACCAGCGCTGCATCACCAGCAGCCGCTCGCCGACGACGAACGTGTTGACGATGCTCGGCTCGATCGCGGTGATCGCGAACGTCGGCGCCGAGATCGCCGACTGCGACATCGCCAGGCGGATGTTGAACCCTGCGCGGATCTTGTCCGCCATGTTTTGATCGAACATCCGCAGCACCACGCGGATTCGCGGCGACAGACGCCGCGCGTCGAGCGCGATCTCCAGGTTCGCCAGGTCGTCATTGGTTGCGATCACGATGCTCGCGGCGCCGGCGATGTTGGCATCGACCAGCAGCGCCTCCTGCCGCGCGTCTCCGATCAAGAGCGCGGCGCCGTCGCGGCGGACTTCGTCGGCGAACTGATTGTCGGCGTTGCGGTCGAGCACAATCACCTGCTCGCCCAGCTTGCGCAGCGTGAGGAAGATGCGGAAGCCCAGCCGGCCTAGCCCGACCAGGATGATGTGACCCGACATGGACTGCGCCATCGCAACACACCAACCTCTCTCGAAGCGCCGCCGGTCGCGCAGTACGCCGGCGAACTCGACGATGCTATCGATGATGAACACGAGGCCGACCACCGGCAGCACGAAGTACGCCATCTTGAGCACCCACGATTCCGGGAAGGCCTCGGGCGCTTCGCCGAAGATCAGGCTCCAGGCGAAGTAAATGCTGACGAGGAAATCGTGCCCCTCGATGGCGTGAAACAACCAGCCGCCGCCCAGCAGAGTCAGCAGGACCAGCAGCAGCCGCCAGCGGAATGATCGCCACAGCACGGAAAGGAAGCACCACTCGCGCCAGAGGCGCTCCAGCCAGCGCGGACGCCGGCGACGAAGCTGCAGTGACTCGAGCGCGAACGCGGGCAAGCGGGCTCCGGCCGGTCGGCGCAGCGTCTAATGGGGCTCGTCCCCTGCGCATGGTCGATGCACCCGGCCGGGTATCCTACAATCAACCCTCGACCCGCCGACAGCACCGTCGCCGCGGGCCTTCGACCGAATGAGGCAATCTTCGATGAACACGCTTGCATGCATCTGGCTGGCCGCGTTGCTGCCCGTCGTGGCCTTCGCACAGGCCCGTGAACCCGCGGCGGAGACGCGCGTCGCGCTGGGCGGTTGGCTGTTCCGCCCGGATCCGGACGACGTCGGCCTGAAGCACGGCTGGCACACCGCCCCCGCCGACGACGAGTGGAAGCCGGTCGGCGTCCCCGGGTATTTCGAAGAACAGGGCATGGGCGATCTGGACGGCGTCGTGTGGTACCGCTGCGAGTTTGAGCTGCCGCCGGTCGACGGAAAACGCCGCGGGATTTGCATCATGAGCGTCGACGACGTGGCCACGGTATTCGTAAACGGCGCTAAGTTGGATGTCGATGCCCGGCTCGGCCGCAAGGCGGCCTTCGACCTGGCCGCGGTTGGCCGCACAGGCAAGAACCTGCTGGCGCTGCGGGTTGTCGATCACGGCGCTTCGGGCGGAATTCCTAAGCCGGTCTACCTCGGCGAATACGAGCGACTTGAAGAACTCGGCGCAGGCGAGCATCGCAACAAGTCCGCGCGGCCATCTCACGACTGGATCAAGGACGCGATTATCTACGAAATCTACCTGCGCTCCTTCTCGCCGGAAGGAACATTCAAAGGCGCCGAAGCGCGGCTGGACGAACTGCAGAAGCTGGGCGTCACCATCGTCTGGCTCATGCCAATCCATCCGCTGGGCGAGCTCAAGCGCAAAGGCACGCTCGGCAGTCCGTATTCGGTGCGCGATTACTACGCAGTGAATCCTGAGTTCGGCACACTGGCCGACTTGAAGTCGTTTCTGCGCGCGGCGCATGCGCGCGGCATGAAAGTGATTCTGGATTGGGTCGCCAATCACACCTCGTGGGACAACCCGCTGCTGAAGGAGCATCCGGACTGGTTCGCGCGAGACAAGTCTGGCGAGATTCGCCCGCCGGTGGCGGATTGGTCAGACGTCGCGCAGCTCGACTACAGCAAGCCCGCGGTGCGCGCGTACATGACCGAGGTGATGCTGTATTGGGTGCGTGATGTGGACATCGACGGATTCCGTTGCGACGTGGCCGGAATGGTGCCGCGCGATTTCTGGGAAGCGCTGCGGCCCAAGCTCGATGCGATCAAGCCCGTGTTCATGCTCGCCGAAGACGACGACCCGGCCCAGCACCTGCTCGGCTTCGACATGACCTACGACTGGGAGACATACGACGCAATCAAGTTGCTGGGAGAAGGCAAGACAGCCGCCGGCGCGATCCCCGGCATCCTTGCGTCACAAGCACTGGAATTCCCGCGCGGCAGCTTGCGAATGCGCTTCAAGAGCAACCACGACAAGAACGCTTGGGACAAGCCCGCCATGACGCGCTACGGCATTGACGGCGCCAAACTGGCGGCGGCGCTGGCGTTCACGCTCCCTGGCGTGCCACTGATCTACACCGGCGACGAGATTGGCAACTCCACCGTCCTGCCGCTATTCGAGAAAGTCTCCGTGGACTGGTCGCGCGAGACGCCCGGCATGCGCGAACTGTATGAATCGTTGGGCCGCGCGCGGCGTGAGCACGTGGCGCTGCGCCGCGGCGAGATTCGCTTCTTTGAGAGCATGGCCCGCAGCGGCATCGTCGGCTTCTCGCGATTCACGAACGAAGAGATCGTCTTTGTGATTCTGAATTTCAAGCGCGAGCCGGTGATTTTCAGCACTGGGCAAGAATTCCCCACCGCGATCAAGCAAATCCTGGGCAACTTCGAAATACCGCCGGGCGTCGGCCCGCGAACCGCGAAGGCGCCGCCGCTGGGCTACTGGATCGGCGTGGCATCGCAGTGAGACGGTGCTCGTGTTGACACGGTGGCTGCGCCCGCGGCGGCAGGCTTGCTCCGACGTAGCCAAAAAAGGGCGAATAGACCGAGTTAGCCAAGACGCGCCAGGGCCAGCGCATCTTCCGACTCAGAAGGTCCGCGAGCCACTTCGACGGCCGCGAAGTTACTGGTCGTTCCGTGCCGCACGTCGTCGTGCGTCATCGTGCCAAAGCGCCGCGTGCCTACGCCGCGTGCAAGTCTCCTTCGATCGCGTCGCGCAGCTTCGACATCGCCTTATTTTGGATCTGCCGCACGCGCTCCTTGGTCACGCCGAACTGATCCGCCACCTCGCGCAGCGTCTTCTGCGAAGCGCTCTTGCCCTTGGGCAGAAAGCGCGAGATCCCGAAGCGCTCGGCCAGAATGCGCACCTCGACCTTGCTCAGCCCGACCGAGTTGTTCTTCAGCAGCTCGGTTAGTGTCTCGACGTAGTCGCGCGCGGCGTCGTCGCGGCGGCGTTCGAGTGCGTCGGACTTCTGCATGTCCGGGTCGAACTCCGCCGGAAAGCGATCGCGGTAGCGCACCTGGCCCATCGAGGCCCGCGTAAAGCTAGTCAGAATCGCGCGGCACGCGTACGTGCTGAATCGGAAGCCGCGGGAGCAGTCAAATTTGTACACGCTGCGGATCAGCGCGAATTGCCCCTCGCTGAGCAGCTCCCCAAACTCGACCGCGATGTTTCGCGAGCGTTCGATCATCGCCGGAATCAGCCCCAGGTTTGCCTGGATGATCGCATCGCGCGCGTCGAGCGCCACTTTATCCCAGCGCAGAATCGCGCGCAGCGCCGCCAGGCTCAGCCGGCGGTTCTTGAACCGCCGCAGGATCAGCATCGTGCGATAGCGAGCGTAATTGAAGCGCGCGAAGAGCGCATGCTCTTCGATCTGTGTCAGCGAGCGCCGCTGCGGGGCCCGCGGCGAGCGGTCGCTCTCGGATGGATCGGGCACGCTGGGCACCCAGACCGCCGGCACGACCACCGAGAGGATGCGGGCTTCGACGCCGCGCTCCCGGAAGCCGGTTTCGACAAAGGCCTCGATCGGCTCGCTGCAGCGTTGCTGAAGGCGCTCCCGCTCAGCGGGCGTGAAGCGGCTCAGGATGGCGTCGCCGGGCAGCCGACAGCTCGGCTGGTAGCGGCGTAGGACGCTGGGTTCGCTTCGTGGAAGCGCGTGCTTGGGATCGAGCATGGCGACCATTTTTGTCTTCCTACTCAGAACACGTTTGATGCCGCGGGTCAGCATTGGTTCGCGTCATTACCGGATTCTCGCACAAATTCGCTCAAAGTGTTAGTACGCATTTCATCAGAAATTGGATGCACAAATACGCTTTCCGGCTTGTTATTAATATAAAATGAATAATAACAACATGTTACAGCTTATACCTCCAACCGTGGCCATCCGAGTCGCAGAAAATAAATTCGCTCATTTCGTTCATTCGCGACGTCTGCGGGCCGCCCATCCCGCACCCGAACGCTACTATTAGGACGAGGGGTCGGCGAACATGTTCGTTTCCAAATTTGCCGCAAATTTGGAAATCGTGCGCGGCGCGATTCTTCGCAAGCGATTTGGATCGTCGGTACATCTAGCTATGATGCCGACATGCAGGACCAGCGACCATCACAGCCTGCGCTGGTTCGTCAGTCCGGGGTCATCTCTGCCGACGAGTTCGGAACGCTATTCCGGCAGTCGCATCGCACGCTGTGGCTGATCGCCGTCGGCGTGGTGCATGATCGGACGTTGGCGGACGATGTGATACAGGAAGCGGCCCTGGTTGCGCTCGGTAAGTTGGCAGAATTCGAGACTGGCTCAAATTTCGTGGCGTGGATGGCCAGCATCGTGCGATTCGTAGCGCTGAACAAAGGTCGACGCGAACGCCGTCGGCGCGCGACCCCGCTAGACGCGGCCCTCGAGCAGGTTTCACCGACACCGGCGGCAGAAGTGGGCGAGCTCGCGCAGCGCGCCCGTGGGCAGCTCCCAGCCGATCAGCAGTTGTTTGATGACGCCGTCGTCGCGGCGTTGGCGGATGTCAGCGAAGTCGCCCGGGCCTGCCTGCTGCTGCGAACCATTGACGGAATGGACTATTGCGAGATCGCCGCCGCTTTGGACATTCCGGCCGGCACGGCGATGAGCCACGTGCATCGCACACGTACATTGCTGCGCGAACGGCTCACGGGCCGCCGCGCCCCTGCCTCGGGAGACGCCGCATGAGCGCAAATACTCCCGAGCGGCTTGAGGCGTATTTGGACGGTCGGCTGGCTGCAGCCGCGCAGGCGGAATTCCGGCGCGAGCTGGCCGCGAAGCCGGCGCTTCAGGCCGAGATCTTGCAACAGCGTCGCATCGACGAAGCCTTGCGGCGAAATTTCGCCCCGCCGGCCGCGGATGCTGCCTGGGCTGCCGTGCTCACGGCGCGCGGCGGCAACGCTCATGCGCCCGCAACGCCCGCGTCAATTCCGCAGCTCGCGAACCCCGCGAGCGCGAAACCGTCCGACGTCAAGCGCGCCGCGCGCAAGCAGAGCGAAACGATCAAGCTGTTCTCACCAGCGGGCATGGCGATCGCGGCACTGCTGGCTTTTGTCTCGATCACTTCCCTCTGGATCACGTGGAATAAGGCGTTCGTACCGGGGACGACTTCGCCGTATCCGACCGCGAGTGCGCCTTTCCTGACGTTGGCGGCTGCATATCAATCCGAGTTGCAGCGCGGCTTCAAGCCGCTCTGGTTATGCCGAAACGAGCAGGAGCTGGCGGGCACGGTCTTCAAGTACATGGATCAGGGGCTGCTCTGGGCGAACGTCCCGCAACATGTCTCGCTGCTTGGACTTTCGATCTCGAAGACGCTTTCGCCTCGCACGGTGGTGATGCTGGCGAAGGTGAATGGGCGCGAGGTCGCACTATTCATCGACCGCAAGGCCAACGACAAGCCGCCACAGATCGACCCGTCCAGCGGGCTGCGTGCGTTCCGCGGGGAGGTCGGCGAGCTGGTGCTGTACGAAGTGACGCCGCTGGACAAGCCGGCGTTGCTGGAACTGGCGTACGACCCGCAGAAGCCGGCGGACTGGTATCGCGTCGGTGCGTGGTAGCGCGGGCGCTTTGCGATCGGCCTTTGACGCGCATCTTGCGAATGACGGTAAACATGACCAGCGAGCGCAGCACTCATGAGCTGGTGGCTTCGAGGCGTTTGGCGGATCTGTCCGCCGGCCCCGCAAAGCCCGGCGACTGTTTGTTAGCAGTGCATTGCCGCCGCGGCTTTTCGCGCTCGCCCGGCACGCACCAGCCCCGCCCCCTACATCGCGGCCGCAGCAACTTCGTGCGTCAACTGACCAATCGCCTCGAAGAACGCGCGGCGATCGATCGGTTTCACCGCGTACTCGTCGCAACCGGCCTCAATGCAGCGCTCGCGGGCGCCCGGCATGGCGTCTGCCGTCAGCGCCAGGATCGCGCCGCTGTAGCCTTGCCGACGCAGCGTTCGGGCCACCTCGTAGCCGTCCACATCGGGCATCTGCATGTCCAAAAGCAGTAGGTCAAACGCGGCGCCGCTGGCACTGGACGTCAGAACTTGGTCGATGACGTCACGACCGTTCGCGACGACGGCGACGAACGCGCCCGCGCGTTCCAGAATCCGCTTGATCAAGCGCTGGTTGTCGGGACCGTCGTCAGCCAGCAGGATTTTCAGCCCCTGGCACACGGACTCGTTCACGACCGGGCGCGGCTGGGCCAGCCTGCAGCCCCCAGGGTTCTCGATCTGCGCCTGATCGACCAGGCCGGCGTCGATGCTGACGCGGAAGCGCGTCCCGACGCCCACCGCGCTGTCAACCACCTCAACATCTCCGCCGAGCGCCCGCGCCAAGCGCCTACTGATGGCCAGCCCCAGGCCAGTCCCGCCAAAGCGGCGGGTGGTGCTCGCGTCCGCCTGAGAAAACGGCTCGAACAGCCGCGTCATTTGTTCCTTCGACATGCCGATGCCCGTGTCCAGCACGTCAAACTGCACATGACAAGAACGCGCGGCCGCTGCGGGCGCGGCGTCCGGAGTTGGCAGCGCGGCAAGCGTCTGGCTCGCCGGTGCGCGCGTGCAGTAGCGGACAAGCAGGCGCACCGCGCCGCTCTCGGTGAACTTGATCGCGTTGCTCAGCAGGTTTACCAGCACCTGCCGCAGCCGCGTCGGGTCGGTGCGAATGGTCTCGGGCATCGGCCCGATGTATTCGACGTCAAACTTGAGCCCCTTCTGCACGGCGCGGATGCGCACGATGTCGGCCACCTGTGCCACCAGCTCCGTCGGCGAACAGGCGATCCGCTCGACCACCATCTTGCCGGCTTCGATCTTAGAGAGATCCAGAATGTCATTGATCAGACCCAGCAGATGCTCGCCGTTGCGGCGGATGGTCTGCAGTGTCTCGCGCAATTGCAGCGGGTCGCTCGTCAGCAGCTCATCGCAGGTGAGCAGCTCGGCGTAGCCGAGAATCGCGGTCATGGGCGTGCGGATCTCGTGGCTCATGTTTGCCAGGAAATCGCTCTTGCAGCGGTTGGCGGCTTCGATGTCTTCATTCGCCTGGCAGAGCGCCAGGTTGCTCGACTCAAGCGCCAGGGCCAAGTCCTCGGCGTGTTGCTGTGCGGCCCGCTGCGCGCTGATGTCGCTACAACCACCGACATAACCAGCGAAGGAGCCATCGTGCGTGAATCGCGGCGCGGCGCGGTCGATCAGCCAACGATACTGCCCGTCGCAGCGGCGCAGTCGATACTCGGACTCAAACGCCCTGCGGGCCCGCGCAGCTTGCGCGAATTCCGCCGCGCAGCGCGCGCGATCATCCGGATGCACGGATTCGAGCCACCCGCTACCAGGCAATTGGTCCTCGGGGACGCCAGTGAACTCGATCCAGACGCGGCTGAAGAAGTCGCGCTCTCCGGCAGGGTTGCTGGCCCAGACCAGCATCGGCAGCGTGTCAGCGATCTCGCGGAAGCTGGTGGGTGCGTTCGCAGCCAGCGTCGGGTGGCTGCTGCCACTCAACCGGGCGCTCGCGCGCGCGCTGCCACCGCGATCATCCGCGATTGTGATCTTCATGAAGCTCGCGACGTAGTAGGGACGAACCGCTTTCCGCCACACACGAACCGCGCGCGGCTGTTCTTGGATCGGGTCTTTGACCGGGGAAATTGATTAGGACAACGCCGAGCCAATGTTCCCTGGTTTTTACGGACGTGCTTGGCATGCCGACGGTATGCAAACACGAAAACACTCGCCGCAACGCGCGCTGGGCGCATTGCATCGAGTGTCTTCGTTGGCTTTGCGAAGAGTCAGATCCGGCGATCGTGCCGGAAGTTTGCCGCGGCTGTCTATGTTCTTGCCCACGGTGATTCGCGAGCAAGCCAGTGGCGCTAGATGCGAGCTCGCGGTGCGGCAGACCATCCACTAGTCATCGGCGCAACGTTCCAAGCTCGCGAGATGCCGTTCGGCAACGCGGCCGCGATCGCCATCTTGCTACATCGAGGCCTTCTTGGCCTTCTTGGTAGCCTTCTTCTTCGTAGCCTTCTTCTTGGCGGCCTTCTTCTTGGCCATGCGAAACACTCCTCAAAAGGGGACACGGAAACAGTCACGCCACCACGGGCGTTTCCACACGATTTTCGAAACGAACGCTGACGCGCCGGCTTACGCCGGGCTCTTCCATCGTCACGCCATAGAGCACATCCGCACAGCGCATTGTCGGCTTGCTGTGCGTGATCACGATGAACTGCGAGGCCGGGACGAATTCGCTCAAGACGCTGTTGAAGCGGCCGACGTTCGATTCATCAAGGGCCGCGTCAACTTCGTCCAGCAGTGCAAAGGGCGAAGGCTTGCTGCGGAACACCGCCAGCAGCAGCGCCACGGCTGTCATGGTCTTCTCCCCGCCCGAAAGCAGAGAGATGGACTGCGGCTCTTTGCCGGGCGGACGGGCGATGATCTCAATCCCGCTCTCAAGTGGTTGCTCGGGATCTTCGAGAATGATGTCGGCCTTGCCGCCGCCGAAGAGCTTTCGAAAGAGCTCCTGAAACTGCTCGCGGATGCGTTCGAAGCTCGCGCCGAAGCGCGTCTGCGATTCCTGATCCAATTCCGCGATCAGCGACGTCAACCGTTCAATCGAGCTTACCAGATCCTGCCGCTGTCCTGCCAGATTTTCGTAGCGCGGCGTCAGCTCGGCCAGTTCGTCGAGCGCGTCCAGATTCACGTGACCCAGCCGCGCGATTTTCTTCCGCAACTCGTCGATCTCGGTCCGCACGCCATCCCAATCCTGCGATTCGTGCTGGAAGCCGCGATAAGCCTCGCTCAGCTCGATCGCCAGCTCATCGCGAATCCGCGCGCGCAGCGCCTCGCTGCGAATCTCGCTCTCGCGCGCCGCCAGTTCGCAATCGCGCACCAGCCCGTCGCACGTCCCGATCTCCGCCTGCAAGCGCCGCGCGACCGCGCCGAGCGCCTCGCGCCGCCGCCGCAGCCGACTTCGCGCCGCTTGAAGTCCCGTCAGCGCGGCTTCGATTGTTTGCGCTTCTTCACGGGCTGATTCGATCTGTCGCTGCGCGATGCGAATTTCGTCCTGCAGCGCGCGCCCGCGCTCGAGCGCCTGCGCAGCGGCACTCGCTGCGAACGCCTGCTCCTGTTGCGCCGCCTGCTGCTGCCGCTCCAATTCGACCGCGGCGTGCTCGCCGGCGCTGCGGCGTTCGCTGGTGCGGCCCAGCTCGACCATCAGCCCAGTCAACTCGCCGCCGACGCGCTGCGACTCTGCCTCGCACCGCGCCAATTCCTCACGCAGCTCCAGCAGCGCTTGTGCACCCGTTGATTCCTCGGCTTCCGCCGCGGCGCAAGCTGCATCCAACACCTGCAACTGGCTGCGCAGCTCAACTGTGCTGCGCTCGAGTTGCGCCGCCTCGATCCGCGCGTGCTGCAACTCGCGCTGCAGGCGGCTCAATTCGTCATCCAACCGTACAAGCTGCGTCCGCAGCTCGGCGTGTTCGCGCTGCCGCCGCGCCAGCTCGTCCAGCAGCGCCGCGCGTTGCAGCCGAGCGTCGGCGGCGCTCTGC
>CAZHTF010000054.1:0-23500 GCA_964535305.1 uncultured Planctomycetales bacterium | reverse complement strand
GTGCCGCCGGCCTGCTCGACCAGCTCGCGCAGCAGCACGCCGTTGCTGTCGCGGATCTGCCCAGCCTGCAGCGCCTGATCCAGCGGCGTCAGCTCGTCGCCAGTGGTGAGGATCGCCACGCGTGGGACGGCATGGGTCTCCACGGCGCGGATGTCCGCCGCGACGAGGGCCGCCAGCGCCGCGGGCGTGATGGAGGTCCCCGCGCGCAGCAGCGCCTGCCCGCGCGAGAGGTGCGCCGCGCGGCGTTCGATGTTCTGACCGACGCGCGTCGCATCTACGAGCGTGACACGCTCGGCAGATTGCGATTCGACGCGCTCAACCGCGACGACCGCATCCGCGCCGGGCGGGATCCGCGCGCCAGTATTGATCTGGACACATGTGCCCGGTGCAACCGCCGCCAGCGCGCTCGCGCCGGCCCGCTCCACGCCGAGGTGCAGCGCGAGCGTCGCGCGGCCGGCATGGAAGTCCGCGGCGCAGACCGCGAAGCCATCCATCAGCGCCCGATCGAACGGCGGATAATCCAACTCCGCCAGCGCGTCGCGTGCCAAGGTTCGCCGCAGCGCGTCGACCACATCAACCCGTTGCGCCGCCAACGGGCGCACTTCGCGTCCCAGCAATTCCCAGACTTCGTGGGCCTGCGCCATGCGAAGCGCGCTCATGTCGCGCGATTGTCTGAAGGCACTGCGCGAGCGTCAAGCACCACGCGTGCACCGCCGCGCGGGTCCGGGCCGCACCAGCGGACTACGAGCGGTCAGCGCCGCGGCCGTGACCGAACGCGGCGATGCCGAGTGCGGCCTATCAACTTCGCTCCGCTGGGGCGACACGCAAGGAAACGCCCGCGCTTTCCGCCCGCAAGGGCGACGGCAGCAGAAAATCGGGTCGGCATCGACCGGCGGGCGAAGCCCCTGGAGATCGTGCGCCATGACGGGCGAAAGGTGACGCCGCCCTGAACGTCGCGCCATCCCAAACTCCAGCCGAGTCGCGCTGGACGACGACTGCGGCGCGGCGCGAAAATCAGTGTCATGGCGCGCCACCTCGAGTACGGCGAAGACGCGGAACGCGCCGCCGAGGCGCACTTGCGGCGTCTGGGAATGCGCGTGGTGGCGCGGCGCTTCAGGACGCCGGCAGGTGAGCTGGATCTGGTGATGCGCAGTGCTGACGCGATTGTGTTCGTCGAAGTCAAAGCGCGTCGCGCCGCGGATAGCCAACCTCTCGAAGCCGTCACGCCGGAGAAGCAGCGGCGGCTGCTGCGCGCGGCGCGCGGCTTCCTGAGATCACAGCGACTGGAAGATTCGCCGTACCGCTTCGATTTGGTGGCGGTGGTGGGCGACACGCACAACCCCGCCGCGCTGCGGATCGAGCACGTGATCGACGCGTTCGTACCTCCGCGCGCGACGGGTTGGTGATCGAAGCCTGTGGCGGCCACGTCATTTGCCGGAAAGCAGGTCGCCGGCGGTGCGCGACATGGCCACGATCGCCTTGGTCAGCGATTCGCCCGCGATGCAGCCCGAGGCGATCGCAACCGCGTACTGCTCGGCCGAGAGCCGGTGCAGTTTCTCCCACAACCAGCCCAGCACGGCCCCGATCGCGAAGCCCAGCGCGCTGGAGAACGGGATGATCCACGACAACCCCAGCCCCATCGCCGACGGCAGGTACCCACGGGCGCGCGCTGGCGTCGCACGCTCGATCAGCGGCAACGCCACGCCGACAATCGCCCCGATCAGGATCGCGTAGCGCGCCGAGTATGGCAGCTTGTCGACGCCCTGCGTCAGCACTTTCGCCACGGCTTCCCACTGCCGCGTCGCCGGGGCGGCGAAGCGCTCCAGCGCGGCTTTGTCCGGCACCATCAGGAACCAGACCGGCACGATCGCCAACGTCCCGAAGAACACGCCCACAAACTGCGCGATGAATTGCCGCCGCGGGTTGGCGCCCAGCAGGTATCCGCTCTTCAGATCGGTCAGCAAATCGGCCGAAGAGCTGGCGCTGTTGGCGGCGATGCCGGCGGACGCCAGGTTTGGCCCGACCTGGCCGGGATGGAACACGGCAAAGAGCAGTTGCATCACCTTGCCCATCGCGCCGACCGGCGTGGTGTCGGTCTCACCGGTGGCGCGGCACGCCACCAGCGAAAGCACAAACGCCATCGCGATCGCGATCAGGCCGGCCCACCACGAGATATGAAACGAGACGATCTGCACAAAAAGCATCGCGATCGAGACCGGGACCATGCCGGCGATCATCCACCAGGTGGGCACCTCAATCTTGCGATGCTCGAGCGATCCGCCGCCGGCGCCACCCTCCGCGCCCACGTTGCTGAACGCCCGAACGATCGTGCGCCATTGCAGTGCAACGGACGTCAGGCTGGCAACCACCAGCAGCGCCGTCCCGCCCCAGAGGCCCCAGGTCGTCACGCGCAAAACCGTCCCGGAAGAATTCAGGTCGATGCTGCGCAGCACGCCGGGCTGCTCGGCCGCTTTGCTGTACTCCCACACGCCGGCTACCTGAACCCAGCCGGTGCCCGGCGTGGCCTGATCCTGCGCCACCAGCCACGGCCCAACTACGCAATACAGCAGCAGTGAGCCGGCGAACATCGAGAGACTCGCGCGCATCCGCGTAATCACGCCCGCGGCGATCAAGAGCAGGCTGGATTCGAACTGAAACCCAGCCAACTGCTTTCCGGCAATCTTGAAAAACCCTTCGTTCGGCAGCGCTTCTGGGATTCGAATGCTGAAGCCCAGCGTGTGCTTGATCCACTCAAAGGCGTTGTCCAGGGCGCGCAGCATGCCCTCGCCTGTGTTCAGGATGCCGATCAGCATCCCGAGAAATATCCCGGCGATCAGCAGATATGCCCGGTAGATCGCCTCAGCGCTCTCGCTGTAGAGGTTCCGCAGCGTCTCAGCTGCGGCCACGCCCGATGGAAAGCGCAGGTGCTCATGGTTGATCATCTGCCGCTTCAGCGGAATCGCCAGCAGCACACCCATCAGGCCGGTGCACAACGTAAACGCCGCCACCACCCACGGGTTCATTACGCTCAGCGTCTTGACGTCTTCGGCGGACTTGCCCTCGGGCGTCACCGCCAGCAGCAGAACGGCGCCGAACATGGTCGCGATGGTCGAACCAGTCGAATAGCCCGCGGCGGACGCGGTCGACTGCATGCAGTTGTTCTCGAGGATCGACATGCGGCTCAGGTTGCCGCCGCTGATCGCGCGAAACAGGTTCCAGATTACGAACGACATGACGCAGGCGGTGATCGCGACGCCAAAGGCCCAACCGATTGCGAGCGTGGTGTAGAGATTCGAGGCGGCCATCAGCATGCCGAGAACGCCACCCATCAGCACGGCCCGCAGCGTGAGCTGCGGCATGCGCTCGCCCTGATAGACGTGCTTGTACCACCAGGCGTCCTTTTCGTCGGGCCCGGCCTCCGGCGGGAGCGGGATTTCGCCGGAGAAGGGCACGGCATGCAGCGCGGACCCGCACGCGCCGCAATACTCCGCCTGAGGCTCGTTGGGTTTTGCGCAATGCGGATTGCGGCAGATGATCGATTCAACCTCAACTGACATGAAGCGGCTCCATCGAGAATCGCCTGCGGAGGGTTCGCCAACCGTCTCGGAGTATTGCCGATCGGGCTGTGCTTCCGCAAGGATTCTCAGACTGAGCCGAGCAATTTGGGGCGGCGGCGCGGCACGAGACGCAGCGCAGCGTCGAAGAACCCGGCGGCGAAGCGGGCTGTGTGCAGCACCGCTTGGAACGGACGGCGCGCACCAGCGCAGCACCGGTTTGAAATGCGGCGCGCCGGCGAATCACCGCAAGTGCGCGGACGGGATCCCAAGCGCCGCATCATCGATTGCCGCCGCGTACCGCGTGGCTATCCGCCGGTCGTCGGCGTCGTCGTGCTGTCGTCCTCGGTTCCGAGCTCCAGTACAGCAAACGAGCCCGCGACGATGCCGTCCAGCAGCGCGTTGACGCCCGCTTCGAGATTCTGCGACGCGGCCGAGCGGAAGGCGCGCTGCGCCTCGTCCGTGTTGCAGCCGACCAGCAGCAGCGGCGCCGCGAGCGCCAGGCTCGCGCAACACTGGCGCAAGGAAGCGCCTCTGCCGCGCAGCGTCCGCGCCTCACCAGCGTCCGATCGGCGTGCGTTCTGAGTGTCTGACATTCAAACCTCCATGATTTCATGGCATTTTCACACGCGGGCCGTTCCAGGGCCCGCGGCCGCGTAGATGGATGCAAGTGCCGTGCCGCCGCGCGCGGCTGCGACCGCCAATCGCGCCGGTCGCCGGACGCTACGACTCGGCTTGCGTTCATGCCGACGAGCATCGATCATCGCGCCATGCTGGCGCTGCCGTGGAACCCCACGCCCGAGCAAACCGAGTCGCTCGCGATTTGCCTCGATGCGCTGCAGCGCAGCGGCGGACCCGGTCCGGTTCAAGCGCCGAGCTATCGGGATTGGGTCGTCGAGCTGGGGCTCGGCGCGCTCATCACCGCGGCCGAGGGCGAATGTCCGGCGAGTTGGCCGAACCTGGCGCGCGACATCCGCGTCGAAGCCGCGAGCAATCGACACGGCTTGTTATTGCGCGACATGCACCCGCCGGACGCGGCGGTCGGTCTATCGCGCAGCGCGGAATTCGCGCTGCACTTTGATGACAGCTACGCGCCGCTGATCCGCCGTGCGCTGGCCCACGGCCAGCCAGTGCTGGCCTGGCGCGGCTGGGACGCGCCCGGCGCCCCGCTGGCAAACGCGTGGGGCGTGATCGTTGGCGAGGAAGACGAGCGTGGATTGGGCCGCTTCGTGGGCTTCGCCGGCAGCGACCCGGCGCGGCGCGCGCTGCTCGGACCTGCGCATCAGCTCTACGTACTTGAAACGCGCAGCGGCACCGCGAGCGAACGCCGCCTGAGCGTCGCGGAACTGCAGCGCGTCTGTGCCGCGCTTTGGGAGCCGGATGCCGCGGACCGCCTCGGCGTGCTGTGCGGTGCGGCGGCATACGACGCGCTGCTCGTCGCGCTGGATTCGCCAGGCGGATGTTGCTGCGGCCAGCCTCGCGGCGCGTGCGTGATCGCCGCGGCGCAGGCACTCGCCACGACCCGCAGCCTGCTGGCGCAATATCTGACTGAGCTGGCGGGCGACGCGGCCTCCGCAGCGCAGCCCGCACGCACCGCCTGGATTGCCGCGCTGCAGTGTATTTCAGATGGTCTGCGCACCCACGATCTGGAGGAATGTCGTGCGGCGCTGGCCACGGCGAAGCGCGAGGAAACCACGCTCTATGCGAATCCTGCCTGATCGCGTGCGGCGCTGTCGCCCGGCGCCGCGCACCACCGACCTGCTGGGCGTGGCGATCGTTGTCCGCGTGCTCACGGTGACGAGCCTGCTGGCCGTGATGAACGCGCTAGCGGTGTCCAGCGCGCTCGCGTCCGATCGCCCGCGGCTGCTGATCCGCCCCGCCGATCTACCGCGCATCCGCCATCTGGCCAACGAGCAGGCGGCGGGCAGCGCGGCGCTCGCGGCCATCCGCAGCTACTTCGCCGATGCGCCGCAATCGCTGGCGCTGCCGGGCGAGCTTTCCGCGGCGGCTTTTCAACACCTGGCCGAGCCGACACCGGCCCAACGGCAGCGCGCGGCGCAGCGCGTCGAGGCCACGCTCGCAGACCCGCTCTCACCCCTGACGGACCCGCTGGAGGCCGTGATCGCACTGGACTGGTGCTGGGAATCGCTGAGCCCGGATGCACGCCGCGCGTTCCTGCGTGAGGCGCGCCCGCTGCTCGCGCCGCTGACGGCTGCGGACAGTCCGCTCGATTCACCGCAGTTTCGGCTGCGGCTGGCCGGCTTGGCGCTCGCGATCAGCATCGACGAACGCGACGAACCGTCGACGGCGTGGCGCGGCGCGCGGCAGCGGATCGTGCAGGCCGCCCGCGGCTATTTTGTGAATACATTTCCGGTGTATCTGCGCTGGCGCGGGCTCTCGCCGACTTCGCCCGCAGTCGCGGCCCGCGAGGAGTACGAAACCGCGCTGGCCCTCGAGCTCGGTTCGCAGCTCCTGGGCGAAGATCTTTGGGCGCGGCATGCGCAGGTCGGACGTTGGCTCGAGCACTACCTCTTCAGCACGCCCGACCCGCGGCGCTTCAACCACCACTTTGTCCGCGATGACGGCGGCCTGGCCCCCCTGCTACCGACGTCCGTCGACTTCGGCGTACTGCCGCTGGGCGCGGCGCTGCTGGCAACGCGAACCGCCGACCCTGCTGCGGCGCTGGTCGCGGCCCGCGTACAGGATTGGCTGGCGGCGTCGCAGGATGCGCGCATGCGGTTGACGCGTTGGAGCGGTTTGCTGTTCGACCTGGCGCCGCTCCGGCGCTGCGACCTGGCGCTGCTGCCCGCCGCACGCAACTTCGGCGGCGCCGTTTTCTTCGGCTCGCCGACACGCGAGCAACGCAGTGGCGTCTGGATCGAAGCCGGTCAACCATTCCTGCGCCGCCGACAGCATCTCGACGCCGGGCATTTCCTGGTGCACAGCCACGGCGGGCGACTGGTCGTCGCCGAGACCGACGACATCGTGAACGAAGCCGTTCCGACCAAGGGCGGATTGCAGCGCCTCGGCACGGACGCGACCGCGTTTGATTTCGAGCAGTTTCTCGTCTCCAGCATCGCGCACAATTGCCTGATCGTCAGCGACGCCGCACGCGCCGAGAACTGGCACGGCCGGCCCTATGCCTGCCCCGGCGGACAGCGGCTGATCGACGGCACCTGCGTTGACTTCGGCGTCTCGCTCGAGCTCAGCGGCCGCGAGACCGGCCGGCAGTTGGCGTACGGATTGCGGCCGCGCGTCGCATACCTGGCGCTGGACCTCGCACCCGCGTATGACGCGCGGGCCCTGACGCGCTACACGCGCCAATTCATCTTCCTGGACGAGCGCGTGCTGCTGATCGTCGACCGATTCGCATTGGCGCACCCGCGCGTCGCGCCCACGTTCATCCTGAATATCCCAGCTGCGCCGACGGTTGACGACACGCCGCTTTCTACATTGGCACGCACCGCCGGCGCTGACCATCACGCCGGCGTCTGGCCAGTACAGGGTCAATGGGTGCGCTGGGGCGAGAGCGCCGGCGTCGCGCAAATGCGCGTGCTCCTGCCGCAAGCGCCACGCATCAGCATTGTCGGCGGTTCGGCGACACGCGAACGCGTCACCGCCGGTACGTTCGCCGGCCGCGAATACATCGGCGGCGCCGCGGAGTCATTCGAACGGCTGGTCGTGCCCTCAAGTCGCAGTCGGCCGCGCAACGCCTGGTACCGGCTGGGCAGGCCGACGTTGCTGGGCGAGCAAGTCGGGGCGTATCCGCGTTGGGGCCGGATCGAGATCGAGCCGACGCAGAAGGCGGATGAACATGTCATCGCGGTCGTACTCGTGTTCAGCGCACGCGCGGGCGACGCCGCCGCGGCGATCCGCACGGAGAGCGAAGCTGGTGTGCTGCGGGTCATTGTGGACGACGCCAAGCCGACCCTGTCCGTCACGATCCGGACTGCGGGCGATCTCGGTGGGTCGATCGAAGCCGACGGCGGCCCGATCCCCCTGCCGACGACGGTCGAGCCGGACGCTCCGCTGACGTTGCAGCCGGACAGATGACGCCGGGCGGGACCCCGCGCCGCATTACGGCGGCCGGTGGACGTGGGTAACCATTGCCCACGCCCGCGGCGCAGGTGGTAACGGATTACCCACAACCTTCACGCGACATTTGCGCGATAATAACACAACCGGCTATCTGGCAAGCGCTTACGGATCGACGCCTGCGACGCTTCCAACCCGATGATCACTGGCACGAATATTGCTTATCAGGGATTTCTGAATCGGACGGCGGCGAGAAAAGGGAGCCCCGCAGCCGTTCGGTGGTAAGACCTGTCCTCATCAGGATCAGGCGGCGCGTGGTGCGAGCCGCGCGTCCACGAGAGCTGAGATCATGCGGGTTGTCCCGTCGGGAGCCGGGACGCCGAGTAGGCAGGATCTCAGCTCTCGCATCTTTTTTCAGGTCGCCGCCTCATTTGACCGCTCCGACCCACCTTCCGACAATGCCGCTGCGCGAGTGGGAGCCGGAATGTCGCATTTGCTGCTGCTGCGCCCTCAGCAGTGGGTCAAGAACTTGTTTGTCTTCGCCGGGCTGGCGTTCGGCGCCAAGCTTACCGACGCGAACGCGGTGGCAGCAGCGCTGCTTGGCTTCGCGCTGCTTTGCCTGGTCAGCAGCACGGTATACATCGTCAACGACATCCACGATCGTGCCGAAGATCGGCTGCACCCGCGAAAGTGCAAGCGCCCACTCGCCAGCGGCGCGGTCACCGTCAGCACCGCCTGGGCCATGGCGGCGGGCCTGCTGCTGGTCGGTCTGGGCGGCAGCTATCTGCTGGATCGCGGCTTCGCGCTCGTGGTGCTGGCATACCTGCTGCTGCAAGTCGCGTACACGTTTGCACTCAAGCAGATGGTGCTGCTCGACGTGATCGCCATTGGTCTGGGATTCGTGCTGCGGGCCGTCGCCGGCGGCGTGTTGGTGCATGTGCCGATCTCGCACTGGCTGGTGCTCTGCACGTTCACGCTCTGCCTTTTCATGGGCTTCAGCAAACGCCGCTGCGAGCTGTCGGCCATGGCCGAGAACCGCAATCACGATGCCGGCAAGCATCGCAAGACGCTGCGCGAGTACACCCCCGACCTGCTCAATCACATGACCACGCTGACCGCGGGCGTGGCGGTGGTCAGCTTCATGCTGTATTCGACCGATCAAAAAACGATCGACAAATTCGGCACAAACTACCTGCTCTACACGCTGCCGATGGTGGTATACGCGATCTTCCGCTTTACAGTGCTGGTCGAGCACGGCCGGGCCGACGGCCCGACCGACGTGGTGCTGAAGGATCGCCCGTTTCAGGCGGCGCTGCTGGCCTGGGCAGCGACGGCAATGCTGATCGTCTACCGCGGGCGCGAGCTGGAGCAGTGGCTAGCGGCGCTGCCGCGCTGAGCCGGCAATCCGAGGCGACACGACTCAGCTCCAGAGCGGATCTGTCAGGCGCGTCTCGAATGAGCGCTGCTGCCGCTCGATCATCCCACGATAGCGCGAGCCGTTGCGGCCGGACATCAGCTCTTCGTGCCGGCCGGATTCGACCACGCGGCCATGCTCGAGCACGACGATCAGGTCGGCATGCACGATGGTCGAGAGCCGATGGGCGATGACGAACGTGGTGCGATTGGCGAGCAGCTCGGCGAGCGAGGCCTGGATGAGTTGCTCGCTCTCGCTATCGAGGTTGCTGGTGGCTTCGTCGAGTATCAGGATCTGCGGGTCGGCCAGGAGCGCCCGCGCGATCGCGATCCGCTGCGCCTGACCGCCGGAGAGCCGCACGCCGCGCTCGCCCACCACGGTTTCATACTGCTTTTCCAGCGCCAGGATGAACTCGTCCGCGTTCGCGCGCCGGGCGGCGTCGCGGATCTGCTCGAGCGTGGCGTTGCGTTTGCCGTAGGCGATGTTCTCCGCGACGCTGCCGTCGAAGAGGAACACGTCCTGCTGCACGATGCCCAGCAGGCTGCGGAAGGTGTCGAGCCGCAGGTCGCGCAGGTCGACGCCGTTCAGGCGAATGGCGCCGCTGTCGGGGTCGTAGAAGCGCGCCACCAGGTTGGTCAGCGTAGTCTTGCCCGCGCCGCTGGCGCCGACCAGCGCCACGGTGGCCCCGCCCGGCACGCGCAGCTTCACGCCTTTGAGCACTGGCCGCTCTGGCAGATATCCAAAGCTGACATTTTCAAACACGATTTCGTCAACGCGGCTCGGAGCGGGCGCGGCGCCCGGCCGGTCGGGCTTGTCCAGCGGGCGGCGCAGGATGTCGAAGACGCGCTCCATCGCCGCCAGCGCCTGCTGCATTTGCCCGTAAGACTGCACGATCGACGACACCGGCGCGAGCAGCATCAGCATGTACATCTGAAAGGCCAAGATTCCGCCCACCGTTGTATGACCCCACAGCACCAGCACGCCGCCGAACCAGATGATGAACAGCGCCGCGAGCGGGATCAGGAAACCCCAGGCGGACCAGACGGTCGCCTCCAGCAGCTCGGCCCGCAGCAGCTTGCGCACGACGGTGTGGTGCCCGATTGCGTAGCGCAGCGCTTCGCTGGCCTCGCGCCCGAAGCCGCGCACCACGCGGATGCCGCCGAAGGTCTCGACCACGCGCGCGTCGATCACGCCGCGATCCTTGCGCATGCTGCGGTAGATTGGGCGAATGCGGCGGATGTACAGCAGGTTGAGCACGACCACTGGTGGAATCAGGATCAGGGCCGCCAGCGACAGCCGCCAATTGAGCGCTATCAGCATCACCAGCGTCGCCAGGATTTTGAATCCGGCCACCGCCGGCGTGAGCACCGCCAGTTGCAGCAGGCCGGTGACGGCGTCGACATCGCCCGACAGTCGCGAGGTGATCCCGCCGGTTTTCATCCGCGACAGCTCGTGCAGCGGCAGGCGCAGCAGGTGCTCGAAGAGCCGCTGCCGCAGGCGGAACAGCAGCCGCGCGTTGACCCGCGTGGTCTGCCAATGTCGCCACAAGTCCGCGAGCTGCTGCAGCAGCACCAGCAACAGCAGGCCCGCGCCCAGCAGGTGCAGCGTGCGCCAATCGCCGGCGGGCAGCACGCGATCGACAATGTACATCGTCGCGACCGGCATGATCATGGCGGTCAGCGCCGTCGTGCCCGCGACGGCAAAGATCGCGCCGATCTGCCACGCGAACGGCCAGAGCCAACGCACGTACTCGCGCAGGTTGCCGCGCCGCGAAGCGGAGCGCGTCGCCGCCGACGAGCCCTCAACTTCAAGCGCCGCCGCGTCTTCGCTGAAATCGTCAAACGGGGCGGCGTCTCGCGGAATCTGCCGCGCATCGCGCGATGCAAGAAACTCGCGATAACGCGCTTTCGACGATCTCATTTCGCGCCGCCCCGCTTGCGCCGCTCCAGATTGCGGACTTCGGTCGTTCGCGCGGCGGAACTTCGCGCGGCTTCGCCCTCGACGAAAACACGCCCCAGCCCCAGCAGGCTGAGCAGCTCGTCCTCCCGCGCGTGCATGCGCTCGGCGTCAGCGGCGCGATGATCGGAAAAGCCCGACAAATGCAGCACGCCGTGCGTCACATACAACGCCAGCTCGCGAAGCAGCTCGCGCGCAGGACCTGCCGCGCCCCCGCTGCTAAGCGTTTCCGATGTCGCCCCTCGCCGCTTGCTGCTTGCCTGTGCGGCGGCAAGTCGCTGAAGCGCGGCGTCGCGGGCCACCGCGGCGCACACCACAATCTCAGCCTCGATTTGCCCCGCGGCGTGGTCGCCGCCCAGGTCAAATGTCAGCACGTCCGTCGGCGTAGGCTCATTCATGTATCGCTCGTGCAGCCGCGCCATGCGCTGTGCTCCGACCACGGCGATCGACAGGCCGCCGCTTCGGAAGCCCTCCGCCGCGAGCACGCGCCGCGCCAGGTCTTCCAGAGCCAGTCGAACGCCCTGTCCCAGCGCGACGGCCGCGTGAACGTGCACCGCCAGACCACGCCGCGACGTGGCCTGTCCGCCGATCATGCGGCCGGACCGGCTTGTGATCCGCTCGGCGGCTTGGGGACCGCGCCGTCGCAACGTTGTTCGCTTCCTGGCACGCCGCAATGCGGGCCCTCAAATGGCACGCCGCGAGGCGGCCAATTGGGCAAGGATAGCGACTCCTGCCGGCGGCCGCTTGACCTGGCGCGGAGCGACGGCACATCCTTCGCCCTCACAACGCCGCGATTCGTCGATAGAGCTCGACGCCGGCGAATCTCGATGGGGGAACAAAGTGCCCAGCGGCGGCTGACGGAAGGGGCGCACACCGGTTTCACGACGCGCGACAACGCACGCCGTTTGAACCGAACGACCCGCTGAGGCGCGTTTCAGACTAGCGCCTTCGTCACCAGCGCGGCAATCTTCGCCTGGTCAGCCGCGCTCAGCTCTTTCAGCCCGAAACCGGTCGGCCAGACCGCGCCCGCGCCGTCGTCGAGCTTCGCCGCATCGGTGAACGCGAAGGATGCGTAGCGCGTCTTGAATTTCGCCGCGGCCTGGAAAAAGCAGACGACCTTCCCGTCCGCGTTGGCGTACGCCGGCATGCCGTACCAGAGCTTGGGCGTCAGTTGCGGCGCGCTCGTCCGGACGATCGCGTGAAGCTGCTCGCCCAGCGTGCGATCCGTCGGCGGCATCGCGGCGATTGCTGCGACCACGGCTTTTTCACCATCCGCCTTGCTCTTGCCGGCGCGAGCTTCAGACCTGAGCTCGCGGGCGCGTTCTTTGATCGCGTTGCGCTCCGCGTCGCTCAACCCGCCGGGCTGCTTGGCGCCGCGCGTGCCGCCGACCTGCTTGGCGCCGCGCGCCGCTGGCTCGCTTCGTTTGACGCTCATGGATGTTACCTCCTGAATTCAGCGCCGCCCCCGCCCCACCGCTGGCTTGACCGCGCGTACGTCACGCGCGGCGAAGTTCCACCCGCAGCTCCTTCCCCTCTTCCGGCCGCACTTTCAGCGTGCCGTCCTGCTGAAACAACTTGCGATTGCCCGACCAGATCTCCACTTCCAGCTCGTACGTGCGGCGCGGGTCCACCTTGGCCGTGTCGTAGCTCAGTTCAAAGCGGGTCGGCGTGGTGATGTTCTTCACCACGGTCTGCGCGACCACCTCCTTGCCAAGGATCGGCCTTCGAACAAGCCGCACACGCAGCTCCGAGCCCGCTGGCAGCAGCATGCGCTCGCGGTAACTGGCCTCGCCGCGCAGCACGCCCGCCGACGGCGGCGCGCCGGGTGTGTCCGGCCGGTCGAGCTGCACGTCCAGGTTCATGAGCTTGCGGTCGCGCACATCCTGCACCAGCAGCCGCACGCGCCCGTCCTGCGCCGCGCGGCGTTGCAGCTCCGCATCCAGCGGATACTCGACACCATCGACCCGCCCGACTTGATACCCCGCGACCGCAACAATCACATCATCGCGCTCCAGGCCCGCGCGAGCCGCAGCCGAGCGCGGCGTCACCTGCCGTACGCGAACGCCGACATCCGTCGAATCCGTCACGGCCCCGAATGACCAGCCGCCGCCAGGCCGCTGCTCAGGCGGAACGACGCGCGGCGCCACTTCGTTGCCCCCAGGTGGCTGCATCGGCTCTGGACGGGCTTCGCCGCGCTGCGTTCGGCGGATTTCGCGTGGCGGCGAATCCTGACCACGCTGCCGCTCGGCGGTCTGTGCAAACAGCGGCGCTGCCATCCCGTTCAGCAGCAATCCCAGCAGCAGCGCGCGGCGGCTCGTATGCTTCGAGTTCATTGAATCGACCCCTTCTTTCCAGACTATCCCTGCGATGACCGCGGAGTGTACCCGCAGCGCGCTGCAGCCGGGCAGCGCGCCCGATTCTCGTCATTCTCCCATTCCCGGCGCGCATGAGCAGCACGCTCCGCTGCGAATCTTCGCCGCAGCAATCGCTCCATCCGATATATTGACAAGCTGCGTTCCTCCGGGCGGCGTCCGGCTGGGCCCGGCGACAATCTCGTTAGTGCTGCTGGAGGTGAGCTGTGAACTACGGCGTGTTTGACAGCGTCCTGGGCACGATCGGCCGCACGCCGCTGGTGCGGCTGAACCGCGTGGCCAAGGGGCTGCCCTGCCCGGTGTATGGCAAGGTCGAGTTCTTCAATCCTGGCCAGAGTATCAAGGACCGCATCGCCAAAGCCATGATCGAGAAGGCCGAACGCGAGGGCTTCCTCAAGCCGGGCGTCTCGACCATCATCGAAGCCACCTCGGGCAACACCGGCGTCGGGTTGGCGCTGGTCTCGGCGGTGAAGGGCTATCGCTGCATTTTCGTCATGCCCGACAAGATGAGTCGCGAAAAGACCGACCTGCTGAAAGCCTACGGCGCGGAAGTGGTGATCGTGCCGACCAACGTGCCGCCCGACTCGCCCGACAGCTACAACGGCGTCGCCTCGCGCCTGCTGAACGAGATCCCGCACGCCTGGCAGCCGAACCAGTTCATGAACATGGCCAATCCTGAGATACATTACCTGAGCACCGGCCCCGAAATCTGGGAGCAGACGCAGGGCCGCGTCACCTGCTTCGTCAGCGGCATCGGCACCGGCGGCACAATCTCGGGCGTCGGAAAATTCCTCAAGGAACGCAACCCGAACGTGCGCGTCATCGGCGCAGACCCGGAAGGCTCGGTGCTCTCGGGCGGCACGCCCGCCTCGTGGAAAGTCGAGGGCATCGGCGAAGACTACGTGCCGCGCACGTTCAACAGCCAAGTGGTCGACGAATGGGTGCGCGTCAGCGATCGTGACTCGTTCCAGGCCGCGCGGCTCGTAGCCCGCACCGAAGGCCTGCTGATCGGCGGATCGTGCGGGACGTGCGTGGCGGCGGCGCTGCGCTACGCCGAGCGGCTCACGCCGCAAGACTACGTGGTCGTGATCATGCCTGACTCGGGCCGAAACTATCTGAGCAAGTGCTACAACGACGACTGGATGCGGGCCAACGGCCTGCTCGAAGAGCAGACTCAGCCCAATACGGCCGGCGAAGTGCTCGCGATGCTCGGCGAACGCGAAATGTACTTCCTTACGCCGCAACACACGATGCAAGACGCGATCGACCTGTGTCGCGATCGGGCCATCTCGCAGATTCCGATCATCGACGCCGATCGTGTCGTGGGCGGCATCCAGGAAGTGACGCTGGCGCGGCTGCTGCACGAGGGCCGCGAGCCGCAGACGGCCCTGCGGCAATTGATGGCCCGCCCGCTGCCGGAGGTGGAGGAGCACATCAGTGTCGACGAGGTGTATCGGCTGCTGCTCTCGGGCAACACCGGCGTGGTCGTCCGCGGCGGCGGTCGCATTCTCGGCATACTAACGCGGATCGATCTGGTGAATTTCTGGGACACCAAGGCCGCCGAGCGGCGGCTGAACGTGTCCGGGGGCGCGGCACTGGGCGTCTCGTAGGCTTCACTCCGGCGGCGCGCTCGTTTCAGCGCCGCACGCACGCAGTTGCTGCGCTTTCCGCCCAGCGGGTGATGAATATAGCCAGGGGCATTACCACCTGGATGTTTTCTCGCTGCGTCAACCGGTTCGCCACGGGCGCGGACGAAACCCGACGCGCGCGAAACGCCACGCGATGAAGTGCGGCGCAGCGCGAACGAACAATCGGCGCCGGAATCTCCCACCAGTCAGCACAGCAGCGAACGCGAGCGCAGGCCACACGATGCAAGGTGGTGCCTACTGATTTGCAGATATTCTAGAACTAATATTTATTCTTGAATTCCGAGACCACGGCTGCTAGCATTGGTCGACGGCGCGGGCCGCGCCGCCTGTCGGCTGCAGCAGGCCGGGAGCCCCGATCGCGCCTCGGCCGCAATTCACAACGCAGGGAGAACGAACATGGTCGACGTCGCACAGGAATTGATGACGCCGCACGAAGCCGCCAAGTGGTTCCGCCGCTCGCCCTCCTGGCTGCGCCAGCAAGACGAGCTACTCAAGGTCGGCGCGCCCGGCGGGCAGCCGCTCTACCACGTCCGCGTCTGCCGTGCATACGTGCTCGGAAGGCTCTGCGGCCTCGGCGGAAGCGAGCTGCGCCAGATGCAGCTCGACGGACTGGCCACGGCTTGCGGCATCAGCGCCAACGTCGGGCGGCTCGCCAACCTGTTGCCGGAGGAAGAGGCCCAGCCTGCGGCGACGCCGGCGGCGGCAAGCCGCGCTGAAGCCGGTTGATGGTCGTTCCCAGCGCCCGAAGCGACAGCGCCGCGGAATCCGCGCGGCTTCGCGCAGGCCCGCGGCGCTGATCGCTGGTCTGCCCGGCGGCAGCGTGCCGGAGGCGCTACTGCGAAGGCTGCTGCGTCAACGCCACGGTCGAAAGATCGTTGCGGATCCACGAGACGCGATCGTCGTTGTCCTGATCCGAATCGACCACGCCGATGATGTCGAAATCGCCGTCGGCGTCGAGATCGCCGTAGCCCAGCAATCCGACCGTTCCGGGCGGGTCGAAGGTGCTGACGACCTTGGCGGTCCAGGTTTGGGTGACGATTGCGGGCCGGTCGAAGTAGCGCAGCGCGCCTTCGGTCCCGCCTACGATCAGCTCGAGCTGTCCGTCATTGTCAATGTCGAAAATCTTGACGCTGCGCGGCTCGAAGCTTTCGAAGTTGGCGATGACGAAGCTGTCCCAGTCGTAGCCGCGGCACGGGCCGCCGTCGCCGCCGGCCGGTTGCAGGAAAAGCATCATCTGCTGCTGCACGCCGCCGGTCGCGACCACGTCGAGCAGGCTGTCGCCGTTGATGTCGCCGATATCGATCGCGAACGCGTCGCGGACGCTGCCGATGCGACACTGCGTCCAGGGCGTGTTTACATCGAGGAAGCCGGGGTTCATGAACCAGGCCACCTGGGCGTTGTTGTCGTCGCGGGCGCTGGAGACCACGTCGAGCCAGCCGTCGGCGTTCATGTCGTAGAGCAGCAGGCCGGTGGCGCCGTCGCGGTCGAGCCGCAGATGCCGCTCGTGCCGGCCGATGCTGATGGCCTCCCAGCCATTGCCGTCGATCGCGCCGCCGGGATTGCGGAAGATGAAGATGTCGCCGTCGTTGATTTCAAGCGGGTCAACGTTTGTGTTGGGCTTGGGCGTCAGCGTGATTTTGAACTTGCGCGAAGCGGCGATGTCGTTGGCCCCGTCGCGGTCGAAGTCGGCGATCTCGACATTGGTGTAGAGCTGCTCGATGTCCACGTCGTAATCGTCCAGGTTCACTCCGGGCCCCAGCGCATTGGTGATGATCGCCTGCAGCTCGCTGTCGGTGAGCTGCGTGAAACTGGCATCGATCCGCTCGCGCAGCGCATCGGTCGGATTCGCGTTGCCCCAGCTTCGCAGATCGGTCGTCACGCCGCTGGGCGGATGGCGGAAATACCAGACGCTGAAGCGTGCCCCGGTCACAATATCCAGCTTGCCGTCACCGTCGACATCGCCCACCGCGACGTCGGCCAGCTCCTGCATGTCGCGCTTGCTGTCGAGCGTCAGGCTGACAAAGTCGACCGTGTTCGCCGCGCCGCGGCTGAGCAGGATCTGCACGACGCCTTCGTCAGCGCCGTAGCCCACCACCGGGTCCATTTTGCCATCGAGATTGAAGTCGATCCCAATCGGCGTCCGGCCGGCATCGCCGGCGCGGGTGGTCGTGGTCGTGACCGACGTGCCGTTCACAAACGTGCGGGCCTGGATCACGACCTCGCTGAACCCCGCGCCCAGCGTAGTACCGGTGTCAGCATTGGTCGAAGTCGCTTCGGGCTCGACGCCCAGGAAGGAGTAACTCTCGCAGCCGACCAGCGGCGTGAGCGCCGCGGCCGCGACCAGGATTCGGCCAGTCAAAATTCGCGCCGCGTTCATCTACCACTCCACGCGCGGTTGAAGTTCGATCGTCGCGAGCACAGGCTCGCCCCGATATCCGTCGGTTCGCGCCGCGGTCCGCTTCAGCAGTGTCGAATTCGAACGCTGGGGGTGTCGAGCAGGCCGCGCAGCACGTGCGCCGCGCCCGCGATTCTCGGACGGGATCGCGCGGCGCTCCGCTTGTGGCAGGGTCGCTAGGGCCGAATGCCGGTGGTGGTGCTCAGCCGCGAGAAACGCCGCGAGCCCAGTGTCCACTCGGGAATGCCCTCGGGCCAGAGCGAGAGCGAGACGGTGAAATCCTCGTCGACGTTGTCGTACTCGAAGTTGACGCCCACGTACCAGCGCGGCAGCTTGCGGATATACGAGAAAGCCGCTTCGCCCAGGTCGCCGCGGTCGATATCCCACCAGATGCGCGTGGCCGTAACGTGCTTTTCGTTCAATTTGTAGTTGTAGCCGCCGCCCACCAGGCTCAGGTCGATGTCCTCGGCGTAGCGATGGCCAAAGACGTACGCCAGCCGTGGCGAGCGCTCGACCGCGATCGAGATGTTGTGCCGATCGAGCTCACGGTCATTCAGATCGTAATTCACCTCGTAGAGGAAGCTGGTCGTATCGCTTAGCCGGTAAATCAGGTCGGCCGAGACGTAGTTGCGCGAGCGGCTGTTCTCCGGCCGCAGCGGGTTGACGTAGCCATTGGCCCGCTCGTCGGCCCGCAGATCCTCGCCCCCGAAAAAGCCGGCTTCGAGATCGAGCGAAAGCAGGTCGACGCTGCGGCTCATTTCGCCGGCGCCGCGCTTGGTCTGCCAGGTCTGTCGCAGGCCGAGGGCCGCGCCGTAGAAGGCGTCGATGGTTTCGATGCCCTCGTCGAAGGGCGTGATCAACTCGCTGCGCGTGTTGCTGTGTGACCACCAGGCAACCAGATCCGGCTTGATGATGTGCCGGATGCGGTTGATATCGAGCAATTCCGACTGCATGTCGTCGTAGACCCGCGCCAGCGTCGTCGACCCACGCACGCCATAAACGCCGATGCCGCGCCAGAGCCCGCCATCCGCGAGCGGCTGGCTGTCCCAGACGCTGCCGCGAACCGAGCTGAACGGCACGACATTCAGCCCGGCCAGCTTCAGCGGGATCTCGGCCTCCTGCCGGCCGTCGGCCCGGAAGGTGCTGTCGGTCTCGCCGGTGTTGTCCAGTCTGCGGCGGTCAAAGAAGCGGCGGTCATCCGGTCGGTAGCGCAGATTCCCGACGCGCGATTCGTGATAGAGCACGAGCGGTCCCAGCAGGTCGCCGATGCGGCGATACGTCAGATCCGGCAGGTGCTCGGTCTGCGTGACAACATCCAACAGCCGCCAATTGGCCAACAGGCTGACGGCCTCGACGCCGCGGACACGCTTGAGATACAGCAGCGTTTCCTGCTCCTTGCCTTCGTTGAACTCGGAGCGCTCGTATTCCTCCAGGAAATTGGGGTCGCTCAGGTAGCTGAGCTCGAGCGTGGCTTCCCAATCGTTGGGCAGGAAATGCCGATGCCGCCAGAGCACGCGTCCGCGATTTTCGGTATCGGGCGTTTCGTCGCGCAGTGGGCCGAGGTTGTCCTCGCCGTCATCGTGGATGTAGTAGCTGCGAAACAAGCCGAATTGATCTTCGCGCTGATAGTCCGAGTCGATCCCCAGCGCCGGGCCGCGCTTGGAGAAGTAGTCCAGCCGCAGCGTCGCGTCATAGCCCGGCGGCCGCTGCAGCCCGAGCAGGTTGAAGAGCTCCCAGGCGGTCTCGACTTCGACGCCGAAATCATCGCTGTAGCCCGTGCGCAGCCGGCGGATGAGCGTCTCGCTCTGCTCCAGGTCGCCGCGGCTGTAGGGCCAATACGCCAGCGGCACGCCGCCGACATTCAGCGTGCTGTCGCGCATCTCGTATGTACCGGCCAGTGCGCCGGCCGGCTGACCTTGCGCGTCACGCTGCGTGCGGTCGCGGATCAGGATCTTCTCGGCGCCGACGTGATAGCTGGGCGTGTAGAACTCGCTGGTCGTGACGATCGCTTGCGACGCTGAGAATTCCCGCGCCGAAAGCTGGCGAATCTCGTCGGCGCGGATGTACAGCGGAATGCCGCGCTGCGGAATGTCCGCTCGAAATACCGCGTCGAGAATCAGCGCCCGGCTGCGCTCGAAGTCGTAATACAGCCGATTGGCCCGCACAAAACGATCACCCAACGAAAGCACCACGTCGCCTTCGAGATACACGCCGCGAATCCCGCGCAGCGCGGCCGCGGGCGAATCGGCGGCTTGGCCGACGTCGCTGCCCGATTGCAGCGCGCCGGGCTGCGTGCTCGGTGCCGCGCCGGGCAGCGGCCGCTCCTCGTTCTCACGCGTTGCTCGACTCGGCTGCGTGCTGCTCGCCTCCTCGCCGATACTGCCGAGGATTCCGCCCGCGGCATCCTCGGTCGGGAACACCACCGCGTTGTCCGCCTGAATCTCGAGCACTGGCGAATCCGGATCGCCGGATTGCGAGAAGTAGACGCGCCCGATCGCGACGAACACGGCGTCGCCCTGGGCTGTCTGGGCCGGCTCAATCGAACTCAAGCGATAGCGAATGATCCGCGGCGGCTTGGGCGGGGGCAGGCCGACGCTCGAAGGACTGGCCACGTTTGTCGGTGCAGACTGGCTCTCGATCCGGCCGGCCTCGATGCGGGCCTTGTCCGCCAGCGCCTGCTGATAGAGCAGCGATTGCTCCTGCGACTCGGGCGCGTGCGCATCGTGGAATTTCACCACCCGCCCGCGGGTGCGCAGGTTGCTCACCAGCAGCACGGTGTCTTCCGTGATCGTGCCGGCCGGCTCGCGCACCTGGGCGCTCTGTGAAAGGTACACTTCGAGCTCGAAGTATCGCTGCTCGAGCTCGTCGCGCCGCGCGCGGATCCACACCACCGCATCACGACTGCTCAGCCGGCGCGTGCCCATGTCGAGCTGGAAGCCGCCTTCGAACATGACCACCAGCGTGCCGTCGTCCTGCTTCCACTGCCGCGCGTAGCGGCCGCGCATTTCGATGTCCTCGCTGCTGATCGACTCGGGCAGCAGCGGCTCATCGGGCGCGTCGACCTGCGCAAGCGCTGGCCAGGCGAAGACGCACAGCACCAGCAGCATCGCGGGACCGTGCGGCAAGCCACGACGATTGGGCGTGTTCAACTCGTGTTCCAGAAGGATGTCAGAACCGCGCTCGAACCCCCGCGATTATCAGGACTCCGCCGCGCGGGTCAATACGCCCGCCGGCGAAACCATGCGGTTCGCACGAAATCTCCACAGACGCGACCGCCGACGATGGCGAGCGCGTCGCCCAGCGCGCACAATCACAACGACAATCCCCCGTGCCGTCGCGGCGTCGCGCCGCTGCGCCGCGGATGCACAGGAGACCGAATGCCGCTCTTTGTTTCCGGCTCGATCGGGATCGACGACGTCGAAACGCCGCAGGGCGCCGTCAAGAACGTGCTCGGCGGCTCGAGTATCTATTTCTCGCTGGCCGCCAGCCTGTTCTGCGATGTGCGGCTGGTCGGCGTGGTCGGCGAAGATTTCGACATGCGGCTGCTCGATCCGCTGCGGCAGCGGCGGATCGATCTGCGCGGGATCGAAATCCGCAAAGGCAGCCGCACCTTCCGCTGGCACGGCCGCTACCAGGGCGCGATGAACGAAGCCCAGACCGTCGGCGTCGAGCTGAATGTGCTGACCGAGCGGGCCGCGCCCGTCCCGCCGGAGTTCCTCGATTCTGAATTCGTCTTCCTGGCAAACACGCACCCGGCTCTACAACTGGGCTTCCGCCGGCAGATGTCGCGCTGCAAGCTGGCCGTCTGCGACACGATGAACCACTGGATCGAAAGCGAGTCAGCCGCCCTGCGCAACACGCTGGCCGCGGTCGACGGCCTGGTGCTCAACGAGGGCGAGGCGCGGCTGCTCACCGGCCAGACACACCTGGTCCGCGCCGGCCGGCAGATCCTCGAATTGGGGCCGCGCTTCGTCGTCATCAAGAAAGGCGAGCACGGCAGCCTGCTGCTCTCCCGCAGCGACCTGTTCGTCTTGCCCGCCTATCCCACCGAGCGCGTCGTCGACCCCACCGGCTGCGGCGACAGCTTCGCCGGCGCCATGATGGGCTATCTGACCTCGGTTGGCCGCTTCGACGACGGCGCGCTGCGAGCTGCGATGGCGCGCGGATCGGTGGTAGCGTCTTTCGTGCTGGAGTCATTCTCGGTCGAGGCGCTCGCGGCCGTCACGCCGCAGCAGATTCAGCAGCGGCTCGAGCAGTTGCAGAGCATGGCGCGCTTCGCGTAGTTTCGACCATGCGCTGCTTCGTCGCGATCGAGCTGGAGCAAGCCGCGCGAGATCGGCTGGAGCGCTTCATCGCGCGGCACGTCGCTCCGCATGGCGCGCTGCGCGCGACGCCGCCGCCGCAGTTGCACATCACGCTGAGATTCCTGGGCGATACGGGCGAGGCACAGCTCGCGCCGCTTTGCGACGTCGTGCGCAGCGTGTCGAGCGATCTGGGCCGCGATCGCGGTAACGCGCCGAGCTATCGTGTCGGCGGATTGGGCTGCTTTCCGACGCCGCACAGCCCGCGCGTGCTGTGGGCTGGCATCGCGGAGGACGGCTGGATGGGCGCGTGGCTGCGGCGTGCGGAGGCTGAGTTCGTGGCGCTCGGCTTCGCGCCGGAGACGCGGCCGTTTCACGCGCACGTCACCTTGGCACGCGCCAATTCGCCCGCCGGAAGCGCCGTGATACGCCAGGTGCTCGCCGGCGAACCGTTGCCCGAATCCGCGCACACCGCCCAGGCCGTGACGCTTTTGGAAAGCCGGCTCAGCCGCAGCGGCGCGACGTATCACGTGTTGCTGCGTGTGCCATTGCCGCGAAGCTGAGCCGCGGCGCTGAATTGCTGGCGCAGAAGCGCGGCCCCCATTTTTTTCGGTCTGTAACCTCAGTGATGCCCGCCGGTATCCGCCGGCTTGGCTTCGCCGTGCCCGTCGGACTTGGCCGCCTCGCCGTGCCCGTCAGGCTTTGGCGCTGACTTGGGCTGATCCAGCTTCGCGCGGCGTTCCTTCACGAACGTGATCGCGTCGCGCTGCGGCAACAGCAGCGGGATCGCGAGTGCGCACAGTGGCGACATGATCATCGTCACCAGCGCGATCGAACCCAGCAGCTTGCGAACGCCGAGCGGGATGATCGCGAATGGCTTGTTCAGCAGCTCCAGCGCCGCATCCAGTCCGCGGTACAGGCGTTTGCCGAGCGAGACGCGTACGGTCGGCGGCTGGACGCCACTCGCGTCAGATTCCGCTGCCGCTTCGGGCGCTTCCGCAACGCTCGCATGGGCTGGCGGGGCAGATTCGCCGCCCACGGCCGTAGCTGCGCTTGCAGCACCCGCGTCGCTCCGCTTTGCCCCGACGACGAAGCGACCCTTGGGGCGCGCTGCTTCGGCGGTCTTCTCTGCGCTGACAGCATCGCCCCCGGCAGCCGCAGCGGCCGCGGAGGCCGAGGAGTCCGCGGGCGCGGGTTTCGGCGCGACAGCGGAAGTCTGCTCGATCGCGAGCAACGCCGCGGCCAGATCCGCCTGTTCGTCGTCGCTGGCCGGCGGAAACAGGCCGCTGCTCGCGGCCGCGTCCGCCGCAGGCGCGGCGCTTACGATTGTCTCACTGGGCGGCGCGGCGCCACCGTCCTCTGCGCGCGGTGCACCCTGCGCATCGGCGTCGTCGCCGCCACCCGGCGCGACTGACTCGTCGCCAGCAGTCGCCGCATCTGACTCGAGTTCGGTCGCGGTTTCATCCGCTAGACGTGATTCAACGGGCGGGTCGCTGTTGACTGCGGAGGGCGGCGCGTCGGATTCGAGCGTCGTAGGGGGCGGTTCAGTCTCGTTTGTTGCGGCGCTCGCGGCCGCGTCGGCTCCCGGACGGCCGAGCCGGCGGAGGGGATGCTCCGAGCCGTCACCTGAGACCCCGACCAGGCGCCGCCCAACGCTCCGGTTGTCGTCTCGATGCAGGGTATGCATGATTACCCATCCATGCGGGAACGGGTCACCGTCGCGGTCATCGGCGCCTCCGGGTACTCGGGGGGCGAGCTCGTCCGGCTGCTCCTGGACCACCCCGGCGTCGAGATCGCGGCGCTGGGCGGCGCCTCCCCGGCGGG
>CAZHTF010000053.1:18414-23760 GCA_964535305.1 uncultured Planctomycetales bacterium | reverse complement strand
CGGGCCTGCGGCCCTGCGCTCCACCCGTGGCTACATTCCGCGGCCCCTGCGGGGGCCGAATTTAGGGCGTCCAGAGACGCCGCCGACAGAACGGCCCGTGGCTTCTCCGGACCGAATCTAGAGCGTCTAGGGACTCCGCCCCGCTGCTCCTTCGGGGCCGAATTCCTAGAAAGCCCAGACAGACGGGGCCGAACCGGGGATGAGTCCGCTGCGTCGCTCCTAATAAAACAATGGCGGGGGGCGGCGCGGGCAGAGTCCCGGAGGCCGGCCGTTCAACTGCGAATTATTCGACTGCGCCCGTTTCATTTCCCTGCTGCGCAGACTCAGCAATCGTCCTGTAGGCTGCGGCTGCACATCGGCTGCGTCACCAGCTTGACCACGACATTGTCGCGGGCGGATTCCATCGCCGCGAACGTGGCGCGCGTCACCTGCTCGAGCTCGTGAAACGGGATCAGCGGCGGGCCGCCGCGCGTTACGCGTTCGATGAACGCGGCGACTTCGGCCTTGTGGCCTTTGTCCTGGCGAATGCTCATGCGCGGCGCGCCGCGCCAGTCATGCGCGAGCAGCCGGCGCCAATTGTCGATCGTCAGCACGCGATTCTCGCTGAAGATCTCGAGCCGCTCTTTGGGAAAACTCTTGGGCCCGTTGGCCCAATAGTGCACCGTGCCGATCGAGCCGTCGGCAAATGTCAGCGTGATGGTCATCTTGTCCTCACGCGTCGCGGTGCCCGGGCCAAACATGGCAGCGTAAACGCTCTGAATCGGCTGACCGACCAGATACAGCAGCAGGTCGATGAAGTGGCAACCCTCGCCGATGATGCGCCCGCCGCCAACAGCCGGATCGTGGTTCCAGTTGTCGGCGGGAATCTCGCCCGCGTTGACCAGGAAGCTGAGCGCCAGTGGCTGCGCGCGACCGGCGAGCAGCGCCTTGGCTTTCACGGCGTGCGGCGCGAAGCGGCGGTTGAAGCCGACCAGCAGCTGCAGGTCCGGGCGCTTCTCATGCGCGGCGCGGACGCGCGCCAGACCTTCGACGTCGATCGCCAGCGGCTTCTCGACGAAGACGTGCTTGCCGGCCTCCAGCGCCTCGACCACCATCGCCGGGTGTGAGCTGTGCCGCGTGGTGATGAAGACCGCCTGCACCTGCGGGTCGCTCAGCAGCGCGCGATGATCGCTCGAGGCCTGCTCGGCCTCGAACTTTCGGGCGGCGTGAAAGCTGGTGACGCCGCCGGCGCTGGCGACCGAGTGCAGCACGGCGCCGCTGGCCTTGATCGCCGGCAGCAGCATCACCTTGGTGAAGTTTCCGGCGCCGATGACGGCGACGATAGCCCGGGCCGGTTGCGACGCGCGCGCCGCGCCCGCCGGCCGCATCTGCACCACGCGCTGCAGCGGCGCGGGCTGCGGCGGGTAATCGAGGATCACGCCGAGCGCTTCGTTGTCGTGCAGGATGGCCTCGTAGGCTTTGCCGGCGTCGGCGTGCGGATAGTGGCGCGAGATCATCGCTTGTACGTCGACGCGCTTGCCAGCCATGGCTTCGAGCATCGCCTGAAAATTCCGCGCGACCGTCCAGCGCACGTAGGGCTGCGGGTAGTCGCGGGCCTGCGCCTCGTACTGCGGGTCGTAGCGACCGGGGCCGTACGAGCACGAGACCTGGAACGAGATTTCCTTCTCGTAGAAGTCGCTGCGGCGCAGGTTGAGGCCGATCACGCCCGCCAGCACGATGCGGCCGCGCTTGCGGCACATCTGCGCGGCCTGGTGGATGATCTCGTCTGTCTTGGCGGATGCGGCGATCAGCACGCCGTCGCCGCCGGCGCCGCGCGTGAATGCCTGCGCCGCCTGCACCGGGTCGGCGCCCTGTCCGACGCACACCGCTTCGCAGCCCATCGATCGGGCCAACTCGCAGCGGCCGACGTTCACGTCGACACCCAGCACTTCGCAGCCGTGCGCGCGAAGCAGCTGAGCGCCCACCAGCCCTAGTAGCCCAAGCCCGACGACGACGAAGCGCTCGCCCAGCTCCGGCCGCAGCAGCCGCACGGCATGCAGTGAGATCGAGCCGAGCACGGTGAAGCTGGCGGCGTCGTCGTCGAGGTTGTCTGGCACGCGCGCCGCCAGCGTCGCTGGCACGCACACCATCTCCGCGTGTGGGCCGTTTGAGGCGACGCGATCGCCGATGGAGAAGCCTTCCACTTCGCGGCCGATCTCGACCACGCGGCCGACGTTGCAGTATCCCAGCGGCAGCGGCTCATCCAGACGTGCGAAGACCGCCTCGAGCGTTGGCATGAGCCCATCGGTCTTGATCTTGCTCAGCACCTGCCGCACTTTGTCGGGCTGCGAGCGGGCCTTGGCGATCAGCCCGGCTTGCCCGAATTCAACCAGCATGCGCTCGGTGCCCGCTGAGATCAGCGAACGCGTCGTCTGCACCAGCAAATGCCCGCTGCGAACGACCGGGCAGGGGACGTCGGCGATCTCGATCTGACCGTTGCGAAGACTTTGCAGAACCTGTTTCACATCTGACCCTTCCTGCGTGGATCCCCGGCGTCGTGCGAGCAATCGCCCGTGGCGCGCTGCACGTCCGCTTCCAGCGACAACATCAGCTCGCTGCTGCGCCGCACGGACTCGAGCGTATCGCCCGACTCACCTGCGACGATCTTGCGCGAGATCGTCTCGTACATGCGCCTGAAGGCCGTAAGGCGATTCAGCCGCAGCTTGCGGATGATGCGGAAACGATCCTCGGATTGGTAGCGGCTGGCGTTCTGCACCGTTACGGTCACATCGCCGGCGCGAAGTTGAATCGTATCCTGAAGCCCGAGCCGGGCGCTGCCGTGATCGGTCAGTGCCATGCTGAACGCGGCACCGTTCTCCAGCTCGACGCTGACGTGCATGTCGCCATTCCGTGCCCGCCACAGGCGCTGCCGCAGCGGGGCGGCGAAGTCGTTCATATACAGGAAATGGTCGAGCCAGTGTGTGCCGTTGCTGACGATGCGGCTGCACGAGTTGGGCCAGTTGTACCAGTGTCGCTTCACCAGCGGCACTTCGAAGACGATGCACTGGTAATTCACCGGCTGGCCCGGGCGCAGTGCCAGATCCTGCCGCGCGAACCGCCAGAGCGGGTCATAGCGCTTGTTGAAGCCGGCGAAAAACTTGCCCGGGTGCGCCTGCAGCGCTTCGAGCAGGCAGTCGAGCTGCGCAGGCGTGGTGACAATCGGCTTTTCGACCACGGCCCAGGCGCCGCTGCGCAGCGCGTGCACGGCCATGTCGGCGTGCGTGTGGTGATAGCCGGCGATGAAGTAGACGTCATACGATTCGTCGGGGCGCAACAGCTCGCTCGTGTCGTACGCGACGCCAGGCAAGCGATTCAGCCCGATCTGCGTCGTGTCGATCTCGTGCACGCAGGTGAGCTGAATCAGCGGGTCGAGCTTGGGAATGATGCAGGTTTTGGCGTAGTTTCCAAGCCCGAAGAGCACCGCCCGCAACTGCCGCGGCGCGCCGCGCGGCGCTCCGCTGGCCGTCGCGGCAGGCGAATTTGGCGAACTGCGTTCCTGTATCGGCGACGACTGCGGCAGTGGCAGCGCCTGGGCCACCACCGGATCGGCGCTGGAGAAGTGGGCGCGGGCCCAGTCAAGCAGCGCCGCTGCTGAAGCGTCGAGCGCGATTCCCGAAAAGCGGCTCCAGCCGCCGAGCGACGACCAATCTGGCGCGCCATCGGCGAGCGCAGCGCGCGACAGTAGAAGCGCGCCCGCGCGGCGCCAGCGCCGTGCCAGTTCCTCATCCACCGCACGCAGCAGCGCCGGCGGCAGACAGACGCGCTCCATGCACTCCGGATGCCACGGCGCGAGAAACACAACCGCCGTCCCCGGCGGCGGACCGCTGGCCGCGGCGTCGCGCTCCAGCACCTGCCCCAGGCCGATAGAGATGAACTTGCGGTCGCGCAGCGATTCGGCCAGCCGCGAACGCACCTTCAGCAGCAGCTCGCGCGGCCCAACTTCCCGCAGATAATTCCAAAGCCGTCGCACGCTGCGCGGCTGCGCCAGGTACACGTCAGCAAGTCGCTCGAGCGGCTGCCAGGCATGCACCTGAATGCGCAGTTCGTCGGCGGAGCGCGGCGGGTCGAGGTAGCCATCGCTCCAGGTCTTTCCCAGTATGAACATGCTAGTGCAGTGTGCTCACGGGTTAGGTAAAACCAGGTTTCATGCACTGTAGGCGACGATCAGATCACGATCGACGTGCCGCGCGGAACGCCCGCCGCGGCTGCGAAATCTGCGGGAGGTGGCGGCTTCACCCGTTCGAACGACCGCGAGAGCTGGTGCTTCGTCCGGCGCGGCCGCCGTGCACCCGCCGACCTGACCGGTGACGGCTTCGTGAAACGGAGGCGACCGAGGCCTGCGGCTGCGCTCGTGGTTGGCTGACGCGGATGGCGATGTTGGCCGTGACGGCGACACCGACGAAAGCTGATGTTGGCACGCTGCTCAGCGCCTGGCAGCAGCGCTAGCCCTGCGCGGCGCTGATCGCGCGGCGATACTCCATGTCCAGCGCCGCAGCCACGCCCGCTGGCTTGTAACGCTCCGCCAAGCGCAGCGCGCCGAGCGCGGCGCGGCGGCGCAGCGTGGCATCCGCCAACATCGTGCGTAGCGCGCTGCGGAACGATTCGACAGTAGGCTCGCAAGCCAGGCCCGCGTCGGCGACGGCAATATCCTCCGCCAGCGCCACGCCGGTCGAGACCACGCAGGGCAATCCGAATAGCAGCGCTTCCGCCACGGAGATGCCGAAGTTTTCGTGTTTCGACGGCTGCGCGAAGATGCTGGCGCGCCGCAGCAGCGCGGCCTTCACGCCGCCGCGCAGTGTGCCCGGCAGCGCGACGCGCTCTCCCAACCCGCGCTGGCGAATGGTCGCTTGCAGCGACTCGACCAGTTTGGCATCCTCGTACGGCCCGGCCAGCACCAGGTTCCACTCGCTGAATTCCGCGGCGAGCTGCGCGAAGCACTCCAGCAGCAGTTCGCAATTCTTGATGAATGAGATCCGTCCCAGGTAGGCGATGGTGGGGGCGCCGCTCTGGAGCTGCGGACAGAGCGCGTAGAGCGCCTCGGCATTCTCGGGCACATCCAGCAGCTCGCTCTCGACCGGCTGCGGCACGATGAACGTCGCTACCCGCAGCTTAAGGTCGGCAAGCTCGTCCAGCTCCTTGCGGCTGCAGCAGTGAATCGCCGCGGCGCGATTCAGCACGGGCCGCTCGAAGAGCTCGAGGTACGGCCGCTTGAGGTACGCCTTGTGCTCGCGCGCGACGCGTCCGAGATTGCCGGCGGGCCGCACGATCATCGGAATACGGAAGCGGCGTGCGGCGCCCGCCCCCGCC
>CAZHTF010000053.1:0-18404 GCA_964535305.1 uncultured Planctomycetales bacterium | reverse complement strand
TGCTCACCGCGGAAGTTCACCTCCCGGTTGCTCCCGCCCGCGGGGGGCGGCGCCCGCCGCCGCCAGTAAGTGATAGCGCCATGTGCCGTGCACGTGCACAATGTCGGCGGTCTGCGCCAAGTCCAGCACGGTGCGGCGGACCAGGCCGTTGTACCACATCAGCCGCGCGTCGGTCGGGGCGGCGTGCACCGCCAGGCTGCCATGCCGGCCGACCTCGAGCGTCTGTGGACCTGCCCCACGGCGGCAGGGCAGCACGGTCACGTCGTCGCCGCGCGCGGCCTGGGCCCGCGCCAGCGTCGCCAGGGCGCGCGGCGGACCGCCGAGATCTTCGGACAGCATGTAGATCACGTGCAGGACGCGCAGCGGTCGCGGCAGGCCGGCCGTGTCGGCGACCGGCAGCGCGAGCGGATCGTCCCGCGTCGCGGGGGTCTCAGCCAAGCGTGTGGCAGCAATCGATGACGTCACGCGCGATGTCATCCCAGGACGAAAATTCGCTCTGAACCTGCCTCTGGCCCTCCTTCAGCAGGCGCAGCCGGACGCGTGCGTCGTCACGCAGCGTCAAAATCGCGTCGCGGATCGACTTCGCGCTCCACGGGTCGAAGTACAGCGCGGCGTCGCCGCAGACCTCGCGGGCGAAGTCTAAGTCGCTGGTGAGAATCGGCAGCCCCAGCGCCATGGCCTCCACGTACGGTAAGCCAAACGTCTCCATGAACGTCGGCATGCACAATGCGTCGCAATGACGATAGAAAGCGGCGACCTGCTCAAACGGCAGCGGGCCGACGTTCAGGATCCGATCTTCCAGCCCCAACCGACGGATCGAGCGCATCAGCGCCGGGCAGCGCGGATGCTCGTTATTCCGCAAAGTCAGGATCGCGACGACGCCTGCCAGATCCGCCCGGAAACGATCGAACGTCCGAACCAACCCCTCGAGATTCTTGTGGGGGTAGTACCGTGTCAAATATAGCAGCTTGAAAGAGTCCCGCAGCGGCGAAAGTGCGGCCGGCATGGGTGCGTTTTGCGCATCGGCCAGCAGGCTGGGCGCGACGCCCGTCGCGGCGCGGATCGCGCGGCCCTGATAACCAAACGCGGCGCGCAGCCGCTGCTCCACCACGCGGGTCTGCACCATAACCGCCTGAGTGACCTGCAGTTGCCGCCGCATGAACCAGCGGCGATAGACCATGCCCAGGTGATACCACGGTAACACCGGCCCGTAGTGTCGCGCCGGGTAGAGCAGGTGCGGATGCTGCGGGAACGCGATCTGCGGGCACGGCGGCTGCAGCAGCCCGCGGCCATTCAGCGCCAGGATCACACCCGGGCGAAACTGTCTGACCAGCGCCGGAAGCTCAAACTGGTCGAACAGCCAGCGCTGCAGGTACGAGCGTTGCCGATGCACAACGCACTCGGCGTGCGGGAATTGCTGGCAAAGTGGCTCGTAGCCCAGCCCGCTGGGCGTAAGCAGCAGGTAGGTTTCGTCGGCCGCCACGCGCGCCAGCGCCGCGAGCATGTTGCGGCCGACCGAGAGTCCGCCGCCGTGCCGCAAACTGTGTGCCAGCACCGCGATGCGCATGAGCTTGGTTGCCGGCCCGTGTCTGGCGGCGCGCTTCTTTCGCCGCGCTAGGCCGACGAAGGCCGCCGCGGATTCTCGAGCAGATCGACGATCTGCGGCGTGATGACTTCGCGGCTGTGGAGCGCGTTGACGTGCTGCACGAGCTGCTCGGGCGGCGGCGGAAGGAGCTGGCCATCGAGGAACTGCGCCAGCTTGTGCTGCAATGCCGCCACGTCGCCGGCCGGGACGATGAACTGCGGCAGGATCGGCTGCATCAATTCTGGAATCGCGCCCGCATCGGAACTCAGCACCGGGCAGCCGTAGGCGAAAGCCTCCTGAATGATCAGCCCGAAGCACTCAAGCGCGCGCGTCGGCAACACAAACAGGTCGGCGGCTTCGTACGCAAGCGCGAGCTGCGCGTCGCTGAGGCGTCCCAGAAACGGCACGCGCTTCGAGATGCCCAATTTGCGGCTGAGCGCTTCGAGCGCCGGGCGCAGCGCGCCGTCGCCGCCGATATAGAAGTACGCGTCGTGTTTTTCCAGCAGTGGGGCAACGGCACGAATCGCGACATCAATGCCGTAGCGCGGTCCATGCCGGCGCACCGTGAGCAGCAGCGGCTTTTCCAGCGGCCAGCCGAGCTGGCGGCGTGCTTGGAGCTTGGTGTGCTTTCGCTGCAGCTCGGGGCGTCGCCAATGTGGGACGACGCGGACGCGCTCGAGCCAATCCGGACCATGCAGCTTGCCGATCTGCGTCTTGGTGTATTGCGAAAGCGTCTGGATCGCGTCGCACGGTTGCAGGACGCGCTCTTCGAGCCGGTTCAGCCGCTTCAGCCCGAACCAGAGCTTGAGTTGCCCGATTAGGCCGGCGGCGGCCCAGTTGATGCGCTGCTCGAGCACCACCGGCGAGTGCATCGTGTACACGTAGCGCGGTCCGGCTCCCAGCCCAGCGATCACGCCCGCGCCTGTCAGCGGCGAATGCATGTGTACCACGTCCCAGCGCGGGCCGCTGCCCAGTGCGGCGCGGACCGCGTCGGCGGCGACTTCGATCGCGCGGGCGTCACGTCGTGGATGCCAGGCAGGCAGCCGCGGCCGCTGATAGCGGAAGATCTCGACGCCTTCGATCGTCTCGCGCGGCGGGGAATCGGGCTTGCGTTTTGTGCAGAAGAAGGCGACGCGATGCCCGCGGTCGCGCATCAGCAGGGCGACATCCCAGGCGACGCGGCCCATGCCGCCGGGGATGTCGAAGAAGCCGTCATCGACCGCGACCAGGTAGTTCATGCGGGTCGCAGAACCCGGTGCAGTTGGTCGAGCGGGACCACGACGCGCTGCAGCGAGCGCGGCTCGCCGACGACGGGCTTGATGGCGGTGTGGTAGAGGATCGTGCCGGCCAGCATCAGCCAGACGATGAAGCGCGTGTGCGTGATGATGTCCAGGTTCTGGGTCCAGAGCACCTGCGGCGCGACCATCGCCAGGTAGAACAGGCCCTTGTAGAACGAGCGGCGCGTCGCGGCCCCGATCCAGTTCGCGACCAGCGCGTGCAGCACGCCCAGCGCGGCGGCGCCGATGATGAGCGGCATCCAGCCGCCGATCATCCACAGCGCGCCGACCATGGAAAGCTCGACCGAGGTGTCCTCGTTGATGCGGATGTCGTATGCGGTTAGGCGATAGGTGGTCGAATAGAAGGGCTGGTACACGAGGACGCCCGGCAGCAGCCGCTGCAGCAGCTCGCCGAAGTATGCCCCGGGCGAAAATTCCAGGTAGGGCCGGGCGTCGGGCGTCATCAGCACGATCGAGTGTCCGCCGGTTGAGAACAGCCGCCCAAACGAACGCACAAACACTGACTCGGCGTCGAGGAACTCGCCGGCGCGGCTCAAGGCCGCCATACGCTGCTCGAGGTTTTCAAAGCCGATGCCGCCGAGCAGGCGGCGGGTGGAGTCGGCCACGGCCAAGTACAACGGCAAGGCAATGATGACGACGACGACCAGTTGCGTCTTGATCCGCGGCGAAAGCCCGCTTTGGAACAGCATCCCGAACGCGAATGCGCAGAATGGCAGCAGCGCCATGCCGCGCGCGTTTCCGAGCGCGTAGAAGAACGCCGCACCGCCCAGGAAGGCGACTGCAGTGACGACGGTCTGGAAGGGCAATTGCCTCAGCAGCGCGCCGACCACCAGGAAGAGGCCGTTGAGATAGTTGAACGCGCCGTCCGCGATGTACTGCAGCACGAACGGAAACTCGCGCAGCTTGGAGACCGCGTTGAGCCCGATGATCCCCATCGCGACAATCAGCACGGTGTGGCCCATGCGCCGCGAGGCGCTGGACGTCATGGTATGCTCGACCGACTCCATGTTCGTCCGCACAAACAGCCGCATCACCGCCAGATACACGCACATGAACAACATCAGGGTGAGCTGCAGCCGCACGTTTCCATCCATGAAGCGGCGGACGTAGCTGATGGTGGTGTATGACGCTTCGGGCGCAAAGATCGCAAAGAAGATCGACGAGACCGGCCAGGCCACGGTCTGCCAGATCAGGTAGAGCACCGGGATCATCGCCGGCAGCGTGCCCTGCCGCAGGAAGTACATCGCGGCCAGACCGGCGATCAGGCAGTTGGCATACGCCAGCAAAGCCGCCCCGGTGTGATTGCTGTCGGCCGAAAACGCGATCAGACCGGGTAGCAGCACCAGCAGGACAAAGATCGGCTTTGTGATCCAGCGCGTGGCCCGGCTGCGCTGGGTGTTGGGGCGGGCCGCGACGGGCGTTTGTGGTTGAACCATACGTTAGCGTGCCAGGCTTCTGCTTGCCGACGGCGTCCTAGGCCGACCGGGTCGCCGACGGAGGCGGCGTGGCCGCGCGCCGCGCGAGCAGGTTCAGCAGCGTGCTGCGCAGCGAGGCGTCGAGCGTAACGGCAGATGCGATCGCCAGGTAGGCCGCGCCGATCAGCAGCCCGAAGATGAGCAGGGCCGGCCAACTGGAGACCGTCAGGTACTCGGCCGCGACGTAGCCCGCGCCCCCGACGAGCAGCACAGCCAGCAGCGGCCGCAGCAGCACGCCCAGGTAGTACCCCGGAAGCGGCATTTCGAAATGCCGCTGCGCCAGCCGCGGCAGCCAGTAAAGCTGCATCAGGCCAATCGGCAGCGCGACGGCGATCGCCGCCGCCACGCCGCGCCAGTCGCTCAGCGCGACCAGCGCACAGCTCAAGGCTGTGCTGAGCAGTGCGGCGAGCAGCCAGCCGAGAGCCAGTTCGCCGGCGCGGCTGATGCCCAGCAGGGCGTTGTGCACGATCATGTTCGGCCAGACGATGCACATTGCCGGCACCATGACCAACAGTACGTGATAAGCCTCGAGCAGGTTCGGCCCGAGCCAAAGCCGGATGAACGGCCCGCCGCAGGCGATCAGTAGTGTGCACACCCCGCCGGAGAGCAGCGCCATGAGCCGGCCGGATCGCAGCAGGAATTCTCCGAGCGGGCGCTGCGGGTCTCTGGCGGCCATCGAGCTGACCAGCGGGGTGAAGAGCGTCGAGATGCCATCGAGCCCCTGCAGCACGGTGAGAATGATCAGCATGCCGGCGGAGAAGGGCGTCACCGCCTGCGGTCCGACCAGGGCCGTCAGCACGAAATTCCCACCCTGATATGCGGTCATGGTGCTCAAGTTGATCAGGAACACGTGACCGCCCAGTGACATGAGCTCGGCGATGTTCTCGCGCCGCGCGTGCCACGGCGCGATTCGCACGGCTGGGTAGGTGAGCCTTGCGATCCCGATCTGCACCAGCAGGCCGATACTGCTGGCGGCGATGAACGCGAGCGCGGGCACGTAAATGGTTGTCTTCCACGCGAGGCAGAGCGTGAAAATCATCCCGACGCGCGTCAGGACAATCGCGATCGAGACCAGATTGTTGATGTAATGGCGCTGATATCCGGCCATCAGTCCGATGAACGGGCCGTGCAGCAGGCGGATCGCGACGCCGGCGCCGACCACCTGCAATGCAATGATCGCCTCGGCTCGCGCGTCGGGCGGGATCTTCCCGAAGGCGCTCAGGAACGGGCCCGACAGCGCCTGCCACGCGCCCGCGACCAGCAGGCCGAATACGCCGAAGATCAACAGCGCGCTGGCGACGGTGCGGCTGATCGAATCGGCACGGTTGAGCATGCGATCGCGGGCGACGAAGCGATTGACCGCGCTGGTTACGCCCAGGTCGAGCAGCATCAGGTAGTTCAGCAGCGATGCGATCGTGGCCCAGACGCCGTAGCGTTCTTCGTTCAGCCGCTGGATCAGGAACGGCACGATCACCAGGCTGCCGACGATATTTGTGACGAGGTAGAGCCAATTCACCGCGACGTTGATGGCCATGCGTTTGGGCGTGGTCACCGACTCGGCTCGCGGCGCGGCGGTATTTGCGGATGCGGATGCGGTCATGCTGAGCGTTGCAGCGTCATGCAGAGAGCGGAAGTGCGCGGCGATTCGCGCGCTCGCGTCGCTGCGGACGACGGGGCGTCAGTTCAGCGGCGCGACGCGCGCCTGTCGAAACACCCACCAGGGTTCCCAATCGCCGCGGACGCGCGCGTACAGCCGCGTCTCGACGGCGATGCGCGTCAGCCCCCCGGGCCGCGCTTCGACGCGTGGCTTGCGACCTAGATAGTCGCTCAATTCGATTTCGTCCGCAGGGATCGCTAGCTCGAGCCACTGCGGCGGCCCGACGTTCCAGAGCGAGATGACGCGCAGCGCGCCGACCGGCTCGGCCAGGAAGGCGCGCACATCGAGGCTGGTGCCGGCGACGAACGGAATTTCGCGGGCGCGCGGCAGGTGGTAGCGGTTCTGATCGTCCTTGATCAGCAGATGGTCGCTGCGCGGGGCGGCAAGCTGCGCCCGCTGCTCGCGCGTGAAGTAGCCCTCCAGCCGCAGTTGCTCGAGCGTGCGCATGATCGCAAGCATCGCGCCGCGATGCGGCAGTGCGTCGAAGATCGCGGCCGAGGCCTGCAATGAGACGGCCGCATCCGCGGCGAGCGCCTTCACGTACAAATACTCGATCTCGTCGATGCTCGTGCCCGGCAGACGCTGTGTCGGAAGCCGTAGCGGAAACCAGCCGATCTCGGCGGACATCAGCTCGCTGCGGGCGCGCGGGACGGAGGTCGCGAGCGCGTCATCGATCTCGTCTTTGACGTTCATGGAGAGTTTGAAGTAATCGCGCTGCCCGCTGCGCGTCGTCAGATGCCAGCCGAACATGGTCTCGGTCGAGGCCTGCACCACCGCCGGCCGGCGCTGCAGTTGATCCAGCAGCGCAAGCTGCCCACGCGAAACGGTGTACCACAGCGGCGGAGGCGTGTCCTCGGCGTGGTCGAAGTAGAGCCAATCGAAGCCGGCGTGCTGATACGTGCGCGCCAGCAGCGCCGCGTGCTCGTCGAGCAGGCGCGTGGCTGGGTCGAGCACGTACAAGCTGCCGACAAAGTCGGTCCGCAGTCCGTCGAGCCGCGCGCCAGCCGCGTGCGGCGCCGCCTGCGTGCCATACTGCCCGCGCTGACAGCCCAAGAATCCGAACGGCGGGCTGAGCGATAAGTCCGTGTAGCTGATGATCTCATCGCCGACGCGCACGTCGCGTTTTCCGGGCACGCGCGGCCAATCGGTCGGCGGCTCGGGCGTCTGCAGGAAATCATCCGCCTGGCCGACGGGCCGCGCCAGCGTCAGCGTTGCGTGGGTCGCCAAGCGCGGATCTGGGCGCGGCGCTACCAGCGCGTGCGACTTGGGGATCACCGTGGTTTTCAGATGCATGCCGACGCGCAGGCCGGCCGCGCGGACCGACTCGAGCGCGTCGCGAAGTTGCTCGATTCCGCCGGGGAAGCGCCGCGACTTCCCGCCTTGAGCCAGCGTACTCCATTCATCTTCTAGCAGCAGCAGCGAGCCGAAGCCGCCGTCGCGCGCGTGTTGCGCCAGCCGCGGCAGCGCGGCGGCGTCGTATTCCGTGGCAAACAGGTACGAGCGGCGATTGGCGACATCCAGCTTGGACCGCACGCCAATCGGGATCTTCAGCGCGGCCTCGACCTCGGCGAGCACCTCGTTCATCCGGGCTGTTTCGCAGGCGAAGAGCGCTACCTGCCGGCCGGCGAGCTGCTGCGGTGCAGGCGTCGGCAGTTTGCGATGCAGCGTGACACGCGCGTCGCGGCCTTGGGCATCGACCGTCAGCTCGCTCTCGGGCGAGTCCACGAGCACGCCCAGGCAGCGGCCGCGGTAGACGAAGATGCGCTTGGCCAGCACTTGCTCGGGCGCGGCCAGCTTCAGATCCAGCAGCCGCAGAGATTCGATCGAATCTGAGAGCTGCTCGAGCCGCAGAATCAAAAAATCGGGGCGGACGTCAACCCGCAGCGTGACGCTCAGGCCGGCTTGCTCGAAGCCCAGTTGCATCGGCTCGCCGGCCGAGCGCATCGCAATCGACGGAAACTCGCGGCCGCCGACGATCGCGGTGCACAGCGGCCCGGCGCTGCGCAGACGTTCGAGCCCGACCGGCACGTCGCGCAGGCCGCGCAAAGCGCCGTCCGCGCCAATCGTCAGTCGCAGCGATTGTTGCGTCGGCTGAGCGCGCAGCACCGCGGCGTTGTGCTGCGCAGCAAACGCCGCCATCGCAAGCAGGGCCCGCGCCGGCAGCAGCGCAATGAATTTCCGGCGAATTCGTAGCTGCATCGGGAGCGATTGCCGCCCGCGGCTCATCCGCGCGGCAGCATCAGCGGGTTCAGCCCGCGGATCAGCGGCAGGGCAGCCGACCAGAAAATCGCGCGGTGAATGCGACGGGCCAGCACAGGCCCACCCTCTTCCGGATTGTTCGGAATGCACACGCAGTTGATGCCTTCGCCGCCGGTGGGAACGGCGGCGCTCAAGCCCCACTTTGTGATTCTCCAGGTCTGGTATTGCCGCTCGCGCATGTGCGCGAAAAGGTCGGCGGGCGTCAGCCCGCGCTCGGCGAGCAAATCCGCTTCGGCTTCGAACACGACGACCGGCCGATCTTCCGTCAAGATGCGCTCCGCGCCGCGCAGCACCAGCATCTCAGCGCCCTGCACGTCAATCACCAGCAGCCGCGGGGCACGGGCCGCGCCCGCGCGGCGCAAATCGTCCAGCGTGACGCACTCCACTTCGAGGCCTGCGCTTGCCCCGCCGTCTTCGACGATTCGGCCCATGCCGCAATTCTCGTCCGCGGTCGGCGCGTGAAAGTAGACGCGCCCCGCGCGGTCTGAAACCGCCTGCCGCCGCACTTGTGCCTGCGACTGGCCGTTCTGCGCGAGGTTTTTCTCCAGCAGCACGGCGTTCTGCGGCAGCGGCTCGAAGCAAAGGAGCTGTCCGCTCGGGCCGATCAGGTGCGCGTAAAGAACCGACTCGGTCCCGATGTTCGCACCAACTTCAATCACTGTGTCGCCGCGGCGACAAACGACGCGTGCGACGACCACGCTTTGCCATTCGAAGAAGCCGCGCACGGCGAAGCACAGCGGCACCCAGTCGACGCGATCGGCGCTGAGCCAGACATCCGCGATGCTGGCCCGGGCGCGAAAGGCAGTCTCTTGTGCGGCCCGGTCGCCGTGCGGATAGAAGCGCAGGAAAAAGCCGGATAGTCCCGGAGGGAATAGCCGCGCCAGCCGCGCCAGCGTGGCGAGCCGGCTCGAAGAGGTTTCGATGATCAAGGGTACAGTCCGGTGCTCTCAGCGAGTTAAGCGCTCGCAAGGATCTTAGCGATTCGTGCCGCAGCCTGCCCGTCCCACTTCTCTGGCACTGGCGCAGCGCCAGGCCGCTGGGCGCGGGCGCGCTGATACGCGGCGAGGATCTTCTCGGTCCGCGTCCCGACCAGCTCATTCGTTCCGTGCGTGATCGTCACGGGCCGCTCAGTATTCTCGCGCAGCGTGAGGCAGCGCACGCCGAGAATGGTGGTCTCTTCCTGAATTCCGCCGGAGTCGGTCAATACGCAGGCAGCTCGGCCGGTGAGCTTGAGAAAATCGAGGTAGCCCAGCGGCTCGATGATCCGCAGGCGGCTCAGCTTCTCGAAGCGCCGCGTGAAGCCCAGCTTGCCCAGGTTGTTCAGCGTCCGCGGATGCATCGGGAAGATGATTGGCAGATCGCGCTGGATCACTTCGAAGGCATCGACGATCCGTCCGAACGTGGCCGGGTCATCGACATTGCTGGGCCGGTGTAGCGTGACCACCGCGTAGCCGCCCGGCGATACGCCCAGCGTCTCGAGGATTGGCGACCGTTCGGCGGCGTCGAGATTGGCGCGGAGCGTGTCGATCATGACGTTGCCGACGAAGTGCACCTTCTCGGGCGCGACGCCCTCGTTTCGCAGGTTCTCGACACCGCTCGGCTCGCTGACGAACAGCAGGTCGGATATCGCGTCGGTCAGCAGTCGGTTGATCTCCTCGGGCATGCCGCGATCGAAGCTGCGCAGTCCGGCTTCGACGTGTGCGACGCGCACGCCGAGCTTGGTCGCCACCAGGGCGCAGGCGATGGTGCTGTTGACGTCGCCAACCACGACGATCCAATCTGGCTTGTGCTCAAGCAGCAACGGCTCGAAGCGGGTCATGACGTCGGCCGTCTGCCGCGCGTGGCTGCCTGAGCCGACTTCCAGATTCAAATCTGGCTCGGGGATTTGGAGCTGCTTGAAGAAGAGGTCCGACATGTTGGCGTCGTAGTGCTGCCCCGTGTGCACCAGCAGCGGCTGAATCGCCGGGTACTCGCGGTACGCCCGCATGAGCGGTGCGATCTTCATGAAGTTTGGCCGCGCACCGCAAACATTGACGATCTTGGGCATCTGGGGGTTCCTGTGGCGGTCCAACGGTGAAATCGGCGCTGGTCGCGGCGGTGCGGCTGCGTGCGATCGGAAGGATGGGCAGACTCCGTCCCGGTCGCGCCCGTCTTGCGGCGCGATTCAACCGCATAGCCTATTTAGGGTTACGCCGCGAACCACGTCGGCGTTCGCCCGAGCTCAACTTATATCGGTCCGCGGGACTGCCGGCTAGAGCCCAACAGCATGGTGCGCGCGAGGGAGCGGCGCTGGAACATGCACGCCGGAGACCGGAATTTCGACGTCGTCATTTGGTCGTAGACGCTTCCGCCTGAGCGCCCGGTCAGGCCGGGAAAATGCGCTCCGAATCGGGCCGCACAACGTTCCAGCGCGACCGCTCCCGGACCGTTGCGGTTCTCAATTCGATTGTCGCGCACGTTCCGATTCCGCCCCGAACGCACGTTCGCGGCGTTGAGTTCGACTGCCGGCGCGCTTGTAACGCATGGGTCTCGTATCCGCGCCGCGTCCCACCGCGGGCTGGCATCGCGCCGGGCACGGGGATGAGAACGTCGACGAAAATCGCATTGAATCGGCACATGCCGCTGTGGGTACAATTCGGCGGTAGCACGAAAAGGAGTTCGCATGTCACGGACGCTGATCGCGGTGCTCGCGTCGGCGATGTTCCTCTCGTTCTCAGCACTCGCGCAGGATGTTGGCGAATCCAACACACCGCGCAGCGCCGCCGGCGGAAGGGGGGATCTGCACCTTCAGCCGCTGCGGCAACTCGCGCCGAATACCGCGCAAGATTCGCGACCTGGCCAAGTGCTTCAGCAGGCACGACAGCAGACATTCCAGCAACCGCAGCAGTCGCAGGCAACGAATCCGGCAGACGACGCCCGGCAGGACGCCGACCGTAGCCTGCTGCAGGATGCTCCGCGGATCGATCGATTGCGTCCGACGCCGGCGGAGATCTCTGAATATCGCCGCGCGACGCGGACGCGGACCTACTCGCCGTACCTGCGCTCGTATCGCGTCCGCTCGCCCGCCGCGCTCGAGGATTACCCGTACGGCGGCGGCGCTTGGGATGGCTACGCGCGCAGCCTCGGCGAAGCGTACAACTCCGGCCGCCTGGACGAGCGCTACGACGCGCGGCGGCTGGCGAACCAGGCAGACATGGCCGCCCGCAAGCAGCGTCTGGAGAGCAGCCACGCCTCGGCGCTGCATGTCGGCATTGAGCAACTGCGCGAAGGCCGCTTCGAGGCGGCAATCGTCACGCTGACGCTGGCGAGCGAACTCGACAACGGCGACCCGGCCTGCCGCGTGCACCTGGCGCAGGCTCGCCTGGCGCTGCACCACTTTGCCGAGGCGGGCGCGGCGCTGCGCCGTGCACTGCAGCTTCAGTCCAAGTTGATCTATCTCGATTTGGGGTTTGAGCGCGATCTGCCCGCCGCAGCGTTGCAAGACGCGCGTGCGGCGCTGCGGTTGGCAGCCGAGAAGGCCTCAGCCGACGTCGACACGCGTTTTCTGCGGGCGTATCTCGAGTTTCAGCTCGGGAATCTCGCCGACGCACATCATGCGTTTACGGCGCTGGCGCACGCGATGCCACAGGATACGACCGTCGCCGCGTTCGTGCGGATTTCAAAGCCGGCGGCGCGCTAGCAACGATCGCAAGCGGGTTCCGGGGGCGTTGATCGTGATCGGACGGGGAAGGGAGCTTTGCATGACACGGATGAAGTGCGCGCTCGGTGTGCTGGTTGTGAGTTTCGGCTGCTGCGCGGCGCGGGCGCAGCTTTCGGTGATCGGAACGTCGCCGGCGCCGAATTCGCTGGGAGCGCCGCTGCGCGGTTCGATCGTGATCGACTTTGATCGACCGGTGGATCGTAGCACCGTCACCGCTCGCAACTTGTGGGCCGCCGGCCGCTGGAGCGGCCCGATCGCGGCGACCGTGACGTACAGCAATGCGGATGCGCGCATCACGCTGACGCCGACCGGCACCTGCAGCGCCGGCGAACAGGTGATGGTGGTGCTTTCGCGCAATCTGCGCGGCGCGGACGGCAGCGCGATCCGCAGCGCCGGGTACACCTGGCAATTCTGGACGCAGGCCCGGCCTGCGTCGCGCGTGTTCACCGAAGTCATGACGCTCACAACCCGCACCACGCCTGTGAATCCGTCGCGTGCGTATGGCGGCATTCCCGCGGATCTGGATGCTGACGGTTGGATCGACATGACCATCATGAACGAGGACACCGCCGATCTGCGCATCTTCATGAACCAGGCCGCGGGCACGGGCACGTTCGACGCATTCATGACGCCGACGGTCGCCGTCGGGCAGCAGGCCAGCCCCGCCGAGCCGGCGGACTTCAATCATGATGGCAACATCGACATCTGCGTCGCGAACATCGCCGCGAACTCGGTGTCGATCGTGCTCGGAAACGGCGACGGAACGTTCGCGCCACAGCAGCAGATTCCCGTCGGCAGCTCGCCACGCGGCATCGCCGTGCTCGACGTGGACGGCGACGGCGATCTCGACATCGTCAACACCAACACCAGCTCCGGCAACCTGTCGCTGCTGCTCAACAACGGCAACGGCGTGTTCGGCGCGCCGACGTTCTTCGACGGCGGCGGCTCGGGCGAGTGGGGCCTGTTCGCGGCGGATATGAACAACGACAAGATCATGGACCTGGTGGTCGGTTCACAGGGCAGCCAGACCATTTCCGTGCTGCGCGGCAACGGCAACGGCACTTTCACGCAGATCAGCTCGCGCGCCTCCGGCGGCCGGGTCTGGATGCTCGCCTGCGGCGATGTGAACGGCGACGGTGCCATCGACGTCGTTTCCGCAAACAGCGGCAGCAACAACGGGTCGCTCCTGCTGGGCAACGGCACGGGCAGTCTCGGGCCGGCAACCATCCGCGCCGTCGACCCATTCCCGATCGCGAATGACCTGGCGGACCTGGATGGCGACGGCGACCTGGACTGGATCCTTGCGAGCTTCTCCGGCGATTTCACAATCCTCCGCAATGACGCGGGCGTGATGAACTTCGACCAGGAGCTGGACGCGCCGCAGGCCGGCTCGTGCACGCTGCCGTTCGACATCGACAATGACGGCGACCTGGACCTGGCGCTGATCGACGAGCTGGCGGACATCGCGCGGGTCATGAAGAACAATGGTCGGCGGCCGCCGGGCGACCTGAACGGTGATTGCGCCGTGAACGAGGCGGATCTGGGCCTGATGCTCGCGGCCTGGCAGATCGGCGCTGGGGGCGATGTCGACGACGACGGCGACACGGACGAGAGCGACCTGGGTGCGCTGTTATCAGATTGGGGCGCGAACTGCGCGCCTTAACCTGACGCGCTAGCGCCGCGCGTGAAACGGCCGGCCAACGACGTTCGAAGCTGGCGCGCAAACGCGCGGGGCGCGCTCGCCGCAACGAAAGCTGCGTGTAGAAAAAAGCACCGCGGACTAGTGGCGTGCACTCGCCCGCGGTGCGTGAAACTCCCTTCCCCCGCGTCGATCGACCGCCACTACTCTACTGCGTCTTTGCGCCCTGTCGAGTGTATGTGATCACCATGTTGCGGAATTCTTTGCCGTCCGGGCCGGCGATGAACATCTCCATCACGTGCCTGTCGGCCGACTCCACTTTGTGCGTAATGCGGTACTTTTTGCTCTTCTCGCCAGTCATTGGGTCGGCCATGTCGCCCTTAAACGTAAACGACTTGCCGTCGGCCTCGCAGGTCCCGGTCGAGATCATCATGCCGGGGCCCATGTTGTCGACCCAGGTGCTGGTGTAGATCTCTTTAATCGGGTCGTAGCCGGTCAGGCCCAAGCCGCGGAAGCGCACCGGCTTGCCATCCATGCCGGGCTCTTCGCTGGCGCCCTGCGTGTCGTCCTGGATGAACATGCCGTCCATCACCCACTTGGTCTCGCTTGTGCCGGTCGAGCTCTCGGCCGGGGCGTCGGGCGCCATTTGCCACTTCAATTCGTAATTCCACTTGCCGACGAATGCGTCGAGGTGCTTGTGGTGCTTCCCGGGCTTGAGCAGCGCCATCATCTCCGCCATCGCCTTTTCGTCCGGCATGCCGGTGGGTTTCTTGGCGTCTTCGGCCGCCTTCTTGGCGTCTTGCGCGGCGCCGGCGGCGGCCTTCTTGGCAGACTCGGCCTTCGCGTCCGCCGGCTTCTCCTGCGCGACAGCGGCGCCACAGATGCAGGCCGCCAGCATCAACGCGATCGATCGTTTCACGAGAGTGCTCATTCCAAGTTCTCCCAGCAAATCGGCACGATTCGCCGGCTCGCCCGACGTAACGCACCTGACGGCGCCGCACACGCGCGGGACCCACGCGGTCATGCGCGCACAACGCGTACGACGCAAATAGTACCCGAAGGCGCCGGCCACAGCGTGGCCCGGTGCAACTGTCCGTGGAACAGCGCCTGCCAGATCAAGGCACGGCGCCTACATTGATCAAACGGACGCTGTGCCTGACTTGGCGAATCAGCCCTGTCGCGTATAGATGACCTCGATCGTGCGCTGCTCCTTGCCCTCGTGCGTCTCGAACCACTCAAAGACCTGCTTGTTTTCGCTCTCTACGCGGAAGGTATAGCGCACCTTGGATTTCTTGCCCGTCATTGGGTCGTCGATTTCGCCGGTGTACTCATACGTCTTGCTGGCAGCATCGAACTTGCCTTCGGAGAGCATTATCCCGGTGCCCAGGTTGTCGATCCAGGACGCGATGTACCGCTTGTGAAGGTTGTCGTAGCCCTCGATCGCCATTCCCTCGAACGGCTCGCCCATGAACGTGCCTTTGTGCTCCGAAATCAGGTAGCGGCCGCCCATGACCAGTCGTCGCGACGTCGTCCCGGTCGATTCCATGGGTTGCTCGCCGCCCATCCACATCTTCTGCGAATATGTGAATTCTCCGGCGAGCTTGGCGAGCCCCTTGTGATGCTCGCCGACGGTTTTGGCCGCCTCCCAGGCCGCCATCATCTGCTTCTGTTCTTCCGACATCTGCGGAGGTGCCGCCTGTGCGGCCTTGTCGGCGCTCGCCTTTGCGTCCGGCGCGGCGACGGGCGGCTTCGTGTCACCGGGCTTGGCCGGCTCGGCCTTCTTGTCCTGAGCAAAAAGCGGGGCCGCGCCAAACGCGGCGATGCAGAGGATCGCGGTGAGCGGGTTTGATCGACGCACGTGAAGCTCCTTGCCGTATGCACGGCCCATAGTAAGGAATATGTTAGGGATCGCGTCCCTTGTCAAGGCGCAATTCTGCAGAATCTTGCGCCACTCGGGGAATTATTCACCGCGATCGGCGGGCCGTTTACGTGGCTCGGGCTTTCGCGGCTAGTCCGCGACGCGCGCGACCAGGTATAGAACGCCGCCGGCCGTGATCGCCGACGAAAGCGAGCCGACGGCCAGCGCTAAGTCGGTGCAGCCGGGGGTTTGCAGCAGCATTCCGCCACAGGCGACGGCGGCCAGGAGACGGCGCAGGAGTCGGTTTGGGTGCATTTGGAGCCCTTTCGAAGCGCGCAGTAAAATCGTGACTATCGCGTTCGGGCCGGTCGACGTCAAATCTCCGGAACCGCTTTCGGGTCCGGGAATGTTCCGTCCGAGCGGATTGTTCTAACGTGAAATGCTGCCGTGGTTCACCCTTTGTTGGAACGCGTCCGTCCAGCAGCTTGCCACAAGCCGACGGACGTGCGAAGATTCAGGATTCACGAGCCGCGCGCAGCGGCGGTGCGTGTTCGGGTGCAAATGCGACCATCCTCGCAGGAGACTGGGATCATGATGACGCGGATTGCTGGGTCTATTTTTGTGCTGGCTTGTTGTACCGGCCTGGCGTTGGCCGACCCGCCGGAGCCCAAGGCCATCATCAAGGACGTCGACAAGGCGACCAAGGCGCTGCGGACCGTGAGCTATAACGCCGAGCGCGTCGCGCTGGGTGACGATGCCGACAAGGCGCCGCGCGTCACTGGCGTGGTCAAGGCCGCGCGATCGACTGGCGAAGGGATGCACAAGCTGCACATGAAGGGCCAGGTCAAGCCGGCCGGTAAGGATCCGATCCCCTTCAACGTAATCACCGATGGAAAGAAGATCGGCGCGATCGACGAGAAGAAAAAGACCTTCGTTTTCGGCGAGTTGCCAGAAGCGCAGATGCTCATGGGGCGCCAGGCCCCCGGCATGATTATGATCGAATTCACGCACGACACGCCCTTCCAGGACGAGATCGACGCCGAGACCGCCACTTACGAGGGCGTCAAGACCGTTGGCGACGTCGAGTGCCACGTGATCTACGTGGTGTATTCCGAGGGTCGCGGCGAATCGCGCTGGTACTTCGGCAAGAAGGACAACTTGCCGCGGCGTGTCGATCGCATCAATGACAAGGAAGATGGTAAGGAGACCGGGTTCGCGGTGATCGTCACCAACCTGGAGGCCAATCCAAAGTTCGATGCCGACACGTTTGCCGTCAAGGCGCCTGAAGGTTTCGAGGAGAAGGAGTTTGGCGAGCCGGCGAAGGCCGACGCAGGTCCGGAGCTTCTGGCAGTCGGCTCGGCGGCCCCGAACTTCACGCTCAAGACACCCGACGGCAAGTCGATCTCTCTGGAAAGCCTGAAGGGCAAGGTGGTGGTCCTGGACTTCTGGGCCACCTGGTGCGGCCCGTGCAAGCTTGCCATGCCCGGCATCCAGAAGCTGCACGAAAAGTATAAGGACAAGCCGGTCGCGATCTTCGGCGTAAATTGCTGGGAGCGCGGCGACGCGGCGAAGTACATGAAGGACAAGGGCTTCACGTACGGCCTGCTGCTTGAAGGCGATGATGTCGCCAAGACTTACAAGGTCGACGGCATCCCGACCTTCTACGTGATCGGGCCCGAGGGCAAGGTGCTGTACGCCGGCTCAGGCTACAGCGAGCAGACCGAGGAACAGCTTGCGAAGGCAATTGAGAAGGCGATGCAGAAGAAGGAATAGCGAGCGGTCGGCGGCGGCGTCGATACCGCGCGCCAGCTCGCGCACGTCTGCGCGGCAGCCGAAGCGACTGGCGGTCAAGCGGCTCCGTGCCGGGTAGACACTCGGCGCGGAGCCGCGTCGCGTTGGGCGGAATTCAAGCCCCGCGGCGGGCGTGCGGCTAAAACTGCTCTCGGGCGATGCGCTTCATGGACTTGCGCACCTTCCGGCGTTTGCGCTCGGAAGGCTTCTCGTAGTAGCTCGTGCGCTTGATGTCGCGGGTCAGGCCCTCTTTTTCGCACAGCTTCTTAAAGCGACGGACCATCTGTTCGACGGACTCATTGCCGCGGGCCTTCACCCTAATCATGCACACCGATCCCTTTTTTCAGGTTGCGAATCAATCAGACGACGAATCTCGCATGCTACCCTTGGTTTGAGCGCAACGCAAGCCGCGCCTGGATTTCTCAAGCGGCAAAGGCCGCGTCACGCGTTGGCGTTCGGGCGCCGGCGCGATCGAGTCTTCCGCGCTTTCTGGGGCGTTGACCTCCAGGTACGGGAGCGGTAGCGCCGGATGCGAATGTGCGCCGGTTCGCAAATGGAGCCCGGTCCGCTTGCAGCACTTTCCTAGCTGACGCGCGAAGGCGCGTGCGATTCTCGTACCTGGTTATCTTCCACCACGCCGCCTTGATCAATCAGCCGCGTGTCGGGACGATTAACGCTGCGGGCCTGTTGGGACGACCATCGACTCTCGCGGAGCAAGCATGTCTGACATGCCAACCACCATTCGCGCACCGCGCGGCACGCAGCGCTCCTGCAAGGGCTGGTTGCAGGAAGCCGCGCTGCGGATGCTCATGAACAACCTCGATCCTGACGTCGCTGAGCTGCCAGAGCAACTGATCGTCTACGGCGGCAGCGGGCGGGCGGCACGCTCGTGGCCGGACTATGAGCGGATCGTGCAGGCGCTGCGGCGGCTCGAAGACGACGAGACGCTGCTGGTGCAGAGCGGCCGGGCGGTGGGCGTGCTCAAGACGCACGCCGACGCGCCGCGCGTGCTGATCAGCAATGGCATGCTGGTTCCCAGGTGGGGCAACTGGGACGAATTCCGCCGGCTCGAGGCGCTGGGCCTGACCATGTACGGCCAGATGACCGCCGGCAGTTGGATTTACATCGGCACGCAGGGGATT
>CAZHTF010000052.1:0-23847 GCA_964535305.1 uncultured Planctomycetales bacterium | reverse complement strand
GAGGAACTGATGAGCACCGCTTCGATTGTGGGCGGCGGCTGATCGGCTTCCCCGACGCGGCAAGGTCTGACGAGCACGAGTTCAACACGAACATTCAATCGAAGACGCGCGGCAAACGACTTGACCGACGATCACGCGGGACAAACGATTCAACCGTCTGGAGGGCACGCTGAACGGTCGCCCTCGGGCTTCGACGGCGGCTCATGATCCCCGTGCTGGTATTGACGCCGCGCCTCGACTCGCTCTGAATTCTCCGGGCTACACCCCTCTCGCCGCCGAGCAAGAGGCTTCGCGAAGAATGTCCAGCTCTAGAAGCTGGGGTTTCAGAACACGCACGAGCTGGCGATTCGTGCGATCGCATCGCGCGTGTGGATGTGCAAGCGGGTCACGCGATGAACATCTTCACGCCCGCCACGAACAGAATCAGCGACAGTGCCGTTTGGATCAGACGAGGGGCGAGCACTCGGCTCCCGAGCTCCGCGCCGAGTGCACCGCCCAGCAGCGCCGCGGCCGCCCATCCAAATACAGCCGGCGAGAGCGAAGGCAGATGTAGCGCCTGGGCCGACAAGGCCGCGATCGAATTCACCAAGATGAAGGCCGCGGAGGCGCCGGCAGTCTGTCGCGTGTCGGCCCATCCCGCCATGAGAAGCACGGGGCTCAAGAAAATACCGCCACCCACTCCGATCAGGCCGGAAAGCAGGCCAATCGCCCCGCCGCAAGCGAGGGCAACGTCCGTGCGCGGCGGCCGGGGCGACGGCGAGACGCAACTGAGCCGTCGTGCGGCAATGCGCCACGCTGAATAGAGCAGTACGAGCCCCAGAGTCCAATGAAAGACCTGATTCGGCAATGTAAGCATGCCGCCGACAAACGCGCACGGAATGGACGCGGCGGCGAACGGCAGCAGCAGCCGCCCCGACAGGCAGCCGGCGGCTGTATACCGCCACGTTGCGACTGCCGCGACCAGGATATTGATGACAAGTGCAGTCGGTCGTAGGGTCTCTGGAGCGACGCCGGCGAGCGACATGACGGCTAGATATCCGGAAGCGCCCGCATGCCCGGCAGACGCGAAGAAGAGCGCTACGAAAAAGAACGCGATCGCGAGGAATGGGGACTGCGACACGCCCAACCTTCTTTATCGCCCCGAAACCCGGAACTCGCTTTCCGCCGATGGTAATCAAGGGCACGTTCAATCGACTCGCGCGTTCGGGCGAGCTTCTCCGAGAAGAAACACAAAAACACGCAGGCCGAGAAGCGGTTGCACAGCTTCTCACCGTCATACGCCTGATCGGCATTCTCGAACGGGCCGCCGCGGGCGGGCAGATAGTCGCTCAAACCCGCTCACCGGCTCGCGGTCCAGGTTCCTTGCGCGCCGGAGTCGGCCATGATGGCGCCGCTGGCGGAATCCACGGCAACCTGACCGTCGATCTCGAAGAAATAGTCGAACGAGATCATTTCGATCCTTCCGCTCGCGTCGAGCGCGCCGATCAGCGCGAGCGTCTGGTTGAAACCAAAGCCCGCCAGCGAGTAGCTGCCGCTGATCAGACCGTTTGCATCGACGGTGAACTGCAGCGCGGCGCCGTTGTTGTCCGTGCCGGAGTAAGCGCCGACAAACGCGCTCACGTCGCCGGACGACGCGAAGTCGGGCCGAAAGGCGTTCGTCCCGCCGTCGAGTTCCACACCGTCGGACACGCCGTCGCCGTCGGTGTCGGCGTCGCGCGCGTCGAGCCCCGCGACGACTTCCACCCCGTCTCCCAGGCCATCGCCGTCGGTGTCCGCATTGTTCGGGTCAGAGCCCAGAATGAACCGCTCCGTCGCGTCGTCGAGTCCGTCGCCGTCCGCATCGGGGCCCGTCGGCGTGGGCACAATGCGTGCGGCGGCGGCGTCGGACTCCGGCGGAGTGCGGGCGGCCTGCGGCTGCACCGAGCCGTCGCGCGAGCCATACAGCCGCTGTATCGCGTCGATGTCGCTCTGATTCAGGTCGCCAGTCTGGCCGCTGTCGTTCGCGGCCATGACGGCGCTGGTATCCGCGACGTGTTCGAGCCCCAGGTTGTGCCCGATCTCGTGCACCAGCGTGCTGAACAGCAGCCGCTCGTTCGTGTAATCGAAGGCGTTGTTCATGTGCAGCAGGCCGGAGTTTTCAGTGTTCGGAAAATACGCGTGCCCCAGCGTCGTGGCCTCGAACGCCGCCGTCGGACAGCTGCTGTTCCGCGCGCCGTACAACTCGCAATGCCGGTCGTTGCCGAAGCCGATCACGATATCGGCCCCGGTCCGCTCCGTGAGCCGCGTGAAATCCAGCGGCGAAACCGCAGACCAGCGCGCGAACGCGTCGGCGATCAACTGCTCCTGGCGACTCTGCAACACGCTCGGGTAGAGGCTCTCGATGAAGTACGTCAGGTTGGTTCGCTGAAAACGCGCGCTAGACTCCGGCAGTGACGCCGAGCGGGCAGCCGGCAACGGATCAAACGTGCGCATCTGCGGCTCGGGGCTGTCGCCGTTCGTGTCGTCCTGTGGCACCTGCTGGTTGGGGCAGCCGGCGAGAAGCGCAGCGACCAGAACTGCGAGAAGCTGTGTGCCAACTGTCGCGATCTGGCCTCGAGTCATCGTTCCCTCCGGCTTTTCGAAATTGACAGGCAAGGATAGCCGCTCCGCGACCGAACCAGCCGTGGAACAAGCCTTCCGAGCGCGGCCGGGCGATTGCATTCGCTGCGCTGGCGCTTGTCAACCCACAAATCGGGCGCCTGAAGCGACGCTGCACGACGGCGCGAAACGCTCGCTGCGGCTTGTAGCAGCGCGGCCGTGAATGGCGATGCCGGGTTTACGGCCGTCGATCTGCCGGGCTCATTGCTTTACCCCGGCTCACTGGGGCAAACTTGGAGGCCTTGGGTCATGCGGTGGCCCGCGCCGGTCTGGTTTTCAGTTGCGCCAGCCCTCCGTCGACACCGATAACCTGCCCGGTGACCCAACTGCTGGTGGGGCCGAGCAGCCAGCAGATCGGCTCCGCAACATCCTCCGGCACGCCGAGACGCCCCAGCGGGTGCATCGCGATCGAGGCGCTCTTGGACGCTTCGTTGGACGTAATTCGCGCGCTCATCGGCGTTTCAACCAGGCCCGGTGCGACGGCATTGACTCGAATACCCTGCGCGGCGTACGTTGCCGCCGCCGAGCGCATCAGCCCGATCACCCCCGCCTTAGCGGCGGCGATGGCCTCGTGATTGGCCAGTCCGATTTCGGCTGCCGCCGACGTCATCAGCACGATGGAACCGCCGGACTGCCGCATCACGCCAGCCGCCGCTCTCACCGTCGCGAATGCAGAAATGAGATTCAGCGCAAGCACTTCCTGCAATTCGGCCAAGGTCGTCAGGTGCGCCGGCTTCAGCAGGATCGAGCCGGCACAGTTCAGGACGCCATCCACCCTCCCGGCCCAGGCCTGGGCTTCCTGCAGGCAGCGCTCGACGGCGTCGAAGCTCGTCGCGTCGGTCTCGCAGGCTCGGGCTGCGAGCTCCGATGCCAGCAGATCGAGATTTGCACGTGTTCGTCCAGCGAGCATCAGCCTGGCGCCCGACGCGTGCAGACGCCGCGCCACGGTTGAGCCAATGCCGCCTGTGGCGCCGATGATGACGAAGCAAAGCCTTGGTGCTGCCTCTCGCGGTGTATCGGTCATCTGAAACGTCCTCCAACTGGCACGAAATTGGCAGCGGCTTCCATTTTGGGGGTCGTGATGCCCGCCGGTCCGACCACAGAACTCACCGCGCGGGCATGAAGAGCCTCGCGAAGAACGACCGTCGTGGAAGTACCGTCAAGGCCGGCAAACCGGGCAACTTCACGCGTAAGGCGAATCCGCTCATTACCGAGTCTGGCAGCAATGACTGCACGTTCGGCCAGCAGCGGCGCAGTGAGAACACTGCGAGCAGACTGGTGAGTCCCAGCGTTGCCGTATTGCCATCAGCTACAAGCGTCACCGGTCGGCCGTTGAGGGTCCCTTCAAGTCGGCCGACCAAGCTCAGTTTGGGGACTTGCCCACGTCCCGCGTACGAATCTTGAGCGTCCCAGTCAGAACCCACTCAGCATGCTGAGCTTGCGGACCCGTCCCGCTGGGAATCTTGATATGCATATCCGAGAACTCGTACGTGATCTCAGCGTTTCGCCCAGTTAGGCGGTCATAGAGTCCAATCGCCAGATCAGGCCAGTTCGTTGAATCCGATGCTGCGGCCATATGAAGGCTCCTTTTTTCGAATAGTCTAAGTTGCGCTCAGTTTCCGGACACCGCTGCCGGCGACTGCCAAGCATGTTTCCGCGTCATTCGCCTGCCTTAGGAAGCCCCGGTCGAAGCCCTGTGTCCTGAAGACAGTCCGCAGTAAGTCAACCCCGCTGCGGTTCAGTTATGCATAAGCGCGCTGGTCACGCGGTTCTCGACCCTGATCGCATGCGCCTCGAAGTCAGCGATGTTCCGCAGCGTGACCTCCGCAATCTCGGTGACGGCCTCGCGCGTGAAGAACGCCTGATGAGCAGTGACAATTACGTTAGGAAAAGTCAAGAGGCGCGAGAAGACGTCATCGCGGATGATCTCACCGGAAAGGTCACGGAAGAAGAGATCGCCCTCCTCCTCGTAGACATCCAACCCGAGCGCGCCGATCTTGCCCGACTTGAGCGCACCGATGACCGCCGGCGTGTCAATCAACCCGCCACGACTGGTGTTGATCAGCATGACGCCCGGCTTAGCGGCCGCCATTACCTCGGCGTTGATCAGATGCCTGGTCTGGGGGGTCAGCGGACAATGAAGCGTGATGATATCCGCGGCCCGCGCAAGGGCGTTTAATTCGACATAGCGCATGCCCAGCGCTCTGCAACTCGGATCTTCGCGGCGGTCACATCCCAGCAATTTGCATCCGAAACCATGCAGTATGCGGGCCACAAGCGCGCCGATCTTGCCCGTCCCCACCACGCCCACCACCTTGCCATGCATGTCGAACCCGAGCAGTCCACCCAGCGAGAAATTCTGCTCGCGCATCCGCGCGACGGTGCGATGCAGCTTGCGGTTCAGCGCTAGCATGAGCGCGACGGTGTGTTCCGCTACAGCATGCGGCGAATAAGCTGGGACCCGCACGACTTCTAAACCGAGTAGCTCTGCGGCCGCGAGATCCACATTATTGAACCCGGCGCAACGCAAGGCGACCAGCCGTGTGCCACCGCTATGCAGCGCCTGCAGCACTTGGCGATCCAATCGATCATTCACAAAAACGCAAACCGCAGGACAACCTTGCGCCAATACTGCCGTGCGTTCGCATAGGCTTGACTCAAGAAACAACAGGTCATGTCCGTGCGCGCGATTGGCTTGCTGCAGAAAATCCCGATCAAAGCCCTGTGTCCCGAAGACAGCCACACGCATGCAACAAGATCCTTCCCGCGAACAGGTTCCTACTCCCGGCATGATCGCTGTGTAAATCGCAACTTCAGCGGCTCTGGCGATACTCCTTCAGGTAGCCCCGGAACAGCGTCCGATGCTCTTCTTCGTCCGCCAGCAGGCGAATGCAGAGGTCTTGGGTCACATAGTCAGAACCCTCGACGGCCGAGATGATCTTCTGATATTGTGAACACGCGCCGTCTTCTGCTGCGATGACGGCTTCGATCACGCTGGCCACGTCCGTTGTATCCGCAGGCGGCTGCTTCTGCGTGCCCAACCTCACTTCCGCCGAGCCCGGCAGAACGCCGCCGAGCTGCTTGATGCGCCGACCAAGCTGCTGCGCGTGCAGGAGCTCCTCGGCGATATCCGCGGCGAGCGCCTTCTTGATCTCCTCGGCCCGCACGCCGTCAGGGTTGATACTGTTCGCCAGGTAGTTCATCACCGTCTCGATCTCCATGCAGTACGACGTTCGCAGCATGTCGATCGTTTCCTCTTTCGAAACCGCCATTTTCAGCCCTTTCTTGCCTGGACCGTCCGCGAGAGTTACGCGTGGCAGGTTTGATTGTAGCCACGTGATTGTGGCTCGTCCGGACGTTGCCGATTTACGTTGCGGAGACCGCGGAAGCGCCGGTCGCTCTACAGCCAACAGGGCACCCGCCGCCGGCCGCCATCGTCACCCATACTGCGCAGCAGCGATGCGCGCCGCCATCACACCCGGCCCCCCGCAGCCTTTCGGCGCACCTGCTCACCGGCGATAATCAATCGCTGACGGATTCGAGCACTTGCTCGGATGCCCCCAACACTGCATCCAGGACGTCGGCCTGTGGTAATCGCCTCAAACACAAGGACCCGGCGTGAAAACGGCTGAAACCAGCGAACAACAACCTGTCCTCGTCACCGGCGCGAGCGGCTATATCGGCGGCCGATTGGTTCCGCGCCTGCTGGCGGCGGGCTACCGCGTTCGCTGTCTCGTACGCGAGCCACGCAAGCTGGATTCACGTCCGTGGGTCGCGGATCCGAAAGTCCAGGTCGTACGCTGCGACCTCGGCGACCGCGAAGAACTTGCAAATGCGCTGCGCGGATGTGGACCCGCGTACTACCTGATTCACTCGATGATGGCCGCCGGCCGCGCGTATCGCGAGCACGATCGTGTGTTGGCGCGCACGTTCGCGGAAGCGGCCGCTGCCGCCCAATTGCAGCGAATCATCTACATGGGAGGGTTAGGCGAGACCGGCACGCGCCTGAGCGAGCATCTTGCGTCCCGCCGCGAGGTCGAGCTGGCGCTGGCGTCAGGACCAGTGCCGGTGACGGTGTTGCGCGCCGCCATGATCATCGGTTCCGGCTCCGCCTCGTTCGAAATCCTGCGTTATCTCGTGGAACGCTTACCCGTCATGGTGACGCCGCGCTGGGTAAGCACGGAGTCGCAGCCCATCGCCGTTCAAAACGTGCTGCACTACCTGGTGGCCTGTCTCCGCTGCCCAGAGTCAATCGGGCGAACACTCGACATTGGCGGCGCCGACGTCATGACTTACCGCGAAATCATGCAAATTATGGCTGCCGCGCTCGGTCTGGCGAAGCGGGTTATCATCCCAGTGCCGGTGCTCACGCCGCGCTTGAGTTCGCTCTGGATTCATCTGGTGACCCCCATCAGCCATCGGATCGCGCGTCCGCTCGCAGAGGGGCTCCGGAATCGGGTGGTCTGCCGTGACGATTCGGCCGCGCGCCTCATGCCGCAGCATCTGCTCACGGTGCGCGAAGCAATCGATGTTGCCCTTGGAAACACGAAGACAAACGAAATCGAGACCGCCTGGTTTGACGCGGGCCGCATCCCCGGTGATCCCGACTGGGCCGGCGGCAAGGTCTTCACGGATTCGCGCTCAGCCCTGATCAACGCGCCAGTCGAACTCGTGTTCCGGGCCGTTTCGCGCCTTGGTGGCGACCAGGGCTATTACGCCGCCGACTGGCTCTGGCGCCTGCGCGGCCAGATGGATCGGCTGGTTGGCGGTCCCGGCCTGCGCCGCGGGCGACGCGATCCCGAGCAACTGGCGTTCGGCGAAGCCCTCGACTTTTGGCGCGTCACCGCGGTCGAGCCAAATCGGCGCTTGGAACTGCGGGCTGAGATGAAGCTGCCCGGCGAGGCGCTGCTCAGCTTCGAGGTTCGTCCGGATGCGCAATGCGCCACGAAGTGCACGTTGATCCAAACCGCACGGTTCAAGCCACGAGGGCTGGCGGGCCTGGCGTATTGGTACGCTGTGCTGCCGCTGCACGGCCTCGTGTTCAACGGCATGTTGAACGGAATCCGACGGGCGGCAGAGCAGGCTGCCGGCCTGGGTGCCGAATGAACACGAAACGGCGAACACATGAGCACGAACGATTCCCGAAATGGAGCGTCGCCGGGCCCGTTCGGCGGCTTGTCCTGGTGCTCGGAGATCAGCTTGATCCGAACGCCAGCTCGCTCACTCAGTTCGACAAGACACGCGATGCGGTTGTGATGCTTGAGGTAGCGGAAGAGTCGACGCACGTCCCGAGCCACAAGCAACGGACTGCGTTGTTCCTGGCCGCGATGCGGCACTTCGCGTTGGATCTGCATGCCGACGGGTACCGGGTCCAGTACATCGCGCTGGATGATTCGGAGAACACGGGGACATTCGGCAGTGAGTTGCAGCGCGCGATCCGCACGCTCAGACCCGCGATCCTCCGCTGTACGCACCCCGGCGAGTGGCGCGTGAAGCAAGTTATCGAGCGCGCGGCGAAGCAGGCCGACGCTCCGCTGGAGGTGCTGCCAGATGAACACTTCCTCACCAGCGCTGCGGAGTTTGCCAACTGGATGGCTGGGCGCAAGCGGCCCCTCATGGAGCACTTCTATCGCTGGCAGCGTCGTCGGCTCGGAATCCTCGTCGACCCGGATGGCGCGCCGGTGGGCGGCGCGTGGAATTATGATCAGCAGAACCGTGGGGCGTTCCGGCAGCCACCAGCGGTTCCGCCGCCGTACGCGCCGCGGACCGACGCCATCACCCGCGATCTGCTCAGCCTCGTCGAGCGAAGATTCGGCGGCAATCCGGGCAAGCTCGCAAGTTTTCGCTGGCCCGTGACCCGGGTTCACGCCCGCAAGGCGCTGGATGACTTCATCCGGAACCGGCTACCGCACTTCGGAACCTACCAAGACGCCATGTGGTCCGGCCAGCCTTTCTTGTACCACTCGCTCCTGTCAGCCGCGCTGAACTTAAGACTGCTCAACCCGCGTGAGTGCGTTACAGCCGCCCTGGCCGCATACCAGTCCGGCGCCGCGCCGCTGAATTGCGTGGAAGGCTTTGTGCGGCAGATCATCGGCTGGCGCGAGTTCATCAACGGGATCTATTGGTATTCCGGCCCAGGTTACAGAGAGCGGAACCATCTCGACCAGCACGGCCGCCTGCCCGAGTTCTATTGGACCGGCCAGACCGACATGGTGTGCTTGCGTGAGTGCATCGGGCAGGTTCACCAATTCGGCTACGGCCACCACATACAGCGGCTGATGGTCACCGGCAACTTCGCGCTGATTGCCGGCGTGCATCCGCGCGATCTCAGTGACTGGTACCTGGCCATGTACGTTGACGCGGTGGATTGGGTAACGCTGCCGAATACGCTCGGGATGGTGATGCACGCCGATGGGGGCGTGGTTGGCTCGAAACCCTACGCCGCCAGCGGCCGATACATCCAGCGCATGAGCAACCACTGCGAGAACTGCCGCTTCGACCCTGGCGAACGAATTGGACCCACGGCTTGTCCGTTCACGACGTTCTACTGGGATTTTCTCCGGCGTCACGAACGCCGCTTCAGCGCCAACCGTCGCATGGCCATGATCCTGAAGAGTTTGGCGCGCATTGGGATCACCGAGCGAAACGCAATCGCCGAGCGAGCCGCGCAATTGCGCGCGGCGTACGGGATACAGCCTAGCCCTTGACGCGCCCCGGGGCGTAGTGGCGGCCACTCAACGGTAACACTTCCGCCTGGAGTTGTTCCGTGTTTACTGCTCCCGATCGCAACATCAACGGGAATCGCGCGTCACGCGTGCCGACCGGGCGGCATCCGCTGAAGCCGAGTACACCACGGGCCGTCCAACGCTGGCGCAATCCGAACGGGTAGGCTTCGCCCGCGCACAATTTTTTTGACTTCCGCAATCCGCCAGCCTGCTCGGAAACTGGGAGCGCACGGACGCTTCGTTCGTCGATGACGATTCCACGGGTTTCGCTCGGCCCTGCGGGCCTCGCTCCACCCGTGGCTACATTCCTTCGCCCCGTTGGGGCGAAACGCGCGCTCGCCGCGCACCCCGAGAAATTCACTCCGACGACCCCGCTCAGTGCCAGCGGCAGCGCGCACACGATTCGAATCCAGACCGACAAGCGCGATGCCATGGTGATCTCCGCTAACGCACTCCCGCTACATCCCGTCCAACGCGCGCCGCGCCGCGCGGGCCGCCTGGTTGTGCCGAATAATCGACCCGGTCGTGATGAACACCACGTCCTCGGCGATGTTCGTCGCGTGGTCGGCGATCCGCTCCAAATTCTTCGCGACCGAAAGCAAATCCAGGTGCCCCGCCATCGACTCGCGCGTCGCCGCCGCCTCGTTCACCATGTTCCGCACGATCTGCGCGTAAATCGCGTCGATCGCCGCCTCGTCCCGCAGCACCGTCCGGGCCATGTCCGCGTCCTCATGGCTGTACGAGCTGACCGCCGTCCGCAACGCCCGCCGCACCACCGGCACCAGCTTCTTTAGGTCAGGATTGCCGTTGGCCAGCGGCTGCAATTCCAAATGCTTGGCCCGCTCGGCAATATTCACCGCGCAATCCGCGATGCGCTCGAGATCGCTGTTCACCTTCAGCACCGTGCACAGCAGCCGCAGGTCCACGCCCACCGGCTGATACAGCGCCATCAACCGGATCACCTCGGTCTCGACCTCGACCTCCTCGGCGTCCACCTCCGCGTCGCGCGCCACGACGCGCCGCGCAAGCTGCTCATCCGTCTCGAAGATCGCCTCACAGGATTCCTGCACCATGTCCTCGACCTGGCTCGCCATCCGCAGCGAGCGCCGTCGTAGCTCATCCAGCAGGTTCACGAAATGTGCAGTCATCTCCGGAACTTCCTGGAAGGTCCATGGATGCAACGACATGCATGATCCTCCGACCTGACGTACGAAGCAACCCGGCCACGCTCGACGGATCGCGATCGCGCCGTCGCGGCGGAATTGGCCCGGCGCTGCATCGCGCCCTACCCGTTGCCTAATATGAAGATATGACGCTCGCTCGAAATCGCCAAACTCAGACGCCGCGAGGCCAACGCACTGCAGTATCACTCGCTGACGGCGCCCCAGTCTGGCGCTGCCGCCCGCATGGCTCCACACCGAAGCGCGTCAGCGGCCAGCCGAATCCGCACCCGGCCAAATCAGCCAAACCGCCCGGTGATGTAATCCTGCGTACGCGGATTGCTCGGCCGCGTGAAGAGCACATCCGTGTCGTCGACCTCGACCAGTTCGCCCAGGTACATGAAAGCTGTGCGATCCGAGACGCGCGCCGCCTGCTGCATGTTGTGCGTCACCAGGATCACGGTGAATTGCGACTTGAGTTGATCGATCAGGTCCTCGATCCGCGCCGTTGCGATCGGGTCCAGCGCCGAGCATGGCTCGTCCATCAGCAGCACGTCCGGCTCGAGCGCGATCGCCCGCGCGATGCACAGCCGCTGCTGCTGCCCGCCGGAGAGATTCAGCGCGTTGCTGTGCAGCTTGTCCTTCACCTCGTCCCACAGCGCCGCCTTCTGCAGCGAGGATTCGACCAGCTCGTCCAGGCCGCCGCGGTAGCCGTTGATCGTCGCGCCCCAGGCAACGTTGCGATAAATCGATTTGGGAAACGGGTTCGGCTTCTGAAACACCATCCCCACCCGCCGCCGCAATTCAACCGGGTCGCAATCCGCCGCGTAGATGTCGCGCGCCTGGTAGAAGACGCGCCCTTCGACCCGCAGGCCCGGCACAAAGTCATTCATGCGGTTCAGCGCGCGCAGCAGCGTGCTCTTGCCGCAGCCGCTCGGCCCGATGATCGCGGTCACCTCGCGTTTACGAAACTCCAGCGTCACATCGCGAATCGCCGTGAAACGCGAGTAGTGAATCGACAGGTTCTCCGCACGAATGACCGGCTCCGAGACACTGCGCTGCGTCGCCGCCGGCGGCCCAGCCGCCGCAGCCGCATCGCTCCCCGCAGCGCGGTTTTTCTCGTTGACCACGATCATCAGCGCGTTCCCTGGCTGTACGCCCGAATTCCAATCGCTACTGCGTTCAGAAGCAGCAGCATTGCCAGCAGAACGAGGATACCCGCTGCCGCCAGCTCCTGAAAGATCGGCAGGTGGTTGTCGGTCCAGTTGTAAATCTGGATCGGCATCGCCGTGAACTCGTCGCGAATCGGGTTCTGCGGAATCGTCCGCGTGAAGAACACCACACCCACCACCATCAGCGGCGCGGCCTCGCCGATCGCACGCGAGAGCGACAGGATCACGCCCGTCAAAATCCCCGGCAGTGCCGCGGGCAACACGTGATAGCGCACCGTCTGCCAGCGACTGGCGCCCAGCGCATACGCCGCGTCGCGCAGCGATTTGGGCACCGCCGCCAGCGCCTCGCGGCTGGCGATGATGATCACCGGCAGCACCAGCAGCGCCAGCGTCAGCCCACCGCTCAGGACGCTTCGCTGAAAGTGCAGCCAATGCACGAACAGCGCCAACCCGAGGATGCCGTACACAATCGACGGCACGCCCGCCAAGTTGGCGATGTTGATATGAATGATCCGCGTCAGCCAGTTGTGCCGCGCGTACTCTTCCAGATACACCGCCGCCCCGATCCCCACCGGCACCGCCACCACACCCGCGATCGCGATCAGCCAAAGTGTCCCAAACAGCGGCGCCTTGATCCCCGAGGTCTCCGGCGCGTTCTGCGAGAAGAAATTGCTGAAGAACTGCGGCGTCAGCCGCGCCCACCCAACGCTGGCCACCTGCGCCATCAGCACAACCACGAACAGCAGCGCCGCCAGGCTCAGAAGCACGCAGGCGCCAGTGAACAGCGCCCCGATGCGCCGCCGCCACGCCAGCCGGGGTTCGAAGCGTGGGGCCGCGGCGTTAATCGTAGACCTCCCGGAAGCGGGCCATCACACGCTGCGCCACCAGGTTGATCGCCAGCGTGATCAGGAAGAGCGTCATGCCGACGGCGAAGATCGAGTAGTACGCGGTCGAGCGATAGTCGGTGTCGCCCGAGGCCACCTGCACGATGTAGGCCGTCATCGTCTGCATGTTGTCCAGCGGGTTCAGCGAGAGGTTGGGCGTGTTGCCCGCGGCCAGTGCCACCGCCATCGTCTCGCCCACCGCCCGCGCCAGCGCCAGCAGCACCGCCGCCGTCACGCCCGAGAGGGCCGCCGGAAATACGACCCGCACCGAGACCTCGAACTTCGTCGCCGCTAGCGCGTAGGCGCCCTGCCGCAGATTGCTCGGCACCGCCCGAAATGCATCGTCGCACAGCGAGCAGATCGTCGGGATGATCATGATCCCTACCACGATCGCGGCGCTCAGCGCATTGAAAATGCTGATCTCCGGAAAGAGCGGCCGCAGCAGGTTCGGCGTGATGAAGTTGATCGCGAAGTAGCCGTAGACCACCGTCGGAATGCCTGCCAGCAGCTCCAGAATCGGCTTGGCCACCTGCCGCACGCCCGCCGCCGCGTATTCGCTCAAATACAGCGCCGTCGCCAGCCCGATCGGCAGCGCGATCAGCAGCGCGCCGAGCGCCACCACAAACGTCCCGCTGATCAGCGGCAGCACGCCGAAACGCTGCGGCGCGATTCGCGGCCGCCACTCAATGCCCGTGAAAAACTCCCAGACCGATACGTTCTGGAAAAAAACCACCGACTGGCTGAACAGCACCCAGACAATGCCCAGCGTCGTCACGATCGAGAGCAGGCCGCACGCCAGCAGGAGGCCATGAATCAGCCCTTCGCGCGTCTTCTGCACCCTGCTGCGCATTGCTCTCCCGTCACTTGCTGATGCCGTAAATCTCTTCCAAAGAACGCGTCACGCTGCCAGACTCTGCAAAAAGGCTGCCCGTCACCCCGTCCGCGAATCGCTTGCGCGCCGCGGCGTAAACCGCCGGGCTCAGCGCGATATAGTCCACCGTCGGGTGCTCCACGATCTTCGCGGCATTGTCCAGCATGAACTCCACAAAGCTGCGAACTTCCCCCCGGCCCGCCGACGACTTGTTCACGTACACAAACAGCGGGCGCGCCAGCGGGCGATACGCACCGCTGTTGATCGACTCGCGCGTCGGCCGAACCGGCACGCCATTCCCACTGTCGATCGCCAGGATCTTCAGCTTCGCGCGATTCAGGTCGGCGTATGAAAACCCGAAGTAACCCAGCGCGCCTGCGTCCTCAGAGACGCCTTTCACCAACGCGTTGTCATTCTCGCTCGAATTGAAATCGCTGCGGCTCGACTTGGCCTTGCCCACCACCGCTTCGGTAAAGTAATCAAACGTTCCGCTGTCCGTCCCGGGGCCATACAGCCGCAACGCCAAATCCGGGAAACCCGCACGTACGTCCTTCCAATTCTCGATCTTGCTGCCCGGCTCCCAGATGCGCCGCAGTTCGGCCACGGTCAGGTAGTCGCAGAAGCTGTTGCTCGGGTGCACCACCACCGCCATCCCGTCCAGCGCCACCGGAATCTCAATGAATTCCAGTCCCAACTCGCGCGCCCGCGCCATTTCGCCTTCGCTGATCGGCCGCGAAGCGTTGTTGATGTCCGTCCGCAGATCCGGGCTGCTCTCCAGGAACTTCTTGAAGCCCCCGCCCGTTCCGGAGATTCCCACCGCCACCGACGCCGTCGGGTTCCGGTCGCTGAACATCTCCGCCGCCGAATTCAGAATCGGAGCGACCGTGCTCGAGCCGTCCACCTTCACGCGCGTCCGCGGCGCCTGATCACACCCGCTCAGCGTGATCCCGGCGCAAACGCAGACGATGAAACCCAGCCCCCAAACGTTCGCAAGCCGCTTCGAGCCTGACATCCTCGCTCCGGTATTGCCCAAGTCGGTGTTAGTCGAAAACCGTTAAGATCCTGTCAAGACGCCTTCGCTTGCGGGCTCACGATCGGCGGCTGCGGAAGCGTCACCACCACCCGCGTCCCCTCCCCAACCACGCTCGAAAGCTCCACACGCCCATCCATCGCCGCGACCGCATGCCTTACGATCGACAGACCCAGCCCGGTACCACGCTCCCGCCCGGATCGCGCCCGCTCGACCTGGTAAAACCGCTCGAAAACACGCTCCTGCTCGTCCGGCGGAATGCCGCAACCACTGTCGGCCACTTCAAATGCGAACCAGCCCGGTCCGGAGCGGCACGCGACCCGCACCGTCCCGCCCGCATCCGTGAACTTCACCGCGTTGTCGACCAGGTTGTCCAGCACCAGCCGCAGCAGGTGCGGATGGGCCAGCAGCGCGCTCTTGCCGGCCGCTTCCGGAAACAGCTCCAGCACCAGCCCCTTCGACTGCATCCGCTCCAAAAACGCCGAGCGCAGCTCGCCCAGAATCTCCGCCAGCAGCACCTGCTCGGGCTCGAATTTCGACGACGTCGATTCCAGCCGCGCCAGCTCCAGTAGATCGCGGGCGAGTGCCTCCAGCCGCCCGCTTTGCCGATCAATCACCTCGATAAAGCGCCGCGCCGCCACGCCGTCGCTCTGCAGATCCAGTTGCAGCAGCGTCTCGATCGCGGCGCGGATGGTCGAGAGCGGCGTGCGCAGCTCGTGCGAAGCGTTGCCGACGAAATCCGTCTTGATCTGCAGCGCCCGCGAAAGCGTCGTGATGTCCGTCAAAACCAGCAACCGGCCGGTCGACGGGCTCGTGCCCACTTCGCGCTGCGTCGGCAGCAGAATGTCCGACGCGTGTGCCAGCAGGTGCCGCAAACCCTCGCTCGACTCGATCTGCACACGATCTTCCCACACGTCGCCGCCAACTGCGCTGCGCCCGGCGCCATTCGTCTGCGCAGACTCCACCGCGCCCAGCTCGGCGGCTGGCTCGATCGGCGTCAGCAGCATCCGCTGCAGATCGTGCTGCGGAATGCAGCGCTCGATCGCCACCCCGACGAATGACCCTGGCTGTTGGCCCGGCAGGTCCAGCAGTCGCACCGCCGCTGGATTCAGCAGCGCGATCCGCCCATCGCTGCCCGCCACCACAACGCCTTCGTGCAACTGCGTCAGCAGCGATTCCAGCACGCGCCGCTGACCGTCGATCGTCTCGACGTGCGCCACCAGCCGGTCCCGCATTCGGTTCAACGAGCGTGCCAGAAGTGCGAGCTCATCATCGCCCTGCGTGCCGGCCCGCGCCGAAAGATCGCCACGCGAGAGATTTCGCGCCGTATCGATGATGTTCCGTAGCGGGATCGCCCACAGCCGCGAAAGTGCGATTGCGTTCGCGCTCAGCGCCGCCGCCACAATCAGCACGACCACAATTGCCACATCGCGCCGCGCGAGCAGCCCCACAAACCCGCCCGAGCAGCGCTGCGCCAACCAGAGTACGCCGCGCGGCGAATCGAGCGTTCCCAGCCGCAGCGCCCGCACGTGATGCATCGTTCCATCGACGTGCGCGATCAGCGATGCACTACCCTCACGTCGTGCGACCTCCAACTCCGGTCGGCGCGCAATCTCGAGTTCCCGCTCGTCCGCTGCGCCTGAGGCGCTCTTGCCTCCGATCGTCTGCCCGGAATTCTCCACAACCGCGATGCGCACGCCGTCCGCGGCCAGCGCGGCGCTCAATCCCGGCGCCTGCTGCAGCCGCAACGTAGCATCCGACCTCTCAAAGACCGCGGCAATTGCGAGCGTGAGCGCATCCAGATGGCGGATGTGCGCTTCCTCGAACTCAACGGCGGCGCGGTGCGCCAGCCACGCCAGCGATGTCCCGGTCGCAATGAGCAGCAGAAGGCCCGTTCCCAGAAACAGCTTCCAGGAAAGGCCGCTGAACCACATACGGGCCTCAGGCCTCCGACATCGAATTCACCGGTGCACGGAAAGTGTAACCGACGCCGCGAACCGTCTGAATCCAGCCCGAAGCCGACCCCAGCTTCTTACGAAGCGCCGCGACATGCACGTCAATCGTCCGATTGGTCACCGCAACGCCGCTGCCCAACACCGCGTCAATCACCTGTCCGCGATCCAAGACGCGCCCGCGCGCCTGCATCAACGTGCCCAGCACGCGGAACTCCGTCGCGGTCAGCGCCACCGCCGCGCCATCCACCGTCACCTGGTGCCGCCCGCGATCCAGCACGATCGGGCCGGCGCTAAACATCTCACGATCTTGGCTAACCGCGTCATTCCGCCGCAGCACCGCAGCGATCCGCGCCAACAACACCTTTACCGACACCGGTTTTGCAACGTAATCATCTGCCCCGAGCGCAAATCCGACCAGCTCGTCAGCCTCTTCGGCCTTCGCGGTCAGCATGATGATCGGAATGTCCGCCGTCCGCGGATCGCGTTTCAGCCGCATCGCCACGTCGTCGCCCGAAATCCGCGGCAGCATTCGGTCAAGAAGGATCAGGTCCGGCGCCTGGCGCTGCACTTCCGTCACCACCGAGGTGCCGTCATTGAGCCGCCGAACCGCGTAGCCTTCCTTCTCAAGCTGAAAGCACACCAGGTCGGCAAAGTCGACTTCGTCCTCCACGACCAGAATCGTCTTGGTCCCGGCCATTTCACCACCTTCGTGTTTGCACCGCGATCGAGTCGCTTGCAGACCACGCACCGCATTGTGAAGAGAATAACGTACAAGCCGCGAATTAAGGCCAGCTACGCGTTCTGTTAGGCTTTTGCAAAGCCGCGGCCGGACGCCTCGGCAAACGCTAACCCTCAATTTTCAAAAAAGATACAGCAATTGAAGCACCCGGCACTTGAATGCGTACCAAATTCCTTCTATATTCACGTACGATGCTTGCGTTGACGAAAAAGACGGAGTACGCGTTGATCGCCGTCTGCCATCTGGCGCGGGTTGGTCAGCAGGTGGTGAGCGCGCGGGATATCGCGACCCGTTACGCCGTACGCCTGCCGCTGCTCATGAACGTCATGAAGACGCTCAATCAGCGCGGCCTGTTACGCTCGCTCCGCGGCGCGAATGGCGGCTATCGGCTGGCAGTCGCGCCGGCGGAAATCTCGCTCAGTCGCCTGATCGAGGCCGTCGAGGGCCCGGCCAGGCTCGTGCACTGTGTCCCGCCGCTGGATGCCGCCGCTCACCAGTGCGAATTGGTCGGCAGTTGCCCGATTCGGCTGCCGCTGTTTACGATTCATGCAAGGCTGAACTCTTTCCTGGCTCACACCAGCGTTGCCGACATCGCGTTCGACGCGAGCTTCGGCCGCCGGGACGAGTCGGAACACTCGCTAAAGGTGTTGGCGCAATGAATGTGACTCGCCGGGTCTATCTCGACAACAACGCCACCACGCGCGTCGATCCGCGCGTGATCGAAGCCATGTTGCCGTTCTTCGGCGAACGCTACGGCAACGCCGCTTCGCGCAACCACGCCTACGGCTGGGAAGCCGAAGAAGGCGTCGAAACCGCGCGCGGCCAAGTGGCCGCCGTCCTCAATGCCGACCCCAAAGAGGTCATCTTCACCAGTGGCGCCACCGAGGCCAACAATATCGCCATCAAGGGCGTCGCCGCGATGTATGCCGAGAAGGGTCGGCACATCATCACCCAGGTAACCGAGCACAAGGCCGTCATCGACCCGTGCAAATACCTCGAGCAGCACGGATTTCGCGTCACGATCCTTCCGGTCGATCGTGAAGGGCTGGTCGACCTCGACCAGCTCCGCGACGCGATGACGCCTGATACGATCCTGGTCTCGATCATGCACGGCAATAATGAGATCGGGACGCTGCAGCCCATCGACCAGATCGGCAAGCTGTGCAAAGAGCGCGAGGTGCTCTTCCACACCGACTGCTGCCAAACATTCGGTAAAGTGCCGATCGACGTCAACGCCATGGGCATTGACCTGCTGAGCTGTTCCGCACACAAGCTCCACGGACCCAAGGGCGTCGGCGCGCTGTACGTCCGCCGAAAGAAGCCACGCGTCCGCTGCGAGCCGGTGCTGCACGGCGGCGGGCATGAGCGCGGTATGCGCAGCGGCACGCTGAATGTGCCCGGCATCGTTGGGCTGGGCAAGGCCGCCCAGATCTGCCACGAGCTTCGCGATAGCGAGCCTGCCCGAATCGCCGCCATGCGCGACCGGCTAAAGCAGCGGATCATGGAGAATCTCGACGAGGTTTTCCTGAACGGGCACGCCACGCAGCGCACGCCGAGCAACCTGAATCTCTCCTTCGCCTACGTCGAAGGCGAGAGCTTGATGATGGGCTTCCACGAAATCGCCGTGTCCAGCGGCTCGGCCTGCACCAGTGCCTCGCTCGAGCCCAGCTATGTACTCAAGTCGCTTGGCGTGGGCGACGACCTGGCCCACAGCAGCATTCGCTTCTCGTTGGGCCGATTCAATACTGATGAAGAGATGGACTACACCGCCGACCGCGTCGTCACCGCCGTTCGGCGGCTGCGCGAAATGAGCCCGCTTTATGAAATGGCTCAGGAAGGCATCGACCTGAAGGAAGTTCAGTGGGCGCATCACTGAGCCGAACTCGACCTACTTTTCGCAGGAGCGTGCGAGATGTCCTATAGCGACAAGATCATCGAACACTACGAGCGCCCGCGAAACGTCGGTTCGCTCGACAAAGCCAGCAACTTCGTCGGAACCGGGATCGTCGGCGCGCCCGAGTGCGGCGACGTCATGAAGCTGCAGATCCAGTTCGACGAGCAAGAGCGGATTGTCGACGCCAAGTTCAAGACCTTCGGCTGCGGCTCGGCGATCGCGTCGAGCTCGCTTGCAACCGAGTGGGTCAAGGGCCGCACGCTCGACGAAGCGCTCGAGCTGAAGAACACGGAGATCGTCAAGGAGCTGGCTCTGCCGCCGGTGAAGATCCACTGCAGCGTGCTGGCAGAAGACGCGGTGCGGGCCGCCGTCGCGGACGCCAAGAAGAAGCTGGCCGCGTCGAAAGGCGCGGCGGTCGCCTCGAAGTGACGCGCGATTGCAACAGAGCGACGCGGCGATCGCTTCGACGCAGCCTCGTTTTGACCCGGATGCCCGGAAAGGAAATTACCCAATGAGCGTAGTGACCAACACTGAGACCAACGCCGCCCCGGCCAAGCTCGTCGTCCGCGAGCGGGCCAAGCCCGCCGCCGCCGGCGAGGGAATCCACCTCAGCGACAAGGCCGCTGAGGCGATCAAGAGCATCATCAAGAAAGACAACTACCCCGACAGCATGTACCTGTTCGTCGGGGTCAAGGGTGGCGGCTGCAGCGGCCTGCAGTACGTGTTGGACCTGCGCGACGAAGTCCACGCCCCCGTCGCTGAGACGGACGAGGTCTTCTCCTCGCACGACATCCCTGTCGTCTGCGACTTGAAGAGCTACCTCGCCGGCAACCTCAGCGGCACCTTGATCGACTATCAGGAGAGCATGTTGGGCGCCGGGTTTACCTTCAACAACCCGAACGCCAAGCACTCCTGCGGTTGCGGCAGCAGCTATTCGCCCTGACGTGCTTTGGCCGGCGCTTTGAGATTCGGCGGACGCACAAGCACGTCTCGACGCGGCGTTGACCGCGGAACAAGGCCGCGGTTGAACGGAAGGTACGCATGAGCAGCGTGGCCCTGCACGTACGGCCCAGCAAATGCGCCGCGTGCAATCGACCGCTGGAAATTCCGCTTTTCTGCGACGCCTGTCACACGCTAGCGCCCGCCGATCAGCTCTCGTACTTCGAAATGCTCGGCCTGGCACCCGCTTACGACCTCGATGCCGGATTGCTGCGGCAGCGCTTCCTGCAGCTGGCACGCGCGGTGCATCCCGATCGCTTTCAAGGGGCAGACGCGGACGCCCTGCAGCTCAGCCTGCGAAACAGTGCCCGCCTCAACCAGGCCTTCAACGTCCTCTCCGACTCGATCCGTCGCGCCGAGTATCTGCTCGAATGGCACGGCGGCCGTTCATCGGCCCAGGACAAGCGCGTGCCCCAGGAAGTGCTGACGCGCTCGCTCATGCTGCGCGAAGAGTTTGAAGAGGCCACCGCGTCCGGCAACGCGCGGCGCCCCAGCGAGCTGAAAGCCGAGTGTCTCGCGACCCGCGATGCGCGCCTGGCGCGCGTCGCCGAGTTGGCCCGCGCACTGCCCGGCGATGAGCCGCTGCGCGACGCACTGCGCCTCGAGCTGAATGCAATCCGCTATGACGCAAAGTTCCTGGAGCAGGTCTAGCCGATGAGCGCGCCGCGCGAGTGCATCGTCGGGATCGACCTGGGAACCACATTCTCGCTGGTCGCCTATGCCGACGAGCGCGGCCCGCAGGTCATTCGCGACGAGCGCGGTGAGGCCCGCTTACCATCGGTGATCAGCCTGCGCCCCGCGCCAGACGGCCTGAGTATCGATATCGGCTGGCAGGCCCGCGCCCACGCAGTCGAGCACGCCGACAGCACGGTCTATTCCGTCAAACGCCTGATCGGCAAGGGCTTCGACGAGATCCGCAGCGAGCTGCCCTTCCTCACCTACCGCGTCGAACGCGGCCCGCGGCAGACGCTCCAGATTCTGATCGGCGAGCAGCGCTACACGCCCGAATCGCTCTCCGCGCTGATTCTCAGCGCCCTGCGCGAGCGCGCCGAGCGCCATCTCGGCCAGCCCGTGCGCAAAGCCGTCATCACCGTCCCGGCTTATTTCGACGACGCCCAGCGCCAGGCTACGCGCGACGCCGGCCAGGCCGCCGGCCTCGAAGTCGTGCGAATCATCAACGAGCCGACCGCCGCCGCGCTGGCTTACGGCATCGGCCTGCGCAGCGCGCCCCGCGCCACAACCTTCGCTTCGCGCGCCTCCGACGACCACGCCCGGGCGCTACCGCTGCCTTCCTGCCACGACCCGAACCCGTCCGATTCCATCGCTGAAGCGCCGCGCAGCGCCCGCCCCAACATCGACCGCTGCGTCGCCATTTACGACCTTGGCGGCGGAACATTTGATGTCTCCGTCCTCCGCCTCGAAAGCGACGTTTTCCAGGTACTCAGCACCGCCGGCGACACGCACCTCGGCGGCGACGATTTCGACCGCGCCCTGATCACGCTCGTCAGCGACGATGTCCGCCGCCAGTTCGGGCTCGAAATCGAATCGCCCGCCGCACGCCAGGCCCTCCGCGGTCTGGCCGAGGCCGTCAAGATCCGCCTCAGCGATCAGCCACAAGCCGAACTCGAGCTCGAGCTCGGCGGCGCTCGAACGTATCGCCGAACCATCACGCGCGCCGAGTTCGAAGCCGCGGTCACCCCGCTAGTCGAGCGCACCATCGAGCTGCTGCTACGTGCCATCCGCGACGCCGGTCTGACGCTCGCCGACCTCGATCAGGTCGTGCTCGTCGGCGGCTCGACCCGCATACCACTCGTTCGCCGGCTGGTCGAGCGCGCCTTTGGACGAGCGCCGTACACCGCGCTGAATCCTGATGAAGTCGTGGCCCTCGGCGCGGCGGTGCAGGCCGGGCTGCTCGCCGGCGTCTCGCGCGAAATGCTGCTGCTCGACGTGATCCCGCTTTCGCTCGGCATCGAGACCATGGGCGGCGCGATGGGCAAATTGATCGTGCGCAACACCACCATCCCCTGCCGCACCACCGAGATGTTCACTACCTTTGTCGACGGTCAGACCGCTATCAAGCTCAACGTGCTTCAGGGCGAACGCGAGCTGGCCGCCGATTGCCGCAGGCTTGGCGAATTTACGCTGCGCGACATTCCGCCCATGCCTGCCGGCCTACCAAAAATCGAAGTCGAGTTCCTGGTCGACGCCAACGGCATCCTCACCGTCTCCGCACAGGAGCTGCGCAGCGGCCGACGCGCTGCGATCCAGGTCGCGCCAAACTACGGCCTGACGCGCGAAGAAGTCGCCCAGATGGCCCGCGAGAGCATCGCGCACGCCCAAGCCGACCTTTACGCACACCGCCGCGTCGACCTGCGCAACCAGGTCGCGTTCGACACGCACAAGGCCGAGCAGATGCTCGCCCAGGTCGGCGATCAGCTCGATCCCGACGAGGCCCAGCGCGTGCGACAGTCGATCGCGTCCTTGCGGGCGCTGTCCGATAGCGCCGAGAACCTCGACGAGTTGCACCAGGCCCTCAACGAATTCGGCCGCAGCACGCTGCACCTGGCGGAGATCGGAATCCGCGCCGCGCTCAGGTCCGCGCCGCAGGCACGGTAGAATGAATGGCTGGAGTCAAGAAGCGGCGCGATCGACAAAAAAAATCGCCGAGATTCGCGTTTGTCTAGCGCCGCGTGAGCGAAATGCCAGGAGCCTGCATGCCAGGTCAGAACCCCTACATCGAAGAATCAAACGTCAGGCTGCCGACGCGCCGCTACAAGCTGACCATCATCGATGAGCACAAGAAAACGCACGTGATCGAAGTCGATCCCGCCAAGATCCCCTACGAGGATCATGGCCTCCCCGGGAGCCTGCTCGATATCGCCATGGGCTGCGGAATCGAGATCGACCACGCCTGCGGCGGCGTATGCGCCTGCAGCACCTGCCACGTGATCGTGCGCGAGGGCCTCGAGACCTGCAATGACTCGACCGACGACGAGGAAGACCAGCTCGAAGAAGCGTACGGCCTGACCGCCAAATCGCGGCTCGCCTGCCAGTGTGTCCCGAACGGCACGAAGGACGTCGTCGTCGAAGTGCCCAACTGGAACCGCAATCTCGCGCGCGAAGGCCACTGATCCGCCAACCGCCGGCCCGCCTAACTCGCGCGCGTCGCCGGCGCTGTGCCGGCTGCGCTCCGCTGCGCCAAGACCAGCCGCCCCAAAGGCGCAGCGCCCGCCTCAACCTTCGGCAGCGCCCCGTCGATCTGCGCCAACAGCGCCTCTAGCGCCGCCTGCTGCTCGCCAGCGCCCGCCGCGGCTCGGTCGATCGCGCCTTGCAACGCAGCGCCCAGCTCATTCAGCCCGTCTCGCACACCTTTCCGGCCGGCCTCCAGAATCACACGCTCCAGCGCCGGCCGCAGCAGCCAGTCGGCGGCAAACGGCAGCGCCCAAGCGATCACGACCAGCAGTACGCTGTGAATCGCGAACGCGCCTCCCAGATACTCGCCGCTTTGCGCGGCGCGCTGAAAACCGCTGACCACATGCCACGCCACCCACAGCAGCGCACACAGCGGCAGCGCCGCCATCAGAAAGCCCGTCACACGACGAAGCCAGCGCCGCCACGCGGCCCCCGGGCGCAACAGCGCCGCGCGAACCGCCGCCCGCGCCGCGCCACGCACCATCTGCCGCGCACGCCCGGCGGTTTGATCCAGCCCGCCGCGCAGCCCCGCCGCCCGGAGCCCCTGCCGCCGCAGGTGAACTTCGAACGCATCCAGACACGCCTGGCA
>CAZHTF010000051.1:0-23895 GCA_964535305.1 uncultured Planctomycetales bacterium | reverse complement strand
GTCGACCGCGGTTCCAAGAACGGCACGCGCGTCGACGACGGCGAAATGTTCCGCAACACGCGGCGGCTCGCGCAGCGCGTCGTCCGCATCGGCGAGCACGTGATCGATATCGTCGGCCTGGCCCCGACCACGCGCCAGACGCGCCCCGAACGCGTCACCTTCGTCAGCGAAGAAACCCCCGTCGGCGGCGATACACAGTACTTCCCCAGCAGCCGCAAGCTCGACCTCAACGAGCAGCGCCTGCAACTGCTGATCAGCCTGGGCGAGCGCATCGGCGGAGTCTTCGAGCGCAAGCAGCTCCTCGAGCAGGCCCTGAGCGCCTGCGGCGAGGCGCTCGGATTCGAGCGCGGCCTGATCGCGCTCAAGACGCCGCGCGGCGACACCGAGCTGCCCGTCACCCGCAACGTGCAGCGCGACGAAACCGGCGCGTTCAAAATCAGCCGTACGCTGATCAACCGCGCTTTGGTTCATGGCGAACGCGCCATCGTCAACAACCCCGCCACTGACCTGGCCGGCAGCCTGACCGAGAGCCTGGTCCGCTTTCCGATCTGCTCGGCCCTGTGCGTCCCGATCCTCAACCGCAGCGAAATCCTGGGCGTGATCTACGGCGATCGCATCACGCAGGCCTCGACCTATCAGCCCGGCGATGTCGACTTCCTGGCCGCCATCGCGCAGCAAGTCGGCGTCGGCCTGGCCAACCTGCGGCTCTTTCAGGAGCACTTGCGTTCGCAGCGCGTCTACGCCGAGCTGGAGCGCGCCCGCGACATTCAGCGGCAGTTGCTGCCGACCGCGCCGCTCGCCACCGAGCGGCTCACGATGGAGGGCTACAACGAGGCTTCGTCCGCGGTCAGCGGGGACTATTTCGACTATTTCGAGCTGCGCGACGGCCGCATCGGCCTGGTGATCGCCGACGTCACCGGCCACGGGCTGGCCGCGGCGCTGATGATGGCCAATCTGCAGGCCGCGCTGCGCGTCGCGCTCAGCGCGGATGTGCGGCTCGACGAGCTTGGCGATCGCGTCAACAAGCTGATCTGCCGCAACACGAACTCCAATCTCTTCATCACCGCGCTGATTGGCACGCTCGATGCCAAGACCGGCGAGTTCGAGTTCATCGGCGCCGGCCACCCGCCGCCGATCGTGCTCGGGCAGAAATCGCCGAACCTGCCCGAAGGCGAGTCGAACGCGCTGCCGCTCGGCATCGACCCGGACGAGCGCTACGCGGTGCAGCGGCTGCGGCTCGCGCGGCCAAATGACGCGCTGCTGTTCTACACCGACGGCCTGACCGAGGCAGCCAACCCCGATGGGCAACTGCTCGGGCTCGGCCCGGTGATCGACGCGGTCGCCAGCCTGAAAGATCGTTCGCCCGCGACGCTGATCCGCACTGCCCGCGCACTCGTGCGCCGCCATCTCGACGGCCAGGCCTGCGGCGATGACTTGACGCTGCTGGCCGTGCACCTGGCACAATAGCCGCAGCGCACCGGCGGTTCGGTCGCGATCCCGCACTCGCGGCGCAATTCGGCCGCTTCGCGCGGCGCGTGAGAACTAGCGCCGCTTGCGGGCCATCCCCGCCAGGATCCAGGCCAGCCCGCAAGACAAGCCAAGCACCTGCAGGCACAGCGCGATCACTTCGTCATTGCGGCCGAAGTGGATTTCATTGAGCAGCGCCAGCGCGATGCTGCCGACGCCCGCCGGTCTGACCATCTGGCTGGCGGAAACCTCGCCGAACGCGAGCAGCGCGGCGCACGCCGACGCCGCACCCAGCGGCGCCGCGCAGAGCGGGAGCTGGATTCGCAGCGCGCGAACGTACCAGGGTCCGTCGGCCTGCGCCAGATCGGAGAGCTGCGCGCTTGCCAGCGGGGCCGCCAGTCGCAAAGCGACCAGCGGAATCACCGCGAAGCGCGCCACGCCCACCAGGCTCACGCCCAGGCTGCTGTCCGCGATCCACGGCAGCAGCGCCAGGCTCGCGGCATGTGCGTCGCCCACCAGCGCCGGCGGCGCGATCGCGAATTGCAACGCAAGCAGCAGCGTCACATCCGCACCGCCGCGCAGCCAGGCCGCGGCGCGGCCGCGTGCCTGGGTCGCGCAGAGTGCCGCAATCGCCAGCAGCGCACACAGTCCGCCGGCCAGCAGCGCGGTCATCCCGCCGTCGAACCAATCGCGCCAGTAGGTGTTCCAGGACGCCGGCAGCGCGGCCGGCCGCCGCCATTGCGCCAGCAGGATCACCCACGGGCACGCAAGAATTCCGCAGATGACCAGCGGCCCGATCGCGCCGCGCACGCCACCCCCGCGCGGCAGTCCTTCGCCCACGTCGAGCGGCACGTCGCGGTATCCGGCCAGCTCGGCGAGCGCTTCGCGCAAGCGCCGTCGCAGGAGCCAGGCCCCGGCGCTGCAGGCGGCGCTGATCGCCACGATCGGCCACGCCAGCAGCAGCGCCTGCCCGGGCTGTCCGAGAAGCTGCGCCTGCGCCAGCACCTCTGTATTCCACGTCTGCACCAAACACAGGTGACAAACCGAGAACTCCGTGAACGCAATCAACCCGCTCGCAAGCAGCGCCAACCCGGCCCAAGGCCCCATCGGCACGACACACACACGCAGCGCTCCCCACGATGCCGCGCCGTCTGCCCGCGCAAGCGCCAACGCCGGCGCACCGCTGACGCGCCAGCCGCGCCACAACAGAAACGCACTCAGTGGCGTAAGCCAGGTCCCCAGACACGTAATCGCCCGCGCCGGACCCGCCAGCCAATCCGGCGCCGCCGTTGGTGCAGCCGCCACGCGCAGCCCTTCGGGCAGAAATGGCAGCCCCCAGGCATAGGCGATCACGTACGGCGGCGTGAGCAGCGTGCTGAGCGCAACGATCCGGATGCAAAAGCGCGCGACGCCCTGCCGTGCGCCGAAGCCCGGCGCCAGCAACCCGCCCAGCACTAGCGCGAGTGCCGCGGAGCCGAGCGCCACACCGACGCCACGCGCGAGCAGGATCAGTCGGCGTGAATCCAGCCCCGCCGGCGCCGGGTCAGCGGAGGCACAGGCCCACAGGCTGGCGGCCAGCGGGAAAACAAATGCGAGAAAAAGGCACGCCCCGGCGGCAGTGAATAGGACCAGGAGGCCGGCGATTTGCGGCATTACAAGCAGTTTGCCGCCGGATTAGTCGCAGAGCAATGACTGCAAACTTCGGCACGACGCCACGAAATTTTGGCGGCACGGAAATAACTCGGGCGTCTAGCAGATTGTTAGTAGTGAACAAACTTCCGCACGCGGGGTGTGGGAGGGTTGGCAGGATGCTGTACGGCTCGCCCTTCCTGCCAGTCTTGGACTGGGGTCTGTTCTCTGGTCGGAGAGGACAGACCCTTTTTCTTTACCCACATTGACTTCGAAGGCACGGTAGAAGCGCTTTCTCGTCGCAGTAGTCGCCCGCGAATGCGGCAGCCGCGGCGCGCCTGAGCTTTGCACGCCGCCCCCACCCCAGCGGCGACGCAACTCGACCATTGACGCGTCAACCATTGTCGAACGGTGGAAACGTGGCGCGCGGCGGCGTGAGCGGCGGTTGCAAATCCCCCGGTAGCTGTACAAACGCCGACCAGTCGTACCGCAGCATCAGTGTCCCGTGCCGGAAGCCATCGAACGCGATCGCCGGCGATTGCCCCAGGCACTCCTGCAGCAGCCATTGCGGAAAATCCGCACCCGCCGCGATCGCCAGCGGCGCGCCGCCGCCAAAACGCGGATTGATCTCGATAAAGCGGATGCGTCGTTGCGGCGTGACGATGCACTGCAGCGTCACCACGCCGCGCGGCGAAGGGCCCAGCGCTTCGGTGACGCGCTGCCCGGCGCGCATGATCTCCAGGTCTTTGACGACCACGCCCTTGCTGACCTCGCCGCCGCGCACCTGCCAGCGCGCCCGCGGCACGACGGTCCGCACGCTGCCGTTCAACCCGACATAGACATCCAGCGTGTGCTCCACGCCGCTGACGAACTCCTGCACAATCGGTTCGCGCACGCGCTGCAGGTGATACTCCAGGTCAACAGCGTCTTCGATCCTGTGTACCGACTGGCTCGAGCTTCCGAATCGCGGCTTGATCAGATACGGAAACTCATGTCTTGCCGCGGCGCGAATCTCGTCCGGCAGATAGGTGCGCGGCGTGTCGATCCCATTCTGCTGCAGAAAGCGGTGCGTCTCGATTTTGTCGCGGCAGATGTGGACGGTCTCGTAGTCCGCGATCAGCGCCGTGCAGCCCAGCGCTGAGAATGCATCGCGCTGCCGGCTCAGCGGCAGCAGATCCGTATCGATCGTCGGCAACAGTAGCCGCACCGCGTGCCGCTTGACATGCTCCAGCAGCGCCGGGATGTATGCCGCGTCCGCGATCGGCGGGACGATCAGGGCATGATCGGCGCACAGAAGCGCCGGTGCCGTGCGGACCGAGTCGGCCGCGATCAACGTCAGCCGCACGTTCAACCGCCGCGCCGCGGCGCGGAACGCCTGCATCAGCTCGATTCGCCGGCCGGCGCACGTGATCAGTACGCTGATTTCTGGGGTGCTTTCCGCCGCGCCGGACATGTGGCCCACTCGATCCCGGGTGCGCCCGTCTCTGGGCGTTTCCTGTTGAGGATAATTCACCGCACACGTCGATGCCAGTGCGGCCGGCGCTTCGCCCAGAAGATCCGCCTGTCGCAGCGTAGCCCGCGCGTCGTCCGCCCGCCCTGCGCGGATCGTCGCGCGCGTGCGCCGGTCAAATGCTCACCGCCGGGAAAACACGATCTGCTGCGCTTCGCCCGCGGGTCCGATGCGTGCGACCTCTGCCCATCTCGACCGATCCAGCCACCCGAACGCCGGCTGGCGCTCATCGAGCGCGCCGCTGGCGTAATCCACAACCCAGTCGACGCCGACCGCATCCAGATATTGCGCACCGGCTCGGCCCGCGGCGAGCAGCTCGTAATACGCGCGGTCATTCACCAGCCCATCCAGATTCACCACGCAGCGATCGCTGAAGTACGCGACGTGTCCCGCGTTCCACGACGCGACCCGCGCTTCGGGCGCGACGTGATCCCGCAGCCACGCCGCCGCCGCGAGCTGCGCCGCGCTGGTCGAACTCACCAGCGGCGGCAGCGCCAGCGAGAGCAGCGCCAGCGGCGCTTTCAAGAGCGCGGTACCCGCCGCCAGTGCCGGCGCGAAGCGCCACGAGCGCGTCAGCTCGGTCGCGGCCCAGGCCAGCGCGACGCACGCGGCCACGCCCTGCGCGGAGTAGTACCAGAGCGTGTCGGCGTGATACGCGCCCAGCCAGAGACGCACGCCGAGCGCGTGCACGAAAAGCGCCACGCCCCAGTTCCAGGCAATCCTCGGCACGCCGCGCCGCAGCGCCGCGAGCAGCACGACGGCCGGCACAAGCACGCGCGTGACGGCGGAAAGCGCCGGCGGCCAGACGCTCCCGACGCCGACCGCCAGCGCTTTGAAAAGTTGTCCGAGCGTGTCGAGCAGCGCATCGAGCACCACCGCGGGGCTCCAGCTTGGCTCAATCCGCGCCGCGATCAGCCGCTTCACCATGCCCGAGATCGGTGTCGGCGTCTGTCCGGCCCAGTAATTGAAAAGCGCCAGCCCGAGCAGCGCCGCGCCGAGCAGGAGGACGACGCCGAACGCCGCTCGCGCCGCGATCCGTCGCTGGAGTACAAGCAAGGTGCACAGCGGCGCGACGATCAGCAGCGCATCCAGCCGCGTCCAGACCAGCGCCGCCAGCACCGCCGAGAGCGCAAGCGTCTGACGCCATGGCGGTTTTGGCGTCTTCGCATCCGGAAGCTGCGCAGATTTTCGACGCTCGGTCGAATCTGGCGGCTGCTTCGGCGCGTGTGTTTTCATTGAATGCAGCGCGGGCGTCGTGGCCTGCAGCGTCCGCATGACGAGCACGACCAGCAGCGCCAGCAGCCCGTTTTCAAGCCCGCATAGCGCCGGCCGCGCAGAAATGCCGTAGCTGGTCCAGACCGCCGCCAGCCAGAGTCGCATGCGCGGGTCGGGCGAGAGCTGCAGGAGCGCCGCGCCGGTCGCCGCGTTCACGGCGGCATTGAGTAGAATGCAGCCGCGCAGCAGCAGCAGCGCGTCGCCGTTCGCCAGCCAGGCGATCGGCAGAAGCAGAATGGCCCAGAGCGCCTGAAATCCGTTGGTGCGATGCAGGCCGTCAAACGTGGGGAAGCCGTGCGCGACCCAGCCGCGCAACACGCCCAGCAGCAGGTATGTATCGTCAAACGTCAGTCGATCGACGATCCACCCCGCCGAGCACAGACCCGCGACGACCTGCCAGGCGAACGCGGCCAGCAGCAGCAGCAGCGCGAGCCGCTGCATCGTCGAGCCGGTTCCGCACGGTTCGATCGCGCGCACGGTCGCGACCCCCGCGACGCTCGGCACCGAATTTGCGGCGGCGCCTGTGGACGCGCTGGACGAATTTTCGTGCTGGCTGCTCACGCGCGGCAGGATAGCCGAAGCCACGCCGGCCACGCGCCGCGGCCTGGCCTTGTGATTCGGCTGCGGCGCGGCAAGACAGCGGCCCGCGCGACCGCTACAGTCTTGTCCCGTTATGGAAAACCCGAGCACGCCATCCATCGACCTCGGCGGGCTGCACGTCCGCGTGCTCAGCGGCGGGTCGCTGCGACTCGACGGCGGCGCGATGTTCGGCATCATCCCGCGAAATCTCTGGGCCCGCAGCATCACCCCAGACGAGCAAAACCGCATCGCGCTCGCCTGCAACTGCCTGCTGCTGGAGTTCCACGCGCCCGCCGCCGGCAATGCGCGGCGCGTACTGATCGAAACCGGCCACGGCCCAAAATACCGCGAAAAAGAAGCCGGAATCTTCGCCATCGACCCGAACGCCTGGCTCGTGCCGACGTTGGCACAGCACGGCGTCGCGCCCGACTCGATCGACGCTGTGATCGTCAGCCACCTGCATTTCGATCACGCCGGCGGCCTGACGCACGTCGCGGACGGCGAGCTGCGCCGCGCATTTCCGAATGCGCGCGTGCATGTGCAGCGGCGCGAGTTCGATGACGCCCGCGCCAACTTCGGCATCATGAATGCGACGTATCGCGAAGAGAACTACACCCCGATCGACGCCGCCGACGCCTGGAACCTCTGCGGCGCGCCCGGGCTCGAATCATTCGAACGCGCCGCCGACAACCGCGACGTGCTCGCCGCGCTCGGCGCGTCGCCGATCCTGCCGGGCGTCTGGCCGATCCACACGCCAGGGCACACCCGCGGGCACCAGTCGATCCTGATCTGCGGCAGCGATCAGCAGCTCGTTTTCGTCGGCGATGTGCTGCCCACGCGGCACCACCTTGGCCCGCCGTACAACATGGGCTACGACCTGTTGCCGCTCGAGAACCGCGAGACCAAGCGGCGGCTGCTGACGCTCGCGGCCCGGCATCGCTGGCTCCTGGCGCTGGATCACGACGTCGAACACCCGCTGGTGCGCGCCGTCGCCGAGCGCGATTGGTTCCGGCTCGAACCGCTGTGAACGGAGCGCACCCGCTGAAACCGGCGCAGCCACACGCGCAAGCGGACTCAAAGCAATCTGAGGACCAGGACGATCTCTCCGCGTTCGAGCAGATCGTTCGCCGGCGGCGCTCCGTGCGGCACTTTCGCCCCGACCCACTTCCCGACGGCCTGCTCGAGCGGTTGCTCGACAGCGCCCGCTGGGCCCCCAGCGGCTACAACCTGCAGCCGACGCATTTCGTCGTAGCCACCGACGCCGCGCTCAAAGCCCGGCTGCACCGCGCCTGCATGGGCCAGGCGCAAATCCTGGAAGCACCCGCGAGCGTCATATTCTGCGGCGATCGCAACGTTGCAGGCAGCAATTTCGAGCGCGTGCTCGAGCAGGACCAGGCCGCCGAAGCGGTCAACGCCGAGTACGCCCGGCTGCTGCGGCGTTTCGTTCCGCTGGCGTTCTCGCACGGACCGCTGGGCGTCGGCTGGTTGTGGAAGGCGCTGCTGCTACCGCTGGCACGCTGCTTCGTGCCGGTGCCCAGCATCCCGGTTGTGGAGAAGCGCTACTGGCTGGCCAAGCAGGTCGGGCTCTCCGCGATGGTGTTTCTGTTGGCCGCGGACGCGGCCGGGTTGGCAACGGTTCCGATGGAAGGCTTCGACGAAAGCCGCGTGCGCAGCATTTTGAAAATGCCATCGTCGGTCACGCCGATGATCATCGTGCCGGTGGGCTATTCCGCCGTCGGCGCACTGCGCAAGACGCGGCTGCCGCTGACAGGCATGCTGCATTTCAATCGCTGGTGAGCGCTGCGCCGTTCGTGCTGGCGTCCTGGCCGTTCGTGGGCGGGTGCAATGCGTCGACGAAGGCGCGCAGATGCGTGACGCGATCGCAGCAGGCGCTGAAGCGCAGTTGCGCCCTGGCCTGGTCGGAGATGGCGCGACCGCCGATCACCAGCGCCGCGCGGCACTCGCTGGCGGCGTCGTAGAGCGCCTGAATCTCGGGAATCAGGCGCTCCGAATTGTTGCTGGACGACACGCTCAGCCAGACCAGCCGCGGCCGATACGTCCGAAGTGCCGCGATGATCGAAGCCACTGGCAACCCGATGCCCAGCGAATCGGCCCGCCAGCCGGCCTCACGCAGCGTCAGCTCGACCATCGCGGTCGGCAGTGCGTACGGGTCGCCTTCGGGCGCGCCGCCGATCGCCCGCGGTGCTTCGGGCGCAGGAGGCGGTAGCATCATGCGAAAGACATGCAGCAGTCGCGAGCAAATCTCGACGCCGCGGCGCTCCTGGTATACGTCGATCTCGCCGTGTTGCCAGCGAGCCCCCAGCGCGTGAAAAGCGGGCGCGACCACCTGGTCAAAGACCTGGAACAGCGGTTGCCTCGCGAGGTACAAATCGACGGCGATGCGATGGGCGCGCTCCTCGTCGCCGGCCTCGAGCGCATCGCGGAATTGCTCGGCGGCGCGATCGATGACGGTCTTGCCGGTACCGGTTGTGGAGGGCAAGCCCAAGATTTCCGGCCGAATCAGACAATGCCCGTTGTCGCGCAGAAACTTGACGACCGCATCCAGCGGCAGACGGCGATGGCCGCCCACCGTGCGAATCGACGCGATCAACCCTTTGTCGCACCAGCGTTTGAGAGATGCATCGCTGACGCCGATGGCGCGCGCGACCTGGCGTGGTGTCAAGTGCTCGAACAAGTTCAACCTCCGAGCTAATCGAACGATTCTAATCCGGCGGAGTTCAGATGCAAACGGCAATCTCTGAGCAGACCTTAATCCATAAAGACTTAAGAAATAATTGGTTCCGCAAGCTTGCGCGCGAGATTGCGCCTGCCGCGGTTGACAAGCCCCGCGCGACCGATATAACTCCAATGCACGTTTTGTGTGAATTTTGCGAGAACCTCATTCGATGGGGGTGGCTGACTCTGACCGGTTTTCCTCCACCACGCAGCCGGCTTGGAGCAGCCCCCCCGCCATTCTCCGCTCGGCGCGGACCGAGCGCCGTTCGCCTTTGCCTCGTCGGACTTTGCCTGCTCTCGTCCACCGTCGTCGCCGGCGGCTGCCTCGTCCCGCCTGCGGAAATCACCCGCGCCGACCTGGCCGATTCGTACCTGAAATTTGAAAGCACGCTGCGCGAATACCCGCCTCCCGCATCGCAATCGGCGGAGCTAAATCGCGCATTCGACCGCGCCAGCATCGTCTTCTTTACCGGGCGGCTGGGCCAAGCGCTGCAGGAGATCAACCAGCTCGCGGATACGCTGCTGCCCGCCGCGCAGCGTTCCGCCGAGCGCAGCTTGCTTGAGAGTCTGAAGCTGCGGCCCGAGCCGCGGGTTGCGATCGCCGGGAGCGGCAGTGTCGCCCTCGAACTGGCCTCGCTGTACGCCGCGCCCGCCTCGCCGGTACGCGAGTTTCGCGGCGTGGTGCGGCTGCGAGACGCCGCGCAGGCAGTCGTGATCGAGCAGGCGACCTCGCTGAACGTCGACGCGCTCGGATTCGTGATGCAGACGCTGACGCTCGACAGCGCAAAGCTCGCGGCCGGCAGCTACACGATTGAGCTGGCGCTCGGCGAAGTCCGTGTCAGCAAGGGGCGCCTCGCGATCGTCGAGCGAGCGCTCGATAGCTTGAGCGCGGCGAACGTGCGGCGCTTGGACGCGGTTGCGACGCCCAGCGCCGCGCTGCGGCAGGCGCTGGAGATTTGCCGCGCTCGAAACTCGCTGCTCAGCGACGACCCGTCCGAGATCGACTCGGCGGAGTTCCTGATCGACCCGCGCGAGCTCGCGCGCGAGATTGAAGCCGAGCTGACGCAGCTTGAAGCCCAGCAGAATCCGTACGCACGCCGCGCCGGGCAGACCTGGCGCGTGATTCCCGGCGGCAGCGCTGCAATCCCAATGTGGATCTACGCGCCCCCGGGCGTTACCGGCGAAGACGCAATGCCGCTGGTAGTCGCGTTTCACGGCGCCGGTGGCGACGAGCGCATGTTCATGGACGGCTACGGCGCCGGCGAGCTGCTACGCTTGGCGGATGCGAGGGGCTTCCTGGTCGCCAGCCCGCTGACAAATCCGTTTCTGCGCGACCCGGCCGCGTTTGATCGCCTGCGCGAGTCGCTCAGCATCGATTACGCGATCGACGTCAATCGCGTGTACGTCGTTGGTCACTCGCTGGGCGCCGGCGTGGCCTCGATCCTCAGCGGCCAGCGGCCCGATGCAATCGCCGCGGCTTGCTGCATTGCGGGCGGCCGCGGATTCGACGCCTACGCGCGCATCGCGCCGACGCTCGTCATTAGCGGCGCGCTCGACCCGATCAACCCGACGCAGGCCACGCAGTCCGCGGCGCAGCAGGCGATCGAAAAAGGCCTGCCGCTCGAGTTCCGCCGAATCGAGGACGCCGGGCACACGCTGATCGTCGGCCAGCAATTGCCGGCCGCACTGGACTGGATGTTCTCGCGGCGGCTGAGCGACGCAGCCCGGGCGACGACGCACCCGGCCCACACCCCGCAAGCCGCAACGCGGCCGCGCTAAAGCTCGATGAATTCAAACGCACCTGCAAACGGAATGCCGCAAGCCCCGCCAACCGCCACGCCGCGCTGGATGCGCCGCTGCCTGGTGCTGGCAGGCGCGTACAACCTGGTCTGGGGCGCGTTTGCGATCCTGTTTCCCGCCACAATCTTTGAATGGTCCGACGCGCAACCGCCGAATTACCCGCAGCTCTGGCAATGCATCGGGATGATCGTCGGTGTGTACGGCATCGGCTACCTCATCGCCGCGAGTGATCCGCTGCGGCACTGGCCGATCGTGCTGGTCGGCCTGTTGGGGAAGATCCTCGGGCCGATCGGATTCGCGCATGCCGTGCTGACCGGTTCGTTCCCGGCGGCGCTGGCGTGGACGATCTTGACCAACGATCTGATCTGGTGGGTTCCATTCGGGCTGATTTTGCACGCTGCGTATCGTGACTACATCTGTGAACCGCGCCGCGGCGCAGCAGCGCCACTGGCGGACCTGCTGCAGGCAACCAAACTCGGCAGCGGCGAATCGCTCGCGGCGGCGAGCTGGTCCGGGCCGGTTCTGCTCGTGTTTCTGCGACACCTCGGCTGCACATTCTGCCGCGAGGCGCTGGCGGACCTGCAGGCCGCCCGCCGGCAGCTCGAAAGTCGCGGTGTTCGCATCGTGCTCGTGCACATGGGCGATCCGCAGGCCGCGGTCGCAGCACTGGCCAAGTACGGCCTTTCGGATCTGGGAACAATCGCTGACCCGGAGCGAACGCTCTACGCCGCATTCAACCTGCGGCGCGGTTCGCTGCGACAACTGTTCGGCTGGAAAGTCTGGCGCCGCGGCTTCGTCGCCGGGATTCTGCGGCGACACGGCGTTGGACCGCTTGCGGGGGATGGTTTTCAGATGCCGGGTGCGTTTCTGATCGAGAACGGCCGCGTGCTGCGCGCCTTCGTGCACCAGACCGCGGCGGATCGGCCGGATTATCCGGCGCTGGCAGCGTGCACACCGAGCACTGGCGCGGATGAACGCGCGGCGGCGCCGGCCGCGGCGCCCGTCGTGGCAGCGGTGGATCGTACTGCTCGTACTTGACGCATAGGATCGCGAGAGTCGAAATGCCGGATGCGGACATCGTCATCGTCGGCGCGGGCCTGGCAGGGTTGTGCTGCGCGCGGCACCTGCACGCAGCCGGTCGGCGGCCGCTGTTGCTGGAGCTCGAAACGCGCGTCGGCGGGCGCGTCCGCACCGACCGCGTCGATGGATTTCTGCTGGATCACGGCTTCCAGGTGCTGCTTACCTCGTATCCCGAAGCGCAGGCGATGCTCGACCTGCCGAAACTCGACCTGCGCAGCTTCTTCCCCGGTGCAATGGTCCGCCGCGATGGCCGCTTCCGCATGCTAGCTGATCCCTGGCGTCGACCGCTGCACGCGCTGCGCAGCGCGTTGGCGCCGCTGGTTTCGCTGGCGGATGTGCGCCGCGTGCAGCGGATGCGGCGCAAGGCCTGCGCGCTGCCCGCCGACGAGATCTGGAATGACCCCGAGTGCAGCACGCTCGATGCCCTGCAGGAGCGCGGCTTTAGCCAGCGGATGATCGAGTCGTTCTTCCGGCCCTGGTGCGGGGGGATTTTCCTGGAGCGCGAGCTGCAGACCAGCAGCCGCATGCTGAATTGGGTGTTCCAGATGTTCGCCCGCGGCGATGCGGCGCTGCCGGCCGACGGGATGGAGGCGATCCCGCGGCAACTGGCCGCCGGTCTGCCCCAGGAGCTGGTTCGCACCGGCGTTCGCGTGGCCAGCGCCCGCGCCGATGGCGTCACGCTCGAGGACGGCACGCGCATCGCGGCCCGGGCCGTGGTGGCCGCGACCGATGCCGCCACGCTCAGCGCCGCCGATCGGCCGGTGCGCTGGCGCGGCGTGACCTGCCTGTACTTCGCGGCGGATTCCGCGCCGCTGCGCCAGCCGGTGCTGGTGTTAAACGGCGAGGGTGACGAGCCGATCAATAACCTGTGCGTGCTGAGCCAGGTAGCGCCGAGCTACGCGCCGCCGGGACGGGCGCTGATTTCGGTCACGGTGCTCGGCTGCCCGCCGGATGGGCACGCGCTGGAGCGCGACGTTCGCTCGCAGCTCCGCGAATGGTTCGGCGATGTGGCGGCGCGCTGGCGGCTGCTGCGGACGTACGCGATTCCTCGAGCCCTGCCGGACCAGTCGCCACCCACGGCGCGCGTCGCGGAGCGCCCGGTACGGCTGGCGTCGGGCGTGTACGTCGCCGGCGATCACGCGGACATCGCATCGATTCAGGGCGCGATGGCGTCCGGCCGCCGCGCGGCGCAGGCCGTGTTGCGTGATTTGAAGCCGCAAGCATGATCGCCGATCTGCTGCTGCTGCACGCCGCGGTCACCTGGGCGCTGCTTGGGCTGATCTGGACGATTCAGCTCGTGCACTATCCGCTCTTTGCGCGGGTCGGCAGCGAGCAGTTCATTTCGTACGAGCGCGAGCATCAGTCGCGAATCACCTGGATCGTTGCGCCCCTGATGGCGCTGGAGCTGACTGCCGCCGTGCTGCTTGTGCTGCTTGAGACGGGAATCCCGTTTTGGATGAGCTGGCTGGGCCTGGCGCTGGTCGGCGTGAACTGGCTCGCCACCGCGCTCTTGGCCGTACCGCAGCATCATATTCTGCAGAATGGTTTCAACCGCGGCGCGCATCGCCGGCTGCTCTATGGCAATTGGATCCGCACCGCCGCGTGGACGCTGCGCGGCGTGCTGGCGCTGGCGCTGATTCGCCATCCCGGCGGCTAGCTTGTACGCTGCGGAGCGGCGCGGCGTAGCGCGCGCAGCGCGCGACGCCCGCAGAAAAGCCGGATGGAAGGAGTCCTGCCCATGACGAACGCGGAGCTGGCCTGCGCTCTGCGCGAAGCGGCCTACCTCGAAGGCGATTTCACGCTGCGCTCCGGGCGCAAGAGCAAGTATTACCTCGACAAGTACTACTTCGAGACACAGCCGGAGCTGCTGCGCGAACTGGCGCTGCGCTTCGCGGCGTTCGCCGGCCCGCAGGTGCAGCGCATCGCCGGCGCGGAACTGGGCGCCGTGGCGCTGGCGGCGGCCACATCACTCGAGACCGGCAAACCGTTCGTCATCGTACGGAATTCAAAGAAGGCCGATTACGGCACCGGCAAGCTGATCGAAGGCCGGCTAGAACGCGGCGAACGCGTGCTGCTGGTGGAAGACATCGCCACCAGCGGCGGACAGGCGCTCGAGGCCGCCAAGTCGCTGCAGGCGGCGGGCGCGGTGGTCGAGCGCATTGTGGCTGTGATCGATCGCCAGGAAGGCGCGCGGAGCACGATTGAATCCGGCGGCATCGCGTTCGACGCGCTCTTTACCAGCGCCGACTTGGGAATCCAGCCGACAGCGCGCTAGCGCCGCGCCGCCGACCAAAAGAATTGCCCACTGCCGCCGTGGCTGCGATCGTCCCGCGAATCGCCGCGGCGCTACTCGGTCAGGCGATCGTCGACTGCGCGACGGATGTCGGCCCCCAGACCGCGCAGCTTCTCTTCGAGCTTGTCGTAGCCGCGCTCGAGGTGGTAGATGCGGTTGACGCGCGTGGTACCGCGGGCTGAAAGCCCGGCCAGCACCAGCGCCGCCGATGCGCGCAAGTCGGAGGCCATCACTGGCGCTCCGATCAGCCGCTTGACGCCCTGAATGATGACAGTCGGGCCCTCCTTGTGCAGGTGCGCTCCCATGCGGTTCAGCTCGGCGACATGCAGGAAGCGGTCGGGGAAAATTTTCTCGGTGATGATGCTGTTGCCGTCCGCCAGGCACAGCAGCGTCATGAGCTGCGCCTGAAGGTCAGTCGGGAAGCCCGGAAATGGCTGTGTGGTGACTTCGATCGGCTCCAGCCGGCGCGCGGACGAGACCACCGCGCCACCTTCGATGCGATCGACCTGCACACCGACCGCGGTGAGCCGATCGATGAACGCCATCAGGTGATCGACGCGGCAATTATTCAGCGTGATCTCGCCGTTGGTGGCGGCGGCGGCAACCATCATCGTGCCGGCCTCGATGCGGTCGGGAATGATGCGATACTCGCAGCCGCGCAGCTCCTTGACGCCTTCGATCACGAGTCGCGGCGTGCCCTGGCCGACAATCGAAGCGCCGCACTTGTTGAGGAAGTTCGCCAGGTCGACCACTTCCGGCTCGCACGCGGCCATTTCGATGACCGTCATGCCCTGGGCCAACGTCGCGGCCATCATTGCGTTGGCGGTGCCCAATACGGTCGATCCGAATGGACCGCCCAGGAACATCTCCGCGCCGCGCAGCCGTTTGGCCTTGGCGACGATGTCGCCCGCGACCAGGTCGACGTCGGCCCCCAGCCGCCGCATGGCCCGCAGGTGCAGATCGACGGGCCGATCGCCAATGGCGCAGCCACCGGGCATCGAGACCTGCACCTGGTGCCGCTTGGCCAGCAGCGGGCCGAGCACGCAGATGGATGCGCGCATCTTGCGGACGATGTCGTATTCGGCCTTGCAATTCATCTCGTCGCGCACGATCAGCCGCAGCGCGCCGTCCTCGCGTCGTGAGACATCGACGCCCAGCTTGCCCAGCAGGTCGCCCAGGAACGCGACGTCGGCGACATTGGGCACGTCGTGCAGAATGATCTCGCCTTCGCAGAGGATCGATGCCGCCATGATCGGCAGCGCCGCGTTCTTCGAGCCGCTGACGCGCACGGCGCCGCGCAGGCGGCTGCCGCCGTTGATTTCAAAATATGCCATGCCCACGGGTGCGCCTCACTCCTCAGGCGGATCGCCGCGCAGCGACGACGCGCCAATGCCCCAGGTCGTCCCGAAATGTCAGCGGAGTCTCCCAGCGATGCCGCTCAAACAGCTCCGCCACGCGCGCCGCCTGGTCAAACGCCACCTCCAGAAACAGCCAACCGCCGCAGCGTAGACGCTCCGGGGCGGCCGCGACAATGCGGCGGATCAGGGCCAGGCCATCGTCGCCGGCCAGCAGCGCCAAGCGCGGCTCGAAGTCGCGCACATTCGCCGGCAGCGTCGCAATCTCGCCGCTGGCGATGTATGGTGCGTTGGCGGTCACAAGATCAAACTCCGCCGCGCTGCGCCAGGGCTCGAACAGGTCGCCTTGCGCGAACTGGAGCTTCTCCGCCACGCCCAGTCGAGCGGCATTTTCGCGCGCCACGCGCAGGGCCGCATCCGAGATATCGCTGGCAAAAAGCTGCGCGCCGGGCAGGTTGCGGGCCAGCGCAATCGCGATGCAGCCGCTGCCGGTGCACAGGTCCAGGAGCCGAACCAGGCTGGCATCTTTGCGGACCAGGTCAATCACGCGTTCGACCAGCACCTCGGTCTCTGGCCGCGGGATGAGCACATCGGCGGTGACGCGGAAGCTCAGCGCGAAGAATTCCTTGAAGCCCGTCAAGTACGCGATCGGCGCGCCTCCCGCCGCGCGGCGCACCAGATCGCGAAAGCGCGTCAGACCGTCACGATCCGGCGTCTGATCAAATCGCGTGTAGAGCTGAATGCGCTCGCAGCCCAGCGCACTGGCCAAAAGCAACTCGGCGCAGAGCCGCGGCGATTCCAGGCGATGTTGGCGGAAGTAATCTTGTGTCCAGGAGAGTAGCCGCGCCACCGTCCATGCGGCGCTGTCCGCTGCCGAGGCATCCATCCCCGCGACTATAGCCGTGCTCAACGCGCATGTCAGCGCCGGCCGAGCGACATGAACACGCGCGCGCCGATCGCCGCGGGTGATCGGCGCGATGGCCGCGTCGTCACATCGGCAAACCGCGCGTCAGACGCCGGGCGGCGGCGGCGATTAGGCCGCGAGAGCCGTGCTGGCAGCCGCCGGCAGCGGGAGCAGCTCGGGCTCGACCGCGTGCGTGCGGACCGGCTCGTGCAGCACGCCTTCGAACACGCGGCAGAACTGCTGCGCCGCGCGCGTCCAGGCAAATTGCCGCGCACTGCGCTGCCCGTGCTCGATCATCCGCTCGCGCAGACCGGGCTCGCGATACAGGCGCATCACGCTCTTGGCGATCTCATTCGGGCTGCGGGCGGGCACGAGCATCGCGGCCCCGCCGGCAATCTCCGGAATCGCCGTGCCGCGAACCGCGACCACCGGGCAGCCGGCGGCCATGGCTTCAATCACCGGCAGGCCAAAGCCCTCGAAGACGCTCGGGTAGATTAGGCAATCACTGGCGCGCAGCAGGCCGATCACCTGCTTGCCATTGACGAAGCCCAGGAAGTTCACTCGGTTGCTTAGACCAAGCTGTGCCACGCGCCGCTTCCAGGCGCTCCAATCGCCCCAGCCGGCGATGTCGAGCTGCCAATCCGCGTTCGGGCTTTGCCGTACAAGCGTGGCGAAGGCGGCCAGCAGCGACTCGTTATCCTTGTAGCCCTCGGGGTACTGCATGGCGCAAAGGCGATGCGTCGCGGCGGGCTTGCGCACCAGCTCGCGCGCCAGCCGCGAATACGTCTCGCTCAGCCCGTAGTACACCACGTGATTCCGCGCCGCCGACTCCGGCACCATCCGCTCGGCCGCGTCGCGAACGTGATTCGAGATGAAAACATTCGCCGCCGCGTGCTTGAGCGCCTTGCGTGCGGCAAGGTTCATCAGCAGGAATTTGGGGCCGAGCTTGGCGTAGGGCAGGTAGCCCTTGGCGAAGCAGGTGAATAGGTTCTGATGGTGCACGACCTGCGGGCAGGGCGTGCTTGGGAGCATGAAGTTGTTACTCAGAACCAGGTCGGCCCCCAGCCGCGTGAGCAGATTCGGCAACTCGGCCCGCTCCCAGACGGTGCGGCGCGCCAGCCCCATGAGTGGGACGGCGTGCGTGTGTTCGCCCCAGCCGTTGGCGGCGAGCGCGGCGAGCGTTTCGGGTCGGCTGGCCAGGACGGTGACATCCAGGTCGGCGTCGGTGCGTCGCCAGCCCTCGAGCAGGCCGAGCAAATTGGTCAGGCCGCCGCCGGGCGCTGTCGGAACCGAGTTGATCACGAGCTTGATCATGAGAACTTGCCTCGACGCGCGCGTACGGGAAGCCGGCCGTCAGAACGGCAGCACGAACACCGCGGCACAGGCCGCGCGCATCTGCAATGGGATTTCGAAACCGAAGTCACTCAAGTATAGGTCCGGCAAGATTGCGCGAGTCAACCGCGGTCCTGAAAAAACACCGCGCCGCGCGCGTGCTGCGAGCGTTCTGCGGACGTAGCCGGCCTGCCGCGGGCCCGCTGCGCTGGCGATCCCATCAGAATTCCGTTGAGTTTTCCTCAAGCGCGTGCTATGCTCATGATTGCAGGGTTGTGGCAGGCAGGCGCCAGTCTTGGGCGCGCCAGGCGCGTATTTCAAGAGCAAAGTTCGCGTCGTGGTGCCGCGATCCCTCGTTTGATGCTTGGTGCATTGCGTTGCGCGTCCGACCACGCCCTCGCTCTGAACCTGCGTCCAGTGTTGTTTGCGACGGACGGGTTATTCAGAGGGATTTGTTCCAAAGAGCAAGCCGCGCCCGATGCTCGGTGCTGATTCCGCGCCAAGCCGGATCCGCGATTGCGCCTCGGTCCCCGACCGTCGCTCGGTACTTTTCCTCTCATAAGGAGTGGCCCATGCGGAAGTTCCTGTTCGGATCGCTGATCGCGTGCGCGACAGCAGCGGCCTTCGCCGACGTGCCAGCCGACACGAGCGTGCATTACGCGACCGAGTTTGAGACGATTACCGCCACCGCGGTTTACGACGGCGCTGGCAACCCGATCCCGCAGGACGGCGGGTCGCTGCGCGTGCAGGTGACCGGCTATCAGAATATGCCGGGCACGGGCGAGACGGTCTTCAGCCCCGGCCCGGTACCACGCCGCGCGATGGACGATCTCGCGATGGTCTGCGGGCCTGCGGAAATCCAGACCGGCACCTTCTCAGTCAACTCGCTGCAGTTCTCCGTCGCAACCAACAGCGCATTGACCGCGCCGGTTGACTTCGATGCTGTGCTGATTTTCTTCAACGACCTGAATACCAGCAGCGCGGCCCCGTCGCCGATCAACACCAACGAGATCGGCCGGGTGCGCGTTGCGTTCACGCAGGTCCCGCCGCCGGTTGCCCCGGCCGCGACGCGCATTTTCATCGTAAACCCCGTGACGTTGACCACGCCGATCGTCTTCACGGACAACGACATCGCGATCGATATTCAGTTGGTCAACCCAGGTGGCGTAGTTCCGCCGGGTGGCGTTGGCACCGTGGTGACCTCCAGCGCCGTCACGGTCGGCCTCTTTGGTCTGCGCTCGCCGACGGCTGGCGACAGCACGGATACGTACTGGCGCGACGTGAACGGGGATGGCGACTACGATGCGAACGAAGCACGTACCTTCACTGGGCCAAACAACCTGGCGAACTTCATTCTGAAGCTCGACGGTGATTTCGTCGGCACAAATCCGCCCACGCCGGTCGAGCCCGCCCTGACGTGCCTGGGCGCCGCGATCGATGATGACGACGCCACGCCGACGGGCCCGATCGTGATCAGCTCGGCGATCGCCGCCAACGAGGTCAAGTGGTTCAGCATCGTTTTGACGCAGGACGTTTTGGCTTCAGTCAACGGCGTGCCCTCGACGGACACGTTCGACATTCACACCGACGGCTCGGCGCTTTCTGGCTCACTCCCAACCGACACGGTTCTATCACTCTACCGGGCAGACGGATCGCTTCTTGCTGCCAATGACGACGGCCCGAACGTGGGCACCGGACAGAACCAGAGCGTGCTGAGCTTCGGCGACAACCTCTCACGCGCCACGCTGCCGAGCTTCATCGCGATGGCCGGCGAAGACGGCGCTCTGCCGCGCGGCCGGTACCTTCTGGGCGTGTCCGCCTTCCCGGCTGCGACCATCCGCTGCGGCTGGCGGCACACCTCGACCTCACCGGAAACCGGCACGGTCGTGCTGAACATCGTTGCCAACCTGTCGAACGGCTGCCCCGGCGACCTGGATGGCAACCGCTCGGTCAACGAGTCCGATCTGGGCATTCTGCTCGGTTCCTGGCTGAGTGGCGCATGCGGCGACACGAATCGCGACGGTCAGACAAACGAGGCGGACCTGGGTACGCTGCTGGCGAACTGGCAGGTGACTTGCCCGTAAGAATCGTCGCAAGTGCTACGCGCGCTTTCGTCGGTTTGACGATTTGATCACGCTGGTCGGACGCTCACGGAGCCGCGCTGCGGCGCCGGCTCTGTGAGCGGCTTGCGTTGCTCTGTGTGTGCGGCGGCCGTGCGTCGCCCGGCGTTCTACACTCGCCGTGGCGCGGAATTTTGCCGCGCCGCGTTGGTCGGGCGTAGAATTCAAGCGAGGAGCGTCGTCTGAGCAGTGGCAAATCTGGCGAGGATTGCCGCAGACGAATGCTCCCGTGTGCGCTCACTGTACGGACCCCGGCGGATGCGCTCGACGACAGCCGGACCGTCGCGCTGAATCGAGTTCCCTCGGCGCGCTGGCTGAAGTGCGATCCATTCACCGCGGATTGATTCCGGGGGTCGCGTTCATGCCGCGACCGTTGTTCGGCGCGGAGGTTTTCGTACGTAAAGATCGGCAGCGCGGACGCCGCCGGTCGTCATGTGTGCGCCTCGGAGCGCACCGATCGAACCTTATTGAGGGAGAGGCAGATGAAGGCTTTTGCAGTTCTTCTGGCCGCCGGCATCACGTCGGCGGCCCTCGCCCATGAGCCGATGACAGTCGGCGGAATGGGCAGCGTTCCAATGTCGGAAGTCGTCTGGGAGGAAGTCGCGCTGGATGCGGACGGCACGGGCGTGGTCCGTGGCCCGGGCACGATCGTCTATAACACGTTTCCGGCGGCCGGCCAGTTCGTCTATTGGATCACTGGACCAGCGCAGGTTGCCTTCCCGCGGCAAGTTTTTGATGACGCCGACCTGATCTGCGGCCCGGGCGAACCCGGACCCGCCCGCGTGACGACATTTACCATCGGTCGTCGCGTCGAAGTCGCGGGCCCGGTCAATTTTGACGCACTTGTGACGGTTTGGGACACGGCGAACGTCGGCGGCCCGGCGGGCCCGGCGGGCACCAACCAGATCGCGCAGTTCCGCGTCGCCTACACGAATCAGGTGCAGGGCGTCTTCGCGACGGACGTCAACATCACCGCCCTGCCTGGCGGCGGCCTGACGCTTCCGAATCGCGACTTTGGCGTAACGATCGCGTACGTCAATACCGGGACAACTACGCTCTTTGGCCAGGCGGTCACGCCGCTGCTGACCGGCGACGCGGCGCCCAGCGTGGGCGCGACGCAGCCGGGCGTTGCGGCGGATTTTGATGCAGACGGGACGATTGAAAGCTCAGAGTTTGCGGTGTTTGCAGCGCCACCACCCTTTACTCAGATGTTGATGCGTTTGACAGCGGACCAGATTCCGCCGCCTCCGCCTCCGCCGGTTCCGCCGGCCGCCGCGTGCGTGGGCTCGTTGATCGATGACGACTCCGCAGTACCCGCGGGCCCGCTGACGATCAACTCGGCGCTGGCGGCCAACGGCGTCGCCTGGTATCGCTTTACGCTGACGCAGGACGTGCAGGCGTCCACCGGCGGCGTGCCCTCCGGCGACACGCTCGACATTCATACCGACGGAACGGCGCTCTCAGGCGCTTTCCCGACCGACACCGTGCTCTCGCTCTATCAGGCCGCCAGTGGCACGCTGGTCGCGTCAAATGACGACGCGCCCAACACGCCGCCGAACACGAATTACAGTGCGCTGAGCTTCGGCGACGACCTGCCGCGCGCCAGTGCGCCGAGCGGGATCATCCTGGCTGGCGAGGACGGCGGCCTGCCCCGCGGCGAATACTTCGTGGCGATTTCCGGCTTCCCGGCGCAGGCGGCGCCTTGCGGCTGGCGGCACACGTCGACTTCGGCCGAGACCGGCAGCGTTCGCCTGAACATTATCGCGAACCTGAACAACACCTGTCCGGGCGATCTCGATGGCGATCGCTTCGTCGGCTCCCCGGACCTGGGCATTCTGCTCGCGAGCTGGTACCAGGGCCCGAATCCGAGCGCCTGCGGCGACCTGAATCGCGACGGTCTTACGAATGAGGGCGACCTGGGTGCGCTTCTGGCCGTTTGGGAAGTCACCTGCCCGTAGGCCACCCGGCCTGAGCCTCATCACGCGCCGCGGCTTGACTGCGGACGCGAACAGACGATGCAAGCGCCGCGGGTTCTCGGACCCGCGGCGTTTTTTTGCGCAGCGTGCGCGTGAACGCGCGCAACTTCGGCTTGTTTCGGCTGCACGCGGGGGGTAAGATCAAGGTTAGGAGGCAATTTCGTTTTCGTTATCCTCAAGTCACAGAGGAGACGGAAAGAAGCGGCACGAATCCGACCCGTTTTTTTCGTGCCAATTCGTAAAGGTCCACGATTCTTCGAAGGGAGAGCCACATGAGGAAGTTTGCCGCGTTGGCGGCAGGCGCCGCGGCGCTTGCCACCGGTCTGACATCCGCTGACGTGAAGCTGCCGGCCCCGCCGGCGGGCTTCGTTCAAGAGAGCTTCGATCTGAGTCAGATGGACGATCAGGGCCTGCGCGGTCCTGGCATCGTCATCTACGAGACGTTCCCGCCGACGACGCCTCCTTTTGGCAACCTGTTCCGCCTCGCCGCCAATGCGCCGGTGGTCGGGCAGGAAATCTCGCTTTCGTGCGGCCCGGCGACGGGCGTGAGCGCCACCAACCCGGTGACGATCACCAGCATCCAGTTCGCGATTCGTGCGGTAAAAGACAATACCCCGGCTGGCAGCGTTTGCGCAACCACGCCACCAACGAACACGACGCCCGCCGACTTTGATGTTTTGATCGATTTCTACGACGACGTCATCCCGACCGACATTAACAACACGGGGCCCGCGTTCTCGAACCCGATCGGCACGCGCAACGTGCTCCAGGTTCGTAACAACCAGCCTACGCCGGCGCTGACCAGCACGGGCTCGATCACTTTCCCGGTGGTCGATCTGACCGCGAACAACATCGTGGTTGATGACCCGAGCGTCGGCGTCGTCATCAGCTACGTGCTGCCCGGCACCACCACGCCGTTCCCCAGCACGCAAGACGCGGGCACGGGCAACCCGCCGTGCGACTACGGCGTGACCGGCCTGTTCTATGACATCACGCAGGTTGGCGGCAACGGGTCGCTGTCGTACGGCGACGGCATCCGGCCGACGACGTGCGGCACGGCGAACGGCATCCTCTCGGGCTGCGAAGTTTTCTCGTTCGCCGCTCCGGCCGTTGCGAACATGGTGATGCGTCTGACCGCGGCTTCGGTTCCGACGCTTCCGCCGTTCACCCCACCGGTCGCGACCTGCCTGGGCTCGCTGATCGACGACGACTTGGCCACCCCGGCGGGTCCGATCGTGATCAACAATGCGCTGTCCGCTGGCCAGGTGCAGTGGTACAAGTTCACGCTGACTGAGACGCTCGATAGCTCGACCGGCGGTGGCGCTGGCGAGTACCTGGATATTCACACCGACGGCTCGAACGTTCCGGATGCCGATCCGCCGGGCACCGGTCCGATCAACAACGACACCTACATCGCGCTGTATGACGCGGCCGGTGACCTGGTCGCCGACAACGACGACGCGCCGCAGCCGACCGGCACGAATTACTTCATGAGTGCCCTCAGCTTCGGCGACAACTCGATTCCGCGCCCGCTTGGCGGCAGCGGCCTGGCACTCGCCGGCGACAACGGCGAACTGCCCAAGGGCGAGTACTACCTGGCGGCCTCGGGCTTCCCGGTTAATCGTCTGCAGTGCCGCTTTGACTACCTCTCGACCTCGGTTGACACCGGGACCATTCGTCTGAATATCCTGGCCAACCTGGTCAATCCCTGCGCCGGCGACCTCAACGGCGACAAGGTCGTCAATGAGTCTGACCTGGGCATTCTGCTGGGCGCCTGGCAGTCTGGCGCCTGTGGCGACCTCAACCGTGACGGTCAGACCGCCGAAGCCGACCTGGGCA
>CAZHTF010000050.1:0-24391 GCA_964535305.1 uncultured Planctomycetales bacterium | reverse complement strand
CGCCGTGGCGATGCGCCGTTTCCGCGGCGCAGCATGTTCGACTGGGGCCAGTTGGCCGGCGCGGGCCTGGTGCGGCCTGCGCCCGAAGACAGCGGTCCGCTGCAGCCCGGTGAAGAGCGCGAGCTGCTCGAATTCGCGCGGCAGAACATGCCGCGGGCGCACGAATTGCTCCGCCGGGCACAGCAGAAAAACCCGGCGATGTTTCAGCGGCGGCTGCAGATGCTGGCGCCGCGGCTGCGGCAGTTTGCGCGAATCCGCAACGTGTATCCCGAATTCGCCAGGGCCCTGATCGGCAGCGTCGAGGCCGAACAAAGCATCAACGAGGCCGTCACAGCACTGCGCCGCACGGCGCCGCGCACGCCGCAACGGGCGCAGGCCGAAGGCGCGCTCCGCGAGCGGCTGGCGCAGCGGATGAAGCTGCAGGAGCAGATCGCGGTGCAGACGCTGGAGATCATGGAGAAGGAGCGCGTGGCCCGCGCCGAAGCGATCGCCGACTCGCTGCTGGCCGATCCCGAGCGCGTGCCGCCCGAGGCGCAGGACGTTCGCCGGCGGATCGAGACGATCCGCAGCACGACCGACCAGCAGCAGCGGCTCGCTCTGGAGCGCGAGTTCCGCAACACGGTGAGCGAGCGCTACGGCCTGCAGCTCGAACGCATGCGCGAACGTATCGCGCGGATGAGCGCCACGCAGGACGAGCGCCTGCTGCGCGGCATGGAGCGGGCCGCGAGCGGGTTGGACTGGCGCGAGGCTGACCAGCTTGAGCCCGACGCGCCCGAAGGTACCCCGCCGGAAGGCGGAGAATAGTCCTCGCCGACAAGGCTGCCGCGCCACCCGATCCCGCGCGCCTCAACCCCACGAGACTCGCCGCCGCGCAGTTTCCGCCGCAATTCTGGCTTGACCGCTCCCTGACGGTCGCGGCTCTGACAGTTCGATCGGCGCAGCGATTCGCGTCCAGCGCGCCTGCTCGCGCACGCGCGGCGCGCGGCAGCGCGGCCCCTTGGAGTCGCGCCGGCTTGCGATTAGGAATGCCGGTGCGCGCCAAACGCGGGCAGATCGGAGCGTCGCGATGCGGGCATTGGTCAGCGGTGCCAGCGGGACTGTCGGAAACGTGCTGTGTATGGCGCTGCGCCGCGCGGGACACGACGTGTTTGCATATGCACGCGGCGGCGCCGGCCCGGACGACGCCGACCACATCGCGCAGCAGCTCGAGCGGGCGCGGCCGTCGGTGGTCTATCACCTGGCGATCGCGTCGCGGCCCAGCGGGATTGAGAACGAAGGCTGGCGCGTGAACGTCGAATGGCCGGCGGCGCTGGCGCTGCAATGCGCCGCCGCGGGCGTCTGCCTGGTTTTCACCAGCACGGTGATGGTCTTCTCCGATCAGGCGCGCGGGCCGTTCACAATCGACAGCCCGCCAGACGCCACCGTCGGCTACGGCTACGAGAAACGCGTCGCCGAAGAGCGCGTGCGCGCGGCCAGCGGCGATGTGCGCATCGCGCGGCTGGGCTGGCAGATCGGCGAGCAGCCCGGCGGAAACCAGATGCTCACACACCTAGACGCACAGGCGCGCGAGCATGGTGGCGTCATGCGCGCCAGCCGTCGCTGGCTGCCGGCCTGCTCGTTTCTGCCAGACACGGCCGCGGCGCTGCTGGCGCTACCCGAACTGCCGACGGGCCTGTATCACGTCAACAGCAACACGCGCTGGAGCTATTTTGACATCGTCATGGCGCTGAATCGCCGCCGCGGATCGCCTTGGCGCGTCGAGCCGGACGACGCCTTTATATACGACCAGCGCATGCTGGAGACGCGTATCGCGTTGCCGCCGCTGGAAGCGGCACTGCCCGAGCTCCTCGTCTGAAGCGTGCCGCGAAGCGTTTCAGGCCAACAGCTTTTCCGGCGTGATCGGCAGATCGCGCAGACGCTTTCCGGTCGCGTGATAGACGGCGTTCGCGATCGCGGCGGCGACTCCGGTGATGCCAATCTCGCCCGCGCCGCGGCAGCCGAGCGTGTTGATGTGCGGGTCGGGCTTGTCCGTAAAGAGCACTTCCAGCGAGCGCACGTCGGCATTCACCGGGACGGCGTAATCCGCCAGGTTGTCGGTGACGAAGCGGCCGGTACGGTGATCCATGACGCTGTGCTCGGATAGCGCCATGCCGATGCCCATGACCACGCCGCCCTGGATCTGGCTGGCGGCGGTTTTGGGATTCAACACGCGGCCGATGTCCATGGCGCTGACGAAGCGCGTGACGCGGACACGGCCGAGCAGTTCATCGACGCTGACTTCGCAGAAGTGCGCCCCGAACGATTGGAACGCGAATTGGCCCATCTCGGCCCCGGGCAGGGCGGTGCCGCTGGCCTCCAGCGGTGCGCCCGCCGCAGTCAAGATCTGCTCGATCGTCTGCCCGCGCGTCGGATCGGATTTAGCAAAGACGCGCCCGCCGCCCGTCCCAACGTCCGCAGGCTTCATGCCGTGCAGCGGCGAGTTGGCGTCCGCGATGGCGGCCTGCACCAGCTTGGCGTACAGGGCGTTGCAGGCCTCGACGATTGAGCTGCTGACGGTCGCAGTGGAGTTGGATCCGCCGGCCACGGGCGCGGGCGGCAGCGTCGAATCGCCCAGCTTGAACGTGACGCGCTCAAACGGCACGCCCAGCGCGTCAGCGGTCACCTGCGTAAAGACCGTGTATGCACCGGTGCCCAGGTCGTGCGTGGCGCTGCCGGCCTCGATCCGCCCATCCGGAAACGCGCGGACGCGGACCGTCGCCACGAAGCGCAGCCCCGGAAACGTCGCCGTCGCGCAGCCCCAGCCCAGCAGCATTTCGCCGTCGCGCGTGGCACGGACCGCGGCGGCCCGCTTCTCCCAGCCGAAACGCGCCGCGCCCATGTCGTAGCACGCTTTCAAATGGTTGCTCGACCAGGGCCGACCGCCGGCGGGATTCACATGCGTGTGGTTGATGCGGCGCAGCTCAAGCGGATCGAGCTTCAACGCGTAGGCCAGCTCGTCGATCGCCGACTCCAGCGCGAACATTCCCGGCGTCTCGCCCGGGGCACGCATGAACGTCGGCGGCGGAACATCCAGGCGATAAAGTCGGTGCGGAGTCGCAACGTTTTCGCAAGCGTACACGAATCGCGACGACGCCAGCCCACAAACCTCGATGTACTCATTGACGCGCGACGTGTACACCTCGCTCTGGTGCCGGATGGCCAGCAGCTTGCCCGAGCGCTCCGCCGCCAGCGTCAACCGCTGCGTGGTCGAGGGGCGATGCCCGAGCGTGGTGAACATCTGCGGACGGGTGAGCACCAGCTTGACCGGGCGATTGGCGACTTTCGCGGCCATCGCCGTCAGCAGCACATGCGGCCAGATGAACGCCTTGCATCCAAACGCGCCGCCGACGAACGGGCAGACGACGCGCACGTTCTGGCGCGGCAGGCCGAAACACTCCGAAACGATCGCCTGCACGCCGACGATCCACTGCGTCGAGTCGTAGAGCGTGAGTTGATCCCCGCTCCAGCTCGCGACGGTAGCGCCCGGCTCCATCGGGTTGTGTGTTTCGCTCGGGGTGTGATAGACCGCTTCGATCTTCTGCGCGCCTTCCGGCAGCGCCGCCAGCGCCGCGTCCACATCACCGCGCTCATATTGCGGATCTTCGCCGAACCAGTCCGCCGGCGATTCGGCCTTGGCGCCCGCGTCCGCCGCGCTGGTCACAGCCGGCTCGGCCGCACACGAGACGCGCAGCAACTCGGCCGCGCGGCGGGCATTCTCCAGTGTGTCCGCGACCACGACCGCGAGCTTCTGGCCGGCGTAGCGGATGACGTCGTCCGCCAGCGGCAGCACGAATTCACCCGGCACACCGCCGGTCATGAAATCTGGCTTGGGCATTTGCAGCTTGGGCGCGTTCAGATGCGTGACAATCGTCAGCACGCCCGGAGCGCGCTGCGCCGGCGCCACATCGATTGACGCGATCTTGCCGCGCGCGATGACGCTCTCGACCAGCACCGCATGCGCCACGTCGCGCAGCGGAGCGTCGGCCGCGTATTGCGCCGCGCCGGTCACCTTGAGCCGTCCGTCAACGCGATCGATCGGCTTGCCGACCACTCCGATACTCATGCGCTCTGCTCCTGGCTCAGGATTTCGCCGCACTGCCGGCGACCGTCTGCAGCGCCCGCCGCAGCGTGCGCTTGGCAAGCTCGACTTTGAAGGCGTTGTCGCGGCGCGGCTGGGCCCCGCGCAAGGCCGCCTCTGCCGCGGCGCTGAAGGCGGCCTCGTCCGGCTTGGCGCCCTGCAGGGCCTGCTCCGCGGCGATGGCGCGCCACGGTTTGGTCGCGACGCCCCCCAGCGCCACGCGCGCGTGCTTGATCATGCCGCCCTCGACCTGCAGCGCGACGGCCGCGGACGCCAGCGCGAATTCGTAGCTTTCGCGATCGCGGACTTTCAGATAGTGCGAATTCGTCAGCCACGCCGCGAGCGGCACATCGACCCCGATCACCAGCTCGCCGCGCGCCAGCACGGTTTCCTTGGCGGGATCGTCGCCGTAGGAAACGTAGAACTCGTTGATGGGAATGCTGCGCTCGCCCTGTGCGCCCTGAACGCGGACGCGCGCGTCGTAGGCGCTCAGCGCCACGCACATATCCGAAGGATGCGTCGCGAAGCACTGGTCGCTGGCGCCCAGCACGGCGTGGCTGCGGTGCAGCCCGTCGAGCGCGCCGCAGCCGCTGCCAGGCTCGCGCTTGTTGCACGGGCTGAACGTGTCGCGGAAGTAGTAGCAGCGCGTCTTCTGCATCAGGTTGCCGCCGACGGTCGCCAGGTTGCGAAGCTGGGCGCTGGCGCCGGCCAGGATCGCCTGCGAGAGCGCCGGCAGCCGCGTGCGGACCTGTTCGTGATAGGCCAGGTCGCTGTTGCGGACCATGGCGCCGATTCGCAGCACATCGCCGGCGAGCTCGATCTGCCCCAGCGGCAGCCGCGAGACGTCAACCAGCTCGCGCGGCTTCTCGACGCCCAGCTTCATCAGATCGACCAAGCCCGTTCCGCCGGCCAGGTACGTCGCCTCGGACCTTCCCGCGACGGCGGCGAGCGCTTCGGCCACGTTGGCGACCCTGCGATAGCTGAATTCTTGCATGTTGCTCACTCCGGGCAGCGGCGCGCTGCACACGCCGCGCTGTGCTTCGCGCTACGCCTGTGTTCTCAGCACTTCGCGGATCGCCGTGACGATGTTCGTGTATGCGCCGCAGCGGCACAGGTTGCCGCTCATCAGCTCGCGGATGTCGGCGTCGCTCTTGGCATGCCCTTCCTTCTGCAGCCCCACGGCCGAGCAGATTTGCCCAGGTGTGCAGAAGCCGCACTGAAACGCGTCATGCTTGATGAACGCCGCCTGCATCGGATGGAGCTGATCTCCACTGGCGAGGCCTTCGATGGTGGTGACGCTCGAGCCCGCCGCGGCACACGCCAGCACCAGGCACGAATTCACGCGGCGTCCGTCCAGCAGCACGGTGCACGCGCCGCATTGGCCGTGGTCGCAGCCCTTCTTCGTGCCGGTCAGGCCGGCTGACTCGCGTAGCGCGTCCAGCAGCGTGGTGCGCGGATCCGCCGGAAGTGGCACATCGCGTCCATTCACCTTGAGCATGTTGCTGACGGCTCCTGCGGCGCTTGGCAGTGCTGCTTGCTGCGGCGCCGCGCCCGCCAGCGCCGGCAGACTCAGCGCCGCGCCCACCGCCACGCCGCTGGCGACAAACTCGCGCCGCGTCAGTGCCACACTGTTCTCGTTGCCCGCCGGGAGGGGTGCTTGCGTTTCATTCATGGCGTGCCCTGCGAAGGATGCGACGTCGCCGCGCCTGGATCGGACCGATGCCGCGTGACGTTACCGACGCGCAGGCGGCCGCTCAACACAAAATCCGGTCAAGAGTTCTGAAAGCATGGATCGTGAGCGCGGCGTGAAGCCGGGACCGCGATCACGTCGTTTAGAACCACGCAGCCAATGGCTGCGCGCAGCGCGCGAACTCGGCCGTCGGCAGATTCACCGTGCCCCATTTCGGCGAGCGCACGCGGGCCGCCGGCAGGTAATCGTCCAGCGGCACACCGGTGAAGACGTAGGCGCGCGAGCCGAATTCGTGCACCAGCTCAGCGCCCGGCCGCGCCTGCGTCTCCAGGCAATACGCGAACACCAGCAGCGCCTTGAAACCCTCGCCGAATACGAGCTGCCACTCGCGCAGCGCGTCGAGATCGGCCTGTGTGACCCAGTTCTCCCAGGTCGGGCGCGTCGCGTTGCCGCGAAGCGCCCAGCGGCGGCCCTTGATATCCACCAGCCAGCGCATCGAGCGCGCGTAGACGACGAAATCGAAATTCTTCAGATGCGCGTCGCGGAAACAGGCCCGCTTGGCCTCGTCGACCGCGACGAACGACACCCGCCGCGATCGCAGGAAATCCTCGAACGCGGACTCGTAGTGATTGAGCGACTTCAAACGACCCCCAAACACGACGCCCCCGCAATCATCACGATCGCGGTCGGCGGCCCGCATCGCGCGCAGGTTTGGGCTTGCGCGACGCGCCGGCCGCTTCGGCCCGCTTCTGCCGTCGACGCCACTCGCAGGGCGTATTCTTGTTGACCAGCTCGCGCAACGTCCCGCACCAGACAGCCGACATCGTGCGGCAGATGCCCGCAGTCTCGGCGGGCGGAAAGTTCGCGTGCGGGCAGCCAAAGCCGCAGATCTCGGGAATTTCGGAAATTCCAGGAGTCTTGGGGATCTCCGAACGCTTCTGGTTCTGTATCGCGCTCACAGTCGGTTCCCAGTCGTGCAATTCGGTTCGCTGCCCGCGGCGCTCCGACGCTGCCGTGAGATCGCCACGACTGCGCAACGTTGTCGTTATCTTAGCACGCCGCGACCATTCGAAGCGGCTCTGAATTCGAACACGCCTCCACTCTGCATCCGCGCAAGAATTGCGGCTCTCGCGAAAGAGCACCCGCGGCTCGCGCGGCCGAAAAATGTTACGCGTTGCGGACGGCGCACGACTAAGATTGTCTGAGGGGCTTTAGGCAACCTGCTGAATTGGAGTGACCATGGTCCGCCCGACTGCGGCTGTGTCGCACGCACGCTTCGCGTTTACGCTGATCGTCTCTGTCGCGCTGCTGCCATCGTTGCTTGAGGCTCAAACGCGGCGCGTACCGTCCGAGCCGGAACAAGCCACGTTGACCGACGCCCCGCGCACGCTGTGGGTTTTCTTCACCGACAAGGGGATCGATCCGCTCGCGCGGCAATCCGCACTTGCCGAAGTCGCGCGAAGCTACGCGCCGCGGGCCGTGCAGCGGCGCCTGCTGCGCCGCACCGATCCGGGGCTCTTCGATGAGCGCGACTTGCCGATCCCACAGGCGTATGTCGACGCCGTCCTCGCGACCGGCGCGCGAGCCCGCGTCAACTTGGCCTGGCTGAATGCCATCAGCGTATCGGCCGATGCCGAACAAACGCGGCGCATCGCGCTGCTGCCGTTCGTCGAGCGGCTTGAGCCAGTCCGCAGCGGCCGGCGGCTGCCGCTGCCGATTGGCGACGATCTCAGCCCCGCCGATTTGGAGTTGCGCGGACCGGGCTACGGCGTTTCGCAGGCGCAGCTGGACCAAATCTCGGTAACGGCGCTGCATGCCCTGGGCTTCACGGGCCAGGGCGTCGTGATCGGCGTGCTGGACACCGGTTTCAACCGTACGCACCAGGCATTCAACGAGCCTGGGCACGTGCTGCAGGTCTTGGCGGAGCGCGATTTCATCAACAACGACAACGACACGTCGCAGACGGCGGCCGACCCGCAGGATCAGTCGCGGCACGGGACATATGTGCTGGGCGTGATCGGCGGCTACAAGCCGGGGTCGTTCCTGGGCGGGGCGTACGACGCCAGTTTCATTCTATGCAAGACCGAGGATGTCTCCAGCGAGACGCCGATTGAGGAAGACTACTACGCCGCCGCGCTGCAGTTCATCGAGTCGCAGGGTGGCGACATCGCCACTGCGTCGCTGGGCTATATCGACTGGTACACGCAAGCGCAGCTCGACGGTCTGACGGCGGTGACGACCCGCGCGGTGAATATTGCCACGGCCAACGGCGTGTTCTGCCTGAACGCCGCCGGCAACGCCGGGCACGACAGCGATCCGGCGATCTCGCACCTGATCGCGCCGGCGGACGCGCTGCAGGTGATCACCTGCGGCGCGGTCGATGCGACCGGCGCGACCGCCGGGTTCAGCTCCGATGGTCCTAGTGCTGACGGACGCATCAAGCCCGAGCTGCTGGCCCAGGGCGTCGCGGTGCGCTCGGTCGCGTTTACGAACAACACCGGCTACTCCTCGATCAATGGCACGTCGTTCTCGACGCCGCTAACCGCTTGCGCCGTGGCGTGCCTGCTACAGGCGCGGCCGGGCTGGACGGTAGATCAGATGCGGTCCCTGCTCTTTGCGACCGCGAGCGATTTTGTGTCCAATGGCCAGGCGGATCCGCTCTTCGTGCGCGGCTACGGGATCGTGAATGCCGCCGCCGCCCTCGCCGCGGATTGCAACGCGAACGGGCGGCTGGATGCGCAGGACGTCGCGCTGGGCCATAGCCCGGACGTGAATCACAACAGCCGTCCCGACGAGTGCGAGTGCATTGGCGACCTGACCGGCGACCTGGCCGTCAACGAGGCCGATCTGGGCCTGCTGCTGGGTGCGTGGCAGTCGTCCGCCGCCGGCGACCTGACCGGCGACGGCCAAACTGGCGAAGCCGACTTGGGCGTGCTGTTGGCGAACTGGAATCGCACCTGCGCGAGCTGACCCGGCGGCAATCACACGTGCGCTTCGCGCCGCCGCAGGCGCAGCGTAAGATCTCGACCTCGGTTCGGACGTACGCGATCCGGTCGCAGATGTCTGGCGATCGCGAGTTGGTCCTAAGGGAAGCGCATGGCGTCCAGACGTGTAGTATTCCGCATCTCGTCCGCGGTAGTGCTGGGCGTGCTGATCGGTGCGCCACTGGGTCTGGCCGGTTACACGTTCGTCTACGCCCGCGGCTATTCGTACATGACCAATGACCCCGCCGCCTGCAACAACTGCCATGTTATGCGCGAGCAGTATGACGGCTGGATTAAGGGCAGCCATCGAGCTGTAGCCACCTGCAATGACTGTCACACGCCGCACGAGCCGATCGGCAAGCTGCTCACCAAGGCCAGCAATGGCTGGCATCATTCCGTCGCGTTCACCAGCGGCGAGTTCGCCGAGCCGATCCGCATCAAGGCTCACAACCTGGCTGTGACCGAGCAGGCTTGCCGTTATTGTCACGGGGATATCGTCCAAGCGATCGATGCGCACGCGTCCGCGGACTCTGGGCCGAATCCGCGCGGCTGCGTGACGTGTCATCGCGAGGTTGGTCACGCACACTAGCCGGGCCGCGCCGCGGCCCCGGGAGCAGGAAAAGCATGTCCGAAGGCAACAAGCCCGCCGACGCGGTCCGCGGCGGCAGTTGGAAGCTGGTGCTGGTTACAGCCGTGGTCTCGATCGTCGCGATGTGCGGCGTGATGGCCCTGGCACTGAACATTCTCGAGCGGAAGAACGAAGCGCGCAACCCGTTCTTCCGCGTGGTCGAAATCAGCGACGACACGGTCGACCCGGCCGTATGGGGCAAGAATTTCCCGTTCCAGTACGACGCGTACAAGCGCACGGTCGACCAGGTGCGCACGCGCTTCGGCGGGAGCGAGGCCATCCCGCGCACGCCCAGCAGCGCCGATCCGCGCTCGATCGTTTCGGAATCGCGGCTGGAGGAAGACCCGCGGCTCAAGAGCATGTGGGCCGGCTACGCCTTTTCTGTCGACTTCCGCGAAGAGCGCGGCCATGGCTACATGCTCGAAGATCAGACCTTCACCGAGCGGCAGGGCGCCGCCAAGCAGCCGGGCGCGTGCCTGCACTGCCACGCGTCGATCTACGTCGCGTACAAGAAGGCTGGCGACGGCGACATCATCAAGGGCTTCGAGTCGCTCAATCCACTGCCATATGCCGAAGCCCGAAAGCACGTCGACCACCCGGTCGCCTGCATCGACTGCCATGATCCGGCGACGATGGCGCTGCGGATCACGCGGCCGGGCTTCATCGAGGGCATTCGGGCGCTGAAGCGCTCCAGTGGCCAGGAAAACTACGATGTAAATCGCGACGCCACGCGTCAGGAAATGCGCAGCTTCGTTTGCGGCCAGTGCCACGTGGAGTACTACTTCAAGGGTGACGAGAAGCGCCTGGTTTATCCCTGGCACAACGGGTTGAAGGTCGAGCAGATCTTGGCGTATTACGACGACGTGCAGCACAAGGATTGGACGCACGCGCGCACCGGAGCATCGGTGCTCAAGGCCCAGCACCCCGAGTTTGAAATGTGGAACCAGGGGATTCACGCGCGCTCCGGCGTCGCCTGTGCCGATTGCCACATGCCCTACAAGCGCGAGGGCGGCCTGAAAATCAGCGATCACCACGTCCGCAGCCCGCTGCTGAATATCAACCGCGCCTGCGGCACGTGCCACCACTGGCCGGAGGAGGAGCTGCGTCAGCGGGTCTACACGATCCAGTGGCGGACGTACAACCTGCGCGACAAGGCGATGGACGCGCTGATGGGCCTGATCGCCGACATCGAAGCGGCCAAGGCTGCCGGCCGCGGCGATGCGGAGCTGGCCGACGCCCGCGAATTCCAGCGCAAGGCACAGTTCTTCCTGGATTTCGTCGAAGCCGAGAACTCGATGGGCTTCCACGCGCCGCAGGAGGCCGCCCGAATCCTGGGCGAGTCGATCGATTTCACGCGCCAGGGCCAGCTTTCGTTGCGGCCCATGTCGGCCCGCGCCGCGGCGCTCGCGGACCGCTAGGCGACATGCCTGCCGCTGCGTCCGGCTTCACCCGGTTGGCGTACTGCGCCGATTTGCCGCCCGGGGCGCCCCTGCTGGCTGGTCGTTCATCCGATAGAGTATCGGGATCGACCACGGGAGCGCCAGCATGACCGAGGATGCAAACTTCGAGGCCGCCAGCGATACAGGCTCCGAACCGCCGCCCGCACCCGCCGCACCCGTCTTCAGCGACGACGTGGCGGCGGTGGCGCGTCTGAACGAGGCCTACGGCCTGATCCGCGAGGAGCTGCGCAAGGTCATTGTCGGGCAGGCCGAGGTGCTCGACCTGCTGCTGATTGCGCTTTTTGCTCGCGGACATGTGATTCTCGAAGGCGTGCCGGGGCTGGCGAAGACGCTGATGATCAGCAGCCTGGCGCACTGCCTGGGCCAGAAATTCAACCGCATTCAATTCATGCCCGACCTGATGCCCTCGGACATCACCGGCACCGAGATCATTCAGGAGGATCGCCGCACCGGGCAGCGCTCCTTCCGCTTTCTGGCCGGGCCGATCTTCGCGAACATTTTGCTGGCCGACGAAATCAACCGCACCCCGCCGAAGACGCAGGCCGCGTTGCTCGAAGCCATGCAGGAAAACTACGTCACAGTCGGGGGCGTGCGGCACGCGCTTGAGCCGCCGTTCTTCGTGCTCGCCACGCAGAACCCGATCGAGCAGGAAGGCACCTATCCGCTGCCTGAAGCTCAGGAAGACCGCTTCATGTTCAAGGTCTTCGTCGATTACCCCTCGTACGACGAGGAGTATCAGATCGCCGAGCTGACCACCGGGGCCGCGCGCGACGAGCTTGCCAAGGTTCTGCAGCGCGAAGAAATCCTGGCGCTGCAGGCGGTGGTGCGGCGCGTGCCCGCGGCGCCCAGCGTGATGCACTACGCGCTCGAGCTCGTCCGTCGCACGCGCCCGGCGCGCACGTTCGAACGTGTGCGGCCCGACGCGTCCGGCAATGGTCGTCGCTGGCGTGAAGAAGGCGAGAAGAGCCGCCGCGCGGCGGAATTGATCGAAAAAATGGTGATGTTCGGCGCGGGCCCGCGGGCGGTGCAGTTCTTGCTGCTGGGCGGCAAGGCCCGGGCCGTGATGCATGGCCGCAAGCACGTTTCGATCGATGACATCCGCGCGTTGGCGCATCCGGTGCTGCGTCATCGCATCATCACCAATTACGCCGCCGAGGCAGAGGGCTTCGACTCGGATCGCATCATTGACGCGGTGCTCGAGTCGTTACCAACCCGTCCGCTCAGCGAGGAATCGCATGCCGGGCTCGCCGAAGCTCTTGGATCCTGAGGTGATCGCGCGGCTGCGCGGGCTGGAGCTGCGGGCGCGCTCGGTGGTGGCGGGGTTTATCTCGGGCATGCACCGCAGCGCCTACCACGGCTTCTCGGTTGAATTCGCCGAGCACCGCCAGTACGTGCCCGGCGACGACATCCGTTATATCGACTGGCGCATCTTCGGCCGCGCGGATCGCCTCTACATCAAGGAATACGAGGAAGAGACCAATCTGCGCTGCTACATCCTGCTGGACGCCAGCAACTCGATGGCCTATGGCAAGCCGCGCAGCAAGTTTGAATACGCGGCGCAGCTGGCGGCGACGCTGGCATACTTGCTGATTCAGCAGCAGGACGCCGCCGGGTTGCTCACGTTCGACAGCGCCGTGCGCCGCGTGCTGCCCTGCACCACCGGCAAGCCGCACCTGATGGACCTGCTGCGCGTGCTCGAGCAGAGCGCGCCCGCCGGCGTGAGCCACGTCAAAACGCTCTTTCACCGGCTGGCCGAGGAGCTGCGGCACCGCTCGATGGTGATTCTGATCTCCGACCTGCTGGCCGACGCGGAGGATGTCGTCAGCGGGCTCGAGCACATGGCCTACGCCGGGCACGAGATGATCGTGATGCACGTGCTGGATCACGACGAGTGGCACTTTCCGTTCGTGGAAAACGTGCTGTTCGAGGGGCTGGAGGAGCAAACGCAGCTCCTGGCCGACCCGCAGAGCCTGCGGGCCAGCTATCTCGACGCCTTGGAGCGCTTCGCCGCCCGCGTCGAGACCGCCTGCCTGCGGCATCGCGCCGATTACCTCGCGGTGAACACGCGCGACACGGTCGACGCCGTCCTCAGTGGATACCTGGCGCGACGCAGCGGCCTGGCCAGCGGAGCGCGGCGACGATGAGCGGCGCTCCGATCGTGATGCCGCTGGCGTACGGCTTCGTCAACTTGGCCCTGCTGGGCGGCCTGGGGCTCGTCGCGGCACCAATCATTATTCACCTGCTGTCGCGGCGGCAGTATCAGCGCTTGCCCTGGGCGGCGACGCGCTTCCTGCTGGAAGCCGAGAAAAAGAACCGCCGCCGTGTGCGCTTCGAGCAATGGCTGCTGGTCGCACTGCGCTGCCTGGCGATGGCCTTGCTCGCCCTGCTCGTGGCGCGGCCCTTCGTGCAGCCGGGCCTGCTGGCGTCATTGCTGGCGGCCCGCAGCGCCGGCGATTGCATCATTCTGCTGGACGACTCGGCCAGCCTGGGGCATCGCGCCGGGCCGGAGAATGACTTCGCGGCGCTGCGGAGCGCGGCGCTGCGGCTCTTGAGCTGGATGCGCGACGAGTCGCCCGGCGAGCGTGTCACGCTGTACATCGCCTCGCAGCCGGATCAGCCGCTGGCCGGACCGCTGGCGCTCGACGACGCCGGCCTGAGCGAGCTTCGCAATCGCTGCGAAAAGCTTGTGGCTCGGCCGCTGCCTGCGGCGCCGCGCCGCGTGCTGGAGCGGATCGCCGCGGGCGTTCGCGCCGCGGGCGGGCTCTCCGCGGCGCATGTGTACATTTTCTCCGACTTTCAGCGCAGTGAGTGGAGCGACGCGGCCGCCGCGCCCGCGTTCGAGCCGCTGCGCGAGCTCAGCCCGCAGCAGATTCGCGTGCTGCTGATCGCCGGTGGGCAGGCGCCGCGCGACAACCTGGCCATTGCCGAGTTCGCCGCGGCCCGCCCGCAGTGGATCGCGGGCGTCTCCGCGCAGGTCACGGCCCGCGTGCTCAATCACGGTCGTAGGACGCGCTCGAACCTGACGCTGCAGATCGAAGTCGATGGCGCCGCGATCCCGCCCATTCCGCTGGACGCATTGCAGCCCGGGCAGGAGCGGCTGATCAGCGCCGAGATCACCGTCGCCAGCGAAGGCTTCCACGAGCTCTCCGTCAGCCTCGGCAATGTCGATGGGTTGGATTGGGACAACACGCGGCGGCTGGCGCTGCGCGCCAAGCCCGCGCTTTCGCTGCTGGTGGTGAATGGTCAGCCCGACGCGGCCCGCGCGCTCGACGAGGTCTATCTGCTGCAGGCGGCCCTTGCGCCGCCAGGCGCGCTTGCTTCCGGCAACCAACTCGAGACGATCGAGCCAGCCGAGCTTGAATCGGCCGACCTGCGGCGCTTCGACGCCGTGCTGCTCTGCAATGTCGCCACGCTGGGCGAAGCCGCGCTCAGCGGCCTGCGGCGCTTCGTGCGCGAGGGCGGCGGGCTGGCGCTCTTCATGGGGGACCAGATCGAAGACCCGGCGGAGTTCAACCGCGCGTTCTTCGCGGACGGGCAGGGTCCCCTGCCGCTGCCGATCACGGCCCGCGTGGTGCGGGCCGCGGATGCAGAGGTCGGCATCTATCGCGCCGTCGAGCACCCGCTGGTGAGCATGTTGGATGCGCGCGGCGCTTCGGCCGACTGGCTGCAATTCCGCGCATACCTGACGACCGACGAATCCGCCGGTCCACAGAGCGAAGGCAGCCCCGCGGCGCGTGTGCTGGCGCGCTTCTCAGATCGTGAGCAGACCCCGGCGATCACGGAGCGCGAATTCGGCCTGGGGCGCGCGGTGTTCTTCGCGTCGAGCGCGGACCTGGCCTGGAACAACTGGGCCCAGGCGGTCGACGGCAGCTACGTCGTCTGGCTGCTGGAGCTCACGCAGCACCTGGCGCGGCGCGAGGCGTCGCCGCTGTCGTTTGACGCCGGCCAGCGGCTGAGCCTGGTGGCCCGCAGTGAGTCGGCCGCGGGCGCCACGTTTCGACCGCCGAATTACCCCGAGTCGCCCGCGGCCGAGGGGCTGCTGCGTGAATTCGAGCAGGCCGGTGTGGCAAGCGTCGCGTTTGAAGGACCGCTGGCCGACCAGCTCGGGATCTGGCGCGTCGAGCATTCGACCGGCGGCACGAGCGAGACCTGGCCGCTGAGCGTCAATCTCGACCCGATCGAATCAAATTTGGCCAGCGCCGCGGCGTCCGAGCTCGACCGGCTGCTCGGCACCGTGCCGCACGAGTACGTCGCCGACGTCGAAAACTTCCTGGCCGGCTCATCACAGCGGCGGATCGAGCTTTGGCCCGCCGTATTGGCGGCACTGCTGCTGACGCTGCTGGGCGAACAGGCGCTGGCCTGGTGGTTTGGACTACCCCGGACGGCGCGCGGCAGCGGCGCCGCCGGGCAGCCGCGGGCCGCCTGGCTCGGGCGCGGCAACGGATCGCGAGCAAACACGTGACGCACAGCAGCATGCCTTTGGCCGCCGTCGAGCAGCAGACCGTGCTCGAATTCGCCGGCCTGGCGGGGCAATGGAGCGGCGCGCTGGCGGTCTGCGGACTGCTCGCGGCCGGGCTGCTGGTCTTCCGCCTGTACAGCCGCGAGGCGCGCGTCGGCGCCGGCCCGCGGCTGCGCAACGTGCTGGCGTGCATGCGCTGCGGCGTGCTGCTGCTGCTGGCACTGGTGTTCCTGAACCCGGTGATGGCCACCTACCTGGTGCGCAGCACGCGGGCCGTCGTCGCTGTGCTGATCGACGATTCGGCCAGCATGGCGGTGCGTGATGTGCTTGAAGACGCCAACAACGGCACAGACAGTGCCAGTACTCCGCCGCGCGCCGCGCAGGTCGCAGAACTGCTTGGAAAATCGGATGCGGAATGGCTGCGGCGACTGGCGGAGCGGAACGACTTGCTCTTGCTGACCTTCTCCGATCGCGTGCGGCGTTGGAGCGCGCCGTGGGAAGCGCTCGCACCGACGACCGTCGCCACGACCCAGCCGGACGCCGACGAGGAAGACGACCGCGCCGCGCACTCGCTGCGCGAGTGGCTCGCCGCCCCAATTGCCAGCGGTGCGCACACCAACCTGGGCCGCGCGCTCGAAGCCGCGCTGCGCATCGCCGCCGACCAGCCGCTGGCCGCCATCGTGCTGCTCAGCGACGGCGCGTTCAATCGCGGGCAATCCGCCGAAGACCTGGCGGCCCTGGCACGCCGCGCACGCGCGCCGCTGCTGGCCGCGGGCGTCGGCGACGAGCGCGAGCCGGTGAACGTGCGGCTGACGGCACTTCTGGCGCCGGCCAGCGTCCCGAAAGGCGACCCGCTTGAGCTGCGCGCCACGCTGCTGTGCGGCGGAGCCGCGGCCGGCGAAGTCGAGCTCGAATTGACCGTCGCGGCGAATGGCGCCGAGGAGCGCCGCGTCAGCACGCGGCGGATCAGCCTGCCCGAGCCGGGCCAGAGCGTGGACGTGCGCTTCGCGCTGGACGCGACCCAAGCCGGGGAGTTCGCGTATCGGCTACGTGTGCAGCCTTTGGCGAACGAGGCCGCGCTGGATGACAACGAGCGCAGCGTGCGCGTGGTCGTGCTCGACCAGCGGCTGCGCGTGCTGATCGTGGCGGGCCGGCCGACGTACGACTATCGCGCCGTGGTGCGGCTGCTGGAGCGCGATCGCACCATGGACATCAGTTGCTGGCTGCAATCCGCGGATGCCACCTCGATCCGCGAAGGCACCACGCCCATTCGCGAGCTGCCGCACAAGCCCGAGGAGCTCTTCGCCTACGACGCGATTCTGCTGATGGATCCGGACCCGCGCGAAATGGACGGCTCGTGGGCGGTGAATGTGCGGCGCTTCGTTGACGAATTCGGCGGCGGGCTGCTGCTGCAGGCCGGCTCGAGCTACACGGCCCGCTTTCTCCGCGAGCCGCGGCTCGCGGAGCTGACCGGGATCCTGCCGGTCGCGCCCGATTCCGACGCCGAGATGCGCCTGGCAGAGGCCGGCTCGTATCGCAACCGTGCCGCGCCGTTGCTGGTGAACGACGCGCTGCTGGCGCATCCGCTGCTGGCGCTGGCCGGCGACACCGCCGCCAGCCGGGCGGTCTGGTCCGGGATGAACCAGGTCTGGTGGAATTTCCCGGTCGAGCGCAGCAAACCGGTCGCGACCGTGCTGCTGCGGCTCGGCGGGCGCGGCGAGGAGCGCGACGCGCCGGCGCTGCTCGCGGTGCAGCCCTTCGGCGCGGGCCGCGTCGCCTTTCTCGGCTTCGATCACACCTGGCGCTGGCGCAGCACCGCCGAACGCTATTTCGACCGCTTCTGGGTGCAGATGGTCCGCTACATTTCGCAGGCGCGACGTGAAGGCGCCAGCCAGCGCGGCACGATCGTGCTCGACCAGGAGCAGATCACGCTCGGCGACGCGGTGCGGATCGAGGCGCGTGTGCTGGATGAATCGTTCGCCCCGTGGCACGAGCCGCAGGTCAGCGCCCAGGTGCCGACGCCCACGGGCGACATCCGCGAAATCACGCTGAATGCAATCCCGCTGCGCGAAGGCTGGTTCGCCGGGCGCACGCGCCTGGACGTGGCTGGCTCGATCGCCATCCGCGTCCCGCTGCCGACCAGCGGCGCCAGTACAGCACCGTCGCGCCAAGAAGCGCTGGTGCGGCATGTTCAGGTGCAGCGCTCCGACGCTGAGCTGCAAGCACTGGCGCTGCAACGGGCGCCGCTCGAGCAGCTCGCGCAATTGACCGGCGGGCGCTACGTTCCGCTGGCGCAAGCGGCGGCGCTGCCGGATTGGATCGAATCCGCATCCCAGACGGAGACCATCGAAGGCCCGCGGCGCGAGCTGTGGGACCGCACCTGGCTGCTGGCGCTGATCGGCGGCTTGCTCGCGACCGAGTGGACGCTGCGGCGGAGGAACCACCTGCTTTGAACGAAACCGCCGGCCAGAATCTTCAGACGCTCGTGCAGGAGCGCGTGCTCGAAGCGCTGGCGGTGCTGCGCCGCCGCGCGCGCGTCTACGCGCTGCTGGGCGGCGCGCTGCGGCTGGCGGTGGCGTTGGTCGTCGCTGGCTTGAGCCAACTGCTGATCGACCGCTGGCTGCGGCTTTCGCTGGATCAGCGCGCGGCGCTGAATGTTCTGATCACGCTCTACTGGCTGTGGGTCTGCTATCGCTGGATCCTGCTGCCGACCTCGCAGGCGCTGGCGGACGAGACGCTCGCCAGCCTGGTCGATGCGGCCAATCCGCAACTGGTCGGGCGGCTTTCGAGCGCCGTAGAGCTGGCCCGCCGGCCGCTCCCGCCGAATACCTCCGAGCAACTGGCCGACGCGGTGCTGCAGGAGGCCGCCGCCGCGGCGCAGCGGGTTGATTTCTTGACCGTATTGAATCACCGCCGGGCGCGGCTCCGGCTGACGGAGCTGGGACTGATCGCGGCGGGCGTGGGGCTCACCTGGGCGCTGTTGCCGACCACGATGAACACGTGGTTTCAGCGCAACTGGCTGGTGCGCGACCTGCCCTGGCCGCAGAGCACGTATATCAATCCGCTCGGCTTCGACCGGGCCGACACGCGCCGCGTGCCACGCGGCGACGAATTTGAGCTGGCCGCGGAGATCGTCGGAAAAGTGCCGCGCTCCGCGGTGGTGGCCTGGAGCAGCGCCTCCGGCAAGCGCGGCCGCGAGACCATGCGGCGCATCGGCGAGCGGCGGCTGATCGCCTCGCTCGGCGCGCTAAGCGAGCCGCTTTCGCTGCGGATCATCGGCGGAGACGAAACCACGCGCACGTTCATCGTCCAGCCGGTGGATCGTCCGCAGGTGGTGCGCAGCCTGGCGACCATCACGCCGCCGGAATACACGCGCGTCGCGCCGTTGACGGTCGAGCAGCAGACCAGTCTGGAGCTTCTGGCAGGCGCGACGCTGACGCTGGAGGTAGCGCTGAACAAGCCGGTCAGCGCGGCCCGCTTTGTGGGCGGTGCGGACGAGCAGATCGAATGCGAGCAGCGCGCCCCGGATCGTCTACGCGTCTCCTGGATGCCGCCGGCCAGCGGCACGTATCGCTTTGAGCTGGTCGATCGCGACGGATTTGACTCGCGCCGCCCGGTGCAATTCTCAATCAAGGTGGTCAACGACCGCGCTCCGCTCGTCAAGCTCGATGCACCCGGCGTCGGCGAGATCATCACGCCGATCGCCGAGCTGCCGCTGACGCTGCACGCCAAGGACGAATACGGACTGGCCCGTGCGCAGCTCGGCGTGGCGCGCGGCGAGGAGCCCGCCGATCCGCTGCCGCTGCCGGCCCTGACCGGCGGGAGCAGTGAGTATCGCGCCGAAGTCGTGCTGGCGCTGCGCTCGCTGGGGTTCAAGCCGGCCGAGCGCGTCGCGCTGCGGGCCGAAGCCGCCGACCACGACCCGCGCGGTCCCAACGTCGGCCGCAGCGAGGCGCTGGCGCTGCGGGTCGTATCGGTCGAGGACTTCCTGGCGGACGTCAGTCGACGGGAATTGGAACTGCGCCGCGAATTCGAGCGTCTGATCAGTGTGCAGCGCGGCACACACGAGGCCCTAAGACAGTTGATCGACGAAGCCCAGGCGCGGCGACTGGCCAGCACCGCGCTGGCCCAGCGGCTCAGCGCGTTGCTGCGTCGCCAGGACGGCATCGCCGGCACCTGCAGCGCAATCACGCGGCGCTTCGAGCTGCTGCTGACCGAAATGCGCATCAACCGCGTCGCCCGCTCCGGCGATGAGCGGCGCATTGAAGATCGTGTTATCCGGCCGCTGCTGAGCCTGAACGAAGGCTCGATTCCCGCGGCCACGGAGTCGCTGCAGGCGCTGCGACGCTCGATTGCCGAGGCCGAGGCGGACGCGGCGTTGCTGGCGCAGGAGCGTTTATTGCGTGAAATGCAGGCGATTCTGGCGAACATGCTGGAGTGGGAGGGTTATCGCGAGGCGGTTGCATTGCTGCAGGAGGCGATCGATCGCCAGAAAGACGTTCACGGGGCAACGATCGAGGCGCTGCGAAAACAGCTTGAAGACCTGCTCGAACCGGAAGATGGCTCACGCGAGCCACCCCGGGAACCGTAGAATAGAGCGTGGGCTAGGGGCCAACCGATCCGGGCCGCCCACCGAGGGTTCGTCATGAAGCGCTCCGCGCCGCTCGCTGCGCTCCTGCTGCTGGGCCTTATCGGCCCCGCCTGGGGCGACGACCCGCCCAACGCGCAGCCGCTGGACCAGCAGCAGCGCCAGGTGCTCGAGCGCATGGAGCGGCTCGAAGCGCAAATGCTCAAACTCTCGAAACTCCTGGCCGAGACCGAGCCGGCCAAATCCGAGCGGCTGCGCGACGCGCTCGGCCGCGCCGGCGAGACACGAATCCGCGCGCGGATGGACGAAATCTCACGGCTGCTGGCCCGCAGCGATTGGAGCGCCGCGGAGCGCGCCCAGGAAGCCCTGCTGGCCGACCTGGCGCAACTGCTTACGCTGCTGACCGACACCAGCGACGATTTGGATCGCAAACGGGCGGAGCGCCAGCGGCTCGAGGCGCTGAAGCGCGCCGTCGAGGCGCTCGTGCAGGAACAGGCCGACCACCTGCAACGCTCCGCCGAGCTGCAGGCGCAGGCCGCCGAGCAGGCGCGCGAGGCTGGTGAGGATTCCCAGTCCGAGGCAGAGCAGGAAAAGGCGGCCCGCGCCATCGGCGGGAAACCGCCGCGGGAGCCGGGCTCGCACGCGGAGCGCGGCAAAGGCTCGCCTGGCGAATCGCAGGCGGGCGAGTCAAAACCCGGTGAATCCAAACCGGGCGAATCGAAACCGGGCCAGTCAGCGCAGGAATCGGAATCGACCCCGCAGCAGCGCGAAGCCGAGCAGAAACTCAAGAACGCCATTCGCCGGCTCGAGGCCCTGCAGCGCGAGAGCCAGAAGAAAGCCGAGCATGCCCGCGACCAGGCCGGCGGCGCCGAAAAGAGCCGCCCCGACAGCAAGAAGCCCGGTCGCGAGGAGCTGGAGCGCGCCGCCGAGGCCATGCGCCAGGCCGCGGACCGCCTGGCCGAGCAGCAGCCGCAAGAGGCCGAGTCGGAGCAGCGCGAGGCCGCCGAAGCCCTGCGCGATGCGCTCGAGGAGCTCGAAGACGCGCTGCGCCAGCTCCGCAGGGAAGAGATGGAAGAAACGCTCGCGGCCCTGGAAGTCCGCTTCCGTGCCATGCTGGAGCGCGAGAAGACCATCCGCGAGACCACGCTGCGGCTCTATCAGAAAGGCATGGAAAACTGGGCCCGCCGCGACCTGACGGATCTGACCGAGGCTGCCCAGGCACAGATAGCCGTTGCGTTGGATTGCAGCGGCACATTGCGACTGCTGACCGAAGAAGGCACGACCGTGGTGCTGCCCGAATTGGTGACCCAGCTCGCCGCTGACATGCGCGACGTGGCCGAGCGGCTCGAGAAATCCGACGCATCGACGCCCACGCAGCAGCTGATCGACGACGTGATCGATGTACTCGAAGAAATCATCGGCGCCATTGAGCGGCAGCGCAACGAGCAGCAAAACCAGCCGCAGCCCGATGATCAGCAGCAGCCCCAGGAAGACGGGCCGCGGCCGCTGCTGCCCAGCAGCGCCGAGCTGAAGCTGCTGCGCTCGTCGCAGGTGCGCGTGAACCGTCGCACCGCCGAGAGCGCCGCCGACGTTCAGTCCGACGCGGCCGATGCGGTCGCGGCGCTGCAGGAGCGGCTTGGCAAACTCGCGGAGCGGCAACGGCAGCTCGCGCTGCTGGCGCGGCGCATGAACGAGAGGAATTGACGTGCACAAGCACACGCGACCGGCGCGCGCTGGCCTGGCGCTGCTGCTGCTGACGTTCGACTCCGTGGCACTGGCCACGACTGGCCAAGATTTGCCGGTCGGCGCGCCGGGCGAATCGCGGCCGCCGAAGATATCTTCCGCGGCCGCGGGCGCGCGCATTTCGCGGCTGAACGAAGCATTCCTGGCGCAGCTCGACACGTTGCCGGCCGAGCGGACGCTGGCGGTCGAGGCCGTGCGGCTCGCCTGGCGCGAGCGCTACGCGGGGCAGCAGCCCGAGCAGTTCATTCCCGACGCGCTGGCCGAACTGTATCCGCCCTTCGCGGCGGCGCTTCGGGCGTTCGACGACGGTCGCCCCGTGGAGGCCAGCCGCGCGTTCAAGCAGCTGTCGATGGCGTCGGATCGTTTCTTGGCGAGCAGCGCCGCGTATTTTCATGCGCGGTCCCTGATTGATGCCGGCATGCTGGAAGAGGCGCAGCTCTATTTGCGCAGCGCTGTGAGCGGGGAGCCGTCGCTGCTGGAGTTCACGCCGCTGGCGTCGCAAGCGTGGCTGATGCTTGCGTACGTGGAGCTGGCGAATCTCGACTATGAGGCCGCTTCGCAGACGCTGGTGCAGCTCGGCGAGGCATTCGAGGACGCACCGGAGCGCGTCACGGCCGCGGCGCGGCAGATGCGGCTGGAGATTGAGCGGCGTGAGCGCGGCACGCTTGAAGAAGTCGCGACTGTGATGGACTACGTCGCCGGTCGCCTGCGGATCGCGGACGCGCGCGGCAGTGTCCGCGACCGGCAGCAGCAGGTCCTCGATCTGCTTGACAAGATGATCAAGGAGAGCGAGGACCGCGAGCAGCAGGCCCGCAACGCCGCGGCCCGCCGGGCCCGCAGCGGCGGACGCGAGGGCGGCCGCAACCCGGCCCAGGGCGCGCCCAACAAGCCCGCCGAAGAATCCGAAGCCCGCCCAACGGCCCAAAGCGGCGCGGCAAACCTGCACGGGGCCCCGCTGGCCACGCCAGGCGAAATGTGGGGCAAGCTGCCCCCGGCGGAGCGCGAGCGAATTCTGCAATCGTTGAAGGACCGCTTCCCGTCGCGATATCGTCAGTTGGTCGAGCAATACTACCGCTCGCTTGCGGAAGACAAGTAACCAGCGTGAAACACCACCATCCTGCCGCCGCACGCGCTGAGCTCACGGACCGCTGTGCGCCCGCGGCGAGCTCGTCCGCTGCTGCCCGCCTCGGCGGTCGCCGCCGCTGCGCCGCGCTTCTCGGCCTTGCGGCGCTGCTGCCGCCGCTGCTGAGCACGCCGCTGGCGGCGCAGATCGAATTGGAGCTGACGCGGCTGGACGGCACGCAGCTTCGCGGCGCGCTGCGCGAAGCATCGCCGCAGATTGTGCTGGAAACCGCCGAGGGCGAAGCCGCGTTTGGCTGGTCGGAGGTTCAGAGCGTTCGGCCGCTGCGTGGCGCGAGCGAGCCGACGGTTCCGCCGAGCGGGCAGCCGCTGCGGGTCGAATTGGTGGACGGCTCGTGTTTCGCCGCGACGTTGCTGCGTGCCAGCGAGCAGCACGTGCTGCTGCGGACGGCTGCGAATGTTGAGTTGCGAATCGAGCTGAGCCTGCTAAAGGCGATCTACTCCGCCAGTGCCAACGCCGACATATTGCGCAAGCTCAACGCGCTGACGCGGGCCGCGCCCGAATCTGACCTGGTAGTGGTGGCCCGCGGCGAGGAGATGATTCCACTCTCAGGCGTGATTCGTCGGCTGGACGCCAAGCAGGTCACCGTGCTCTGGAAAGAGCGCGAAGTGAGTCCGAGCTGGGAGCGCATCGCGCTGCTGCGCTTCGCCGCGCGAATGGAGCGCGGCGCTTCGTGCCTGGTGCATACGCTGTCTGGCGATGTCTTCGCCGGGCGCGTCAGCGGCGCGCGGGATTCCACGATCCTGCTGCGTTCCTCCGTGCTGGACGATCTGCCGCTGGAGTGGGCCCAGATTCTGCGGATCGAGTGCCGCAGCGAGCGCGTTGTGCCGCTCGCGACGCTGACGCCGCTGCAGCACGAGTTTGAGCCGTTTCTCGAGCGCGAGTGGAGCCCGAGTTTCGACAAGTCACTCTACGGCCGCCCGATTTCGCTGGCCGGCCGCACGTTTGCCAGCGGCGTCTGCCAGCACAGCCAGTCACGCCTGACGTATCGTCTGAATGGCGGATTTCGTCAGTTCGCCGCCAGCGTCGGCATCTCCGACGATGTCGCCCCGCGCGGCGACGCGCGTGTCGCGATTCTCGGTGATGGCCGCGTGCTTTGGCGGATCGAGTCGCTCCGCGGCGGCGAGCCGGCGCGCGAGGTCGCGATCGAGCTGCAGGAGGTCAACGAGTTGACGCTGCTGGTTGAGTTTGGCGACGGCCTCGATCTGGCCGATCATGTCTGCTGGGGCTATGCACGGCTGATTCGATCCTGATGAAATCGCAGCGCGCTATCCAAGCTGCAGACACGCGCCAGCGGGCAGCGGCCGCGCTGCTGCTCGCGGCGCTCGCCGCCTCGCCGGCAGTCGCGCAGCACAGCGGTGACGCCGATCCGGTGCTGGCCGACCAGCGACGCCGTGTGCAGATGATCGAGCGCGTCGCCGGCAGCGTCGTCTGCATCTTCGCCGAAAACCCGCCCCAAGGCGGTGGCAGCGGCGTGCTGATCGACCCGCGCGGCTACGGCCTGACCAACTTCCACGTCGTGCAGGCTTTCGCGGAATCCCGCGCGGGCTTCGGCGGGCTCAATGACGGCAAGCTCTACCG
>CAZHTF010000049.1:0-24766 GCA_964535305.1 uncultured Planctomycetales bacterium | reverse complement strand
GCTCGGCGTCGCGCCGCGCCAGCCGCTCCAACCGGGCGCTCAGCGCCGCGGCGCCGGGGTGGCCGGCGTCGAGCCGCAGCGCGGCCTGACAGGCGGCGCGGGCGTCGCCGATCCGACCGTCCTCCAGCCAAACGGCCGCCAGCGAAAGGTGAAGTTCCACGACCTCGCCGCGAATCGCGGGATCCGGGCCGGCCGCTTGCAGCGCCTGTTGCGCGAGCTGGACAGCCTCTACGACTTGTCCTTCCTGCAACAATTGCAGCAGTTGACTGCGGAGCGCTGCTGCCGAGCGCGGGGGGCCCACCTGCCCCCAAACGAGGGCCGGCAGCAGCATTCCGCAGATCCAGATGAACGGCTTGTGCCGCAAATTGTGTGGCATAAAATGGTTGTGTCCCGCGAAGGTCCAGGGACGCACGTGGGCCGCTCCGCTGTTCAGCTATGGGGGCCGCTCGCAGCGCGAGTAATTATACGGAGGAGGCCGTCATGCTGCTGTGGGTCTTGCGCGGCCTGTTTGTCGTTTTGATCGCCGCGCTGGCCTCGTCGATGGTCGAGCGCAACGACGCCGGCGAAACCGTTGGCAATCCCGTCTGGTTCACGATCGCCGCCATCGGCGTGGCGCTGGTGGTCATCGGCGTGGACATGTTCCTGCCGCGCAAGTCGCTCGCGGCGCTCTCGGGCGCTTTCCTCGGGTTGGTGGTGGGCATGATCTTTGCCTACGGGCTCGGGCTGGTGCTGGATATGGTGGCGGTCTCGTACTTCGGCATCGGGCTGGGTAATCCGATTCTGGGCGCGGCGAAGCTGATGCTGGGCATCGTCTGCTGCTTCGTTACGATCAGCTTCATTTTGCAGACCAAGGACGATGTGCGCTTCGTTATCCCGTACGTCGAGTTCGCCAAGCAGACGCGCGGCGCCCGACCGATGCTGCTGGATACCTCGGTGATCATCGACGGCCGCATCGCCGACATCTGCGACACGAACATCATCGATGCGCCGCTGATCATCCCGCGTTTCGTGCTGCAGGAGCTGCAGGCCATCGCCGACAGCTCCGACAAGCTCAAGCGCAATCGCGGACGCCGCGGGCTGGACATGCTCAACAAGCTGCAGACCAACGAGAAGGTCGAAATCAAGATCTCCGACGCGCGGCTGCCCTCGGTCGAAGAGAGCGGCGACGTGGACCAGAAGCTGGTCGCGCTGGCCAAGAAGCTTGAAGCGCGGGTCATGACCAATGACTACAACCTGAACAAGATCGCGCAGCTCCGCGGCGTCGACGTGGTCAACATCAACGACATCACCAACGCGCTCAAGCCCGTGCTGCTGCCGGGCGAGTCGCTTACGGTCAAGATCATCAAGCCCGGCGAGGAAATCGGCCAGGGTGTCGGCTACCTCGAAGACGGAACGATGATCGTCGGCGAGAATTGCCGCGACCGCTTGGGCGAAGAGGTGGCATTGACCGTCACGAGCGTGCTGCAGACTTCGGCAGGCCGCATGATCTTCGGTCGGCCGGAAGGCATGGCCCCGGCGCCGCGCCGCGGGCGGACGCGCTCGCCGTCGGAGAGCGGGCACACCTAGCCGCGCATTCTGCCGCGCAGATTCAAGGCGGGCAGCCCGCGCGTGTCGTGACAGGCCGCGCCGTCGCCGCTTCAATCGCGCATTGGCGAGTCCGTAAGCCGCTACGAGCGCTATCGGACGCTGCCGTCGGTTTTCACACAATTCCGCCATTCGCTATGGACTTTCACGCGAAAATAGCCAAATACAATTAGGAGGGTTTGCGGGACGTTGCATGGAGCCCGGGCGAGCGCTGAGCGAAAACTTCGAATAATGGGACTCGCCCGCTCGTCGCTGTAGGCGAGGTGATCGTTCATGATGATGCAGATCGAAGATGGGCACCCGCTGCGGCGGCTCTTCAGCGGGCTGGTCGAGCAGACCTTTCATTCCGACTTGGGCCTGTGCGACGTGGAGCTGACCGACTATCTGACGCAGCTCCTGGTCGATTTCGTGCATGTCGATGCGATCTTCCGGCTGCACGACGCCGACGGCGAGAAGATCCGTGAGCTCTCACGCATGGAGGTCGACGCGAACCTCGGCGCTGGCGTGCAAGGCTCGCTCCGCACGCGGCTGATCAACCGTTACATCGGCGACTTCACGCTCTTTTGGGTGGGCGTCTATCCCGAGGGGCTGCGGCCGCGCGGCAGCAGCCGCGGCGCAGACCGCCTCCGGCAGTACATGCTCGCCGGCAAACGCTCCTACGGCATCGCCAGCGAGCTGAGCGACGCGCGCACGCACCCCAGCGGCCCCCTTCTGCGGCAACTCAGCCAGGAATTCGAAAGTTGCGTGCACGGCCTGCAACTCGTGCGGCGAGTCTGGAACGATCCGGGTACGCGGCCGCGCAGCAATTGAGCGGAATTCGCGATTCGATGACGAGCGGACTGACGCGCCGGCGGCGAGTTTGAATCCGGCGGCGACGCTCGATGGCGCGAGCAGGCTTGATTCAGACGCTGCCACTGGCTTTGCGATACGCAAGCGCGATGCCCATCAAGCACAAATCTGGCACGACCGAGTCAACGAAGTTCGCCAGGTCGCGCACCAGGGCGGCGTTCCCGCCCGTGATCACCAGGTGCGGCCACTGGCCCAGTTGCGTGGCGATGCGCTCGACCACTTCGCGCAGCGCGCCGACCGCGCCGTACGCCACGCCGCCGATGATCGCATCGCGCGTGTTCTTTCCGAGCGGCGAAAGCGGCAGGCCGGGCTGCACGCGCGGCAGCAGCGCGGTGCGCTCGTGCAGCGCCTGGCAGCTCATGTCCAGGCCGGGCAAGATGACGCCGCCCAGAAATTCGCCCGCGTCTGAGACGCAGTCGATCGTGATCGCGGTGCCGAACGACGCGATCGCGCAGGCGCCCTGAATCTGATCATACGCGGCGGCCGCGGCGCAGACGCGATCGATGCCGACTTCGTCGGATGAATCCAGCGCGACCGGCAGGGGAAGGGGCAGGTCTTCGCGGACGCGCAGCGGCGCGGCTTCGCATAGCTGTTCGAGCAGGTCGAGCAGTGCCTGGGTGCGCTCGGGCACGACGCTGGCAACCACGACGGCACGCCGCGCCGCCGGCTCGATTTGTGCCAGCAGGCCGCGCAGCGCTGGCTCCCAGGCTTCGGGCCGATCGTTTGGAACGCGCGTCGTGCCGCGCAGGCCGTCGTCGTCGGCGACAGCCATGCCGATCCGCGAATTGCCGACCTCGACGGCGAGGATCGCATCGACCAACGGGAAGCGACTCACGCGCGCTCCCCTTGGCGATCGTCTGTGTTCCTCGGTTCGTTGTCCGCGGCGTCCTCGTCGTCCGCGCTCTGGCGCGCCGCATCCGCGCCAGTAAGGTCGGAAAACGCCGCGCTTTCGGCCAAGTCGTTGACCGGCTCAACAAGGTCAACATCCGAATCGCCGTCGCCGACGCTGCCCTGCGGCGTCTCGCCGAAATCGATGCGGGCCGGGGCGATCTGCGGCGTGTCGCGACGTGATTCTTCCACTTCGCGCCACAAGAATTCCAGCAGTTCGCGCAGCCCGGCGCCGCTGACGCCCGAAATCGCGTGCACCGGCTCCGGCAGGGCGCTGCGCAGTTCGCGCAGCGCTTCGTCTGCGCCGGTCAGGTCGAGCTTCGTGCCGACCCGTACTTCGCGACGCTGCGCCAGTGTCTGGCTGTATTTCTGCAGCTCGCTGCGAATGACCTGATAGGCCTCGAGCGGGCTGGGGCTGCCGTCTGGCGGCAGCAGGTCGATCAAGTGCACGATGACACGCGTGCGCTCGATGTGCCGCAGGAACGCGTCGCCCAAGCCGACGCCCTCGTGCGCTCCTTCGATCAGGCCTGGGATGTCCGCGATCACCAGCCGTCGAAAGCCCGAAAGCTCGGCGATGCCCAGTTGCGGCTCGAGCGTTGTGAACGGGTACGCGGCGATCTTGGGCCGCGCCTTCGTCACGCGCGCCAGCAGCGTGCTCTTGCCCGCATTCGGCAAGCCAACCAGTCCGACATCCGCGATCAGCTTCAGCTCCAGCCGCAGCCTGCGTGCCTGACCGGCGCTTCCGGTTTCGGCGGTTCTGGGGGCCTGGTTGGTGGAGCTGGCGAAAGAGGCATTTCCGCGGCCGCCGCGGCCGCCGGCGACGACGCGGACGCGTTGTTCGGGTTGGTTCAGGTCTTTGAGCAGTCGCTGCGCGTCCAGGTCGTAGACCAGCGTTCCGACCGGCACGTTGATGATGCAATCGGCGCCGCGCCGGCCGGCGCAGTTAGCGCCGCTGCCGGGCTTGCCGTCTTCGGCGTTCCAGTGGTGCTTGCCGGCCAGGTCGAGCAGCGTGTCGAGCCCGGGTGTGGCGAGCAGGTAGACCGATCCGCCGTTGCCGCCGTCGCCCCCGTCGGGGCCCCCTTTGGGGATGTACTTCTCGCGGCGGAAGCTGACGCAACCGTCGCCGCCGTTTCCGGCCCGGACGTGGATCACGACCTCGTCGACGAACAGGCGCGTCGAGCCGGCGTGGCTGTGCATTCATGCGAGTGCAACCGCACGTCGGCTGAAAGTCAAGCTGGCGCGGGGCGCGCGGCAGCGGCACGGGCGGCGTTTGTCGGCCGCGCTTCTGGGCTGCGTCCACTGCCGCAAGCTGATACAATCACGCCCCTGCGCCAGACGTGCGCGCGTGCCGCACCACGTCCGCGCGCGTCTGCCATCCTGGTACTGTTGAACGGAGACCGAACGTGAACTTCTCGCAGCGCATCTTCGTCGCCTTGGCTAGCGCCTCGCTCACGCTTGGGCCGGTATTCGCCCAGCAGCCCGCGCGGCTGAGCTACCCGGAGACAAAGACCGGTACGCAGGTGGATGATTATCACGGGGTGCAGGTGGCCGACCCGTACCGCTGGCTGGAAGACCTGGATTCGCCCGAGACGGCCGCATGGGTCACCGCGCAGAACGAGGTGACCTTCGGCTATTTGCGGCAGATCCCGCAACGCGATTCGATCCGCGAGCGCATGACGGCGCTTTGGAACTACGAGAAGTTCGGCGTGCCGTTCAAGGAGGGTGGGCGTTACTTTTACTCGCGCAACAGCGGATTGCAGAATCAGAGTGTGCTGCTCACAGCGGATTCGCTGGACGCCGCGCCGCGCGAGCTGCTCGACCCGAATACGCTTTCGAAGGACGGCACGGTCGCGCTGGCGGGCATGTCGATCAGCGACGACGGCAACCTGATGGCATACGGCCTTTCGCAGGCCGGGTCGGATTGGGTCGAGTATCGCGTCCGCGACGTGCGCAGCGGCAAAGACCTCGACACGCTGATCAAGTGGGTGAAGTTCTCCGGCGCGGCCTGGACCAAGGACAACGCCGGCTTCTTCTACAGCCGCTTCGACGAGCCCAAGAGCGGAGAGAATCTGCTCGAAGCCAGCAACTTCCATCAGAAGCTCTATTATCACAAGCTCGGCACGCCGCAGAGCCAGGATGTGCTCGTCTACCACGCGCCCGACGCGGCCCGCAAAGACTGGGGCTTCAGCGGCGGCGTCAGCGACGACGGCAAGTACCTGATCATCAGCGTCTGGCAGGGCACCGAACGAAAAAACCGTGTGTACTTCGCTGATCTGACGACCGGCCCGCAACCGTACGGCGACGCGGGCGCGGCGGTTGTGAAGATGCTGGACGCCTTCGACGCGCAGTATTCCTTCGTCGACAACGATGGACCGATTTTCTTTTTCTTCACGGACAACGCCGCGCCGCGCGGGCGGCTGGTCGCGATTGACTCGCGTGACCCCGCGCCGGCCAAGTGGAAGGAGATCATTCCGCAGAGCGCCGACACGCTGCAGGGCGTCAGCCTCGTGAACGACACGTTCATTGCGACGTATCTGAAAGACGCCGCCACGCAGGTGAAGCTCTATGACCTGAGCGGCAGGCACGTGCGCGACGTGGCCTTGCCAGGCGTCGGAACGGCGGGCGGTTTCGCCGGAAAGCGCAAAGACACCGAGACCTTCTACACCTACACCAGCTTCAATTACCCGCCGACCATCTTCCGCTACGACATGAAGAGCGGGCAGAGCAGCGTCTTCCGCAAACCGACGGTCGCGTTCAACCCCGATGAGTACGAGGTCAAGCAAGTCTTCTACGAGAGCGAGGGCGCGCGCGTCCCGATGTTCATCACACACCGTAAAGGTCTGACGCTAGACGGCAACAATCCGACGCTGCTGTACGCCTACGGCGGCTTCAACATCCCGATCACGCCGTCATTCTCGGTGGCGAACGTGGTCTGGATGGAGCTGGGCGGGGTATACGCGTCGGCGTGCATCCGCGGCGGCGGCGAATACGGCAAGGAGTGGCACGACGCCGGCCGCCTCAAGAACAAGCAGAATTGCTTCGACGACTTCATCGCCGCCGGCGAGTGGCTCATCGCAAACAAGTACACCAGCAGCAGCAGGCTGGCGATCCGCGGCGGCAGCAACGGCGGCCTGCTGGTCGGGGCGGTCCTCAATCAGCGGCCAGACCTCTTCGCCGCGGCCCTGCCCGAAGTCGGCGTAATGGACATGCTGCGCTTTCACAAGTTCACCATCGGGCATGCCTGGCGCAGCGACTTCGGCGATCCAGACAAGCCCGAAGACTTCCAGGTGATCCACAAGTACAGCCCGTTGCACAATATCAGGCCCGGCGTGCGCTACCCCTCGACTATGATCCTGACCGGTGATCACGACGATCGCGTCGTCCCGTCGCACAGTTTCAAGTACGCCGCCGCGCTACAGGCTGCCCACAAGGGGGACAACCCAGTGCTGATCCGGATCGAGACGCGCGCCGGCCACGGCGCGGGCAAGCCGACCACGAAGCTGATCGAAGAAGCCGCCGACCGCTGGGCTTTCCTCGTGAAAACATTGGGTATGAATGGCAGCGTGAACTAGCCGGGGGCAGGTATCGGCGCAGCGCCGCCGCGGGGAGCGTGCTGGTCGACGCGGAGTATCGATGCCGGGCCGAACCGATCCGCCGGCTGACCGCAGCGGCGCCGCGAAGCTCGGGCCCGCGCAGGGGCTGATCGCGCAGGTCTACGAAGAGCTGCGGGCCCTGGCCGTGGTCCGCATGCGGCAAGAATCCGCCGGGCACACGCTGCAGCCCACCGCGCTGGTCCACGAGGTTTACCTCAAGCTGGCCGAGCAGACCCGCGCCGCGTGGCACAGTCGCACGCACTTCTTCGCGACTGCGGCCGAAGCGCTGCGGCGGATCCTGGTTGATCACGCCCGCAAGCGCAACGCGGCCAAACGCGCCGCGCCGGGGCCACGCGTCACGATTCACGCCGAGCTCGACGCGACCAATTCCGAGCAGAGCGATGTGCTCGAGCTTGACGACGCGCTGACGCGCCTGGCCGAGCTCAGCCCGCGCCAGGCGCGCGTGGTGGAGCTGCGCTTCTTCGGCGGGCTGGAAGTCAGCGAGGTGGCCCAGGTTCTGGAAATCTCCGAAACGACCGTGAAGAGCGAATGGCGGCTGGCGCGGGCCTGGCTGCAGCGCGAGCTGGATGCGCGGAGCGGCGCGTGACCCCGCAGCGGCATCAGCAGATCGGGGCAATCTTTTTGGCGGCGCTGGATGTCCCGGCGGCGCAGCGCGCCGCGCTGCTGGCGCGGCTGTGCGGCGATGATACGGCCCTGCGGCGCGAGGTCGATGAGCTGCTGGCGCGCGACGCGCGCACCGCGCTGCTGGATACGCCGCTGCAAACGCCGCAGCTTGACGCGCTGGCCGGTGTGCCGGCCCGCATCGGCGCGTTTGAGGTTCTTGGCCTGCTCGGTGAGGGCGGCATGGGCGCGGTGTACCGCGCGCGGCAGGCGCACCCGCCGCGCGAAGTCGCGCTCAAGGTCATCAACGCCGCGCTGCTGACGCCCGCGATGCTGCGGCGCTTCGAATTCGAGACGCGCGTGCTGGCCGATCTGCAGCACCCCGGCATCGCCCAAATCTTCGAAGCCGGCACGGCGGAGATCGGCGCCCGGCCCGTGCCGTACTTCGCGATGGAGCTTGTCGAAGGCCAGCCGCTGACCGTGTTCGCGCAGCAGCGCGGCCTGGATCGCCGGGCGCGGCTGGGGCTGTTACGAAGCGTCTGCGATGCCGTGCATCACGCCCATCAGAAAGGCGTGATTCATCGCGATTTGAAGCCGGCGAATATCCTGGTGACGCGCAGCGGACAGCCCAAGCTGCTGGATTTCGGCGTGGCGCGGGCGGCGACGTCGGACGACAGTTCGCTCACGCTGCAGACCTTGCCCGGGCAGATCATCGGGACGATTCCCTACATGAGCCCCGAGCAGCTTGCGGGGAATTCAGCCGCGATCGACCTGCGTTGCGACGTCTACGCGCTGGGCGTGATTGCCTACGAGCTGCTCGCGGGCGAGCTGCCGTTCGATCTGCGCGGACGGGCGCTGCCCGAGGCGATCCGCATCGTCGCCAGCGCGATCCCGGCGCCGCTGGGCCGGCACGAGCGTGCGCTGCGCGGCGACGTCGAGACCATCGTGGCCCGCGCGATCGAGCGCGATCCGGAGCGGCGCTACGCGTCGGCCGCCGAGCTGGGCCGCGAGATCGAGCGCTATCTGCGCGGCGAGGCGATCGAAGCGCGGCGCGACAGCGGGCTCTACGTGCTCGGCAAGGCCCTGTCGCGGCACCGCGCCGCGGTGGCGAGTGCGGCGGCATTCGTGCTGCTCCTGGCGGTCTCGACCGCGGTGGCGCTAAACCTGGCACTCCGCGCCGAGCAGCGCGCAACAGAGACCGCCGCCGTCGCCAATTTTCAGGCGGAGCTGCTGCGCGGGCTCGATCCGCGCGAGACTGGGCTCGACCTGCGGCGCCACCTGCGCGAGCAGGTCCGCGCCGGGCTGGCGCGCGAGGCGGTCGGCGAGCTGGCGGCCCCGCAACGCCGTAGCGAGGCCGAGATCGACGCGGAGATGGCTGCGTTTGAACGGGTGCTGGCCTCGGCGCAGCTGACAGACGTGGCGCGGCGCGTGCTGGATGAGGCGCTGCTGGCGCCGGCCGCCGCGCGGATCGACGCGCAGTTTTCCGCGCAGCCGCTGGTTCGCGCGCAGCTTCGCGCTTCGCTGGGGGCGACCTGCGCGGCGCTCGGGCTGCATGACCTTGCCGAGACGCACTGGCGCGTGGTGCTGGAGCTGTACAGCGCGCACCTGCCGGCCAGTGATGAGCGTATCGCCGTGGCGATGAGCAAGCTGGCCAGCGTGCTGGCCGAGCGCAACCAGCACGCTGGCGCTGCCGAGCTCTACGAGCAGGCGCTGAGTGCGGCCCGCGCCCGGTTCGGGGACCAGCACGCCGAAACCGCGGCCCTGCTGGTGCAGCTCGGCGCGGTCCGCGGGCAGCAGGGGCGTTTTGACGAAGCGCTGCAACTGCAGGAGCAGGCGCTGCCGATCCTGCGGCGGGCGGGCGCGGCGGATGTGCCGCGGCTGATGTCGGCGCTGAATGCAGTTTCTGAACTGCATCGACGGCGCGGCGACTTCAGCGCCGCCGAGCAGGCGCAGCGCGAAGCGATCGAGCTGTGCCGCAAGCGCGAGCCCGAAAGCGCCGCCGATTTGGCCAAGCACCTGAACAACCTGGCGATCCTGCTGATCGACGCGGGGCGTTACACCGAGGCCGAGCCGCTGCAGCGCGAGGCGCTCACGACCTTTCAATCGGCGGTTGGCGACGAGCATCCACACACCCTCTCGGCCCGGCTGAACCTGGCTAACACGTTGCGTTCGATGGGGCAGAATGCCGCTGCCGCCACGCTATATCGCGAGACCGTCGCGCTTTCGCGGCAATTCGCGGATCCGCGCGACGCCGGGTTGGCGTACGCGCTGAACGGCCTGGGTCTGGTGCTGCAGGCGCAAGGCCAGATCGATCAAGCCGAGCCGGTGCTTCGCGAGGCGATCGCGCTATTGCGATCGGTGCTCGGTCCGGATCACCCAGATTTGGCGACAGCGCTCAACAATCTGGCTTCGATCCTGCATGCGCGGCGCGCGCTGGCCGAGGCCGAGCCGCTCTATCGCCGCGCGCTGCAGATCCGCCGCGCGGTGTACGGCACGGACCACCCGGAGGTGGCCGGGCTAATGAACAATTTCGCGGCGCTGCTTCGAGACCGCGGTGAGCTGGCGCAGGCTGAAGCGCTCTATCAGGAATCGATCGCGGGGCTGCGGAAAGCGCGCGGCGATCATCCGGATCTGGCGTTTCCGATCGGCGGGTTGGCCCGCGTGCTGTTTGAGAAGGGTGACTACGCTGCTGCCGAGCTGCAGCAGCGCGAGGCGCTGCGGATCTCTGAAGAGGGGCTCCCGCCGCTGCACGAGTTCACGATCAATGCGCGGCTGCGGCTGGCCCGCAGCGTCGCGCGGCAGCAGCGTTTCAGTGAGGCGGCTGAGCTGGGTCAACTCGCGGCGCAGGAGGTCGCGCGCCGCGCTGCCGATGCATCGCCCGGGGTGAAGGCGTTGCTTGCGCAGACAATGCTGGAAATCTATGACGCCTGGCACGCAGCGGAGCCCGAAGGCGGGCACGACGCGCAGGCGGCCCAGTGGCGCGACGCAGGCTCGGCAACGCCGTGAGCCGCGCGGCGTTCGCGCGCGGCGCGCTCGGCTAGAAGGCCACGCGGATCTTGCCCGCTTGCCAGTCCTTGACCAGCAGCGTCAGCTCCTCGGCGGCCTGTGCGAGCCGGCGGAAGGTCAGTTCAATCGCGTCGTAGAGTTTTCCGTCGACCAGCAGTTTGCCGAGCGTGCCTTCGCCGCGGTTGAGCTTCTGACCCGCCTGCGTCATTTCGTCGAAAAAGCGCGTGGCCTGCTCGATTCCGCCGACGGTCGAATTCGCGACGCGCGTCACACTTTCGTCCAGTTGCGTGAGCGAGCCCTGGGCTTTAACCATCACCTTCTCGGTTTCGGTCACAACCCGCTTGGTCTGTTCGGCCGCGACGCGCACGTCGGCGATCGCGGCCTTGCCGTCTTCGCTCAGCACGCGGAAGTTCTCAATCGCCGTCTTGAGCGAAGTCTGCAGTGCCGTGTCGCCGAGCACGTCGTTCAGGTTCTTCAGCGCCGTGTCGAGTCGCGCGGCGGCGCTGGCGACATTACCCACCGGCCCGCCGGGCGCGTCGACCTCCGCGGCCCGCCGCGGCTGCAGCAGCAGGTGCACATCTTCGAGCACGGGCTTGAGCGCGGCGGCGGCGTCGCCCAGTTGCGTCGCGGTGCGCTCGAGCGTCGTGACGATCCTCTCCGGGAAGAGCGATTCGACGGCCGGGCGAATGCGGCCTTGGATGCTCGAACCGCTGGCCAGCTCGGCCGCGCTGCGCGGGCCAGGCACGATCACGATCGGCGGGCGACCGGCCCCCAGCCCGGGCTCGGTCGTTTCGGCACGGCTGCCCTCTTTGAGCCGAAACGGCTCGTGCAGCAGCAGCTCCACGCTGGCGCCGGCGTTCAGATCGCTGGCATCGCGGAAGTTGGCCCGCAGCACACGGCCGATCTCGATCCCGCCTGCGGTCACCTGCGTTCCGGGTCGCACGCCGGCCGCGGATTCAAACTGGACCGTGATCTGGTAGGCCCGCTTGCGCATCATCCACTCCGGGGCCTGCCCAAAAAGAATGATCAGCGTTGCCAGGGCGCTCAAGCCGACCAGCGCGAACAGGCCGACTAGGAAATTGCGTCGCGTCTCGCTCATGCGAACGGCTCCTTGTCGTTGCCGCGCCAATCCGCGGGCGGCGGCGGTTGTCTCGACCGGATCGCGATACTACACTTGAATACACGTGAAGGAGCCCCCCGTGGCTGGCCTGCTCGACGGAAAGAAAATCCTCATCGTCGATGACGACCCGGATATCCTCAGCGCCCTCACCACCGGGCTGGCGGATACCGGCGCAACACTCGACACCGCCTCCGATGGAAACACGGCCGTCACACTCGCCGAGCAGAAATCCCCAGACCTGGTGATCCTCGACATCATGCTGCCGCAGAAAAGTGGCTTCCTGGTGCTCGAAAAGCTGCGCCAGGGCAAGGCCCGCGGACAGAAGCCGCATGTGATCATGATCACCGGTAACCAGGGCAAGCGCCACCGCCAGTATGCCGAGGCCCTCGGCGTCGACGAATATCTCAGCAAGCCCTTCCGCATGGAGCGCTTGCTCGAAGTGGCTGAAAAGCTGCTGACGTGAGATGGACGTCACCGCGCGCCTTTCAGCCTGGCTGAATTCGTATCGGCGTGATCTGCGCGCCGCGCTCGAGCTTGCAGCGCGCGACGGATTCCGTCGCATCAGTGCCAACGCTCCCGAAGTCCAACTGAACCCCGACCAGTTTTCGCAAAGCGCTCGGCGGCACCTCAAGCGGCACTTGGCCGACCTGGGGCTGACCCTCGACGCGCTCGGGGCCGAGAGCGGCGGCCTGGGCCTGGCCGATCCGCGCGAAGGCGACCGCCGCATCGTGCAGCTCAAGCAAACGCTGACACTCTGCCGCGACCTGGGCGTCTCGCTCGCAAGCGTCGACGTCGGCGGATTGGCCGACCAGGCCAGCGCAGCGCTGGCGCGCCAGGCGCTCGAGCGCTGCGCGGCGCTTGCGGACGCCAGCGGCGTGCAGATCGTCGTCCGTGGCGGAGACGAGCCGCCGGCGCTGCTACGCGATCAACTGCGCCAGATCGGCTATCCCGGGCTGCTTGTTGGGCTCGATACGGCCACATTCGAGCCCGCCCCCGGCGCGGGCCTGCAGTGGGTCGGACTGGTGGGCGGCGTGGCGCTGCGCGACGTACGCCGCTCGCCGACAAGCATCGAAGAAACGGATTACGGCGCCGGACAAGTTGAATTCGTCCGCTTCGCGGCCGCGCTGGAGGAAGCCGGATACGCCGGTCCACTCACGCTTCGGCGGGACGGGCCTTGCGGCGTTGACGCGCTGCGCCGCGGTCGCGATTATGTTCAGTCCCTCTTGCAGGGCGCGGCGCGGCGCTAGCGGCGCACGTTCGCGGGCGGACCTACACGATGTAGTTGCGGGAGATTCGCGATGCTGGCATGGCTGGTCGGATTGATGGTTCTGTTGATGGAAGCTCAAGTGCCGCCGACGAGCACCGCGCCGGCGACTCCCGCACCCAAACCGCCTTCTGCAGCGCCCACCGCTGCGACGCAAGCGACGACTGCGCAAAGCGGGATGCCGCAGCCGGCGACCGCTCCGTCCGGGGCGACACCGGCAACGCTCCCCGCGGCCATGATGGGCCCGATGCGGCTGGAGGTGGCGGCCATCCGCGAGGATCGAATCAAGTTCGTCGACCCGCAGCCGCAGCAGCGTAAGCCGCAATTGGGCATGCAATTTCGCCTCGCGGGCGAGCGCCTGCCGCAGATCGTCCGCGTCAGCAACGTGATCGTGAATGAAATGCTGGATGATCAGGGCAAGTCGTTGATCGGTCCGGAGACGTTCGCGCCTGAGTATCTGACGCAGACGCGCCAGGTGAACATCACGCCGGAATCCCAGACCGGCCTGCTGTTGACAATGGTTGTGGACGCGAGCAGCCGCGCGGCCAAGGCGATCGGCAAGCTTCGCGGGCACGTACGCGTGTTTTTCGCCAGCGGCACCGAGACGATCGTAATCGAGAATGCGGCCCTGCAGCGCGGCAAGGTGTTGGATCACCCAAGACTGATGGCCCTGGGCGTGCAAATCCGCGTGCTACCGGTCGAGGAGCCGCCCTCGCCGACGCCGGTCGCGGCAGATCGCGCCGTGGCGCTCCAATTCGTGCAGGGTGAAGACAAGATCTCGCGGATCGAGTTCTTCGACGGTTGGATGCGACGGATGGCGATCCGGCCCGTGCCGGCCAAGACCAGCGCGGGTGACAACTGCACCTCCTACCGCTTCGCGGGCGAAGCGTTTAACGAAGACTCCGACATGATCATCACGGTCTATAGCGATCTCGAAGAGGTAAAAGTCCCGTTGTCGGTGGACAGCTTCGAGCTGCCCTAGGCGGCCGGTCGATTCGCTCCGCGATTGGCCGCGCGGCGCTACGAAGCCAGCACGCGGCGGCGGCGACGGCGCTTCTTGACGATTCCCAGGCGCGGCGCGTTGGGTTCGCGCGGACGCAGCTCGTTGGTCAGCCGCAGCAGGTCGCGCGCGGATTCGGCAAAGACGTCGGCCCCGACTTCCAGCCACAATCCCTCGGCGCGATTGAATACGCCGCCGCTGACTACGATGTTCATGCTGGCGCAGACGCCCACATCGCGAATCAGCTCGATCAGGCGGCGCGTGCTGGGTACATCTTGCGGGCGCGTACCGAAGATCAGCAGGACATTCGGGCGGAGCTGCCCGACCAGCGTGAGAATTTCGTCGTGCGGCACGGCCCCGCCGATCAAGTAGATTTCCCAGCCATCCGCCTGGAACAGGTCCCCGACCATCTGCGCCCCGAGCTCCTCGGCCTCGCCGCAGGCGCTGTACAGCAGTGCGCGTTTGCCGTTGCCGGACTTTCGCGGCAGATGTGCCTGCATCTGGTCGGCGACGGTGCGGTTGATGCGGATGGCCATGTTCTCGATCGCGCCGTTGATGCGGTCGTCGCGATAGAGCCGGTCGACCTGCGTCATCGCCGGCCAAACGATCTCGCGGATGGCGGCCTCGGCCGAGAGGTCGCCGGTTTCAACGGCGTTTTTGACGATCGAGAAGCATTCGGCCCGACGGCCAGCGAGCAGCGGCTGCAGGTAGCGTGTCAGCAGGGGTTCGGCCATGGATGCGCCTCCGCATTCGCGCGTTCGCTGCGATTCCAGGAGGTGCGAACGCGCGCGTGCTTGAAAGCCGGCGCGTCCATGCTGCCGGAGTGAAGATCCGCGAGCTGCGCCGATCCGGGCCGCCCGCGTACGCTCTGGCTGATCGGCGCGGCGTGGCGCGATTCTTGAGTGCGAAATCGCGTTCGATTCGCGCGTACCGGCGTCGGCCGGGTTCCGGTAAGAAAACGCGCCACGCCGCCGGCGCATCTGCTATTCTCGGCTGCGGGGGCCGGGCTGGCGGCAGCGGCGGCGGGCGCTGAAATCGTTGCGCGTCGACCAAGCCGCGTGCGCAGGAGCAGCAAATGAAAGTCGCCATCGCCCAGATTGCCCCGATTTTTCTCAATCGCGAGGCCACGCTCAAGAAGGTCGTCGCCAGCATCGCCGAGGCCGCCCGTGGCGGGGCGCGGCTGGTGTGCTTTGGCGAGACGCTCGTGCCCGCGTATCCATTCTGGCTTTCGCGCAGCGGCGGCGCCAGCTTTGACGATCCCGACCAAAAGCGGCTGCATGCACTGCTGCTGGATCAGGCCGTCTGCATTCGCGAGCAGCATCTCGCGCGGGTGATTTCCGCCGCCGACGAACACCGCCTGCATGTGATCCTGGGCGTGGCGGAGCGTGACCCGCAGCGCGGCCACACGCTGTACTGCTCGCGAGTCTTCATCGGGCCGAGCGCGCCGCGCTCTGGCGAGAGCGACGCGCAGATTCTCTCGATCCACCGCAAGCTGATGCCGACCTACGAAGAGCGGCTGGCGTGGGGCATCGGCGACGGGCACGGCCTGCGCACGCACCGCGTGCAGGAATTCACCGTCGGAGCGCTGAACTGCTGGGAAAACTGGATGCCGCTGGCCCGCGCGGCGCTGTACGCCGCCGGCGAAGACCTGCATGTGGCGATCTGGCCCGGCGATCGCCGGCTGACGCAGGAGATCACGCGCTTTATCGCGCTCGAGTCGCGTTCGTTCGTCATTTCCGCCAGCGCGTTGCTGCGCGCGACCGACGTACCGGCCTCGATACCATTCCGCGAACGGATGATCCGCGAGCCAGACGAGACGATTTACAACGGCGGCTCGTGCATCGCCGCTCCGGACGGCCGCTGGATCGTCGAGCCGGTTTGCGGGCGTGAGGAGCTGATTTTCGCTGAGCTTGACCTGCAGCGCGTGCTGGAGGAGCGGCAGAATTTCGACCCCGCCGGCCACTATGCCCGACCGGATGTGCTGCGGCTGAACGTGGATCGCACGCGGCAGCGGACCGCCAGCTTTGATGAAGCCGGCGAACCTGCTGATCATGATTGAATTCGCACTTGCGGAAGACTAAGAATCGAGCAAGGCGCGGAGTGCGCGCACGCTGTTGTTATCGGTACATCCTCGCGTGCGCCCGCGCGACAGGGAGAGTCGGCATGAAATGCAATCGCAGTTGGAGCGCCGGCCTGCTGCTGGCCGCGGTCTGCACGGTCGCAGCGCGTGGCCAATCGCAGCAGCACAGCGCGCCGGTTGATGTCGCGTCGCTGGCGCGGTTGATTGTCACGCCGCGCGGCGTCGTGGACTTCGTGCCCGACCTGCGCGGGTCGTGCCGGGTGACATCGGCACATACCGACGCGACCTTCCAGCCCGGTCCGTACATCGCGGAGCAAGGCTTCACCGAAGGCGAGACGTTCATCGCGCAGTACACGCTGAGCGCGAGCGCCTTTCCGATCAAGATCGAATCGATGGAGACGCTATTCGTCGCGACTGGGACGTTGGTCCAGACGGTGACCGAATGGTCAGTTCTGATTTGGGACGGGCCGCCCATTGGCCCGCCGCAATTTGGGTTCGCTTCTGATGGGACCGTGATTCCGCATGTGACAATTCCGGCGACAGGCGCCGGCACGACGCTGGGTGTGAACCTGGTGGTCGCGATTTCGCCCGACGATCCGGACCAGATCATTCTGGTCAATGCCAGCGGTTCGAACACGTTCAGCATCGGTTTTCGTGTCGACGGGCTGAATAACCCGCCGGCGAATCTATGCCAGACTGCTCCGTCCACGAACAGCAACGCCTTCCCGGTGGTCGACGTCAGCGGCGTGGCGACGCTCGATGGCAACTGGCTGGACGCGCTGAATTGCGGCGGCTTCTGCGATGGGCTGAATCGCTTTCGCGATCTGCTGCCGTTCATCTGCCGGCCGTCGGGTGATTGGGTGGTTCGGGCGACGTGGGAATCGGTCAATTGTCAGCCGGCGCAGGGCGCTTGCTGCGATGGGGGCACGTGCACGCTGCGGACGGCGCTGGAGTGCCAGGGGCTGGGCGGGGTCTATCAGGGGGACAATTCGGTCTGCTCCCCCAATCCTTGCCCGCAGCCGACCGTGGCCTGCTGCTTCGTCGGCGGAGGCTGCCTGAATCTCAGCGTGCAGAACTGTTCGAATGCCGGAGGAGTCCCGCAGGCGGATGGCTCGGCCTGCGGCGGTGGCTTCGTGTGTTTCCCAAGAGGTGCCTGCTGTCTGCCAAACGGCACCTGCGTTGACAGCGTGCTCGACACCGACTGCACCGCGCTGGGCGGCGTCTTTCAGGGCAACAACAGCACCTGCGGCGGCGTCACCTGCCCGCAGCCGGTCGGGGCATGCTGCTTCACGACCGGGTTCTGCCTGCCGCTTACGCAAGCAGACTGCCAGAGCGTCAATGCCAACTGGCGCGGCGCCGGCACGACCTGCGCCGATGGCAACGGAAACGGCCAGGCGGACGCCTGCGAGCCCGCCTGCGCCGGTGACCTCAACAACGACAATCGCACCAACGAATCCGACCTGGGGCTGCTGTTGCAGGCTTGGCAAAGCAGCGCCGCCGGCGACCTCGACAACGACCAGGACACCGACGAATCTGACCTGGGAATCTTGCTGACCGGCTGGGGCTGCGGCGGCTAGGAATCCGGCCGACGCCGACCCGGAAGCGCAGCGCCGCCCTCACACTGGCTTGAGATGCTCGAACGTGTTCCGGCAGGCGCGGCAATAGTAGATCATGCGGCAGCGCGTCGGACCGAACGCACTTTCCAGTGCGGTTTCCGCGCTCGCACAGAACGGGCAGTTCACCGCCGCATCCTGCCCGGGCCCGCGCGCGGTCTGCGCCTGCCCCATCGAGTCTTGTGACGGCGCTGTCGCGTTCGCCGCGTGCGGCGGCGCTTGCCCCGCAGCGGCGACGGTCAGCGGTATGGGATGCCGCTCGCGCGCCAGCGTGCCCGCAGCCGGGACAGTGACGCCGTGCGCCCGCAGCGCCGCGCGTCCCGCGGTCGTGATGCGCTCGACGCTCCAGGCCGGCTCGTACACCAGCGTGACCTTCACGTCGCGCACGCCCGGCAACGCGCCGATTCGCTGCCGGATCTCGTCCTGCAACATCTGCAGCGCCGGACAGCCGACAAACGTTGGCGTCAGGTCGATCTGCACCGCCGCGCCGTCGGGGGAGAGGCGTGTCGCCGCGATCAGCCCAAGATCGACGATGTTGATCGGCATTTCGGGGTCGAGGATCGCGGAAAGTTCGCGCTGGATATCAGCAAGGTTCGCCATCTGTAAACTCAATTCGCCGCCGCGCCGCTGCCCGGATTGCCGATTTACCAGACGGCTTCCGGTTCGACGCGATAGACCTCGGTCAACTCTGCCAGCACCGCGTCGAACCCCGGCAGATGCACGCCGCTGCGCCCGCCACGTTGCCCTTCGGCGTGCCGTGCGAGCGTTACGTGCAGCGTGGCGGCTTCAATGATGTTCTCGATGCCGGTCTGCCACGCGGCGAACATGTCATCCGCGCGCCGCGGGTAGACGCTGGCTTCCTCGAGCGCCGCGACGCCCGCGGTCGGCTCGAACAGCATGCACGCATGCGGCGTCAGCCGATCCAGAGCCGCCTGCATGCGGCCGCGGGCGTCGTCTCCGCCGCGGCCCAAACGCACAACCCACTGATCGGCGTGTCCGAGCGCCAGCCGCTCTTCCGCCAGCATTTTCGCGGCCTGCACGCGCAGCGGCGTGTAGGCGCTGCCCGCCAGCCGCGAAAGCCGCAGAAAATCGAAATGATCGCAGAGGAATTGGCGGACGATGGCCGCGGCCCAGTTGTTCTCGTCCGGGATGGTGACGATCGCGGCGCAGCGATACTCGTGGGCCGCTCGCCCGTACGCCACGCGATTCGGATTGTCACCCGTCAACCCCGCGATGAATTCGTACAGCGCGGCGGCGTGCGCCAGATCGTCCTGCGCCAGCGATGAAAACGCGATGTCCTCTTCGAGTAACGGCGCAAGGCCGGTCCAATCCGCGTTCAGATGACCCAGCAGCAGCTTGTCGTCGGCGGTCGCCAGCAGCAGTTCGACCAGCGGTTGCTTGAGTGACTCCGGCAGCGTTTCCATCGGCGGGGTGCTCGCTAGAAGTGTTCGCGAATGTCCTCTTTCTTGTACTCTGCGTAGTCCTTTTGCGACATGAAGTGCTTCCACTTCTCGCCCACGTTGTAGCCCTTGGCGAAACGGTAGTTCTGGTCGCTCAGCCGAAACACCAGGTCCTTGTCATAATCCGTGCGGATGATCGCCGACCGCGGCACGACCCAAACCTGCACGCATTCCTGGTCGCGCCCGTAGTGCTCGCGCGCAAACAGCAGCGCCATCGCATCGTCCGCCGCATCGACGCTGCCCGCGTGCGCGTGCGGGCGGCCGCGCTCGATCTGCACGAACACCTCGTAGGCCTTCAGATCCGCTTCGGCCGCGGTCGCGATCTCGCCGGCCGGCTCGGGCAGGTTCGCACGTCGTGCCGAGAGTCCCATCTGCGTCTCCGCCTACACACCGCTGAGTTCAAGCTTGCATCATATCCGGCGCGGCGCTCGCCAAGCGCTCCGCCAGACGCACGATTTGCTGCGCGGACGACTGCTTGGCACTTTCGGGCAAAACCGTCCAGCCCGCGCCGCGAACGAGCCACTGCAGCCGGCTGCGGTCGGCGGAGATTGCCCGCGGGCTGTTGAGCACGATCGCGTCCAGCCCCTTTTTTTCCAGCTTCGCGCGCGCGTGCCGCCGCGGCGCGCGGTCCTCGAGCGCAAATCCGATCACGCGTTGCCGCGCACGCCGGGCGCCGGCCAGCGTGGCCAGGATGTCGACCGTCGGCACAAGTCGCAGCGTCAGGTCGCGGCGGGTCTTCTTGAGTTTGACGGCGCTGCGTTTCGCGACCGTGTAATCCGCGACGGCGGCGGCCATGATCAGCACATCGTGCTTTGGCCAGGCCGCGCGGCAAGCCCGCAGCATCTGCGCGGCGCTGAGCACCGCGCGGCAGGTGACGCCCGCGGGCGGTGGCAGCGCGACGGGCCCGTGAATCAGCGTGACTCTGTGGCCGCGGGCCCGCGCCGCGGCCGCCAGCGCGAAGCCCATTTTCCCGGATGAGTCGTTCGAGAGGTAGCGGACAGAATCGATGTACTCGCGCGTCGGGCCGGCGGTGATCAGCAGCGCCAGAGCGCGCGTCATGTGTGCGATCGCCCGTTGAGCGCCGCCGGTCGCGGCCGCGCCGCGCCCGCCGAAATCGCCGCGACAATCGCCTCCGGCTCGCTCATGCGGCCAGGGCCGACTTCGCGGCAAGCCTGCCAGCCCTGCTCGGGGCCGATGAATTCGTAGCCCGCCTGCCGCAGGAAGGCGACATTGCGTTGCACGGCGGCGTTGCTCCACATGCGCGCGTTCATCGCCGGTGCCAGCCATACCGGGCAATCGGCCCCTAGAAGTAGCGCGCCGACGTGATCATCCGCCAGGCCGCTGGCGAGCTTTCCGAGGATGTTTGCGGTCGCGGGCGCGACCAGCACCAGGTCGGCACGGCGCGTCAACGTGAGATGCTGAATGTCTCCCGCGCCGCCGACGCTCCACGGATTTAGAAACACGGCCCGCCCGGAGAGCGCTTCGAATGTGATCGGGCCGACGAAGCGGCGTGCGTTGCGCGTCATGGCGACGGTCACGCCTGCGCCGCGCTGCACGAGCAGCGAGGTCAGGTACGCGGATTTGTAGGCTGCGATCCCGCCGCCGACGCACAGCACGATTTCCCGGCCGGCCAGCGGCTGGCTCGGCGTGGCGCGTCGGCTTCGCTCAGGGTTGCGAGGGGTTCGAGATACCCGACCCTTCATAGTCAATGGCTACCTTGCCCTGCATGATCTCTTCGATCACGACTTCCATTTGAGTCTTGCCGGCCGGGTCCACCATAGGCCGCGAGCCTTGCAGCAGCTCCAGCCAGCGCTTTTGAATGAGCGCTGTCAGGCGGAAGCGGCCGCCGACCTTGTTGATGATGTCGTCGCTCTTGAGTGCTTCGATCATGCCTGGCACGTCTCCTGACGCACGATGTCCAAAATCTGCTGGATCGAATCCTCCAGTATATCGTTGGTAATGAAATGCTGGTAGACGCCGCCGCTGCGGGCGAAGGCGATCTCACCGTCCGCCTGCGCCAGGCGCCGCTGCTGAATCGCGGCCGATTCGGTCTTGCGGCCCTCCAGCCGGGCCCGCAGCGTCTCCATTGTCGGCGGCAACACGAAGACCCGCAGCGACTCTGGCACCGCCCGGGCCACCTGCGCGGCGCCCTGAATGTCGATCTCCAGCACGATGTGCCGACCCGCTGCGATCGCTTCAAACACCGGCCTGCGCGGCGTGCCGTAGCGGTGGCCGGCGTAGAGCGCGTGTTCGAGCAAATCGCCTTGCGCCACCAGCGCGTCGAACTCCGCGTCCGTCACGAAATGGTAATCGCGGCCTTCCACTTCCTGTCCGCGCAGCGGACGGGTGGTAACGGAGACCGACCATACCGATCCGGATAGCCGCTCGAGCAGCCCGCGACAGATTGAAGTCTTGCCGGTGCCAGAAGGTCCGCTGATGACGATGAGCCGACCGCGACTGGGCATCCACAGATTATTGCGGCGACCGACCGGCCGCTCAACTGCTCAGGTAGATCCGATGTCGTCCGAGCGCGAGCGGCGCGGCTAGTCCCCGCCGCCGGCAAACACGGTGAACGCGAACGGCACGATCGCGAGCGATTCGCCCACGTCGACGATCAGTTCGCCGCGCACGCGGGCCAGGCCAAAGACGTTGAACGGATAGATGATCTTTGAGTGCACTTTCAGAAAGCCGTCATTGGCGCCCGCGCCGACTCCGGCAAACGCGTCTTCCAGCGCGATCGCATCTTCGGATTCGATGAACATGCCGCCAGTCGAGACCGCGGCCTCGCGCAAGTCGTGGAAATCCAAGTTTGAGCCCAGCCCGACGCTGAAAATCCGCACACCCTGCTGATTGGCCTGTGCAATGACGTTCCCCAGCAACTGCGGATCATCCGCCTGGCCATCGGTCGCCAGTACCACCACGCCGCCGTGTGGCGTGCGCGTCGCCAGCAGGCTGAGGGAATCCAGTGCGGCTTGCCAGATGGGCGTACCGCCGGCTTCGGCCAGTTGAAACAGCGCCACGCGCAGCGTCGTCAGATCGTTGGTGAAGTCCTGGATCAGCCGCGATGCGCCGAACGTGGGCTGCGGACCGAAATCGGTGATCGCCACGAAGTCGTCACCGTCAGCGAGCGTCTCGAGGAAGGCGTTTCCGGCGAAGCGCCGCGCGACCGCGAAGCGATCCAGCGCCGCCATGCTGCTGGAGCTGTCGAACGTGAGCACCGCGTCGAGGGCGGAGCCGCTTGCGGGCGGCACGACGGTGATGGAGATCGCGCTTGCGCTGGCATCGAAGCCTTGGTCACCGAACGGCGCGATCTGCACATTCCGGAAGCTGAAATTCGCCGGGGCAAGGTTGTTGAACAGCAGTCCGGCCTGATCGGTGACGCTGACCGCCAGAGTGAAATCGCCGCTACCCAGGGAAAAACCCGGCGAATCGCTGCCGACATACGAGATCGAGCGGATCGCCGCCGGCGGGTTGTTCACCAGCAGCAACACATCATGCAGCGAGACGAAGCCGGTCGGGTCCGTCACTTTCAGCCGGAATTGCAGCAGGAAAAGCCCCTCGTCGGTCGGCGCCACGATCTGCGCCACCGACTGATTCGCATTTTGAATCGGCACCATTACGCCCGATTGATCCACTTGCGACCAGGCGAACGCGAGCTGCGTCACGTCGAATGGCGAGCCCGCCTGCACGAACGTGCGGCTGCCGTCCAGATTCACAACCTGCCCGCCGCGCACCGTCAGCGCTCCGCCGGCGTCGGCGACCGCCGAAACGGAGTTGCCATTCGCTCCCGGCGCACCATCCGCGCCGTTCGCGCCTGCAGCGCCCGCCGGTCCGGTAGCGCCGGTCGCACCCTGCGGGCCTGCGGGTCCCTGCGGACCAGCCTCGCCTTGTGCGCCTTGCGGGCCCGGCGCGCCCGGTTCGCCGCGCTCACCTTGCGCGGCATCGCCGCCGCCGCTCGCGCCCGGGCGAACGACAAGAACGCCAAATAGATCCGCGACGGCACCGTCGGGCGTCTGTTGATCGGGCGGAATGCAGCCGCAGACGGCCAACGCGCCCAGCAAGGCCGCGAATGAAATACAATATTTTGAGTAAGGCCTCATGCGCCTTCTCCCTTGCGTGATGTTGCCACACGACGCTGCAGAACCAACGACTGGACGCCAGGCGGCGCGCGCGCCTGCGGCGCGGCGGGTCGAGCCAGGCAATCTCCGCTCGACGATGTTAGGAGCGCTCCATAAGTCCGGTCAACTCTTGAAGATGCATCTGGCGCCCGCGCGGCGGACCCAGGGGCGCGTTTTCGGCCTGACTCGCTATCATTACCGCCCCCATGAATCGAAATTTGATCGTGATGGCCGGCGGCGGAACAGGCGGACACCTCTTCCCCGGGATCGCGGTGGCCCGCGCGCTCACCGCGGCTGCCGACGCCGCGCCGGCGGATGTCACGTTCATGACCACCAGCCGCGCGCTGGATGCCGAACTGCTGGGCCGCACGACATTTACCCAAATTCCGCAAACGGTGCGGCCATTTCCGGGCCGACCGTGGCACATCCCGGGTTTCTGGCTGGCCTGGCGCCGCAGCCTCACGGCCGCGACCGCGTACCTTCGCCGAAACCGCCCGCGCGCTGTGCTTGGCCTGGGCGGCTATGCCGCCGGACCACCGATTGTCGCGGCCAAGCGCCTGGGTTTGCGAACTGCGATTCTGAATCCGGATGCGATCCCCGGTCGGGCAAATCGCTACCTGGCAAAATATGCGGATCTGATCGCGGTGCAGTGGGAGCCGACGCTGGCGCACTTTCGCGGCCGGCCGAACGCGCGCGTGATGGGTTGCCCGATCCGCGCGGAGTTCGCGACGCCCGACGCCGGGCTTGGTCGAAGGCACTTCGGGCTGGATGCCGCTCGGCCGGTGCTGCTGGTGACCGGCGCATCGCAGGGCGCCACCAGCGTGAACGACACGCTGATCGCGGCCTGGCCCGAGTTCGTCTCGAGAAACCCGCAGTGGCAACTGCTTCACCTTGCCGGCGCCGCGGACGAGAAACGCATCTCGGCTGCGTACGAGGCCGCGCAGATGCCCGCGCGTGTGCTGGCCTTCACGCACGAGATGCCGCTGGCCCTGGCGGCGGCGGACGCGGTCGTGTCGCGCGCCGGCGCGTCAACGCTCGCCGAGCTCACGGCGCTGGGAAAGCCCGCGATCCTGCTGCCGTATCCCTATCACCGCGATCGACATCAGCACGCGAATGCAAATGTGCTGGTCGAGGCGGGCGCCGCGCTACTGGTCGAGGACACGAAGGACGCGGCGCTCAACCTTAGGCCGCTGCTGCAGGCGCTGGACCGCATCGCGCAGCCTGCGACACGCACGGCGATGGCCGACGCTGCCCGCCGCCTGGGGCGCCCCGATTCAGCACGGGAATTGGCGGCGTGGCTGCTGGCGTAGCGCGCCCGGCGCTGGGCACCGCGGATTGCTAGAGCGGATTCATTTTTGTCCAGATGTGCAACATGCTGCGTGAATGGTCCTTTGCGTCGCCAGGCGCGGCAGTCGTTTGCGTTGCGGGCCCGTGGCGCAAACCGGCAACGCGATTTTCGCCCCAACGGAGCGAGGGAATGTCGATACGCGCGCGGGTGCACGCCAGCGGCGCGAATTTCGCCCCAACGGGGCGAAGGAATGTAGCCACGGGTGGAGCGAGGCCCGCAGGG
>CAZHTF010000048.1:4145-25040 GCA_964535305.1 uncultured Planctomycetales bacterium | reverse complement strand
GCGAGCTGGGTTCAGACCGGCGTGAGCCAGGTCGGTCCCTATCTGCTGTGGGCGTGTGAGTCTTGAGAGGCCATCACTCTAGTACGAGAGGATTGGGTGGTACATGCCTCTGGTGTACCTGTTGTCGCGCTAGCGGCACGGCAGGGTAGCTAAGCATGGAATGGATAAACGCTGAAAGCATCTAAGCGTGAAGCCGTCCTCAAGATTAGGACTCGCGGCTCCTTGTGAGCGAGAGGCCCCTGGTAGACCACCAGGTTGATAGGCCGGGTGTGCAAGGGCAGAGATGCCTTGAGCTTACCGGTACTAACGGCCGATGGCTTGGCCGCATTTATGATCCGCTGTGATCGAGCCCGACCCACTAAGCGGCAGCTCGATCATTCCTCTCCGTTGCACCTTCTGTGTTCTTGCGTTGGTGCGATCGGACCCGTCAACCCCCTGTGTGCGTGCAACTCCAGCCGCCCGCGGCATTGTGCCGCGCCGCGGCTGGGTCACTCGATCTGCCGGTGACAATACGTGTGGGGAAACACCTGATCCCATTCCGAACTCAGTAGTAAAGCTCACACGGCCGATGGTAGTCCTGATCGGGCGAGAGTAGGTGATTGCCGGCTTTAAGGCCCGGCGTCGTGAACAACGATGCCGGGCCGCCTTTTTTTCCACCCCACGTCAGCCGCCAGCCGCCAATGGCATCCTGCGCCAAGCCCAAAGTGCTGGCCCGCCGCCGGCCGCCTTACCCGAAGCCCGAAAAATCTATCGAAGCGTGCGCTGCAGAAATGCCAGGTCGCGCAGGTCGGCGTCGATGTCCTGGTCGCTATCGGCCCGGGCGCACGCCGGCGACAGCGCCGCCGACGGCCCGTTCATGCACGCCAGGAACGCTGACACGTCGGTCACGGAATAAACGCCATCGGCCGTGAAATCCGCGCGACGCAGATCAACTGCGCGCAACACGACCTCCAGTGTCACCTGCATCGCCTGGCGGGCGGCGGCGATCTGCGTCCCCGATCCGACATGAATGTGACCCGCTGTGTAGCAGCGATCCGGCATCGCCGCGTCGTTGTGAAGATCTTTCCACCAGTTGCCGTGGTACCCGATGTAGTTTGAGAGAAAGTTGCCGTTATCGAACGGCGAGACGAATGGCGTCACGGCCGCCCCAGACGCCGACACCGCGTCCACGATCGCCTGCATCGGTTGCGAGCTGAAGCGCTGGCTGCCGGGCGGGTCGTGCGGCTCAGCGTCGGTTGGGTCAAAGGGCGCCAGATAGTCGTTTGACCAGGCGGAATTGGCGAAAAACCCGTTGCCGCCTTCCATTTCCCAACCGTTGGCCGTGTTGGCGCGGCTGGTGGTGATGATCCCGATCGGCCGGAGGATCGGCAGCAGATGCCACCAATCCTGCGACGTGTCCTGATAATCGACTTCGAAGTCACCGACCCCGCGCGGATTTGTGCCCGTCCCGCCGGGGAATTCCGGGAAGAAGGCATAGACATTGTAGCCCATGCCGCGCCAATTCTCGCCGACCCACACGCCAGGATTCTGCGTCGGGCTTTGGCTCCAGTCGCGCAGCATCTCGTTGGTGGGTGGCCAGTAGCCTGTCAGAAGAATTGACGGCAGGCCGTTGTCGATCAACGTTACGCTCGGCGGCGGCGCGGCCCGCAGCATTGCGGGGTCGAGCTTTCGCGTGCGCCAGTCACTGCCGACGCCGTCGGGCGTTTCCTGTGCGTTTGCAACGCCAGACGAGATGCCCGCGAACGCCGCGATCCAGCAGACCGCCCGGCCGAGCCGCGCGCGGCTGCGATGAATCGGATTCAAAACGGTCTTGCATGCCAACAGCATCAGGTTCATCGGATTCTCCGGGCAAACGCTCGCGACTCGAACTTTGTAACACACTTGAAACGGAACGCAAAGGCGATTTGCGCCGTTCGCCGGACGGCGTGTTGAAAGGCGCCCCGTGCGGCGGCTGCCGCCCGTGCGCGTCGCGTTCGGACCGCGGCCCGGCTTTTTCTTGAGACGCATCACCCTGGCCGGCCACTATATACCCGATGACCGACTCGCTCCGCGCTCCGGGAGGTGCTCGCGTGGCCGCTTCCGACGGAACCCTGGTGCTGGGCGCATGCAACGGCGATCGAGCAGCGTACGCCGAGCTCTATGACCGCCGGGCGCGGCTGATTCGGGCCGTGTGTCATGACCTGACGCGCGATTGGGACGTCGCCGCGGATCTGACGCAGGAGGTCTTTCTGCGTGCGTATCGCGAGTTGCGTTCATTACGGGATCCCCAGAAGTTCGCCGTCTGGCTGACGGGCATTGCCCGGCAGGTGTGTCGCGAGTGGCTCCGCAAGCAGCGGCGCGAGCGAGCGCGGCTCGAGCGCTACACACAATTTCAGGCGGCGCGTCTCTCGGCTGACGACGGGCCAGACCCGGCGCGGGCCGAGGCGCTTGCGGCCATCGCCACGCCGGATGCGCCGATCTACGACACGCTGGATCCGCGGCAGCGCCTGGCGCTGCACGCGTACTACCTGAGCGGGTGCAGCGTCAGCGAGGCTCGCACCGTGCTGGGCCTCTCGCGAGCAACTTTCTTCCGCGTCCTTGCATCCGCGTGCGAACGGCTTCGCCGCGCGCTGGATGGCTCGGAGGTGCGTCCATGAACTGCCCGGAGCTTCAGAGCTGGGACCTGCTGGCGATGGAGGCGCTCGAGCCGCCGCAGAGCGATGTCTTGCGGCAGCACGCCGCCGCCTGCGGCGACTGTCATGCGCGGCTTAGTGCCGCGCGTCGGGCGCATATCGAGCGGCTGCGTGCGTACGAGGCGTTTGATCGCGAGCACGAGCAGCGACGCGAACAACTGATGGCCGCCTTGCCGGAAGCTCCGCCGCACGGCGCGCCCGGCTTCCTGCGGCGTCTGGGAGAACAACTCATGAATACCGGACCGACGACCCGTCGAACCGCGGCGATTCTGCTGCCGGCGGCGTGCATCGCGCTCTTTGCATTCCTGTTTCTGAACAACGGGCATCCGAGCGCGTTCGCCGCGGCGCTGGAGCGCATTCGCACTGCGCAGACAATCGTGGCCCGCTTTGAGGCGTACATGAACCACGCCGAAGTGCCGATGCAGACCGGCCGCCTGTGGCTCTCGGAGGCGGACGGCATGCGCGTCGATGTTGAAAGCCACGCCGGCTTGCTGCCGGGCATGGCCGAGGCGGCAAAGATGTCCATGGTGCACAAGCCCGGCGCGCCGATCGTGATTCTGCAACCGGCGCTGAACGTGGCCCTTCGCATGCACACGCAGGACGGCCAGCTTCACGGCTGGTCGGGTGGGCTGGATCAGAGCTCGCCGGCGAAATTCCTCGAGGCGCTCCGACGCCTGACCGGCGATCCGGACCAGCACCTGGGCCGCTCGGAGATCGACGGCCGCGATGTCGAGGGATTCGAGCTCTCCGCGGCAAAGCTGGGGTTGGAGCCGCTCGGCGACCGCCGTTTGCGCGACCCGCAGATCCCGCCGGCGCGGGCGCGGCTCTGGGTTGACGTAAAATCGAGCCTGCCGGTGCGGATGGAAGTGGAGATGACGGTCGAAGCCGGACCGCTCGGGCCGATGCAGGTTCGCGCGGCGTACAGCGGGTTTGAGTTTGATGTCGCGCTGGATCGCGCCTTGTTTGAGCTGGCGATTCCGAACGATGTGCGCGTGCTCGATGTCAACGTGCCCGCGCCGACCGAAGAGACATTTATCGAGCTGCTGCGCTTCACGGCCGAGACGCTCGGCGAATACCCGGCCGAGCTCGATCCAAGCCGGCTGACCGCCGAGCTGATCCTGGCAACGGCCGCCAAGCGCGGCCAAATGAACGTGAAGGACCCGGCCGAGCTGATGAGGCAGGAGTTGATCGAGGAGGCCATGCGGATCTCGATGGCCCTGGCGTTCGTGCAGAAGTTGCGGCAGGACGGCGTGGAGATCGAGTACTTCGGCGCGGATGTGCAGCCCGAGGATACAGACGCGGTCCTGCTGCGCTGGTCGCTGCCGGCCGGCGGACAACGCGTGATCTATGGCGATCTGCGAGCGGAGACGATCGAGCCGCTTTCGAGATAATCGAGCCGCGTCAGAAATTGTCGCGCAGCGAGACCCGCACGCGCGGCACGGACCAGTGGAACTCCGCTGGTCCGTGCCCGTTTCGTTTGGGCCGTGTTCATCGCGTCACGCGCGTGTCAATCGCATCCCGGCAGGCGGTTGCATTTCAGCGCAGCAACACGCCGCTGCGGACCGATTCGGTGATCTGCGTGTAGCCGCCGCCGAAGCGATCGTAGAACGATTGGTCGTCGTAGCGGATTTGCGTGGTGTGCGACTCATCATTAAAGCGATAGCCAAAGCGCGTCGAAGGCCAGGTCGAGCGGTACGTGAATTCGTCCGCGATCGCGAGCTGCCGCGCCGATTCGCCCAGCGCCAGGTTCGGCACGCGCCGCGGCGCCTCGAAGTCGTACGGATCGTGCCGCACGATCGCGAAAACTGGCGGCTCCGCGCAGCCCCAGATCACGCCGCACAGCACCACCAGCGTCAGCGATGCCGCGAGCCGGGCGAGTGCCGCGGGCGGCGCGGTGCAGCTGCTGAGCGCGAGGCGGATCATGCCAATTCTAGTCCGAGCGATCGCCGCGCGCGTTGCATGCTGCCATTGCCGATAACGCGCTGTCCGCTGCCAGTTCCGGCCAGAGTAACGCCGGCTCAACCAGCGGCTTGGCACACGCGACTGCATGCCGGATTCGCTCAGGCGACGGTGCGGCGACGCCGCAAAGCGCGTAGATGTATTCAATCACCGCGAGCAGGTCCTCGTCGTTTACGAAGCGCCGGAGAAAGCCGCGCTCGATGAAGCTGCCGAGCGCGTCCGCCAATCCGGGGCATTCGCCCTGGCCAATGCGCGAGAGCGTGGCTTCAACCCGGTCAAGGTCGCAGCCCGCGAGCGTCCGATAGAACCGTGACGCCAGCGTCGGATCGTCGAGCAGCAGCCGCTGGTCGAGCACCAGCTCGATGGTCGCGTGCCCCAGAAAGCTGAGCGCCGCCCCAGCCTGGTCGAGCGCGGCGCTGCGTGCCAGCTCGCGCTGCCAGCGGTTGAACGTGGCGCAGGCATGAAAACGTGCATCCGCCCAGACGTGGTTCAGCAGGCCCGCCTGCAGAGCGACCGCGGCGGCGTCGCTGGGCCGCGCGGCGCGAATTGCGCGCCAGCGAATCCGTTGACGTCGCGAAAAACGCGGCCACAGGTCCGGCAACGCGACGCCGACCGCGAAATACGCCTCCACCGGCAGACCGTTCACCGCGTGATTCAGGTGGAAGTGCCCAAGATAGTTCACGGGCGCGAAATGTAGCCGCGCGGCGGCGCGATTGCGACGAGTCCGCTTGCGGCGCGACGATCGCCGCTCCGATCCGGCGGCGGTCCTGAATTTCATCACTCCGCGCGGGAGCAGCCACCTGGCGCGATCCGCCCGCCGCGGGTCCCATCACTTGGCCGCCGCGGGTGAACCGCTCGTCCCCTGAATCCGCGTCGGCGGTCGCGACGTAAGGATTGCAGGCGGCTCGAACGCCCGAAGCGGGTCGATCGCGCCGTTCGACCGCCGGGAAGTTACGCGAAATCAGCGCACGGAGCGTGGCGCTTGCTGATATACTGCGAGCAGTCGCCGCTCGCTGCGATGGGCTGATTCGGGCTGCCGGGCCGGTGGATCGAGACGCGCTCTTGCCGCTGCATGACAAGGCGCGACGCCCGACATGAATGAACGTGTCGTCGCGACGCGAGGTTAAAGGGAGCCACTTCGTGTCGCATTGCGCGGCGCCCCGTACGGACGCGGGGCGTCGCCTTTTCTTTCTCACCGACTGCCGTGAGTCGCCGCTTGTCGTACGACGGCATTTGGCGGCGCGTCTGTGGTCATGTTCGCAACTTCGAAGCGTGCGGTTGGCGCTGATTGCGCCGCCGATGCTCTGAGCACCGTTCGACGGCCCGCACAGCCACCGCCAAGTGCCGCGTAATCGCCGATTTGATACACTTCAGCCAGGTTCCAGGAGCAGGCATATGCACGAGATTCTGCGGCGGCTCGGGATTTCGGACGAAAACCCGGGCGGCTTCTGCGGCGAGTGGTTCGGCGGCGGGCCGCGCATCGACGTGACCACGCCGATCGACGGATCACGCATCGCCAGCGTCCGGCAGGTGTCGCGCGATGAATACGAACGCATCGCACAGCGGGCGCACGACGCGTTCCTGCAATGGCGCATGCTGCCCGCTCCGCGGCGTGGCGAAATTGTCCGCCAGCTCGGCGACCGGTTGCGGGCGGTCAAGTCCGACCTGGGCGCGCTGGTCACGCTTGAAATGGGCAAGATCGCCGCCGAGGGCGAGGGCGAAGTGCAGGAGATGATCGACATCTGCGACTTCGCCTGCGGATTGTCGAGGCAGCTCTACGGCCTGACGATGCACAGCGAGCGCGCCCGGCACCGCATGTACGAGCAGTGGCACCCGCTGGGCGTCGTCGGCATCATCAGCGCGTTCAACTTCCCGGTCGCAGTTTGGAGTTGGAACGCCGCCATCGCTGCCGTCTGCGGCGACACCTGCATCTGGAAGCCCTCGCACCAGACGCCGCTGACCGCGATCGCCTGCACGCGGATCGCGGAGCAGGTGTGTCGGGCGAATGGCGTCGACCCGGCAATCTTCTGCCTCGCGACTGGCAGCGTGGCCGACGTCGGCGAACCGATGCTGGCCGACCGGCGCGTGCCGCTCGTTTCAGCAACAGGCAGTTGCCGCATGGGCTATCGCGTGGCGGAAGTCGTCGGCAAGCGGCTCGGCCGCACGATTCTGGAGCTGGGCGGCAACAACGCGATCATCGTCACCGGCTTCGCGGATCTGGACCTGGCGACGCGCGCCATCGTCTTCGGCGCAGTCGGCACAGCCGGGCAGCGCTGCACCAGTACGCGCCGCATCATCGTGCACGCATCGGTGCGCGACGAGTTGGTCCGCCGCCTGATCCGGGCATACGAGACCGTCCGCATCGGCGACCCGCGCAAGCCCGAGACGCTGATGGGACCGCTTGTGAATCACCAGGCTGTGACCGACCTGCAAAACGCGATCAAACGCGTCCGCGACGAAGGCGGGCAAGTATTGATTGGCGGCGAGCCGCTCAGCGGGCCGGATTACCCCGGCGGGCATTACGTCCGACCCTGCATCGCCGCCGCCAGGAACGAATTCAAGATCGTACAGGAAGAGACCTTCGCGCCGATCCTCTACGTAATCCCATACGGCGGCGCGACACGCGCGAGCACGCACGATGTGCTGGTGCGCGAGATCCGTGAAGCGATCGCATTGCAGAACGGCGTTCCGCAGGGCCTGAGCAGCGCCATCTTCTCGCACCACATGATTGAGGTGGAGGAGTTCCTAGCGCACAGCGGCAGCGATTGCGGCATCGCCAATGTAAACATCGGCACCAGCGGGGCCGAGATCGGCGGCGCCTTCGGCGGCGAGAAGGAAACCGGCGGCGGCCGCGAAAGCGGCAGCGATTCGTGGAAGGTCTACATGCGCCGCCAAACCAACACCATCAACTGGAGCACCGACCTGCCGCTGGCGCAGGGCATCAAGTTTGGAGACTGATGACGAAATGCGTGGGTTTGCTCACGTTCGATCCTGATTCTCCTCCAGCCCGAGCTGCCCCAGCAATCGCGAAAGCTCCTCGCCGGAGGCCGGGATCGCCGACACGATGCGGGCCTGGTTCTGCTGAATCCACGGCTGCGCGTTCGGGCCGCGCGCGTCCGGTTCGAGCAGCCTGCGCCACTCGCGCTGCCGTTCCTGTCCGTATTGATTGAACGCATCGAGCGTGGCGCTGCCGCGCTGCACGCGATCGATGATCGACACCAGTTCGTCCGCCTCGCGCAGCCCGACGTTCATCGACTGCACCCCGATCGGACCGGCCATGTGCCCGGCGTCGCCGGCCAGCCAGCAGCGCCCCGCGCCGAAGCGCTCCGCGAGCCGCTGCTCGAATCGGATCAGGATCGACCAACGCACATCGCCAATCCGCTCGCGGAACCACGGCGCCCGCACGCGGATCAAGTCCAGCAGCTCCTCACGCGCCAGCGACGGAAACGCCTGGGACCCGACCTGCACCAACAACCGGTTCTTCTCGCGCGCATCAATGTCCGGCTCGCTCTCCTGTACCTGAAAGCTCCAGCGGCCCGATTTTCCCGGAAGAGGCCAGAGCACGTTGCTGCTGTTCTGATGCAGCAGCACGTGCAACTCGCCCGGCAGATCGCGGTCGATCTCAAACTCGAACACCGCGAACATCGCCGGCGTGCCCACCAGCGGGTAGTTGATATCCAGCAACCGCCGCACGGTGGAGCGATGCCCGTCCGCGCCCAGCACGAACGCGGCCCGCGTCGTGGTTGACCGCCGAACCTGCCACTCACTGCTCGCGACTGCGTAGCCGCAGGATTCCTTTTCGAGCTCGTCGATGTTGACTTCGACGTGGTTCTCATCCGGTCGCAATTGCCGCACGCGGTGGTTCCATTGCACCTTTACGCCGCGGGCGCGCAGGTGCTCCTCGAGCAGCGCTTCGAGCACGTCTTGCCGCAGCACGGCGACGAAGGGATGCTCGAGATTGAGGTCCGAGTAGCGGATGGTGGCGCGCGGCCCGCTTTCGTCGGAGAAGATCACGCGGTCGACGCGAACGCAGCGGGCCAGGGCGTCGCGGGCCACGCCGACGCGCTCGAGCAGTTGCAGCGAACGCGGATGCAGCGCCAGGGCGTAGGTGTGCAGCGTCGAGCGCCAGGCCTCGTCTACAACTTGCACGCGCAGGCCGCGCTCGACCAGCGTCAAGGCGGCGAACAAGCCGACCGGCCCCGCGCCGACAACCACGACGTCGGTTTCGTGCCTGCCAAACATGATGGGTCCTCCCCGGATCGATGTAGCAAGCGCTGTGCCATGCGTACCTGGAAGATGCGGATTTCGGCGGTCAGAAGCCGCGCGACCGATGGCACATTGCGCTTATCTGGTAGCAGAGGCACGGACTGCACTCCGCGTTCCGCGCCCGGCGTGCCTTATTCGCTGTGTTCGACGCGGACGAACACGTAGGTCGCCTTGTTCGCCCAGGCGATCGGCGTGAGCCGCGCGGGCTCGGCCGGAAAGCCTCGCTCAAGCCGGTAGTGCGGCCGCCACCACGCGCCCGCGATCCGCCGCTCGTCGTCGGCGGTCAGTACCAGCACGCGCGGCAGCATCGCCGGGTCCAGCGCCGGCGGGGCGGCAGAAGGCAGCAGCAGCACTTGCCGCTGCGTGAAATCCAGCGGCGGAGTGGCGTACGGGGCCGGCTCCTGCACCATCCCGATCGGCTCGCCGGCTGCGAGCATCTCGGCGAGCGCGTGTCCGGCGAGCCGGCGCGACTCGTTCACGCCGCGCGCGTCGGTCGCGAACGCCGACACGTACGCCAGCGAGCCCTGCGTCGGAACGACCAGGCACAATGCGACCAGCGCCGCGATCCGCGAGCGGGCGGCCAGCCGCACCAGCCCAACGGCCGTTGACACGCACAAGAGCAGCGCCGGCAGCAGCAGGAAGCGTGCGAACTCCGCGGGTTTTCCCGCACCCAGCGCAACGCACAACAGCGTCATGCCCAGCGCCGGCGGCGCGAGCGCCAGCAGTGCACGCGGCTGCACGCGGCACGGCCACAGCAGCGCACCCAGGCCGACGATCAGTACGCCCGCACCGACGCTCTCGGCCAATAGCGCGACGACGGTTTGCATTCCGTCGAGCGAAACCGTCGCGCGGTACATCGTTCCGGAGTTTCCGAGGTTGCTGAGAATCGCGCTGGGTCGCAACAACGCGTTGTAGAGAACATAGGGGTTGGTGAGCGCGTAGATGGCCAGCGCCAGCGCAGCGGCCAGTAGCATTCCGCGGCGCGCGCTGCCCTTCGCAAGCGGCAGCAGCGTGGCCCAGTGCAATCCGCCGGCAGCGCCGGTCAGCACCAGGCCGGAGGCGACTCCCACCAGCGCACCGAGCCGCAGCGCGACGCGCGTCGACGCCGCGCGCGAAAAATCGAGCGCCAGCACAGCGGCCCATAGCAGCGCCGCGGTCGCCGGCAGGTGTGGCTTGGCTTCGAGGCTGAACGTGATGAAGCTGGGCGAAAGCGCGGTGAGGATCATCGCCAGCCAGCCCGCCGTTCGGCCGGCGCCGCGCGCGGCGAGTCGAAACACGGCCGCCAGAGCCAGCGTTCCGGCGATGAGCGAGATGCAGCGCGTGGCGACATAAAGCCGGCCAAAGAGCTCGGGTTCCGCCAGGTATGCGCCCAGGTCGCTGCTGAGGCGTGTGAAGCCCAGACCGCCGGCGAGCCCCGCCGCCGCGCCCGCCAGGTACACGTATAGCCCGCCATATTGGTAGAGCTGCGGGTCGAAGTTTGCTTCGCGCGGCCTCATCCGTGCCAGCGCTCGAAACGTGATCATCTCATCCGGCTGGCGCGAGTAGAGCCTGTAGCGCAGCAGAATTGCGGCGCGGTCGGCGTCGCTGGCGGTCAGATCGAGGATTGTCTGCGTCGCCTGCAACGGGTTCAGGTCGGTGTCGGCGCCCGCTTCCCGTTCGCGTAACGATGCGAGCTGCCCGGTCGCCTGAAACTGCGCCGCGGGCCAGGCCGGCTGGCCGCCAAAGAGCAGCTCGTCCGCCGCGCGGCTTGGCAGGCCCCAGCTCGCGAGCGGCGCCATCAGCGCCAGCCACGCGATGCAGAATTGCCACGGGCGCACGCGGCGCCTTTTTGGGCGGCGTGCGGCAGCGGCGACATGACGTGTGTGCGACGAAGCGCGTGGCGCGGCGGCGGTCACAACGCAACGATATCGAGAATTCCCAGCAGGCCCAACAGCACGCCCACGATGCCGTTGACGGTGAAGAACGCCAGGTTGACGCGCGTCAGATCGCGCGGGCTGACGATCGCGTTCTCGACCGTCAGCAGCACCGCAGCCAGCCCGACGCCGATGAAGTACGGCCAGCCCAGCTTTGCCGTCCAGCCCACACCCAGCAGCGCCGCGACCGTGACGACATGCAGCCCGCGCGCCAGCCACAGCGCCGTCGGCACGCCGTAGCGGGCTGGCACGCTGTAGAGGCCGGCGCTGCGGTCGAAGCCGACATCCTGGCAGGCGTAGATCAGATCAAAGCCGGCGACCCAGCACGTGACCGCCAGCATCAGCAGCCACGCGGGCGGGCCGAGCGTCTCCGGGCGAATCGCGATCCAGGCCGCAACCGGCGCGAAGGCGATCCCAATTCCGAGCAGCACGTGCGACGAGGCGGTAAAGCGCTTGGCGTACGAATAGCCGCACAGCCACGCCAGCACGGGAACGGTGAGCGCCAGCGGCCAGGCGTTCCCCTCAAACCAGTAGAAGCCCCCCGCGGACGCGCCGAACAGGCCGCACGCGGCGGCGAAGAACAGCCAGGCGCTACCGCGATCGATCTGCCCGCGCGGGATCGGGCGGTTGGCGGTGCGCGGATTGTCTGCGTCGAATCGGGCGTCGATGATGCGGTTAAACGTCATCGCGGCGCTGCGCGCCCCGACCATGCACAGCACGATCAACGCGAACTGCAGGACGCTGGGCCGCCCCGGCTGGGCCGCCAGAAATGTCGCCAGCAGCGCGAATGGCAGCGCAAAGACGGAATGGCTGAGCTTGATCATCTCCGCCCAGGTCCGCGCGTTGGAATAGAGCGAGCTCATCGGATTCGAAGTGTACGCGATCGCCGGCGTGCAGCGGCTGCGGCGCGTTACGGCTCGTCTGTCTGCGTCGGCGCCGACTCCGCCACGCGTGGCGCGGGCGCGGCGAGCGCGGTGCGCGTCGGGTCCCAGCGGGTGTTGAGCGTATGCGGAATGGACAGAAGGTCGAGCACGCGGCCGACGACGAAGTCGACCAGATCGTCAATTGTCTCGGGCAGCATGTAAAAGCCGGGCGACGCCGGGCAGATGATCGCGCCGCCGCGGCTGAGCTTGAGCATGTTCTCGATTTCGATCGCACCGATCGGCATTTCGCGGTGGACAAGCACCAGCCGCCGCGATTCCTTCAGCGTCACCGTGGCGGCCCGCGTCACGAGATTGTCCGTAAGCCCGCTGGCGAGCGCGCCGAGCGTGTTGCTGCTGCACGGGCAGATCGCCATCCCGTCGGAGATGAACGAACCGCTGGCGATCTTGGCGCCCAGGTCCGCGTGCGGATAGAGCGTCGCACGGGTGGCGTGCGCACCGAGGATCTCCGGCAGCGTCGCGCGGCGAATGCCCAACTCGTCCGCGAGCAGCCGGCGTCCCAGTGGCGTGATCGCCAGGTGCAGATGCGCTCCGCTCGCGACGATGCACTGTGCCAAGCGCCGCGCGTAAATCGCGCCGCTGGCGCCGGTGATGCCCAGGATGATGTTCTTCAACGCGCGGCCCTCACGCCCGCCGGCCGCGCCGTCGTCGGGTCCATCATCGCCAGGCGATCGGCGGCGGCGGCGCCCCAGAACGTTGCGCCAAAGCGTGTCGACAGTTCGCGCATCCGCGAGACGCCGCGTGCCCGACGCGTCGGGTCGTCGCTGGTGCTGGCCTGGATCTCCAGGTCCGCCAGGCGAAAGAGCGCTTCGGGCAGCGCGTCTTCACCGCTGAACGCCGCGATGCACTCGCTCAGCCGCGCCGCGCGCGATTCGACATCGAGCTGTGCCGCAGCCCAGCGCACCAGCAGGTTGTCATGCAGCAGCCCGTGCTCATACTCCTGAGCCAGCAGCAGCAATTGCTCGGAGTAGCCGGCGCGTCGCGGATCCAACGCCGCCAGCGCCACCAGCGGAGTGTTGCCGAAGCGCGGGTCGTCGCGATTCTCCTGGATCAGCTCGGCGAGTCGGCCCGCCTCGAAGAAATACGGCTCCGGCTCGAAATTCAGCGTGCTCTCCGGCGCGACAGCGGCCAGCAGCTTCGCCGTCGGCTGCGTCGCCGGCACGCTCGCGCCCGCGCGCGGCTCGCGCGCCCGCACCCATTCGAGCATCTCCTGGGCGCGATCGGGTTGCGCTTGCCGCAGGTAGAGCTGCGCCAGTCGAATCGCCGCCGCAAGCGCCAGTGGCGAATCCGGATACTGACTCAGCAGGGCCGCCCAGGCCGCTTCCGATTGCACGTGCGGAAAATCACTGTATAGCTCGCGCCGCGGCGGGATCTGCTCGAAGCGCCGCTCGTCGAGTCGTGTGTCCAAAACGCGGGCCTGAATGTAGAGCACGCAGGGCACGTAGCGGCTCTTGGGATGATCGGAAATGAAGCGGCTGCAGGCGTCGTACGCGGCATGCCGATCGCGCAGAAACTCGGTCTGCAATCGCTGACGGACGCGCTGCTTGAGACCGTCGACCCGCCCATCCCACCAGGCCAGGAAATCGGCGCGATAGGCGTCCACGCCGGGCTCATCCGTCGTCCAGCGGTGCACCAGATTCCGAATGCGATCCGTGGTGACTTCCGGGTCTTCAGCGGGCTCGAAGCGCGGCGAACGCGGGCCATACTGCGCCTCCAGCACGCGATACGCCAATTCGTCCACCCCCACCCGTGCGTGAAACAGGATCACCGGCGTGGCGAACATCACCGCGACCACCGGCGCCACCGCCGTCGGCCGGTAGTTCACGATCCGTGCCAGCAGCAAGACCAGCCCCATCATCGCACAGGCCGCGATGATCGCCAGCACCCACGGGAATGTGAGCTGGAAGCTCTGCGATGGAGACGACAGCGGCCCGTCCTGCGGCGCCCCTGTCGCCAAGTACAGATACGCCAGCACCGGCAGCATCCCGACCAGCGCGGATCCGAAGCGAAACGGCAGGCGGAAAGGCGGCACCGACGCCAACACGCAGCTCAGCAGCAGCGTAAACGCCATCCAGGGCATGTGCGCGAATACCAGCACCGCCAGGATGAACGGAATCGCACTCCAGAAGCGGTACAGAATCGCGATCAGAATCGGCACCGCAACCGTCGCGGCCACCAGCAGCCCCAGCACCACGCCGTGCACCGGCGTAAGCTCGACGCTGATCGGGAACAGAATGAAGTCGGTCAGCGTCTGTGTTTGCTCGCCAAAGACGCGCGCCGGCGCGATGTAGCTCTCGATCGAGAAATCAAACAGCCGCGCCACGTGCAGCCAATGCGTGAACACGCAGAGACCGCAGAACAGCGCCAGGTTCACAAACAGCAGCATGATCGTCTGTCGGCGGTGACGGGGATCCGTCCGCGACCAGACATCCATGAACGGCTCGCGGGCGCGCGGCATATGCGCCGATTCGTCGTTCTGTTCAACCGCAGGTGCGGCAAGCTGGGAGCGGGTGCTCTCGCTCAACGCCCCCGCAGGTTCAGTTGCCATGTGCGATATGGTAGTCAGATTGTGCGGCGCGTGAACCGCTCGGGAACGGTTTCTGTCACAGCCGCCCGGGTTCGTTTTTCGCCGTCGCGCTACGCGCGCCTTTCGACCCGGGATAGACTGCCAGACTCAACGCCGTCATCGGGGCATGGCCGAGCCGCGGCGTGGCGTGCGTTGGATTCCTCGCATGTGGGCTCGCGTGAGCAAAGCGTCGCCTTTGGGTTGGATTCTGCCGCTGCTGCGCTACGGCCTGTGCGCCGTCGCGGTGCTCTACCTCGTCACGCACGTGGCCTGGTACGACCGTGTGCGCCTTAACGACGGCCGCTTCGTGCGACTGATCGAAGAGCGCCCGGACGTGTTCGTCATCGAGGAGAACGGCGCCCGCTCCGAAATCCCAGTCGCAAACGTGCGGCTCGTCGCCGGCGGAACCGTCCCTGACATCGAGTACGGCATCCGTGGCGTGCTCAAACGCGCAAACTGGACCCACGCCGCGCTGGCGGTCCTTTTCTTCCTGCCGGTGCCATTCCTGCAATCGCTGCGGCTGATCTGGATGCTTGCGATTCAGGAAGTGCGCCTGACATTCTGGAACTCGGTCAAGCTCTCGTTCGCCGGAAATTTCTTCAATTTCGCGCTGCCGGGCACGACCGGCGGCGACTTGATCAAGGCCTACTACATCACGCGCTACACCGATCGAAAAACCGAAGCCGTGCTGACGGTCTTCCTGGATCGCGTGATCGGCCTGTTCGGGCTGGTGGTGATCGCCGGCACGATGATCATCACCGTCTGGGACGCCAAGCACTTCGGCCGGCTGGCGTGGGTGCTCGCGGGCATCGTCGTCTGCCTGGCGATCGCCGCCGTTTTCGTGCTGAGCAACCGGCTGCGGCACGCGATCGGCCTGCCGGCGCTGGCCAAGCGCCTGCCGATGGGCAACCAGTTGCTGCGGATCGGCCGCGCAACGGTCGCGATGCGCAATCACCCCGGGCTGGTGCTGGCCTCGCTGGTGAACACGCTCGTGCTGCAGATCATCGTGCTGATTAGCGCCTACGTCATGGCTGTCGCCCTGGGCATGAAACCGCAGCCGTTCATGCACTACTTCATCTACGTCCCGATCGGCTTTCTCATCGGCGCCATCCCGATCTCGCCGCCGCAGGCCTTCGGCGTGATGGAATGGGCTTACGTGCAGTTCTTCGCGCACCGCGGCTTTGCCGACGTTTCGCAGGCGGTGGCGTTTGCATTGGCGGTCCGCCTGATCCAACTGACCTGGGCGCTGCCGGGAATTCTCGTGCCGCTGTTCGGCGCTCATCTGCCTGGAAAACCGGAGCTCGAAGCGCTGGGCACTCCGGACAGCGAGCCCGCGGCGCAGAGCACCGCACCGCGCGCCGCGGCGACGCAGCCGGCGCCCACGCCGCACGAGGCGACCTCCGGATCGCGATGAATCTGGAGCGCCCGCGGCCGCGGGCCGAGCATTGGCGCGACGCGGGGCTGCTGCTGGCAGTGCTGGCGGCAATCCTGGCGCTGCACGGACCGGCCCTGCGCGGCAGCCTGTTCCTCGACGATTACGCCCACTATCAACAACTCAAAGCCGCCGACTGGTCGCTGCGCAGCCTGACCGACGCGTGCCGGCTCGAGCTGATCGGCGGCGTGCTCGAGACGCCTTGGTTCGAGCCGTGCACGCTGCGCTTCTTCCGGCCGATCGCGTTCGGGCTGATGAAGCTGGCGTACACGCTCAGCGGCTGGTCGCCCGCCGCGCTGCACGCCGTTTCGCTCGCCTGGCATGCGCTGAATTGCGGCATGCTGATGATGCTGATGCGGCGGCTGGGCGTGCCGCGCGAAGCGGCCCTGGCCGGCACGCTGCTGCTGGCGCTGCACCCCGGCCATGTCGGCACGGTGCAGTGGGTCGCCTCGCAAAGCGAACTGATGGTGACCGCGTTTCTGCTGGCGGCGACGCGCTGCTACGTCGCGCTGCGCGATGTAGCGCCCATCCGCGGCAGCGCCGCAGCCAGCGGCGAAATCAGCACCGCCGGGCGGCTGCGAATCGCGGCCCTCGCCGCAGCTTGTCTCGCGTTCTTCGGCCTGGCGCTCGGCTGTCGCGAAAACGCGATCGTGCTGCCGTTCGTGCTGGCGCTGTGCGAGCTGGTGCGCCTCTTTCGCCCGCGCGGCGCGCCTGCGCCGGGTTTGGTAGCAGCACAGCGCGGCGGGCTAACGCGCGCGGCCCTGCTGCTGACGGCGTGCTTGCTCGTCGGCGCTGGATACGTCTGGCTGCGGCACAGCCTGCTGGGCGCGGGCGGCATCCCGCCATTCCCGTATGTGCGGACGCCGGCCGACCCGGGCTTCTGGTCGTTCGTGTTCGACAAATTCTGCTACTACATTCTGGGCCAGTTTCTGCTGGTCCCGATCCTGCCGTTCGGGGGCGTGACGTATCTGCGCGAGCGGCCGTGGATTCTCTACGGCGCGAGCGGCCTGCTGCTGCTACTGATTCTGTGGCTCTGCTGGCGAAATCGTCGCCGCGAAATTGCGTGGCTTGCGCCGGGTTGGCTGGTGTTGACGATGACGCCCGTGCTGCCGGCCTTTGAATCGCCGCATCATCTGTATCTGCCGGGCGCGGGCTGGGCCATGCTGATTTCGCTGGCGTACGAGGCACTCGTCGGTCACCGACCGCCGCCGCCGGCCGCGGCGCGTGGCGCCGCGATCGCCCGCAATGTGCTAGACCACAGCGCCGCGGCACGCAGCCGCGCGGGCCGCAGGTTGCTGCTGGCACGCCTAGGTCTATTGCTGAGCGCCGCGGTGATGGGCTTCCTGTGCCTGCAGTTCACGCGCGCGCTCGAAGCCGCGCGGCAGGTCGAAGATCGCGTCATCGACGAAGTGCTCGCGTCCGCCGACGGCGTGCGCGACGGCCAAACGCTTTACATGCTGAATATGCCGCTGATCGCGCATTACCTCGGGCCAGCCTTGATGCAGCGCAGCGGCGCCCGTGAGCTGCGCGTGGTGGTGCTCACCTGGGCCCCGCGCGTGCTGGGAATGACCGCGCCCGCTGAGGTCGAGTGGCTCAGCCCGCGCGTCTTGCGCGTGCAGATCGCGCAACAGCGCTATTTCTCCGGCGCGCTCGGCGAGCTGCTGCGCGCCGCGCGCGGCGAAGAAGCCGCTCAGCCCGGAGCGACGCACGCATTCCGCGGCGGACGGCTGCGCGTGCTCCAAGCCGATTCGGCGGGCATCCGCGTGTTGGAGATTGAATTCGAGCAGCCGCCGGCGGAGTCCGGCGCGCGGCTCTTCTGGGGCTCGAGCCAGCGCTGGGCTTTCGAGCTGCATCCGCCGCCGCAGCCACGGTAGCCGTCGGCGGCACGTCGAGTCGTCCAACGTGCGGTAGAAGCTTACAGGCTGCGCACCAGCTCCGGCGTGATCTCGCGCAGCGCGCCCACGACGCGCGTCGCGCCCGCCTGCTGCAGCGTCCGTGCCGCATGCGTCCCAACCAGCCCGATGACCGGCATGCCCGCCGCCAGCCCCGCGGTGATCCCGACCGGCGCGTCTTCCACGACCACGCACGCGTCTGGAGACAGGCCGATCCGCTCCGCGGCCATCAGAAAGCAATCCGGAGCGGGTTTGCCGTGCCGCACGTCGAAGCCGTTGACAGTCGCGGCGAAGTGCGGCTGCAGGCCGGTCTCGCTCAGCACGAGCGTGACATTCTCCGGCGGTCCGCTGGTGGCGACGGCCAGCCGAAAGTCGGCCTCGCGCAACGAGGCGAGCAGCTCGCGCGTGCCGATCGTCAGCGGCACCATGCCGGTCACGAGCGCGCGATAGACGGCTTCCTTTTCATCGTCGATCTGGCGAATCTGCTCGTCGGTCACGTGTGCGCCCCAGAGCATGCGGACGATGTCGCGGCTGGGCCGGCCAAAGAGCGTGCGAAATTGCTCGTCGCTGATTGGGATGCCGTGCTTGCGGGCCACGATGCGCCAACTGCCGGCGTGTGCCGGACCGGACGCAACCAGCACGCCATCCATGTCGAAAATGACGCCGCGTTTCATGCGTGAAGGGCTCCGCGGCTATTCATCGACGCGGCCATCGGGACGCTCAATCTGATACTTGCGCAGCCGGTAGCGCAGGTTGTCGCGCGAGATGCCCAGCGTCTTGGCGGCGCGCACCTGGTTCCACTCGTTCTCCTCGAGCGCCTTGACGATCATGGCCCGCTCGTAGCCTTCGAGCTGCGAGGAGACGCTGTCGCCGATCTGCTCCGGCAGGTCGCCGGCAATCTCGCGCGGCAGTTGATCGGCGGAGACCTCGGCGCTGTCGCACAGCAGCACGCTGCGCTCGATCACGTTGCGCATCTCGCGGATGTTGCCCGGCCAGCGATACGCGCACAGCCGCGCCATCGCGTCCGCCGAGACCTGCGGCTGCGGCCAGCCCAGCTCCTTGGCGTGCCGCTCGACGAAGTGATTCACCAGCAGCGGAATGTCCTCGCGCCGATCGCGCAGCGGCGGAAGCTGGATCGGGAAGACATTCAGTCGATAGTAGAGATCTTCGCGGAATTCGCCGGCTTCCATGGCCTTTTTCAGATTGCGATTCGTGGCGGCGATTATGCGCACGTCGCACGAGATGGTCTTGGTGCCGCCGACGCGCACAAACTCGCGCTCCTGCAGCACGCGCAGCAGCTTCACCTGCGTCGAGGCGCTGATGTCGCCGATCTCGTCGAGAAAGAGCGTGCCCTTGTCGGCCAGCTCAAAGCGGCCCAGCTTCTGCGAGGTGGCCCCGGTGAAGGCCCCGGCTTCGTGCCCGAACAGCTCGCTCTCCAGCAGCGTCTCGGGCAGCGCGGCGCAGTTGATCGCGATGAACGGCTTGGCCCGCCGCGGGCTGAGTGCGTGAATCCGCCGCGCGCTGAGCTCCTTGCCTGTGCCGGTTTCGCCCAGCAGCAGCACGGTCGCGTTGGTCGCGGCGACGCGGTCGCACAGTTGCAGCACTTCCTTAAGCGCGGCGCTGCTGCCGACGATCGGCTCCTCGGGCGTGGCGCCTTCGCGCAGCCCCAGGTTCTCGCGCTTCAGCGATTCGTGCGATTGCGCGTTCGACGCGGCCAGCGCCGCTATGTTGGCGAAAACCGAGAGGATGCCCATGTCGCGTTCGGTGAAATTCTCCGGGCCGCGCTTGTTGAGCACCTCCACCACGCCAATCACTTCATTGCGCACCTTCAGCGGCACGACCAGCATGCCGCGCGTGATGAAGCTGGATTTCGCGTCGATTCCGCCGAAAAAATCCGGATGCCGCCTCACATCCGGCACCAGCGCCCCGATCCCGGATTGCGCCACGCGTCCGGCGATTCCCAGGTTCGCGTCGAATTCCTCGCCCAGCAGCAGGCTGCCGTAGATGCCGACCGCGGCACGGAAGACTAGCTTCTGCCGGGCGCGATCCAGCAGCACCACCGAGCTGGCCTCGGCCGTCAGCACGTCTGCCGCGGCCCGCGCAATCGCCTGGAGCGTCGTCGAAAGATCGAGCGAGCTGCTGATGGTGGCCGAAGCTTCGACCAGGGCGGCTAGTGTGCGGCGGTCGAGCGTCGGCTCGTCCAATGGGAGCTTGTTTTCGGACATACCTACATTCCGCTCGGCGGCGTATCAGGCGCTTAGTTTTGAGTATGCCTATACTTATCGAAGCGGTGTTCAGAAGCAACCGTGAAGCAATGCCGCAGCGGTTGAACCGCCATACCGCGGCGACGTATTGAGGTTGATCGTGGAGACCAGGAGCGACGAAGACCTTCTGGCGTTGCACCTGGCCGGCCGATCCGCCGCGCTGCCGGCGTTGGTTTCGCGCTACACGACCGAGCTCTTCGGTTTTCTGTGCCGCTTCGTGGGCGATTCCGCGATGGCCGAGGACTTGGTGCAGGAGACGTTCTTGCAAGTGCACCTGGCGGGCGCGACATTTGATCGGGGCCGCGCATTCAAGCCGTGGCTCTACACTATTGCAGCCAACAAGGCACGCGACGCGCTGCGCAGCCGATCGCGCCGTCCGCAGCTTTCGATCGACGCGGTCATCGGCGACAGCGAGACCTCGGCCGCCGGCAGTCTTGAGGCCCAGACGGCCGGGCCGGACGAATCGACCGACGAGCAGGTGCAGCGCGAGCAGGTTCGGCAGGTGATCAGCCGCATGCCCGAGCACCTGCGCACGATCTTGATCCTGGGGTATTACCAGCAACTGCCGTACGCCGAGATCGCGGAGATTCTCTCGATTCCGGTCGGAACGGTGAAGTCGCGGCTGCACGCCGCCGTGGGGCATTTCGCACGGCTGTGGCAGGAAGCCGCGGAGCGCCGGCCGAGCTCGGCCGGTCAGCGAGGACGATAGCGATGTCAGATTCCGATTCACCCGCTTCGCCGGTCTTGTTTGATCCGCAATTGCTGGACGCGCGCCTGCGTCCGTCGGCGGAGGGTCTGCCGGCTGCGCTGAGTGCCCGGTTGCGCAGCGATGAACATCTGGCGACTCAGGATCGCGAATTGAGTGCTCTGCTGGCGGCGCTGGGGCGTTACACGACGCCCGCCGTACCCGCTGATCTGGAAGCGCGGGTGAATGCGCGGATCGCGTCGGCGGGGCCGGCGAGTTGTTCCGGAGGACCGGGCTCAAAGGTG